>DATJJD010000196.1:0-226982 GCA_035492545.1 Puia sp.
CGGGATGGCCATCGGGGAGTCCGGTGCGCGGGACCACCCCTACAGGGTGGCGTTCCGGATCAGGCCGGAGTCAATAAGCCTGTTGACGGTATTCATGAGCTGGGGGGATCTCAGGTTCTCCAGGTGCCTTTCATGGTGAAGGTCGGTACCTAAGAGATCGACATACTTCTTTTTGACCAGGTATTGGGCCAGTTCCGCGGAGGCCTTTCCATAATAACCCCTGAGGGAAAGGAGGTTGACCTGAAAGAGGCAGCCGGCTTCTTTTAGCTGGTCATACCAGTCCTTGTTGGCTCCAAAATACAGGTATCTTTCCGGGTGAGCGAGAACAGGCAGGTACCCTTTTATCTGCATCTGGAACAATAACTCTTTGAGGTTGATGGAAGGGACAGCAAAAGAAAGCTCTACCAGCACCATTTTGTCCTTCAGGGTCAGCAGGGGCTGGTCGTCCTCCAGCATCCGGGTAAAATGGTCGTCCATCAGGTATTCCGCAGCAGCCTTAAACTCTACGGATATATCTTGCCGCTGTAGTTCAGCCAGGACCTCCTGGTGGCCGGCGCCGATGATGGCAGGGGTATTCGGATAGATGTCCGACAGAATATGCGGGGTGGTAATAAGCTTCTTGTAGCCCAGGTCTATCAATGCCCTGATCAATCCCAGGGAAGTGGCCATATCCGGGGAACCGTCGTCGATTCCCGGGATGAGGTGGGAGTGCATATCACAGGATAGCCGGCTAAAATCAGCGGTAGGGTGGGGTTTCTTTCTAAAAAAGGAAATCACAGCATTTTACATTAAGAATACGTTTTTTTAAAATCTTCATAAACTTTCCGGATACCGTTTTCCAGGCTGATACGGGCTGTCCAGCCCAATTGATGCAGTTTGCCCACATCCATTAGTTTTCTCGGGGTACCATCGGGTTTGCTAAGGTCGTTGGTTATCTTGCCGGTATACCCTACAATTTCTTTGACCAGCAGGGCCAGTTCTTTGATCTCCAGGTCTTCACCCGTGCCGATATTGACAAAACCCGGCTCATTATATTGCTGCATCAGGAAGAAACAGGCATCGGCCAGGTCATCGGCATGGAGAAACTCACGCCTTGGCTTCCCCGAGCCCCACAGGATCACTTCGGGCTCGCCCTTCTGCTTGGCTTCATGGAATTTCCGGATCAAGGCGGGAAGTACATGAGAGCTGTTCAGATCATAATTATCGTTGGGGCCGTACAGATTCGTGGGCATGACGGAGATAAAATTACATCCGTACTGCGATCGGTAGGCGTCCGCCATTTTAATACCGGCAATCTTGGCGATGGCGTAGGGTTCGTTGGTAGGTTCCAGCTCTCCCGTCAGCAGGTATTCTTCTTTCAACGGCTGCGGCGCCATTTTGGGATAGATACAGGAAGATCCCAGGAACATCAGTTTTTTCACCCCCGCGCGATAGGCCGCGTCGATAGTATTGTTCTGGATCATGAGATTATCATAGAGAAACTCTGCCCGGTAGATATTATTGGCAAGGATGCCTCCTACTTTTGCCGCTGCCAGGAATACATAATCAGGTCTTTCCTTTTCAAAAAACTCCCGGACGGCGGCCTGGTCTTTAAGGTCCAGCTCGGCGGAGGTCTTTTGGATCAGGTGTGTAAATCCTTCCTTTTGCAATTTCCTGGTGATGGCAGAGCCCACCATCCCCCGATGACCGGCGACATAAATTTTATCGTGTTGCTGCATGACTTATTCGTACTGATTTTTTATATAAAAGCCGGA
This sequence comes from Puia sp., assembly GCA_035492545.1. GTDB lineage: Bacteria > Bacteroidota > Bacteroidia > Chitinophagales > Chitinophagaceae > Puia. Next base: position 1,755 of record DATJJD010000196.1, read on the forward strand.
ATCTTTGAGAACCTTTTCTTTACGGAACAGGTCTACGTCTGCGTGGACCATTTCTTTTACCAGCATGGGCAGATCATAGACGGGTTTCCAGCCTAATTGTTTCTGCGCCTTGGTAGGGTCCCCGATGAGCAGGTCCACCTCTGTCGGGCGATAATACCGGGCGTCTACCGCCACTACTTCTTTTCCTACCGTAACCTGGAATTCCGGGTTCGTGCTGGATACGACCACCCCTACTTCTTTCTCATCTTTTCCTTTGAATTTCAGCTCCACACCCACTTCGGCAAAAGCCATCCGGACGAATTCGCGGACGGGGGTGGTAACGCCGGTGGCGATTACAAAGTCTTCAGGTTTTGGCTGTTGCAGGATCCGCCACATGGCTTCCACATAGTCTTTGGCATGTCCCCAGTCACGTCTTGCATCGAGATTGCCCAGAAAGATCTTGTCCTGGAACCCCAGGGCGATCTTTGCCACTCCCCGGGTGATCTTACGGGTAACGAAGGTCTCGCCTCTCAAAGGAGATTCATGGTTGAAAAGGATGCCATTGGTGGCAAACATCCCATACGCTTCCCGGTAGTTGACCGTGATCCAGTAGCCATATAATTTAGCCACGGCATAGGGCGAGCGGGGGTAGAAAGGAGTCGTTTCACTCTGGGGCACGGCCTGTACCAGTCCATATAACTCCGAGGTAGAAGCCTGGTAGACCTTGGTCTTCTTTGTCAGGCCCAGTAACCGGACCGCTTCCAGGATGCGCAGGGTGCCGATACCGTCAGCATTAGCGGTATATTCCGGCATTTCAAAGCTTACATGTACATGGCTCATGGCAGCCAGGTTATAGATCTCATCCGGCTGCGTCTCCTGTATGATACGTATAAGGTTGGTAGAGTCGGTCAAGTCGCCATAATGCAGATGAAAATGTACGTGAGATTCGTGGGGATCCTGGTAGAGATGGTCGATCCTGTCTGTATTGAACAGGGAGCTCCTTCTCTTGATACCGTGTACGATATATCCCTTTTTCAACAATAATTCACTTAAATAGGCGCCGTCTTGCCCAGTGACGCCGGTAATTAATGCGACTTTTGCCATAATGCGGTAGTTACTTGATTAAAAATTGAGTAATTTTTCTGATCGGTTTCATATACAACGTAAAGAAATGAGGCTGTAATCCATTCAATTTCCATGCCAGCCGATCTTCTTTATTAGCTCTAAGCCTGTTGCCGAAGGAAGCATTACTCATTCCCCCCGCCCGCATTTTTACCAGGACCTGGGGAATATAATGGGTAGTTAGCCCATGTTTGAGGAGAATACGCAACATTATTTCATAATCTGCGGCCGATCGGAGGTTCAGGTTGAACAAGCCGATCTCTTCGTAGACCTCCCTGCGTACAAAAAAGGTAGGGTGGGGGGGCATCCATCCATTATAAAAATTCTTTTTTTTAAAGGGTCCTGATTTCCAGGTGCGGATCGTCCGATTCAGGTTTGCCGAATGAACGTATTGCAGGTCGGCATAACAGGTCATTACCTCCGGGTCTGTAAATGCCTCTGCGATGGTGGTCAGCACCCCGGGACCTGTATAAATATCGTCGGAGTTGAGGATACCGATCACTTCACCCGTCGCCAGCGCAATGCCCTTGTTCATAGCATCGTAAATACCTTTATCCTTTTCAGATATCAGCTTTGCCACATGGGGGAATCCGGCCACCAGCTCCAGGGTATTATCGGCAGACCGGCCATCCACTATGATATGCTCGACGTCCGGATGATCCTGCTGCTGTATAGAGGCAAGAGTATCTTTTACCGTAGCGGCGCTGTTATAAGTGGCGGTAATGATGGAAATCTTCATACTAGCGGGTGATCACGCAGTTCTCCAGCACAAGCATGTCCATATTCGTACGTAAGAAACATTCCAGCGCCTGTTCCGGAGAATTAACAATAGGTTCATTCTCGTTAAAGGATGTATTGAGAAGGATGGGAATTCCGGTCTTTTTGCGGAAGGCCTCTATCAGTTGATAATACCGGGGGCTTACTGTCTTATCCACGGATTGGAGCCTTCCTGTGCCGTCCGCATGGGTAACGGCCGGGATCAAGGCCTGTTTGTCCTGCCGGATAGGGAATACTTTCTCCATGAATGGCACCGTATCCGTCACCTCAAAATATTCCGCCACATACTCCGTAAGGATGCTGGGGGCAAAGGGACGGAAGCTTTCCCGTCGTTTGATCTTGCTGTTCAGGAGCTCTTTGGCATCCATCCGCCGGGGATCTGCCAAAATAGATCTCGCTCCCAGGGCCCGGGGTCCGAATTCCGCCCGGCCGTTGAACCAGCCGATGACGCCGGCATCGATAAGCCGGTCGGCTACTTTTTCGTACAGTTCTTCCTCCGGGTATCTTTTATAGGTTATATTTCTGGATTGCAGGTATTTCTCTATTTCTTCATTGGAGAACCGGCTGCCCGTATACGCCGACCAGACCGGTTCAGCCCTTGGCTGATCCAAAAGATGGTTATAGACATACAAGGCGGCGCCCATCGAGATGCCGGCATCATGGCCTGCAGAGGGTATGTATACATTCTTGAAAGGCGTATTACGGGTAAGCTTACCGTTCGCCACGGAATTCTGCGCTACTCCGCCCGCAACACATATATTATCCAGGCCGGTCCTTTTGTGCAGGTGTCCCAGTATGTGGAAGATCAGCTCTTCCGTAATGCGCTGTACCGAAGCGGCCAGGTCTTTATGGTATTGGGTCAGCGGTTCTTCTTTCTGCCGGGGAGCCCCGAACTTTTCGCTCATATAGGCTGAAAAAAGAGGCGCCACTACAGGGATATGGTCTTCTCCATAAGAGATGATGCCACTACGGGCAGAACGGAAATATTTCAGGTTAAGCTCGAAAAGCCCATCTGGCTTGAAGACCAGCACGTCCCTTAGTTTTTCCACATGTTCCGGTTTGCCATAAGGAGCCAGGCCCATCACCTTGTATTCGTCCCCATAATGCGGAAATCCGAGCAACTGTGTAAAGGCGGTATAGAAAAGCCCGACGCTATGGGGGAAGTCGACGGAGTCCAGCACTTCAATCTTATTGCCTTTGCCGATGCCGATCATCGTAGTGGTAAAATCCCCCGATCCGTCGATGGATAGTAGCGCCGCTTCTTTAAAAGGAGAGGCGAAAAAGGCAGAAGCCAGGTGGCTGCGGTGATGCTCGACCTGCCGGATCTTTCTTTTCAACGCTGCCGGGTCAACGCTGCCGTCCATGGCAGCAAACTCCTCTTCCAGGGAAGATACTTTTTTAGCATTGTTCAGCCGGTCTTTAACAGCCTTCCATCCCCCCCGGGGGCTTTTAGCCAGGAACAGCAGTTTCTTTCCCAATTTTGCATAGGGGTCTCTTCCTATCGCAATATGATCCAGCTGTGCAAGGGTTATGCCTGCCTCGCGCAAACAAAACTCCACCGCCATGGAAGGGAAGCCAGCCCAGTGTTTGATCCGGCGAAATCTTTCTTCTTCCGTGGCAGCGATCATTTTCCCATCTTTAAAAATAGCTGCCGACGAATCGGCATGGTACGCGTTGATTCCTAGAGTGTACATCTTAATTATACCGTTTGAATGCTGTTTTTTCCGTGCCGGACAGGCTAAATTTTATCCATTAATTCCCCGATGGCGGTGACAATGCGTTGATAGGACCAAGAACGAACCAACTCCCGGGATATTTTCTTCATCTTTATTAATTCCTCTCTGTTGTCTAACATTTTTTCCAGCAGGGCCTTGCACTTTTTCAGATCCCCCGCTCTAAAAATGATCCCATTCTTTCCCTCCTGTATGAGGTCAATGGCCCCCCCTACTTTATCCGACAACATGATCACACACCCACTGGCCATCGCTTCATTCGCTCCCAATCCCCAGGTCTCACCGGGTCCCCGGGAGGGAAGCATAAATATATCACTTAACCGGTATACAACCGGCATTTTCAGTTGATTTTGGAATTCCAGGAACTTAATCCGGGCATCATTCTGTGCCGCCTCCTTAAGCAGGTTCTCCAGAATTCCATTCCCGGTAAAGATGATCTTCAACCGGGGGTCGGAGACCCTTTTTGCCAGCTCGATCAAAAAGAAGGGATCTTTTTTGCTTTCAAATTTACCGCTGAATAAAACTACCAGATCCTCATCTGATATTCCCAGCTCCTCTCTCCATTCCTTCGCCTCCCGGCAATAATCATCGTCCGGTTCTGCAAATCTTTCATTGTCTATCGCATGGGGCGCATAGACCAGCTGGTCCTCCCGGAGGCCATGTATTAAATAGTATTTCCTGTTATTGGAGCCGACATAAAGGGCATAGTCGACATGTCTGTACACCCATTTCAAAAATAACCGGCGGATCTCTTTTTTGACACCCGGCTGTTCATCTAATAAATTTGAATCCCCCCGGAATAGAACGGGCACTTTCCTGTGAAAGAAACGCATACACCGGAGATGACTATGAAAGTTCCATCCATATACCAACACCGCATCGGGCCCCCATTCCATGATCTCGTCGTTCAGCGTGGGATTTATCAGTCCTTTGAAATGGTGACTGCCCGGAACCTTGGCAATATTCTTTACGAAGGTGTATTCATATCCTTCCAGCAACGGGATATTCCATTCGATTTCTCTTCTGAAATCAGGATCGTATTTGCGTCCTTGTCCGGACTCTCCCCAGGTGTAGAACACTTTTGGCCTGACTTTACCGGAATCTGCCAGTAACTTGAACCAGGGCGCATTGTATTGAATGGGATGAGAAGTGACAATGGCGAGTTTATACATCGGGTAATTATTGCAGTCTGGTTATTTCCTGGTTAAACAATTTTAGGTAATCTTTTTTCAGATCCGACCTCTTTACAAAATCCTTTATATACAGATAGGCGCTCCGGCTCCAATGATCGTATTCCTCCTGGTCGAAAGAGGCGGCCTTTTCAATGGATTGCCGGAAGAGGTCCGGCCGGTCCAACGACAGGTCCCATCCCGTATGTCCGGATTCCAGATTTCTCCACGGTGTCCTATCGCTGATCAATACCGGCCTTCCAAGCGCCAGGGATTCAAAAATAGCATGGCCGAAATTTTCTCCTTTTGTCGGCAATACAAATATATGGTGTTGCTGCAGTACTTCCGGGACGGCTTCATTGGGGATGGAGCCTTTCCAGTCGACGGTAATATGGGAAGGTAAGCCTTCGATGGCGGAAAGGCATTTTTTCCAATACCGCTGATCTTCTATCTCTCCATATAAATTAAGCCGCAGGCGAATGGTGTCAGGCAAATTCTCCAGTACCTCCAGGAGGAAAAGCAGGTTTTTTTTAGGGGCCAGACGGGAAATAAACACACAATGCAGTTCTCCGGGTCTTTTAGGCGTCGGGCTCCAGGGAATGGAATTCATCTTCGGAAAGTTGGCGATGACCAATATCTTTCCTGCGGAAGGAAGATACCTTTCAATATCCTCTTTTTCCTGTGAGTCTGTCGCCTGAAATATCAGCTTACCTGGCAGTCCGGAGGTATTCAGAAGTTTAAGGAGCAACTTTTTTTTCCCGGATTTGAATTGCATGGCGCCGGCCTGCAGCATACCCCTGGGCGCTATCACGATGCCGGCGGCAATCTGTTTCCGCCACTTCAGCCATAACGGAAGCAGCGTGAAATGATAGGAATACATGCTATTGAGATAAATATAGTCCGGGGTTATGGCGGTGATCAGGCGCTTCAGCGGACCTGGCTTCAGGGTACCAGGGCCGGCATACCAGATGCGGACCCCGTTATCCTTCGTGATCCAGGTATTGGCAGCTATGCCCTGATAAGGCTGGGTATCTCCATGATCGCGATCGCCCGTGATGATACTGATCTCAAATTCATCATGCAGGGCTCTTACAAAGTTGCGGCAGGATTGTATGGGGCCTCCGGCTTTAAAACCCGGCTCATACCAATCCGTGAGCAGCAATATCTTTTTTTTAGTCGACATTATTTTTCTCCAGCCAATATTCCAGTACAATGAATAGCCATATTTCAGCCCAGCGGATGTGCGGGTCTCCGTCCAGGAACTGCTGCCACCACGTCAACAGTTTTTCTCCATTAATAAACGGTCTTTGGGCCATATTCCGGATGCGCTGGTCACAAAAAGACCGCAGCTCATCCTTCAGCCAAAGGTTCCAGGGGAAAAGGAAGCCCTGTTTCTTGCGGAAGACTATTTCATCCGGCAATAAAGGTTTCAGGGATTCGACCAGCAGGCTCTTGGGATAGATGGGTTTCTTCAGGGCGTCCGGGACAGCCATTACAAACTCAACGAGGTCATGGTCGAAGAAAGGTTCTCTTACTTCCAGCGAGACGGCCATGCTCATCTGATCGGTATCTTTGAGCAGCGTATGCTGTGTGTACCCCAGGTATTCGGCGGCCGATACCTGGCTTAAAAAGGGGAGCCGTTCAAGTTGCTCTTTTGCGTCGGATAGCTGCTGCTGAACAGCGGTCGTAAAATCACCGGACGGATACAACGTAGTGATCTCGCGTAGGAAACCCGGAGACAGTATCTGGCGAAAAACCGGGTAACTTTTATCTATAAACCAGGATTCACCCCCGAAAAGTTGCTTGATCCGGCCTTTCTTTCCGTTAGCGGGTCCCGTCGGAAAAATAGTAGCTACTCCTTTTCGAATACCTGCAGGCACCTTCCATAAAAGATGCCCTTTGTGTAAATTCAGATATTGTGAAAAGAAAGGATAGCCTGCGAATAATTCGTCCCCTCCCACACCGGATAAGGCTACGGTGACACCTTTTTGCCGGATGGCCTTGGAGACCACATAGGTATTAATGCCATCCCCCGTGGGTGTATCCAGGGAATCCAGCGCATTTTCCAGGTCATCGAGAAAGATGGTGGGTTTGAGCAAAAGCCGTGTATGGACGGTACCGAATTTTTTAGCTATGATTTCCGCATATTTGGATTCGTCGTAATCTTTTTCTTCGAAGGCTATATTAAATGTATTCGGCGGCGCATCGCTTGCCTCTGCCATTAATCCCACGACCGCGCTGGAATCGATGCCGCCGGATAAAAATGCTCCCACCGGGACGTCGCTTACCAGCCGGCGCCGGACGGATTGCAGGAGCAATGCCCTGATCTTACCCCGGACAGCGTCCTTATCTTCAAAATCAAAGTCTGAGCAGGCCTTGGTGACGTCCCAGTACCGATGTCGCTCCGCTTTGCCCTCTTTTATTTTCATCCAGGTCCCCGCTTCCAGCTGCTGAATATGCTCGATGATGGAGAGGGGACTGCTGACGGATTGATAGGTGAAATATTCCAGCAGTGCCTGCGTATCGACTTTTCTTTTAACAAGACCTGTTGCCAGGATAGACCGGATCTCCGAGGCAAATATCAGCCTGTCGTCACTAAGAAAGTAGTAGAAGGGCTTAACCCCCATCCGGTCCCTGGCAATGAATACTTCTTTTTTCTCTCTGTCCCACACCGCAAAGGCGAACATACCGCGGAAATAGCGGATACAATCGGGGCCCCATTTGATATAGGCGGCCATCAATACTTCCGTATCGCCGGCAGTCCGGAACTCATATTCTTTAATCAAGCCCTTGACTTCGGCATAATTGTACATTTCCCCGTTGAACACCATTACATATCTCCCGGAGTTGTCAATAAAGGGCTGGTTGGCCGCCGAAGACAGGTCGATGATAGAGAGTCTGCGATGTCCCAGCGATATGCCTTTATCGTTGTAAAAGCCATCCGAGTCCGGGCCCCGATGCGACATGGCGTCGGTCATACGGCGTATCAACCCGTCTTCTGCCGTGTCCTTCCTGAATTCAATAATACCTGCTATGCCACACATATTTACGCTGATAATAATTGTTGATAACAAGCCTGGTACTGCCGGGCTATCTCTGCTGCGTCATAACGTCCCGCATTCCGGAAACCTTCTTCCACCAATTGCCGCCGGTATTCCTCCTTTTGAATAACCGCCAGGATGCCCTGCCTGATGGAATCAATGTCATAGGGGTCTACCAGGCAGGCGGCGCCTCCCGCCACTTCCTTCATCGGGCTGAGATTGCTGGTAATGACCGGCCGGCCGGCTCTTTGCGCCTCTATGACCGGCAAGCCGAATCCTTCGAACGTAGAAGCAAAAACAACCAGGTCCGCCGCTGCGTATTGCGCTGCCAGCTCTTTGTCGGTAAGATTGGTCCGCTGGGTATAGACAATCTTATGCCGTTGAAGCAGGCCCGCCTCGTGGTCGGGAATCCTTCCAACGATATTCAGGGTACAGTCAATCCCTTCAAGCGCCTGTATCACTCTTCCCAGGTTCTTATTGGGTGTGCTGCCCAGGAAGAGAATAACAGGGTGTCCCGCATTGAATTCCGCCGGCAGGTAATGGATGCCGGCATCTACCGGATTAGGGATGACCCTGATTTTACCGGGAGGACAGCCGGTATATTTAAGAATATCCTGTTTGGTGGCTTCTGAAATAGTGGTGATCAGCAGGCTTCGCTTAACCGGCATATCGAGGAACAGCCATTTCAGCAGGCGGCGTTTGATACCTGAAGACTGGTGCAGGAATACGCAGTCATGAATGGTCAACACGGTACGTTGTCGCGGCAGGGTCAGCATGAGGTAATGCACGTCCCCGCTGATATGATACACATCTGCTTTTTGTTTGCGAACAAAAAGCAGGTTCCTGAAAATATTCGGCAGGGACGAGCTGTAAAAAGGGATCGTTACTTTTTCCGTAAGAAAATTTTTGTCCAGGTGATTCCTCACCTGTTCGAATACCCTTTCCAGGCTAAAAGCGTGATCAGCAGGCCTTCGGAATAAAAAACATACTACGGGCATATATCAATGGGTTGCCTGATTTGTTAGGGAATAGCCTCCTTTGTCCTGTAGCCTGGGAAGAGGGGTTCTCCTCCTTTCTACGCCGAACCAATGGGGCCATTGCTTGTACAACATCCAGATAAAAAAGGCTGATTTAATTAAAGAATTAAAGACCTGTAAGGTATCTGTTTCTGCGGCATAGGTGACCTGGTAAAATAAGACCGGGATCCAGAATATGATAAGGGGTAATTTTACCGACACTTTGAATACGCACAGATAGGCCCACCGGACAAAAAGGGCCAGGAAACACATGTAGATGATTCCTCCGGAAGCCCCGAAGCTGCCATAGGCCTCTCCGAGCGGCCCGATATTGGTAGACCATCCATGCAGGATAACGCCGGTATAGTACTGCATATTATATTTCCCTCCCGCCTCGGGTTTGTCAGGCCAGAGCAACCGCGGCACCAGGGAGGAGGCTACGCTCAGGAGGAGGTTGGAACCTCCGTCATAAGGCATTTTCGATGGAATACGCCGCATTACCAGGGAGACATTAAAGCCCTGGTTGGTGCGGATATAAATCAGGAAAAAAGCGTCGGGGGAGCTCCAGTTGCCTTCCGTGACCTTATCGACCAGCAGATTGGCGAACAGGGCAATATTACTTCCTTCATAATGTTTGTCCCAGGTGAGCGCACGATAAGTCGGTTTGACGCTCTGGATCAACAGCAGAATAAGGACACCCAGCAGGAACATATAGAATTTTTTCCATAGGGGTGTCTTCCGGCCGAGGAAGAAAAAGGAGAACAAGGTGAGGCTCATGTAGGCGACGATGGTGAACATGCCTGTGCTGAGGGCGGTCGTGATGATAAATGCCCCGAAGAAGAAAAGTATGATCCGGCGGTACCGGAATGTGGTCTGGTAAAATACGTACAGGAAACCTGCAAAAGCGGCAAAGAAGAATAGGAGGAAAGCAAATTCAAGCGTGGTGGGCAGGAATTTGGAGACCCAGAACATCACGGTGCCGATTGCCAGAAGATAGACGCCGACCAGGGGCCTCCGCTCCAATATTGCCTTGGCTTTTGCGATGGCCTGCTGAAGATAGGACCCTTTATCGCTGTAGGCAGGTGTTTCTATGGGCCAGCATAAGATCAGGATGAAGCCTGCGATGGCGGGCAACGCAAAATCAAAATAGGTGGAGGCAGGCACCTGCATATACTTCACGAATATCCTGGCAAGCCTGTTGGTTTTGTCGAAAAAGGTATAACTCACCACCGGCATTACCAGACAGACGAAGCAGGTATGCAAGGCAATCGTTTCCCGCAATACGACCCCCTTCCCCAGTTTGTCGAGCATTAAAATGACGACACTGATGAAGAGTATGAACACGAGCGGGTAATACCAATCTGTCGTCAGGGACAGGATCAGTACAATAAAATGAATGAGCGAAAAAAAGTTAAATCTTGACTTCACACGCCGGATTACTTATATAAAATATTGCAGGTCACGCCCCTCTTTTAGTAGCCAGTAGCATCGTACTTCCTTTTGTCAATGCCTGGGATAAAGGATGAAGCTGCCCCCGTATGTCCAGCCGGAAAAGCTGGTATCCTTTTCCCAGTAAATAAGTTTGTGCGCTTCCCGGCGCCTGTTTCGCCAGGTTTTCCGCCCAATCCTCGAATTCAAAAAGGATATCGGGGGCATCGGGTCCGGCCAACAGCTTTTCCGCTCCCTGAAAGACATGGTATTCATATCCTTCCACATCTATCTTTATAGTGTCCACTTTATCGATGCGCAGTTCATGCAGCAGGGTATCCAGCCGGACGGTCTTCACTTTTACGGCCTTGTCGGTATAGGTAGGTGATAAAGATCCTTTGCCGAATTTTTCATCCGGCGAATAAAAATCTATTTCTTCATTATCCGTATTGAAAAGGGCTTTATTTACCAGGACGGCATCTTTAAATCCATTTTGCTCAAGATTCTTCTGTAAATAGGGGAATAACCAGGGAGCGGCTTCCACGCAGACTATTTTAATATCCTTTCTTTGCCGGTACAAGGGCACGCTGATGGCTCCTATATTGGCTCCCAGATCCAGGAATACCCCTCCCGGCGCCAGCCTTTTTACAAAAAAGTCAGACGTGGCTTTCTCATAGATGCCATTGATGAATATTTCGAGACTTACATTCTCGATAAGATTTGGCAGCAGGTAGCTGCTGCCGAACCTGCCTTTTACAGAGATGTCTTTCCCGTTTGCCAGATCTTTTTTAAGAAGCAGCCTTGCCAATCTTTGTTTGCCTTTAAAAAGAGGCAGCTTCCTGAATAATGCGTCCATTTTTTTTGTATTTTATTTTTCGATACATTTTTCCAGCAATTCCGCCAGCTTACCGGTTATGTTTTTCGCAGAATACTGTTCGAAAGCAGCCATATTCACTTGTTGCGGATTGAAGTTCTCCAAAAAGTCGGTATATTTTTTAAAGACGGCCATAAATTCATTTTCTATCCGGTGAATTTCCGGCTCCCCGCCGAAAGCCAGCACCAACCCTGTAACAGCGGTCCGGATAACGTCAACAGCAGTGCTTTCCGTATGCAGAACGGCCAGTATCGGCTTCCCTGACAATACTCCCTGGTATACTTTGGAAGGAGTATAATGAGGTTCGGTGCTGCCCAGGATAAATACGCCGCTGACAGCTTCCAGGTGTACCAGTACGTCAAGATAAGGGATACGCCGGGGGTATTCAAAGATAACTGAGTTCCATAACCCGTATTTTTCAGCCAGGGGCCTGATATTATAACCCAACGCATCATCCGGTGTTTTGCCGGTACCGATAAAATGTATTTCCAGCTGCCGGAAAGCGGCCGGATCTTTATGGATGGCTTTCAGGATGCCCTCCAGGGGAGCATACGCTTTAGGGAGCATGGCCCCTGCATATAAGAGCTGTATTTTCCCCGGCTTTTTTTCAAAAAGGTAAGGGGTAAGGCCCAGTTCGGCTACTTTTTCATGGTCAGACCGTTCTCCTCCATAAGGCATGGCGCCAAAAACGCAGCTTTGCTGTAAATGTGGATTTCTTTCCAGCACCCCTTTATAGTATCCTTCTGCCACACCGGTAATAAGAGAAGCCTTTTTTATGGCGATAGGCTCCAGCAGTCCGGACAGTTTGGAGCTGAACCAATGCCGGGAAAAAATCTTGTCGCTGCCGGGAAACCGGTGTACCCAGGGGTCGATGTAGTCAATCCCGTATTTTATTCCTGTCGATGCGTGCAGTCTCCGCCCCAACAGGGAACCATAAAAGGAGGGGATGGGAATATAGAGGAAGTCGATCTTCCTCTCTTTTATCAGTTGCCGGGCCCTTCGGTACAGCTGGAAGAATCCCCTCAACCCGATATCCCCGATGAGTCTTGGCCTGGTAACACCGAATGCTGCTACCTTTTCAATCTGCAGGCCTTCCGGCAGGAGGCGGCTGAGATTGGGATCGAGGGTCTCCTCATAATATTTCTCATCCACCGTCAGAATCAGTGGCTCCCATCCGAAGGAGGGGAGGTGCTGCGCAAATAACCGGGAACGATGAACAGCAGCCAGGTTAGACGGAGGAAAATGAGGTGTTATGATCAGGATCCTTTTCAGGTCAGAAGTTTTCATACCAGTTCCACTCCCTTTTGTCTTCGGCAACCTTTTTGAAAGCGATCATGCTGCAATCCAGATTAAGATGTTTATCGGATTTCAATAATTTGGAGTTCAGCAGCTCTTTTGAAATTTTCGACCCAACCAGGTATTGTATGCCGGAGAACAGGCGACCTATCGTCTCAAACGTTTTTCTCTTCGAGGTGGTCTCTTTGTATTGTACTTTGCCGGCATATTGGTAGGCGGGATAGTTATAGATATATCTTGCGGCCCTGTTGACAGCCGGCATGTGTACGTCATCGATGATGATGATCCCGCCGATCTCCAGCATCCTGTTGATGTAAAAGAAGTCCAGCAAGGTATGATCGAAGGTATGCCACCCGTCTATGAATCCGAAATTCACTTTCACGCCCTCCTTTACCATTCGGGGCAGGGCGAATTCGGAATAATCCTCGATCAGCTGGAAGTTGTGGAATCCTGCCTTTTTAAGGTTATTCACTCCTATATTATTCCATTGACTCTGCTGAAAGGGATCGATGATATGGTGGGAAGCCCCGTTCGTGCCGGCAATCGATTCCGCAATCGTAAGAGAGGATATGCCCATAGCACAGCCTACTTCCACAGCCCTTGTTAAATTATGATCTTTTATCATCTTCGAAATAAACTCCACCTCGTCTGTATGAATGGAGGAGTGGAGCGGAACAACATTCCCATGCTGGTCCTTTACGGTATTGGTAGCCAGGATTTCGTGGAGCAAAGCATTCATAATGAATCAGGGGTTTAAATTATGAGATATCGCTAATATAATGCAACAGTTTCTTTGATTCCCACTCCCAGTTGAAGGGGTTCTGCACGGCCGCGCCGGCGGCCATCTTCGCCTTCTTTAATTGATCCTTATCATTGATATAAAACAGCATGGCCTTAGCGATCTCATCCGCGTCATTTACCCGGCAGATGCTGACAGCATCCGGGAAATGACTAAAGATATCCTTTTGCCCCTCCGTATCGGTCCCAATGATCAAAAGGCGGGACATCAGGTAAGAGAAGACCTTATTGGTGACGCAGATATTCCTGTTGACCGAGACAGGTGATTCCAGCGCCATTCCTACGTCAAAGTTATTCCCGTCATGAACGATGTCCTCCGCCAGTATCGGTTCATGAAAAAAAAGCCGGTTTCCTATCCCTCCCTTGTTGGCCATCGCTTTCAAACTATCCCGGTATTCGTCACTATACAGACTGCCCCGCAGATGAATTTCAAAAGCCGGTCCGGGCAGCCCTATTTTGCCTGCCGCCTCCAACAATAGTTCCAGGCCTCGGTTAGGCCCGATGACCTGCGAATACCAATAAAACCGTACGGGCTCCTTTACTTCCCTGGCGGGCAGGTCTTCCCAGGGGAAAACATTCAATAGCACCCGTGGGGTAGGAACTCCGTATTTTTCATGGTAGGCGGTGGCTATCCCTTTCGAAGCCGCCGTCATATAATTACAATGCGGAAGATATTTACTTTCCAGGTAGACGATGATATCGTCCGAAGGGGAGGGGACGGCGAACTCACTCATACCGCTGTGAAAATCCTCCGCATCGAATCCAAATGCAGCCTTATGGCGCCGGGCGGCCGCAAAGCCGGCGCCGAGGGCTTCTACATGGTGCACCAGATAAAAATCGGCCCTGGTCTTCTTAGCCAGTCGGGTCAGCCCGTCATAAGCCTTATTGATAGACCTTTCCGCGATCCCGAACCGGCAGGTGATCCTGGACAGCCAGGAGAATAATTTTTGTTTCAGGGATAGATAGAGCCAATACGTATGCTCTCGCCCTCTGCGAAAGTTGACGGTCTCCAGTTTCCATTTCCTGGAGCGCATAAGATCCTCGTCAAATTTCCATTGGGCCTGGTGATTATTGATGGTAACTACCGAAACTTCGTAGCCATGGGCATGAAGGGCATCGGCCTCTTTTAGTACCCTGGGATTATAGCTTATGTGCCGGGTCGTCACTATACAGATTTTTCTGACCGGATATGGGTTCGCCAAAAACAGCTAATTTATAGTAGGATGATTTTCTTGTAAAAAAGCTTCGATCTTACGGATATGGCCTTCATAGGTATTCTGTAAGGCGAAGGCTTTTCTTTCCTTTTGCAGGGCCAGACTGTTATATTTATCAAGATTCCCGGCGACTGTCCTGAACAGAGCCGGCAGTTGCTGATTCAGGTCTTTCCCGCTCATGGTCACCAGCTCATTCCCCGCATAAGCGGAAAGATTCGTACTTACCACTACTTTCCCGGAAGACAGGTATTCGATCATTTTATGGCTGTTGTCGCACTTGAACATTACAGTGCGTCTATAGCATAACAGCAGTATGTCATAGGACTCCAGCAATTCAGGAACCTCATGCTGCGCTTTTATGCCATGAAGGATGACATTTTTCTGCCGTTGTAATTTATCTACAAAACCCCTGATATCATCATGATCCGAAGTGGTGCCCAGGTTACTGCCTTTCCCGGAAAGGGGTCCGATAAGGTTAAAGGTCACATCGGGGTTGCCGGTGATGATCTCCAGTAAAAGGTCTCTGTCGAGGGAGTCAAGAGTAAGATTCCCCACATATCCTACCTGGATATTCCCCTTGGCCCTCAGAGGAGACTCTTTTTCTGCCGCCAGGGCGAAAACCTCACCCAGGCCATGGTTCAGCCTTAGTTTCGGCACATTTTCCAGGGAATATTGTTCCAGGATATCATCTGAAATGGATATGACGAGGTCTGCTTTCTTACGACAGGCATCCGCGGCCAGCTGATCGACAGGGTTGAAGATCTTTAAGGGAGCGCCAAAGATGGAAAGGTCGTTATAGAGATAGGACCAGTTAAAGTCCCAGACGATATCCGGCTTTATACGCAGCTTCCTGAGAATTACTTTTATATTCCATTTTATCAGCAGGCTGAATACGGGACGAAGATGAAATTTCAACGCCAGCGGGAAAAAAGGCCTGAACGTGACTACTTTGAGATCCGGATGAACTCCGGAGTCCGTCATTTTCACTTCTCCAGGCCGTAGGGAGGTGTCGATAGGGTTTAAGAAAAAGACCTTATTTCCTCTTTTTGCCAGGGCTATGGCATAATTGTGTTTGGATATGAAGATCTTTCCCCAGCTCTCGGAAGAGATGAGGATAATGGTTTTGTGTTTAAGGGTCATCCGATTAGAAAAGCTTTTTAACAATATCGCCGACGGGCTTGAGTCCTTTTGCCCATGGATATTTTTCATAGATGGTCATTTCTGTTTTAAACTGGTTGTGCTCTTTACGGGGCGTAGCCATGATCTTTTCAAATTCGCTTTCGGAGAAGCCCAGTTTCTTCAGCACGAACTGATAGTCTTCTTTTAATTGAAGCGGATCATAGATAGGCTTTTGCAATTCATTCAGCGCCTCTTCTTTGGTGATCTGCCCGCTGAAGATGAGGTTGCTCAGGTGCGCCTTTCTCTTGTCGATACCAAACTTTGCCGGGAGGATATAGCCCTGGTAAAAGCGGGTGAAGATGGATTCGTAATGTTTCCCGCCGTAGTCGCGCCACTTCAGCTCCGAAATAATGGTCTCCTTGACCTTTTTCTTATCGTAAGAGAGGTAGTTCAACAGGTCTACCGTCTCTATCTTTTTCCTTACGATGTCAAAGCGTTTCTGTTTGGCGGTGAAAAGCGGGTACGTTTTAAGAGGGACTTCGCCGAACTTATTATGGATGTCCTTTATGTTCTCATGATCGCTTTTATTCCACACCCACCAGGAAGGGAGTACGGCTTCTGTCACTACATTGGCCCCGCTGAGTATATATTTTATGTCGTGCTCGGCCGCCAGCCGGTATAAGGTGCCCGTTACGGCATGATCGGTCAGGGCTTCGATGTCCACTACGGAAGCCTTTAAATAAGACAACTGCAGGTCCCGGAATTCCTGCCAGTCGACCACCAGCGTGTAGAGGTCAAAGCCAAGGATGGAAATAATATTCTCGATATTTTTTATGGCCAGCTCTGAATTCCATCCATTGTCAAAATGGACGATGAGGGTGCGCAAGCCCACTTTTTTGGCCATCAGCGCCACATAGGTGCTGTCTACGCCACCGCTGACGCCGGTGATGCAATCATATTTTTTCCCTTCTCCTTCCCTTTTGACATTGTCGATAATAGCCTTTAGTTTTTCTTCGCCTTCAGGGCCATTGAATACCAGCGCCTTCTCCTTTTTCAGGTATTCATAGTAATAATTGCATATCCCTTTGTCGTCAAAAGAAATTCCCGGGTCGGCTATCGTATCCATCACGCTGATCGCACACTGCTGATAGGGCCTGTTGTCATTGATGGCAGGATCCTTTCTCAAAGCAGCTTCATCGTACATTTTCATATCTTAAAGTTTACCATTTTATTATATCCGCGAATACACTTTTTCCTTCAGGTCCTTTTGTGACGGATAACTAATCAATACCGCGTTATGAGGACGCTGGAATACAAACAGGCTGCCTGCGGCCACGGCGGAAGCTCCGCTATCGATAGCACTCGTAAAATCATCCAGTCCGGACGCCCCTCCGCAGGCGATCAACGGTATTGACAGTTGATGGCTGAGGTTCCTGATCAGCTCAAGGTCATAACCTCCGTAGGTCCCGTCCCTGTCTATGCTGTTTAAAAATATCTCCCCGGCTCCGGCTTCCTGCATTTTTGAAGTAAATGCCAGGGGGTCCAGGCCGGTGCTCTCCGCCCCATTCTTTACGTATACCTTATACTTGCCAAAAATATTCTTTTTTACATCGACCGATACCACGACGCTCTGACTTCCCACTAATTTAGCCGCTTCACTTATTAACGCAGGATTGGCAAATGCCTGATAATTTAAGACTACTTTTTCTATCCCCAGGTAAAATAATTTTTTTACCTCGTCGATGGTGGAGATACCACCTCCATAAGCCAGGGGGATAAACGCTTCGCCAGCCAGCTCGCTGATCTGCGCCAGATTGGGGCCCCTTCTTTCCCTGCTGGCGTCAATGTCCAGCACGACGATCTCATCGATCTCTTTTTCATTAAAGATCTTTACCGCATTAATGGGGTCTCCCACATATTTATGGCTTTTGAACCGGACGGACTTGACCAGGCCTCCTTTACTCAGTAACAAAACGGGTATAACTCTTACGCGGCGCATCAGTAGTTTTCTCCAAAATTTTTAAGTAGCTGCATCCCGAAACGGTGACTTTTTTCAGGGTGGAACTGTACTCCTACCAGATTGTCCTTTTCAATGCCTACCGTAAACTCGTATCCATACGACGCCGTCACCAGCTCATCCTGCTGTTCTTCCGGCCGGACGT
This sequence comes from Puia sp., assembly GCA_035492545.1. Classification (GTDB taxonomy): domain Bacteria; phylum Bacteroidota; class Bacteroidia; order Chitinophagales; family Chitinophagaceae; genus Puia. The sequence goes on from DATJJD010000196.1 coordinate 19,483, forward strand.
GGTAGGAGTGGGCAAAATAAAAACGGGGATCTTCCAGCTTTTGTAAGAGCCGGGAGTCTTTTCGGGGGGTTACTTCCAGCCAGCCCATATTAGGGATCTTCTGCGTATCCTGCATCTTTTCCGGCCGGAACCGGATAGTAGCGCCTTTGATCCAGCCCAGCCCCGGGAGGACACCTTCTTCACTGCCGGACATAAACATTTGCAATCCCACGCAAATTCCCAGCACCGGGATCTTCTCTTCCAACGCTTTTTGTTCAATGATGGGTCTCAGACCGGATTGATCAAGCTTCTCCATGCAGTTATCAAAGGCTCCCATACCGGGTAATAACAGCTTGTCCGCGGCAGCTATCTCTTCATAGGTGCTGCCTATTGAAGCCGTGACACCGGCTTTTTTAAACATATTTTGAATGGAGTGGAGGTTGCCTACTCCATAGTCAACGATTACCAGCATTTCTTATTTCTTTAATAAGACCGACAATTCCTTTGTCAGTTTTTCGGAATCCCAAAACTTTTTGTACCGGTTTAACGCTTCATCCCGTTTCTTTTGCTTTTCTTCATCGGGAGTCTTATAAAATGACCGTAAAGCATCGGCCAGGTCTTTTGCCCCGATGTCCGGCGGCAGGATCTTTCCCGTCTCGTCATCTACGATCTCCCCGGTGCCCCCTACCCTGGTAGCCATGACGGGGATCCCGACTGAAAAAGCTTCCATGATAGAGAAGGGGACCCCTTCGCTGGAGCTGACGTTCACGAAAAGGTCGAAATTATTTTCCCCGTAAAAATCAAGCACTTTCCTGCTATCCATCAACCCTTTAAACTGAATTTTATCTCTGACGCCCAGGTCATCCACCAATTTTTCCAGCTCTGCCCTTAAAATTCCGTCCCCGATATGGACCCATTGAATAGGGAATTCTACCAACTGCAAAGCTTCGATGATTAAATGTACTTGTTTTACCGGGGATAGGAAGGAGCAACTTACCACGCGAAGGACCCCATCCGTCGAAGGTCTGCTAAACTGTCCTTCGGAAAGGGTACCGCACCTGATCACCTGTATCTTAGATGCGTATTGCGGATAAAGCTGGTCGAGATGCTGTTTCCCCGCCATGGAAGAGGGGGCTGTGATGGAAGTTGCCTTTAACAAGGCTTTCCTATAAGGTATATAGCCATTGTTGGCATATTCGAAAAGGTCATATCTATGCATCCTTACGAAGGTTTTGAAAAAAACCCCGGTATCGATAAAGGGGAGGAACTCACATCCGCCCTTCCCCCAATAAAAATAAAGGATATCCTTTTTAGACCCGTTCTTAATAATTTCCCGGATGATAGGATGTCCCAGGATGTCTATAGCACGGCGGGTAGCGGTTATCCAGCTGATGATATGCGCTTTTTTCCGATAAACTTTCTTTGAAAAAAACTCCTTTAAAAAGGAAAAGGATCTACGGTGAAACAGGATTCTGACAAGGTCCGATGGGCTGGCAAGGGAAACCTCTTTTTCGAAGAGGGGATCCGTCAGCCTGACACCTTCCGGGAGGCGTTTGGGGTCATTGAAGTTCCCCGCGTACGAGAAGGGGACTACGACAATCTCTTCAAATTCATTTACCAGTACATTTAATTCATTCGCCTTCCATTGTTCGCCTATTCCAAATGGGTAGGACTGCGTAAAGTAGAATAATCTCAAGCCAGTTTCAGTTTTAGGCGTAGCCGTTCCAGTAAAAAAGATTTCCCCGCGTAGTTTTCAGCAATGTAGGCCATGTTGCTCCTGATGTCCTCCTTAAAATCAGCCATCCTCTCTTTACATTTATCCAGGGTACTCCTGTAATTGGAATACAACAGGTATTTCTCCATCCCATTTAAGTTGAAAATGCTGTCGGAGAGAACATAGCTGAGCATTTCTATTTTTTGCATTGCCTTATTGGCCTCGCTCAGCGCCTCATAGTTACTTTGAGGGAAGACCCTGTAAGAGGCCATCACCGAATTGATCAGGTGATAATTCCCGGATCTGCCATTCAGCAGGTGCAAGGCATAATCGCCGATCTTTATCTGAGCAAACCATTCCGGCAATTGTCCCATTTTACGGAATAGCAGGCTGACCGTAGGAACGATGTTCTGTGAACAGAGGTCGACCCGTCTGACGATGGTCGTCTGTTTACGGTCCCGGGGGATGATGCTTTCCTGCATCAGATCGTCGTTTACGGAGACCACCCTGGCATCGTGAAAACAACCTGTCAGTGAAGGCGTTGCCTCCAGGATATCTACCTGTTTCTGCAGCTTCAGCGCATCGATCCAGAAGTCATCCCCTTCGCAAAGAGCAACGTATTTGCCTTTGGAAATAGTATAGGCATTGACAAAATTCCGGTTGGCTCCCAGATTCGTACTGTTTCTTATATAACGGATGTTGTTGTATTTCGCTGACCAAACGTTGCATATATCAGCTGTCCCGTCAGGAGAGCAATCATCTGCGATGATCAGCTCCCAGTTAAAATTCGTCTGTTGCATAACCACCCCTTCTATTGCCCGGGTGATAAATTGCTCATGTTTATAGGTAAGCATAATAATGCTTACGGTGATATTATCCATTTATTTTTTTTTCCAAAGCCAGGAAATCAGCCTTTCTTTTCCCTATTTCCCTGGCAGGGACGCCGCCCAGGATAGCCAATCTCTCCGAGCTGTGTTTAACAAACGAGTGGGCCGCTACGGCGGTGCCTTCCTGCAGGTTCACACCGGGCATTATCGTGCTGGCAGTGCCTATAATACAATGTTTGTGGATCACCACCGCTTTTGACACCGTGCCGATCAATTCCCTGGGCACCACCCCCCCGGTAAGATAGCTGCCGGAGTAGTCGTCGGTGCTGGTAAAGATACCTACGTAGGGTGCCGTCGTGGTAAAACTTTGAATATGCAGGTCTGCTGCGCCATTGATGAAGTTATACGCCGAAATATGAACATAGTCGTCAATGATCAATTTTGCCTGGCCTGATAAGGCGATGGTACAAAAGTTGTCTATCCTCACATTATCTCCGATCTCGACGTGCTGACAATTATAAATAGTGGTGGTCCTGGATATCCTGATATTCCTTCCCAGTTTGGCGAAGTTAAATTCCAGCAGCTCATCGGCAGAGAAATAGCCTTGCATCACACTAAGTTGAAATTTTGAATATGTTGGGTCACGGTCTCCCTGGAGTTAAACATCAACAGGTCGATGATGGATAAATGGGGGACAAATTCATGTTTGTATTGAGGGTACCTTATTTCATTGCCCTGTAAAAAGAACAGCTCTATGCCATGCTGTTGGAAGACATCTCTTGAGTACAGTTCCTGCCCGCCTATGGCGTTGATGTATACACCGGCGGATTCTTTTTTACAGATATCCAGCACACGCTGATAGGCGTTGAGGTCATCGTTGCCATATCCGGCGGAACTGTCAATAATAGTAGTATCTATACCCAGGTAGCCGGTCACCATTTTTATCCCCTCTCTGCAGAGGGTGGCAATGCTGTCTGCATTTTTCCCGGCCTCCAGCACCTCCAATACGGGGGCGTATATGTCAGCAAAATAGGGTGCTTTTCTGTACGTCATTTCGAGGGTCCTGGCAAATTTGCCGACCCATTTTTCGTATAAATTCTTTGCTATTCTCGTCTCATTGATCTTTTTGAAAGAAGTCAGATTTTCCACGGGGATGGAAAAAAGATGCCGTTCTCCGTTTAGCAGGATATTGTTCCGGTTGATCCATCCCTGTTTAATGAAAGCCACATCGTCATACACGACGAATTTATCCACTGCCCGGATCAATTGAAAATAGCCAATATACGGAAAGATATATGGCTGCATGATAGCGATCTTCATGCTAATTATTTTGGGCTCTTAGCAAAATTCTACAGCAAAAGTCGATCTCCGCATCGGTAATACCATAATAAAGAGGAAGGCATAAAACCCTTTTTGAAATATCCTCACTGATGGGGACGGGTGTGTTCTTAACGTAGTTCAATTCATTCAGGGAAGGTTTAAAATAGCGACGGGGATAAATGGCGTTTTTATTCAGCGCGTCAACAGATTTCAGCAAGTCCCTTTCGCTGTCAAAGATGACCGGGTAATAGGAGTAGTTATACACCGTCCCGGGAAGGATGGTTATTTTCTGAACCTTCAGGTTCTGCAATTTGGTGTCGTAATACAGATAGTTACGTTTCCTCTCCGCCAGGATGCGGTCTGCATATTGGAGATTTAAAAGGCCCATGGCGGCATGGAATTCGCAGTTTTTCCCGTTGATGCCCACGCAGGCAAACTCCTCCGGGGTCTCGTGCCCGAAGTTACGCCGGTATGCCATATCCTTCAGCACCTGCGGGTCCTGGCACATGACGGCGCCGCCTTCGATGGTATGAAACAACTTGGTGGCATGAAAACTGGTCGTCGCAACGTCCCCATACTCAAAGATAGACCTGTCGCCCAACTTGGTTCCGAAAGCATGTGCCGCATCGTATATCACCTTAAGATTATGTTTTTTGGCGATGGCCCCGATCTTTATCACATCGCAGGGGTTGCCGTATACATGTGTTGCGATAATACCGGTGGTTTTTCCCGTTATGGCATTTTCAATTTTGGAAGGGTCAATGTTCAAGGTCGCCGGATCTATGTCCACAAATACGGGCGTACAACCTTCCCATACGATACTGCTGGTGGTTGCCACATAGCTGAATGGGGTCGTGATGACTTCGCCTTTTAAGCCCAATGATTTTATAGCTATCTGAAGGGCAATGGTCCCATTGTTGAGAAACAGGAGATGGGGGACCTGCAGGTATTCTTTTAAGCTAAGCTCCAGCTTATTTACGAGGGGGCCGTTGTTGGTCAGCCAATTCCTTTCCCAGATACCTTTTAACAGGTCCTGGTATTCTTCTATAGGCGGGAGGAAGGGCTTGTTTACATTGATCATTTAAAACTACTTTTTTCCTATGTAAAGAATTGACCCCGGTGCTATGCCGTATTTCTTCAGCTCTTCAGCGGAAAACCCTTCTGTGCCGGTCTTTTCCAGTCTGAATCCGCCGGCAAGGATCCTCTCTTCAAATATTTTACCGGTATATAAGCGTACATGATCATCCTGTCCAAACCTCCTTTCTCTTTCTTTTGTGGCAAGACTGCCCAGCTCTTCATCATAGGCGATATCTTCCAGTGGTATCGGGACCAGCAAAATACACTTGCCTCCGGGTTTCAATATCCTGTACATTTCACGCAGCGCCTGTATATCATCGGGGATATGTTCAAGGACATGTGAACAGATGATAACGTCAAAGGTGTTGTCCTTATAGATATTCATATTCTGAATATCTACTTTGTCATCGACATCCTCCATATACAGATCCGCACTCCTGTATTTAACACCGGGCTGCTGCTTTAGGAAAGCTCTGACAGGAGAAGAGGGGGCGATGTCCAATATACTCCGCTCTTTATTTTCCAGCAGATCTTTTTCAAGATAAAGGCCGATCAACCGGTCTCTGTCATTGGCGTTACAGGAAGGGCAGGTGTATTCTCCGTAATTTAATGTTTCGAATTTATTTACAGGAATAGGAAAGCCTTTCTCTTTGAGGTTGTTTATGTAGGAGTCGCTTATAGGAATGAACTTGTATATCCTGTTATGGCAAAGGTTGCATTTCCTGCCAGCCAGTATTTTTTTGGCTAATTCTTTTATCATCCTTTTGTAATTTTAAAATCGAGTTTAGGGCGTATGATCCCGGGCCATTTTTCGTACCAGTTGGCATCCCTTGTAGATTCATGCATTTCAAAAACGATCATATCCTCTATCCTCAGCAGGGCCTTGCTGGTGTTCTCGATGAAATATAACTCCATGGTATATACTTCATCGTTTAAAAAATTTGCGGGAATGGTCAGGGTGCTTTCAAAGACGCCTTCCTCGTACGAACCGGCGTCCGTACAGACATTAAAGACACAATCTTCTTTTTGGGTCCATAATACCAGGCTTAGGTTCAGGACGCATTTTTTGTTGAGCTTATACCGTATATGCAGCAGCAGGGAATCTTCGATCATCAGGATGTCCACCGGGATACCCAGCTGATTCTTATAGAGTTCGGCTGCCAAAACTTCCACATCGTTGCTTTTCGACTTGCTGTTCAGATGTAAGGCAGGTTCGTATCGGGAGGTCAGCTGAACGCCATTCTCAAGGTATTCTCTTACGCAGGCATCTATAGGGCCATTCAGAAGGACCTGGCCTTTGTTCATGAACAGTCCTTTATTGCAAAGGGATTGGATAGCCGTCATATTATGACTGACAAAGATCACCGTCCTTCCACCGTCTTTGCTTACATCTTCCATTTTGCCCAGGCATTTCTTTTGAAACTGGGCGTCTCCCACCGCCAGGACTTCGTCTACAATGAGGATCTCCGGTTCCAGGTGGGCTGCCACCGCAAAAGCCAGACGTACATACATGCCGCTGCTGTAGCGTTTGACCGGGGTATCGAGGAACTGTACTATCTCGGCAAAGTCTACGATCTCATCAAATTTTCTCCTGATCTCCGCCCTGCTCATTCCCAGGATCGCACCATTCAGGAAAATGTTTTCTCTGCCGGTCAGTTCGGGATGGAAGCCAGTGCCAACCTCCAGCAGGGATGCTACTCTGCCCCGGATAGATATACGTCCCGTGGTAGGTTCTGTTATCCGGCTGAGGATCTTCAATAACGTGCTTTTCCCTGCCCCGTTGCGCCCTATGACCCCCAACCGGTCACCCGGCTGAATGTCGAAGTTGACATCTTTCAGCGCGTAGAATTCTTCTTTTTCGACCTGGGAGGCATTATTACCCTTTCCAATGAGGTTTCGGGCTCTTTTAGCAATGACATCTCTTAAGGACGTATATTTTTCCTGCGACTCATGAGAAATGATAAATCTCTTGGATAACTGTTCGACTTTAATTACAGAAGGGGTCATGCGTCTCAGATATTATCAGCGAAAGTTTTTTCAGTCTTACGGAAGTATCGAACTCCTATGAAACAAAAAAATACGATCACGAGGTTAGAAACCAAAAAGCCCGGAAGGTAAATTTTCTGTTCTCCCAGTATGCTCCAGCGAAAGCCGTCTATTACGCCCACCATCGGGTTCAGTGAATACAGGAGGCGCCACTTTTCAGGCACGACCGAACTGCTGAATCCTACCGGGGAGACGTATAATCCGAACTGAACGATAAAGGGAATGATGTACCGGAAGTCCCTGTATTTTACATTCAGCGCCGTGATATACAGACTGATCCCAAACGAAGCCAGAAAGGCCATTAGTATAAACAGGGGCAAAAAAATGATTTGCCAGGAAGGGGCAAAATGATACCAGATCATCAGGGCCAGCATCAATATAAAGGAGATGCCAAAATCCACAAAACTGACGATAACGGAGCTGGCCGGTATGATCATTCTCGGGAAGTAGATCTTGGTGATGAGGTTGGTATTTCCGATGAGACTGTTGCTGGCCTCCCCCAATGCGTTGGCGAAGAATTGCCAGGGCAGCATGGCCGCGTAGACCATGATGGCATAAGGCGCCGATCCTTCCGGGGGCAGTTTGGCCACCCTTCCGAAGATAATGGTAAAAATGATCATGGTGAGCAAGGGCCGGATGATGCTCCAGGCGGCTCCGATGGCCGTCTGTTTGTACCGGACCTTGATATCGCGCCAGCTAAGGATATAAAATAATTCCCGGTACCGCCAAAGGTCCTTCCAATAGTTCTTTTCCGAGGCGCCCGCTTCTATGACTAATTCATCCGGCATAACTTAATTCGATTTAAGCTGGTAAATCTTTTCTATGATCTCTACTACCTTGAGGCCTTCCATGGCATTGGTAGTGATAGCCGCCCTTCCTTTCAGCACGTCTACGACGTTTTCAAAAATATAATGATGATTGGCGGCAGATCCTTTATAGGGCCCATAGTCATTGGGAGGGTTGGCCGGCGGCAATTCGGGCATTGTATAATCTTTAATATTGCATTTCTCCACAAGATTCATGTATTGCCCTCCCACCTTTACCGTCCCGTTCTCGCCGATAATGGTGAGGCTGCTTTCCAGGTTCTCGTCCCATATCGAGGTGGAATAGTTCAGACAGCCCATGCCTCCGTTGACAAAGTCGAAGTTTACGAAGCCGGAATCTTCGAACTCAATTTGTCCTTCATGGTTGAAGTTGCGGAATTTACCGCTGAGCTTTTCGATATCGCCGAACAGCCAGAACATAATATCGATGAAGTGGGAGAACTGGGTGAACAAGGTTCCTCCATCCAGGTCTTTCTTTCCGTGCCAGTTGCCTTTCTTATAATAACGGTGGTCCCGGTTCCAGTAACAGTTGATCTGCACCATGAAGATCTTACCCAATAAGTTTTTCAGCAGGATGTCCTTCAACCAGATGGAGGGAGGGGAGTACCGGTTCTGCATGATGCAAAACACCTGTTTGTGGTGGTGCAGGGCTTCGTATATGATCCGTTCGCAGCCGGCCTTTGTCAGGGCCATTGGCTTTTCTATCACCACGTGGCAGCCAGCCTGGATACCTTTCAAAGCATGCTCTTCGTGTTTGCCATTGGGGGTGGCGACGCATAAAACGTCGAAGGGAATTTTACTTGCCAGCAACTCGTCTATGGAAGAAAAAAACGGAACCTGGTAATTATCGAGCGCCAAGCTCTTTTTATCCGCAATGTCAGCCAGGGCTACTAATTCACATTCTTTGTTATTGGTGATCATGGCGGCATGCCGTTTCCCTATATGTCCGCAACCTATCACCGCAAACCTGATCAGGTCATTTTGTTTCATCTAAGGGGTATTATTTTATTTTCCTTTAATTCATAGCCTTGCTGCGTTTCAGGACATTTTGCCAATCCATTTTCATCAAATTCCAACCGATGACCATATTCGCTGACCCAACCGATCTGTCTGGCGGGATTACCTACTACCAGCGCATAGGCCGGGACAGGACGGGTAATGACGGCCCCGGCGCCTATGAGCGCATATTCCCCGATCTCATTTCCGCATATGATAGTGGCATTGGCGCCGATGCTGGCCCCTTTTCGCACGAGGGTCGGTTTATATTGATCTTTCCGGGCCACGGCGCTTCTGGGATTGATGACGTTGGTGAAAACCATAGAGGGACCCAAAAACACATCATCTTCGCAGATCACGCCGCTATATACCGACACATTGTTTTGAATTTTAACGTTGCTGCCCAGTACCACTCCGGGGGAGATGACCACGTTCTGGCCCAGGTTACAATTATGGCCGATGATACAATCCGGCATAATGTGCGAGAAGTGCCATATTTTGGTCCCCTCTCCTATTTGACACCCCTGATCAATAACAGCAGTTGGATGAGCAAAAAACCCCATATAGAATCTTGAATTTTTTTTCCCGAATTAACCGAACCAATTTTTCCATAAACGTTTAATCCGGGAAAATATTGATGAGTTCTGGGATTCTTTATCCACTTCAAAATATCCGGATTCCATACCGTAGGAGTAACCGCCATAATAGCCATAACCGTAACCTCCGTAGTAACCGCCTTCGGCAGTGACATCGTTCAGCAGGAGGGCGAGCTTCGGCAATTTATTATCGACATACAGTTCCTCTACCATATGCAATTGCTTGCGGAAGGTATGGCCCTGACGGACGATATACAAAGTACAGTCGGCGTATTGCCCCAGGTTCATCGCATCACTGACCAGACCTACCGGCGCGGTATCCATGATGACTACATCGAACCTGCTGCGTACCTCCTTCATCAATTCGTCGAGCAAAGGGTCCAGCAAAAGCTCAGCGGGGTTGGGGGGGATGGGTCCGCAGGGGATTACATAGAGGTTGTCCACTCCGTCCACTTTGACCAGCATGTCCTCAAAGGAAGTGCGGCCGATGATATAGTTGGTAATCCCCATTTTCCGTTTGAGATCCAGCCCGGATACGATCTTGGGCTTGCGGATGTCAAACTCCATAATCACGGTCTTTTTGCCTGTCAGCGCCATTACCGCAGCTATATTGGTGCTGATAAAGGATTTACCTTCTCCACTAAAGGAGGAGGTGACCATGATGACCGGTTTTTCCTTTTTCGAAATAATATATTGCAGGTTGGTACGAACGATGCGGAATTGTTCGGCGATAAAGTGCCGGTTGTTCGCGGTGACCACCAGGGTCTGCTCGTTGCTGGAATGCCCGATCTCGCCAAGGATGGGGGCGTGGGTATTCTTCTCTACGTCCGCGCGGTTCCGGACCTTATCCCTCATGACCTCGATCAGGGCTATAATTCCTATCGGGATCGCCAATCCCAGCAGGAAATACATCGTGTATATCTTCCTTTTGTTGGGATTTACCGGGATCTCCGATCCGATGGAGGGCTCTATCACTTTGGAATTGGAGATGGTCGAAGCAGAAGAGATAGAGGTCTCCAGCTTTTTTTGTAACAGGAAAGAGTAGAGATCCTCCAATATTTTTTGCTGGCGGGAGATATTGATCAGTTGCATGGATTTGCCCGGCAGCGTCTGTATATGTCCCTGCAGCCGGTCTTCCTGTTGTTTGAGGTTGGTGCCGGCTATCAGATAGGCCTGCCTCACATTCTGCAGCGCCTGGAAAATACTGTTGCGAAGTTTTTCCAGCGTGGTATTGAAGGTCTGGATCATGGGGTTATCCGGAGTCGTCGTCTTCAGGTTAGCCTCCCTTTCCAGCTGGGCCCTGTTGTACTCGGCCATCAGTTGCAACAAAGACGGCTCTTCAATGCCCAGGTTGGTCGGCACGACGGTATAAAGGTTTTTACTGTTCTGGATATATTCCAGCAACCAGTTCACTACATTCAAACGGATCTCCTGCTCTGCTTTCTCCTTTGCTCCCTCACTCAGGTTTTCCAGGTAGGCCTTTGATTGCTGGTCGATATCATAAACCTGGTTGCTGACCATGAAGTTTTTCAGGTTGCCTTGCACACCTCCCAGCTCGTCTTTCAGGTTGCTTAACCGGTCATCGATGAACCGCAGGGTAATAAATGAGATGCGGTTCTTATCTTCCACATTGATGCTGTCGTATACCGCCATGAGTGTATTCAGCACATCTTTGTTCAGCCGGGTGTTCTCCCCTTCCATGCCCAGGGTCAGGATGGTGGTCTGATCATTGGTCTGGGTTACTTTAAGATCTCCCAGCATATCTTCCACTACGTCGGCGATGGGTTGCCAGGTCACCTGGAACTGGTGGATGGGGAAGAGGTGCAGCCCGATATTCGTATTCCTCGTCAGGATGACGACATTGCCTTCCACCTCAAAAGCCTGGCCGAACCGCATTGGAGTCTTGGACTCATTTAACAGGAACTTGTCTTCATTGATAATATTCACCAGGAAAGTGAACGCCTTGGATGAATCTGCAATTTTTTGGATGTCCACCTGAAAAAAGGAGTAGGAATATTGCAGGCTGGACCGGATGCTGCCCTTTGTATATTGCTTGATCTGCAGTCCAAGATCCCGGGCTACTCTTGTCAAAAGAGGGCGGGACCTCAGGATCTCGATCTCATTGCTGAGATTGACGGATCCCTGGTTCAGGAACAGGTCATCAAATTTTTCGTCTTTTCCCCCCCCGCCTAAATTCGCCCGTCCATTGTCATCTTTGATCAAAAGGGAGGATTGTACGTGGTAAGTAGGTACGGTATACCTGATCTTTATGTAGGCCAGCACCAGAAACAACACTACTGATGTTATGATCCACGGTAAATACCTAAGATACTTAAACAAAAAATCCTTGAGCCCCAGGGAAGGCTGGTTTTCGGGATTGATAAAGAAAGCAGGTTGTGTGACTGCTTCATTGAGTTTTTCAGGCATAGTGTATTTAAATCAGTACGTAATTATTTCCTAAAAATGCTGTATAGGATCGCCAGGGTTGAGACAATGCTGGCCGCAATAGTGACATTACGGGCGGTGACCTGGTCGCTGGCAACCACTTTTTTCCTGTTGGCTTCCACGATGACTACATCGTTCTGCTGCAGCATAAAATAGGGAGAGGCCATGATCTCGGGTTTGGTAAGGTCCAACCGGGCAAACTCTCTCTTGCCGTTATTTTCCCGGATAAAAAATACATTATCCCGGCGGCCATAAAAGGTCAGGTCTCCTGCCAGGCCCAGGGCTTCGAGGATAGAGATCCGTTCGCCCGGTATGCCGTATACGCCAGGGTGATTGACCTCGCCCAGCATGGTGAAACGATAGTTCAAAAAGCGAATGGTGTAATAGGGGTTTTTTAAGAAGTCTTTCAGCTTTGAATCCAGCAGTTCTATCAGCCGGGTTTTCGTCAATCCTTCCACATGGAGGGTGCCTAGTCCCTGGAACTGGATATTTCCACTCTCATCTACCTGGTAACCGGGTGTGGTAGGAGAGCCGGCACTCTGGGTGCCTACGGTAGATCCGCTGCCGCCGCCTGAACCACCACTGCCCCCGGAGGCGCCCCCGGAAGAACTGCCGCCGCTGGCGCCGGAATTACTATTTACAATAATCAATGATTGGTTATAGAGAGCGGTTGCCTGGGGGTTGTCACTATAAACGATGATACTGAGAAGGTCTCCCTTCTGGATGACAGGGTCGCTGACCTGTATCTGGCTGAGCCGGGCCGTATCAAACTGGCCTTGCATCAGGGTCAGCTGCCTGGTATTACCGCAGGAGCTGCAAAGGCAGGCCAACACAGCCAGCAGAAGACTAAAACCTGATAAATTGCGTATGGAAAAAAAGATTTGCATAAAACGTAATGGGTTATCGATCAAATCTACTATTTTCTACCTGGTATGACATTGGATTTATCAAGGGTCGCGATCAATGAATATCCAATGCTTTCAATGACTACCTGGACTTTGTTATTAAGCACCTTCACTATTCTGGCTTCTTTGTCCATCAGGGCGCCCCGGCGGATCCTTACTTTGACGTCTGTCTGCAGGTCTAATGGTACTGCCTGAACTTCCTGGTAGTCGTTCAAAAACTTACGGATGGTCTCTATTTCCTTATCTTTTACGATCGCCGGCTTGCCCAGCCAATAGACAAAATTTACTACGCCATTGACCATCCTCACCAGCTGTTGCTCCTCGTCGCCGGTCCTGACAAATACATAGGATTTGAACAGCGGCTCTTCCACCCATTTGACCCGGTCACTCCATTTCTTGCGCACTTTGTTCAGCGGGCAGTAGGCCTCCATCCCTTTTTCAGCGAGGAGGGCGTACACTTTTTTTTCCCAGCGGGGTTTGGTGTACAAGGCATACCATTTTTTATTTTTTAGCATAGCTTCGCCACCTCAGTCACATGGATATTTTGTAACTGCCTGATTCTCAATGATAAAAATTTTCAATGGGTGTAGGATGGCATTAAGAGAAAAGGGTACAAGTGAGCATTCAAATGAATTACTCCCTATACCCTTTCTATAATATTTTATAATAACAGGTCTATCAACTTATTCTTCACAGGATTAAAAAATTTAAAGAGTATCCGTCCGCAAGCACACAAAAACTAATTTTAAGCCGGATTTATTGTACAAACGAAAAATACAATTTACTATGAAAGAGCATTTTAAAACCCCTCCCTTGCAAATATAGGAGATTTTAATATTCAATATCTTTAATTGCCAATTGAAAAACAGGCTTTTAAGGACAAAACAATGAATTCATATTTACTTAATTTGGCAGGTATAAATACTTGTTTGTGAAACAACGCTTTTACTCACTGGATGTCTTCAGGGGAGCCACGGTAGCTCTTATGATCCTCGTTAATAATCCTGGCAGCTGGAGCTATATTTATGCTCCCCTGGAACATGCTCCCTGGCATGGCTGCACACCTACAGATCTCGTTTTTCCTTTTTTCCTGTTTGCGGTCGGGAATGCCCTTGCCTTTACCATGCCGAAGTTGGAAACGGCCGGGGATAAGGCTTTTTTGCGAAAGGTTTTTACCCGGAGCCTTCTTATTTTCGGCATTGGCCTATTCCTGAACTGGTTCCCGTTTGTAAAATGGTCCGGAGATCACCTGGTGTTCAGGACCTGGGTCGTCTATCCTGCCGTCGCCGGGGCCGCCGGAGTCCGGATCTTAGGGGTTCTCCAGCGTATCGCACTGGCTTATTTATTTGCCTCCCTCATCCTTTATTATGGAAAGATCAAAGGGGCCCTGGCGGCCATCCCCCTCTTTCTGCTGGGTTACTGGGCCCTGTGCCTGGCGTTGGGTAGCCCGGGCGATCCGTTTAGCCTGCAAGGATATTTCGGAACAGGGGTTGATAGGGCGGTATTAGGGGTGGCGCATATGTACCGGGGAGAAGGGGTGCCTTTTGATCCCGAAGGCCTGGCGAGCACCCTGCCAGCTATCGTCCAGGTGATCTTTGGCTACCTGGCGGGGTATTATATCTTAGAGAAGGGAAAAACGTACGAAATGATCGCCGGGCTGTCGGTAATAGGCTGTGTCCTGGTTTTTGCAGGATTTTGCTGGGATATGGTCTTTCCTATCAACAAAAAGATTTGGAGCAGTTCTTTTGTTGTATATACGACAGGACTCGCAATTCTCGTTCTTTGCGTGTTGATGTATGTGATTGAAATGAGGGGGCGGCGGGGGGCCTGGAGTCGTTTTTTCGACGTTTTTGGAAAGAATGCCCTATTTATTTTCATGATCAGCGGAATCCTGGGAAGGATGTATGGGTTGTTGCGTATTGCAGACGGAACAGACGGCAAGGGGGCGCCTCTATATAAAGGGCTTGGCGGATGGATGTATGATCATCTTTTTGCTCCTGTCTTCGGATCGATGAACGGGTCCCTGCTTTATGCTGTTTTCCATATCCTCTTATTCTGGGCCTTGTGTTACTGGCTGGATAAAAAAAAGATCTATATAAAAGTGTAAATAAGGCAACAATTAATACATATTGTAATTGTATGTGTTGTCCTTATATTCGCTCTAAATATTTTATATGAAGAATTCTTCACGTAAAAATCTTATCAACACCATCAGGAATTCCCGTTTTCACTACTGGATATGCCGGCTTTTAGAAAAAATGGAAATGGAGGGTTTTACCTTATCCTATTCACAATGTGGCGAAGATCTGATCCTCAAGACTATCTTCACCAAGAACAAACGGCAGGGCTTTTATGTTGACATCGGCTGCAATAATCCCATTCAGAAGTCAAATACTTTTAAATTATACCTGAAAGGCTGGAATGGCATCTGTGCCGACGGGAATGCCACGCTGGTAAATAAATTCAGGAAGATCCGTAAGAACGATATCTGTTTGAATGCCCTTGTCTCCGACAGCAGCAGAGAGGTTATTTTTTACCAGGATGATGTCCGTCATGAGCTGTCTTCCGTGGATCCCGGGCAGGGGAATGAGTTAAAGCTGAGCAATAAGAACCTGAAAGAGGTAAAAGCCGTCACCACCACCTTAAAGGATATTTTTGAAAAACATCTTGACTCCCGAAAGATAGACCTCCTTTGTGTGGACGTGGAGAATCATGACCTGGAGGTTTTAAAAGGAAATGATTATGAAAGATACAGACCGGAGATCATCTGCGCCGAATTCGGAGGAAGTCTCCTTACGCTGAAAGGGTCGGAGCTGGATGCATTTCTGACCAGCCAGCGTTATGAACTGCTGGTGTTTTCTTCTCCCAATGTATTTTACAGGGATAAGACCTTATAGGACCCGCGCAGGAGTACCTATTTTTCTTCTCCCGCCAGTCTTGCAATCACCCAATACAACGCACAGGCCAGGGCGAACAGGACGCATACGATGACGATGGAGAATTTGACCCTGGCCAGGTTATAGGCTATGCTGACATTCCACTGGGACACCGTCCCCTGCAACGTCCTGGACATAGCCATATTTTCAATCACATCGCAGATAGATGCGACGACGATAAGCCAGGCAAATCCTCTTCCTCCCTTGATGAGGATATCATTACCGGTGCAGGAAGAAATAAAACGGCAGGCCAGGGCAATGGCGATGGTATAGAGGATGATAAAAAAATAAGCAAAATAAGTGCTTTTGACACCCAGCTCGTATTTGCCGGTATTCTTCCATTCATTTATGATGGAGTGCGCCCTGTCAACAGTTTTTGCAATCTCAAATTGCACGATCTCTCCGGAACTTAGTGGCGATAGGTAGTTCCTCATCCAGATCATGTAGGCGATCGTCAGCAGGAGGAAGAGCCAGAATAACTGCCGCAGGCGATTGAACCGGGCAGGCCATGAAGGAGGTTCCATATATATTGATGATTTTAATTTTGCGATGTTAAATTAAAGAAAAGGAAGCCTACTTCACAAACTATTTTATTAACTTGTTATACATATCCTATAACCTATTTAAATTATGAAATACCTGATCTCGCTCCTGATGGCAAGTGCTCTGCTGAATGGCCTCTTTGCGCAGGAAATCACGCAGAAGACGATGGCCGGGCTCAGGAGCAATACACCGGCCGCTCTCTCCAACAAGACTTTTTATATAACGGACCCCGGCCAGCAAGGTTCATTTATTTATGACCCGACCGATAAGAACAGTCCCGACGACAGTGTTATGACCCTCGTCACGGCCGAAGGTTTGCGGTTCAAGCGAATGACCGACCAGAACAGTATTAACGTGCGATGGTTTGGCGCCGCCGGCAATGGCTCGACGGATGATTGGTATGCCATACAGAAAGCGATCAATTACCTGCTGATAAATGCAGCGAATGGACGGACTCTTTATTTTCCTGCCGGCACGTACAAGATCTCCCGGCCGCTGATCATAGCCCGGCAGACAGGGGGCTCATACCGGCAGGTCAGTATAAATCTCCTGGGGCCGGCCAGCGCAAAAGACCTGGCCGTCGGGGTAGCTTGTATCGCCCCCTCCTATAATAATACGTTTGCGATCGGGGTACAGTTGGGCAAGGGAGTGCTGATCAAAGACCTGCTCATCAAAGGACAATTCACTTTCCCCAACAGGCTGAACCCTATACAGGTCGATACGCTCTCCTTTAACGAATGGACAGATGGTGCCACAAGAGATAACCGGGTGTCCCCTTATGCGGGCATTGTCATCGATCCTTTTTCGGATGCTGCTGTGTATGCCAAAAAATCGGACATGTATCCCGGGCTGGAAGCATATTATCTGTCAAAGATGGACCGCAATGGGTCCACCGCCGTACAGGTCGTGGAGTGCAGTATCATCAATTTTGTAGTCGGGGTGATGATCACGCCCTCCTTCCAGCAAAATGGCGAGCTGATCGATGTGATCGACTGCGACATCAGCAACAATAAAGTAGCTTATGCTATGGGCCAGGCGCAATCCAAGGAGTGTCATGTGTCCAGAATAAAATGCTGGGGCAACACGCACACGATTGTCGACAATGTCAGTTATGGCAACTGGCAGGGAGATGGGGCGGCGGTCCCCATGGTGGACGGAATGAATATAGCGGGTCATGCTAAGCAATTATGCTGGGTGCGGGCAGCCTCCTTTAGCGGTCTCTTCCGAAATGTTTATGCAGAAGGGTTGTTCAGAGTGGGATATGTGGGGGGATTTGCTACCATTTCTTTTGAAGATTGCCAGATAGATTTCTCTACCCAGAGTCCGGGGCTCCCTTATCCGGATTTCTATATTGCCGGCTCGGGTGCAACCTTCCATGACTGCATGCTGAGACATTATATGGGCAATCTCGGAATGAGGCTGATCTTATCCGGAACGAACAATAATTTTGAGGGAGGGGTAATGAATGAGCCTCCTGCAACGATAAGTCTGAATAGTTGCGGCGTCTGCTCTGCTCCCACTTTTAAACATGTCGTCATGTACTATTCGGGAGGGGTCCTGGGGAACAGCAACTGGGGGATGGCGACCACGGCCCGCCCTACCGGCGGATCAAATGCCATGGGCAAAGACCCGGTCTATTTCGGGAATACCTATTTATTCAGGGACCCTTTTGGCAGCATCGATCTCTTTTATAAATACACGTATAATACTTCTTATGAAAGAACGGTGAAATTAGCCGGCCAGCCCACTGTTCATGTCAATTACGCCAACTGGACGGCTTATTTCAAGCTGGTAAAAGGTTCCGATACAAGTCTATTGAAAGTCCGGGATTTTATCCTGACCTCCGGGCTGGCTTATCAGGACCAGCTTTCGAAAGAGGTTGCCCCGAGCTATCCCGTCGGCTTTATTCAAAGCATACGCCATGACACCGTCTATCTCTCTAACCTGGCTCATGGCATACGGGAAGGAATGGTTTTAAATTTATGGATGGATTATTATGTAAATGAGAATGGGGCCTTTACCGGGGACCTACCGGCCGGAACCAATACCCTGATCCATGTACAGGGTGAATTTCCTGCTGTCGGAGACCGGCCGGACCTTCCTATGCTTCCCACGGGGACCTATGTTACAGCGGTCAATGCAGCTGCGAAAACCATCCGTTTCTCCAATTCCAACAACAGCGGTCAATCATTTTCCGGCTGCACGTTTATAAATGGCTATCCCGCCATCGAGATGCACAGCGCCTATGATCTTCCCACTTTACAGAAAGCCGGTAAAACGCTGATCGGGGGAGCTGAATTTTATCTGCATGAGATCCCGGACAAGAATGTCCGGGAAGCGGCCTGGTTCCTGGGCAGCCCTCCTGCTGCCATTTACAGGAATCTCCATACACATATCAGTGGTGACACTTCCCTGCATAAGCTCAACTATGAATTGCAGCAAAAAATTGTCGAAAAATAATTTTTTGCTTTTATATCGTCGTGTTCTGGATCTCCTCCAGGGTCAACGTCTCTTTTTCAAGGGACTTCAGCACCCCGAAGATATGTTCGTTCCAGCCGGAGACGAGAAAGACCCCGTCTTTTCCCACTTCCAGCGGTTTGTTGCCGTAACCTGCCAGGTTAAACAGGTAGAGTTTGGCCCCCGGGGCTATCTGCCGGTATAACTTCCAGACCCGGCTAAGATCAGTACCTGCCGGCTGGTGGAATACCCGGCTATCCCAGAGATTGCAATCCGTAAAGACCATCACCTTATCCACTACCAGTCCTTTTCTCAAGAGGTCCTGTATCACCAGGTGTGCGTTGATAGCATACCCTACTTCCCCTTCCCTGCGATGGAAGGAGCCCATTTCCGCCAGTATCTTCTGAGCGGGCAGATCGGTCAGCTTCCAGGTATTCCCGATGATGCCGGTAATCACCTGCCGGCGGCTGCTTTTAAGCACCATGGCCAGTAGGGGTCCTATATCAAACCGTTGCAGGTTACTGCCTTCATGGATGGGGTGTCGCATGCTGTTGCTGACGTCCATCGCAATGACGGTCCTGCTATTCTCTTCGAAGCCTGTTATATTCCGGGCGCTGTGCAGGACGGCCTGTTCCAATGCCTCCATCAACAGGGGCGCTCCGCCCTGGTTCATGGTCTGCAGCTTTCGGTAGATCCCCGGGAACCGGTAGGGAGAGAGGCCGCTGTCGGTGACAGCATAGACATTACCCAGGTATTCCGCCGCCAGTTTCAATACTTTCCCGCTGACGCCAGCGGCCAGTATTTGCGGCAACTGATCCAGCAGGGCTGCATATCCCATTCTGAAGGAAGAAATGCCTTCTTTCCATTTATCTCTAAGGGTGGCCTGCTGCAGCTCATAGCTATCGTACTGCTGTTGCTGTGTGGCATTCCATTCCTGTAGCCAGGTAGTCCTTGCAGGCAACCGGTCTCTGGCGATCTTCCCGAATAAGTTCCGCTGGGTCTTATCTTTTCCTTTCGGCCGGACGAGGCCTAAAGCCTTTTTTAGCTTTAGCTGCTCTTCCCGGGTACATCGGGTAAACTGGTATTCATCCAGGCGGCTAAAAACCATGGACAGCCCTTTCAACACCTGTCTGCCGGGTTTGGAGACAGCCTTCTCCTTATTCGCCCCGGTATAATATTCTATCCATTCCGGGATCTCTGCGGCTTGTGGGAGGAGGCGGTTGATCAGATGGCTGATCCATTCGCTGTCCCCATATAAGGCGGCCAGTTCGGCGGAGACGATAAAGGACAGTGATTTTTCATGCAGGCTTTCCCGCAGGTATACAGACAGTCTGCCAAGGAAAGCAGCATCGTTCTGCCGGATCCACTCCCGGCATTCCCGAAGGATGGGCAGGCGGTCGCCGGCGGGCTGATAAAAGGAGGGGGTCAGGGAGGCCGAAAACAGGGCTTTGTAAAGCTCCCATTGGGATTCCGGCATACCTGTCTTTACTACGGTGTAGCGCTCGTCTGTCTGCCTTTTGGTTTTCCTGGTAAAACTTAATTTCATCTTTTCCTCCTTCTCCCGACCCGGGAGTTTTTAAAATTTACAAAGTGGTTTTCGGAGGGTACACAACAAAAAGCCCCGCTTTTGGCGGGGCTCCGTATGCTGAACTCATTTTTTCTAGTTACTATACAGCATTTCATGCCCCGCAGATATATGTCCCTTCACCGGACAGTATCCCTGAATCATTTGTATTTGTGAATTTGTTCGTAGCATGATATATACTGAGTTGATCTGTACAAAAATAGAAATCTTTTTTTCTAATCTGAAACTATTCTGAAAAATATTTTTTACAGATGGAGGCAATAATCACTCAAATGCTCTGCTGGCGAGCCTTTGTAAGGGACTCGAGCCCCTCCTCCAACGATAACCTGTCCGGCCATCCATAACCGATGCGCATATAATGATCAGGCATATCAAACCAATGCCCCGGCCCGGTGTAGGTACCATATTGGGTCAGCAGGGTCTTATAGAACCGGGGGATGTCGACCTGTTCCGGATGCCGGATGCGAATGCAGGCTACACAGCCGCCTTTCGGCTCGACCCATTCAAATCCGTCCTGTCTGTTCATCCAATGCTGAACCATCCCGAATTTTTCCCGGATATCCTGCCGGATCCTGAAAAAATGATTTTCCTGCTGCTGCATATAATGAAAAGCCACTTCTTCATCCAGGGAGGAGCCGCAGATATGGATCTGTTCTTTGGCAGCAAGGAAAGTCTCCATCAGTGACGGGTCCCGGCATATGATCCAGCCCATCCGGATGCCGGGCAGGCCATATGTTTTGGATAGGGAGGATACGCTGATAACCTTGTCGGAATAAGAAGCCGCTAAGGGGAGGGGATCTCCGAATACCATGTCCCGGTAAGTCTCATCCACCAGCAACCGGGTACCCGCCTTCTCTGCGATGGCAACCAGCTCCATCATTTCCGCGTCACTGAGGCAGGCGCCGGTGGGATTGTGCGGATAGGTAACCGAAATGTATTTCGTAGCCGGGGTGACAGCTTGCCGTATCGCCTCCATATCCAGGGTAAAACCCTCGTCGAAGCGAAGGTCAACGAACCGGACAGCGGCGCCGATGGCCCGGGGCGTCTCTATATTGGTGGCATAATTGGGCCTGATGACCACCAGCTGGTCACCCGGCTCCAGCAAGGTCGTGGCGATGATAAAAAGGCCTCCGGCCGCGCCCATCGTCAGCAGCACGTCCTCCCGGGTAAGGTCCGTGTTATCCTTTACAATAAGATCGCGCAATGCCTCATGCCCCCTATGAGAGCCATAACAAAGCACCAGGTCTTTAAGCCGGTCACCGGACAGACCGATGTCGCGGAAGAGGGCATCCGTATACGAGCTTTCGGAAAGATTGTTTCTGATCTTATCATAGCCCATCTGCTCAGGAGACTCGACCTCGATGGGCATTCTCTTGTATAACATACCGGTGAAGTTTAACGAGCGACAAGATAAGATATATTGTGCACTGAGTGTATGCGTGGAGCTTTGGAGCGAAGGCCCGGAAGATGGACTTCCAGGCTTTCGAATCTAATGATGGGCACTTCGTGCCGAACGCCCGTGGCGTTCCTATGCTCTGGTGCTGGATACCAATCGCCAGATCTTGGTATGAAGGTCTTCCGGTCTGAAAGGTTTTGAAACGACATCCCTGAAACCTTTTTTCAGCAGGTCTGTCCGCATATTATCATACACCGCTGCCGTAAAAGCGATGGCGGGAATGACATGATTGAGCTTTCTTATCTCCGACAGCGCTGTAATGCCGTCCATTTCCGGCATTTCCAGATCGATCAGCACCAGGTCAAAGGAGCCTTTGCTGAATTTTTCAACCGCCTCTTTTCCGTTTACCGCCTCATGCACCTCGATACCCCATTTAGTGAGAAACCTCCGGGCTATGGACATATTAGCCGCATTGTCTTCTGCTATCAGGATCCTCAGGTCTTTGAATACAGCCAGCTGCTTCACTTTTTCCTCATCGATGTAGAGTTTCCGGTTCTCATTGATCGTCAGATCGATCGTAAAATAAAAAGTACTGCCTTTTCCTTCTTCACTGTTTAACAGCAGCTCACCGGAGAAAAGGCTGACCAATTTTTTGCTAATGGCGAGGCCCAGGCCCGTGCCTCCGTATTTCCGGGTGGTGTCTGCATCCGCCTGGGTAAAGCTGTCGAAGATCTCCTGTTGTTTGCCCGCCTGGATGCCGATGCCTGTATCCTGCACGAGGAACTGCACGGAAGAGGTCTTACTGGTGCCGGCTATTTTCCTGGCGGCCAGGGTAATGCAGCCTGTATGCGTGAATTTCAGGGCATTGGACAACAGGTTACTGAAGATCTGGTTAAGCCGGGTCTTGTCTGTCAGGAATTCCGATTCCAGCTGATCGTCTATGATCGTAAGGAAGGCCAATCCCTTTGCCTGGGCCTGCACGGAAAATTGCGCTTCCAGTTTTCGCAGAAAAGCTTTTATGTCAACGGGCAAATTCTCCAGTTCGAATTTGCCGGCTTCTATTTTATTGAAGTCAAGAATTTCATTGATTAGGATCATCATATGCTCTGAAGAAAACTTCAGGATATCCAAATGAGATTTCTGTTCCGGCAGATATTCTTCCTGTAACAAAAGATTGGAGGCCCCGATGATGCCGTTAAGGGGTGTCCTCAGTTCGTGGCTCATATTGGACAGGAACCTGGATTTTGCCTGGGAGGCCACTTCCGCTTTTTGCTTGGCTTTCATCAATTCGAACTGAGCCATTTTGATCTCAGAAAGGTCCAGGATGCTGAGCTTCCAGAAACGGTTGTTATTATCTGAAAAAGAAACGACGCTTACAAAGGCAAAGACGGTATTGTCCTTGCGGGAGGAAAGCGCCAGTTCACCCTGCCAGCTCTTGGTCCGGTCGCCGGCAAGGCTCTCTTCAATGCTTTTAAAGAGTTTGATATGGTCCCTGGTGAACAGGCTATCCATCTGGCAGCCTACAATCTCCTTTTTATTCCCAAGCTCCAATAATTCGATGGCCCTGTTGTTACAGTCCGTAATGACCAGCCTTTCGGAGTCCAGGATAAATACGCCGTCCAGGGAAGTGTTGTAAATAGTGTCTACGAAATGTTTCTCCTTCAGGATAGTCGTTTCATTATTCCGGTTGATCCTCAGGATGGCGTAGGAGAAAAAGGCCGTCAGCAATAAGGAAATGGTCAGGCTCCGGGTGTACAACTCTGTAAACATATTCAGGATATGTACCTGGTAGTGATTTTCCTGGGGGCTGATCTTAAAACAGAAGGCCACGGAAATAACGGTGAATACATAGACAAAGGTCAGTTCCCTGAAATTTCTTTTGAAGCTGATAATAAAGGTCATTACCAGGAAATAGGGGAAATAAAAAAGGTATTCACCTGCTTTCAGTCCCTCCACATAGTTCATGATGACCAGGTAAAGGTTCAGGTTGACAATGGACAGGATCCGGGCTAACTCAAATTTCCTGCGCTGATTGAGGTGAAAGGCAAGAATAAAAAAATAAGCCGCGCTGAGATTAATAAGCGCACTGATATATAAACCATAGGAGAAATAAGAGATAACACTTACGAAGTTGGCAATAAGGGTCAGCAGGATGAACTGATTGAACCGGATCATCTTCCGCTGCCTGGAAGGAGAATAATCTTCCCGAAGACCCGAGTAAATGATGTCTTCATAAAAAGATCTGGCGGCAAGGATTAGATGGTTGATCAATCGGATAATGGATTTTACAAGAAAAGTTCAAATCAACAACGAAGCAGAATAATAAATTATTATATACAGAGTTATATATATCAGACTCTGAAACCTCTCATGAATCAACCTTTCGCCAATAAAACCCATGTTTTTAGCGAGCACATAAATGCTGCATATATAATTGAGTTATACTCAGGAGATTACTCAATGATTGAAGAGACGTTTGCGGACGTGGTCAGTGAATACACCTCTTTACTGGCCAACGTGGATGCCGCTTATCTGGCCGGAGACGTTCCGGCATTGAAGCGGGCTGTACACAAGATCAAACCTCTTTTTGGGTTCGTTGGCCTTACTTCCATCCAATCTCAATGCCTGGATTTTGAAAATTCCTGCGAGGCCCATCCTTCCTTGCCTTTATTGACCAATGAGTTTATGCTATTAAAAAATAATTTATTGCAAATGAAGGCTGTCATTGAAGAAGAAAAAGAAAAGTTAGTGCTTTTTAATAGTAGATAATATGTCTCTATCCTGTATCATCGTGGAGGATTTACAGGTAGCCGCCAACTACCTTATAAAATGTTGCGAAAAAAGCAAGCTGGTAGAAGTGAAAGGGCATTTTATAAATGTACCTGATGCGTTGTCATTTGTCAACGAGAATACGGTGGATCTTATATTCCTGGATGTTGAAATGCCCGGTCCCAATGGGTTTGAGCTACTTGACCAGATCGCTTTCCTGCCGAAGATCATTCTAACCACTTCCAAAAAAGAATATGCTTATGATGCTTTTGAATACAAGGTGACCGACTTCCTGAAAAAGCCTTTTTCTTACGAACGGTTTTTGGAGGCGCTGCAAAAAGTACAATCTTCTCCGGCTACGCAGGCTGCCCCGGGTAATGAGACAGAAGGTTCCGATCATATTTATATCAAGTCGGAGGGGAAGCTGATCCGGCTGGCGAATGACGCTATCTTATTCATGGAAAGCATGGGGGATTATGTAAAGTTCGTCACGGCAGATAAAAAGTATATTACGCATAATACCATCAAAAACCTGGAGGACAAGGTCAACAAGCAGTACTTCCTGAAAGTACACCGGTCCTATATCGTCAACCTCCGTAAAATCGACGATATGCGTGAGAATTGCCTGTTTATTAACGGGTTAGAAATCCCCGTCAGCAAAGCCTTCAAGTCTGTCGTTATCAGCCGGCTGAATATCCTCTGATCTTTCCTTCTATCACTATCTTACAAAATCGTCCAAAAATCGAAGCTTTCTGGCCATTAGTCGAAAAAGTTTCTGAAGTCTGGAAAAAATTAGCAACTTTAAATCGTCAAAACAACAAATAAAATCCGATCCGAAGAAAGCCAATGAAATCCGAAGACCGATGAAAACCGAAAAGATCCGATCCATGAGAAAACGAAAATCCAGATCCTGAAAAATGGCCCTTTTTTGATCCGTAAAACCTAAAAAACGTCCAACATCTAAATCCATTCCTTGAAAGATTGATGAAATCCGGTATCAGAGCTAATAGTGCAAAAAAATCCAACATCCAAAGCCAATACCTACGATTACCAACTCTGATCACTCTTTTCAAATGAATTAAGCTACCCTCCGGGTAGCTTTTTTTTTAAAACAATTTTATCTGTCCTCCCGGCCGCATAAACGTTGTCGTATCCAGTTCCCATCGCTCTTTATTCAACCCATATTTCTGTGTATAACGGGCATACTGCTGGGCAACCAGCTGGGAGATATTACCTTCGCCCCGCATGCGCACTCCCCAGCGGCTGTCGTTTACTTTCCCGCCATGACCGGATTCGATGAGATGCCATACTTTGTCGGCCCGGTCCGGAAAATTCTTATATAGCCAATCATGAAAGATCAGCTTGACGGCGCCATTGAGACGGATGAAGGTATAGGCGGAAAAGGACGCGCCGTTCTCTGCGGCGGCTTTCATGATACGTTGCAGTTCGTGTTCGTTGAGCCCTGGTATCATGGGGCCCAGCATCACGCCCATGCGTACACCGGCTTCGCTCAGTTCTTTAATGGTGCGCAGTCTTTGTTTGGCCGTCGTCGTGCGGGGTTCCATCACCCGCCTCAGCTCTTCGTCGAAGGAGGTGATGGATATCAGGATGGATACCAGTTTCTTCTTCGCCATTTTCGCGAGAAGATCTCTGTCGCGGAGGATGCCGGCATTTTTGGTAATGATGCCCACGGGCTGATTGAACTCCAGGCATACTTCCAGCAATTTCCGGGTGATGCCGAATTTTTTTTCAGCGGGCTGGTAGCAATCCGTATTCCCGCTGAGGGAAAGCGGCACGCATTCCCATTTGGGGTTCATCAGAAATTTTCGCAAAAGCTCCGGAGCATTCTTTTTCACGATGATCTTTCGCTCGAAGTCAAGTCCGGCGCTATAGCCCCAATATTCATGGACGTTGCGGGCGTAACAATAGGTACAGCCATGTTCGCAACCCTGGTAAGGGTTCATACTATACCACATGCCTACGTCGGGGCTATCGACCTTATTGACGATGCCTTTCGCGTTTTCTTCCAGGTATTCTGTTTCGGTATTGGGCTCGATCCAATCGTCTATTGCTTCGATGTGTTCTTTTACCGTTTCATTTTTGAGAAACCGGTTCTTCGGATTGAACTGGGCGCCACGACCTTTCAGATATTGAACGGGATTCATTTCGCCTATCTCATCTATGCGGGGGGAATTGTCCCCGGAGTTGGAGGATTGCTCTGTCATAACTACTACATTTCAACGGAACCTTATGCGAACAATTCGCCCTGGCGGGTGGCTACGGGCAGATTCTGAAAGGCCAGGCGTTCCGCGATCTGCCAGGCTTTATCATTTTGACGGCGTTTGAGCAGGAGCATGCTGTCTGCGATGAAACGGCCGGTAAATTTTTTATGACTGTATTCCAGCCATCCTTTCTCATATTGCCAGGGTAATAACTTACGTGCAATCGTCAGATTAGGCTCGTCGATAAAATGGGGTTTGTTGTCCTTGTCCAGTTTCATCAGTCGTTGAATATCCCGGACTTCTTTTACCAGACCGCGGATGGGCAATTTACTGGTCACATTGATAAAAATAGAATGGGAGGGAAAGCTGCCGAAATCCTTCAGTTCCACTTTAAAAGGGCAGAATCCCATGGCGATGGTCCGCAGGCGGCTTACGATACGCTCTTCCATCAGGGATAGCTGGGTAAAGGTCACCAGGGTCAGATGCGGTTTGCCGCCCATGGTTATCTCCGTATGGTAAGCCTCCTGAAATTCTTTTCGCATCTGCCCGATCCGGTTGCGCAATTCTTCATGGGGGCTGAGTACCAGCAGGTATTCATTTATCGGCAGTTGCTTCTTATAGTTCTCATGAAAGGTTTGTGAAATGGGTGCGATAGCTTGTTTCATAAAATTTTCTTTTTAAAGGGTGTCTGTATGCGTCTCCGGTAATAGCCGGAATATATTCACGGTCTTACAGGGGTCGAAGGGATGCTCTCTCTTCAGCAGGACCAGCTCATCCACTCCGAAGGACCCATGGAATGTTTTCCGGGAATAATCGGGCATGGCCTTGTTGTACACTTGCTCCGTCAGGCCACCGGCAATACTCAGGTAGGGCCGGCTGATGAGATTGACAGGGGGGCAGCCCGTGGACCGGATAAAGTCATCGATGGCTCTCAGCTGCTGCATCAGTTGCCGGAAAGGCTGGGGATCCAGTACCCGCAGATAGATGGTATGTGGCGGAAAGCCGCTGTAATTGTTCAGGGTTATCTCAAAGCTCCGGTGGCGATGACAGATACGCTGTATCCAGCGGATCAGGGTCTCCTCCACCACTTCTCCGGCCTGAAAGGCGGCCACGGTGATGTGGGGCTTGTTGCGGATAGTGGATGGCAGGCCATAATCGCTGGAGAACTGCTGCTGCTCATCGAGCAGTTTATCATGCAGGTCTCCCGTCGGATAGATGACGAGGAGGTATTCCACCCGCCTTCCCCTTTCCCCGGAAGGGGATGCCTTAGGCGTAATCAATGGAGTCTGTTTTAATAACCCGGTATCCATAAAAAAAAGTTTAACTGATCAGGATTTTAGTATAAATTTACTAAATAAATTAGTATTCAAAAATATTTTTTTCTTCCCCTTTTAAGGGATGGCCAGGGTTAAAAACTTTTACTATATGGAACTCGAACAATTTTCCGGCATGAACTACAAGGGCAGCAAGCGTTTCACCCAATGGGATATCCCTACCGCCAACGCCACCGGCTTTGGCGCCGCTGCCGATGATTATATGGAAAGAGGCATCGATCTGAACGAACAGCTGATCCGCAACAAGCCGGCGACCTTTTTTATGCGGGTCAGCGGGGATGCCATGATAGGAGCCGGTATTTTTCATGGCGATGTGGTGATCGTGGACCGTAGTGTCAAAGCGGTGAACGGAAAGGTGATCATCGCCCTGCTGAACGGAGAAATGCTGATCCGCCGGTTTGAAAAAAACTTCTCCAGGATCCGGCTGGTGCCGGAGACGGCTAAATTATCACCCATCGACATCGACCTCTCCGGCTCTGAATTTTCCATCTGGGGAGTAGTGACCTATGTAATCCACAGCTTATGACCGCCATCGTCGACTGCAACAGTTTCTATTGCTCCTGTGAAAGGTTGTTCCGGCCTGATCTCCACGACAAGCCGGTCGTGGTGCTGAGCAATAACGACGGGTGTATCATCTCCCGCAGTGACGAGGCCCGGAAACTGGGTGTGGGAATGGCAATCCCCTATTTTCAGGCCAGGCAGCTTATTGAAAAGCACCAGATCGCCGTATTCTCTTCCAACTACCACCTGTATGGCGATATGAGTCGCCGGGTAATGGATACCTTAAGGGTACTGGCAGGAGAGGAAGCCGACAAGGAAGAAGGCCTCTCGCCGGCAGTAGAGGTCTATTCCGTGGACGAGGCATTTATGGATCTGCACTCCATCCCACCCGGAGACCTCGCCCTCCACGCGAAACATATCAAGGATACAGTGGAACAATGGACGGGGATCTCCGTCTCCATCGGGGTTGCTCCTACCAAGACCCTGGCCAAGCTCGCTAACATCATCGCCAAAAAGAATAAAAAGGCTTCCGGCTGTGTAAAAGTATTGGCCACGGAAGAGGAACAGAGGGTGGCCCTGCAGGAGACAAGGGTAGACCAGCTCTGGGGAGTAGGTCGTTCCTATGCCGCTAAACTGATTAATTGGGGCATTACCAGCGCCTGGGAACTGCGCAATATGCCGGAGGAATGGGCCCATACCAACATGGGAGGAGTGGTGGGAGTAAGGCTGATCCGGGAGCTGCGGGGACAACCGGCCATCGTCATGGAAGAAGAACTTGTCAATAAAAAAATGATCGCTACCACCCGTATGTTCGGACGCCCTGTGACAGCCCTTCACGAATTGAAAGAAGCGGTAGCCACCTATATTTCAAGGGCCGCGGAGAAACTCCGCCGCCAGGCCAGCGCCGCCAAAACAGTCAGCGTATTCCTCGTGACCAGGGACCAGGACCATTTAACGGATTTCAAACGGGGCGCCACCATCCATAACTATGTTACATTGCCCAAGGCCACTTCCCTGACCAATGAGCTCATAAAATCCGCCATAGAGCTGGTAGAGCATCTTTATGAGAACGGGAAAGTATATAAAAAAGCCGGAGTGATGCTGAGCGGCCTCGTACCGGACGATAGCATCCAGGGAAATTTATTTGTCCCTGCCTCGGAAAACCAGCACCGTTTCCTCATGAACACTATCGACAATATCAATTTCAGCATGCGGGATGACAGCGTGAAATTCGGCTCTTCCGGTATGAACAAAGACTGGAAAATGCGACAGGAGCTCCGGTCGGGAAGGTATAGCACCCGCTGGGAAGATCTGATAAGTGTGCGATGACACAAGCATAACTGATTGAAAAACAATAAAATAAGGGTTTTCTTTCATCTTTTTTGCCTAACTTTAAAATATAACCTTCCTTCATCCGTCTACCTATGTAAGTAAGCATGGAAGAGTTATTGACGATATCACCTGTAATGAGCCAGTCATCTAGGAAAAATATCACGACGGTTATCAGCCAGTTCGGCAAGAGACTGCTGGGCTTTATCCGTCAGCGCGTCAGCAATGAGGCCGATGCCGAAGATATATTACAGGATGTCTGGTACCAGTTCACGACAACGGTGGATACGGAACCGATAGAACAAGTCAGCAGCTGGCTGTTTACCGTAGCCCGTAACAAGATCACTGATCGCTACCGCAAAAAGAAACCTGAATCCCTGGAAAACCTCCTTAAACCGGATGACGAAGACGATGGCCCTAACTTTTCAGCCATCCTCTTTGACAACAGCAATAACCCGGAAACCGTCTATCTGAAAAGTCTTTTCTGGAAAACTTTACAGGAGGCTTTACAGGAATTGCCGGAAGAGCAAAAAGCTGTTTTTGTATGGAATGAGCTGGGTGATATCCCTTTTAAAGAGATCGCGGAACTTACTGGTGACAACGTCAATACCCTGATCTCCCGAAAGAGATATGCCGTGCTCTACCTGCGGGAACGCCTGCTGGACTTGTATAACGAAATTATAAATCATTAAATTAATACTATCATGAAACGTTTTTGGATACGCAAAGTGGCCGGTTTTATTTGTCTGGCTATCGTCGGCGTAATGGTCTTCTCCGGCATTGTTATGTTATTATGGAATGCCCTTTTGCCCGAATTATTCCATTTTCCCGTCATCAGTTTTTGGCAGGCCCTGGGGCTGCTGATCCTGACTAAATTATTATTCGGAGGCTTCCGTGGCGGTGGTCCCAGAGGAGGCCATTGGAAGGATAAGATGAAGCAACGATGGATGAACATGACACCGGAAGAGAGAGAGAAATTCAAACAGGACTGGAGCCGGCGCTGCCGGAAGCCCTTCGGACAAAACGGACCATTCTCCCCTGAAGGACCCTTTTCCAACGAAGGCCCCTTCTCCGGTGAAAAAGCTCCTTCCTCACAAAATCCTCTGTAAGACAAGGCTATAACGGATAACCTAATTAGTTATGATCGCCAATCTTTATAACACCTTTCGCGAGCCGACAGGCTATACCGGGAAACTGGCCGGCTACCTGATGTCCCTCAAAAGCAAACAGCGCAGCGACTGGACCGTTGAACAATTGAATATTCAACCTTATCAGCACATCCTGGAAGTAGGTTATGGACCCGGCAATACGTTACAGGAAGTAGCCCGGCGGCTGAAGGTGGGTTTTCTAGCCGGCATCGATCATTCCGTTACCATGTACCGGCAGGCCTACCGGAGGAACAAACGATTTATCCAACAGCAGTTACTACAGTTACATATCGGCGAACTGAGCGAATTATCCTATCCCCCCCATTATTTTCACACCATTTACGGGTCTAATATTCATTTCTTTTTACAGGAGCCGCCATTGGAATTTATGCGCCTGTCCTCTCTGCTGAAAAGCAGGGGAAGATTAGTGATGGTATTCCAGCCCCGGCAAGCCAGAAGTGAAGAAGCCATCCGTCGGGCAGGGGAGAAAATAAGAGAAGATTATCTGGCAGCGGGGCTCACAGACATACGGATCGAATACAAGGATATGTCTCCGGTCACCTGCATTGCCGCCACCGGCTTCAAGCCGTAACTTTTTGCCCTCGTATATTATTGGATTTCAGGCCTCTCCGGAGGGCCGAATTGGGCATTTTCTCTTTACATAATCTTTAACAATCCCCCGTTAAATTAACGGAACAATTTTCACTCCAATATACAAGGCTAAAAGCCGGAAAAACATCAACTTAAAAATCTACAATTATGAAACGCTTATTTGTCCTTACTACCATCATTGCCGCCAGCCTGATAGCTACCAGCGCCTATTCACAGATATATGTGAACGCACATGTAAGGCTGCCTTTTCCTCCCGTCCCCCACATCGGTTTGCCGATACCCGTACCTGGTCCGGTAGTTTACCAGTCTGCTCCCGTATGTCAGGATGGTTATGCAGCACCCGCTCCGGTAGCTTATGATTATCCCGAAGCAGCTTATTATACCTATCCGGCCTGGAACGGCCACTATCGTGACCGTGTCTACTTCGACCATTACCGTCCTTATTATGAAAGGAGTCACCGGGTAGCTTACGAGCGCAGAGGATATGATCACAGAGATTATGATCATAGAGATTATGATCACAGAGGGTACGATCGCGGAGGCGAACATCGCAGAGGCTGGTAAACTATTCTTATAATAAAGAGAGGCGGTCCGTTTGGGCCGCCTCTCTTTATTTAGTCACTGTCTCCCACCGGTTTGACAAAAGCCGCCCTGCTGGGCGCCGGCACCACGGCATTCATCCCTTTGATGCCCTTCCATAAAATCTCATTGAACAAATTCTCCGGGATCCTATCTTCCCGGGCAAAGTCAAGGCCGGCCGATTTTTTTGCAAGCTCATTCCAGGCAACATTTTTTTCCGTCAGATCTATATTAGCGGGAACAGCCTGAAAGGGCGTCAGATCCGGTGTGGAAGAAAAACATCTCCATAAGGGTGTAGCAGCGGCGTCATACTGACTCATCGGCGGGATACCCAGGATCAGCTCTATGGTTCGCAGGACTGAAGTGGTCGAATACATGGTATGATCTACAAAATGGCGTTTCACCAACCCTCCTGCTATATAAACAGGGCTCCGATGTGCGTCCACATGATCAGGACCATTCTGTGCATCGTCTTCCAGGATCAGGACGACACTTTCCTTCCATATCGGGCTTTTACTAAGGTATTCTATAAACTCGCCTACCGCCAGGTCATTATCCGCTACGTGCGCAAAAGGAGTGGGCCTCCCTTTTCTCAGCCCTTCCGTATGATCGTTGCCCAGGCGGACCGTATTCAGACGGGGCAGAGCGCCTGCAGCAAGAAGGGAATCAAAATCTTTTTTCCATTGACCGACCCTCACCGTATCCCTCACTTTCAGATCCCAGCCCGTATAGTTGGGACAAAAATGCCCCTTCAACGCGGGAATATTGGGTTTACTATTATCCGCAAATTCCCCATAGGTCCGGTACGCGACGCCTGCCCGCTGGCAATGATCCCAGATAAAACCTCCTTTATTATTGGCGATGGCCCGGTTGCCTTCCCCATCGTAGGTTCCGCCTCTTCCCCCATAGCTGGTAACCCAGTTCTTCTCCAGGTAATCATTCGCATAAGCGCCCATACTCCAGTTGTGTCCGTCCATGCTGACCTCGGCATCGACATAAAAATTATCCAATAAGACAAATTCTTTCGCCAGTGCGTGTTGATTGGGCGTAATCCGCTCCCCAAACAGGACCAGGCTGGTATCTCCATTCCCTTCTTTTATATCTCCCAATACCTGGTCATACGTGCGATTCTCTTTTATGACATAGAAAACATATTTGACCGGAGAGGGATCCCCCACTTTCATGGGAACAGGGTTGTCCGGCTGGCCCTTTGCCTGCAATTCTCCGGATTTTGTGTAAGGAGTATTCTTATATACCTGTGCGGAGTATACGCCCAGCTCTTTTTCGTCCGGTTCCGGGATAATGCTCATCGTACCCTTGAACAGACCGGCTATATATTGTACGGTTCGCGCTTTCCTGTTATCTCCCTTCTGATAGACCACCTCTTCTTTTTTGTTGACCGGGTTCGGGCCATAAGGGTTAGCCATCGAAGAGAGTCCTTTTCCATTGGCTACCCAGATCTTTTTTCCGATGACCTGCACAGCCGTAGGATACCAGCCTACGGGAATAAATCCACGGGAACCACCCGATCCGGGTTTGCTCACATCAAATACAGCAAGGCAGTTATTATCCGCGTTGGCCACATAGAGGGTCTTTTCATTGGTACTGAGCGCCAGAGCATTGGTCGTAGAGCCAGGGCGGGCATCCGCATATAGGGCAGCATTGAGGGTCTCCACCACTTTTCGCTGTTGCAGGTCAATCACCGAGACGGAATTATCGTTGGCGTTGGCTACAAAAAGCCAGCGGCCATTCCGGGTCAGGCAAAGATCGTTGGGATTATCTCCCACCGGGATCTCCGCGGAAAAAGACCGGCTTTCCGTATTAAAGACGAGAACTTTATCACATCCCCAGCAGGTTATATACAGTTCTTTTTCGTCGGGGGAAAGACGGCAGGTATATCCTTCTCCTCCCAGCTCCACTTGCTTTATAACAGTCTTTGTTGCCAGATCAACGATATAGAGCGAATTATTTTCTTTTGTCACGACATAGAGCAGCTGTCTTTTGTCGTCTATATCCAGGCCTGCCGGAGAAATTTTCTCCGGCCATTTTTTCCCAAGAACCAGGCTGTCGACCAGGACCAGACCACGGCTACCCGGCTGCGTATTGACGGCATATTTTAAGATGAAATTATCATTTCCGCCGGAAGCATATAAAAACCGGCCGTCCGCACTGAATTTTAATCCCAGCCAGGACTTCGCGATCACAATGCTGTCCATTATCTTCTCGTTGACGACATCGATGAGCTGCAGCGTTTGCGTACTCTGACCATTGTTGGTCACGGCCAGATAACGTTTGGAAGGTGATACGGCGATATTCAACGGAAGGTCCCCCAGGGGAAGGCTATGACCGGCGGGAGTAAGCGACCAGCCATTCGGCAGCATTACTTTCGACCCTGCGCCCGCTTCCGGGCCAGGTAACTGTTGTGCATGAGTTATTATTATCGTAAAGAAAGGAAGACAGATTGAAAAAATCCGGAGAATTTTCTGCATGTGAAATGTGATTTAAAGAATCCTAAAGTTAACTACTGCAGCTACCTGCCCATCCAATCTCTTTAAATTTAATGACAACATAATGCAATCCTGCAATGAAAACCCTTTTGCTAAAAGAACATATGTGCCGCTTCTTCAGCGGATTCAGGTTTTCCCACGTCGATCAACCTGGAATGGCTGTGATCGAATCCTCTTATCTCCCGGCTGGCTGCCAGACGAAGATAGAGGTCTACGATAGAGAACTTCCCTTCTTCCTTTATCAGGGGGAAAATGGCCGGATCTATAATATGTATGCCACTGAAGGCTTGGGGAATAAGGGGAGTCGGGACGACCCGCGCTATTCTTTCTTCCCCTGTCCTGACATTACGCCATCCGCATAATTGTTGCTGCTCATCAAATAAAAAATACCGGGAAGTCTTCCTGCTGGTCACGGCCAGCGTCGCCAGGGGACGATGGTGAAAATGATCCCGGATCATAACCGACAGATCCAGGTCTGTCAGGATATCCACATTCATGACAAGGAAGGGTGCGCCTTCCAGCAGGGGACGGGCTTTTTTTAGTCCCCCGCCTGTCTCCAGGACTTCCTCCGTTTCATCACTGATGGTGATGTGACTTCCCCATCCATTATTGGCCGAGAGGGCTGCCCGGATCTGTTCGCCAAAATGGTGGACATTGATGACCAGGTCCCGGATCCCATACTGTTGAAGATATTCGATATTACGCTGCAACAGGCTCTTTCCATTGACCACTGCGAGGGCTTTCGGATGCCGGTCGGTCCATGGTTTAAAGCGGGTCCCAAGGCCCGCGGCAAAGATCATGGCCCTGGAAATGGAAGTAGCAGAAGGAGTATTCATCGAGGCAAATATAAACCAGAATTTTGTTAGGTGAGGGGGCTTGCCTGTGTCAATTTCATCTACTATCTTACGAAGGCCTTTTAAAATCAAATTCCTATAGGAATGCCCCTCTCGCTCCATGTAAGAACCTCCCTGTTCCGGGAATACCTCTTAGTGCTGTCATTTCTGGCGGTAAACGGCGCAGTCATGGCTCAATTAAAGGCGGGCTTTCAACCAGATAAGAGCGGGGGCTGCAGCCCGCTGACGGTCTCTTTTACCAATACCACAACCGGCGCCTCTCCAGCCGCAACCTATACCTGGGATCTGGGTAATACGAAAGTTTCTTCCCTGCCCAACCCCGGCAGCACTTATATTAACGAACAAACATATACGATCACCCTGACGGTTCAAGACGGGGCACAAACCTCTACGGCCAGTCAGGTTATCACCGTCTATAAGAAACCCGCCGTAGATTTCTCAGTCTCCCCTACAGAGGGCTGTCTTCCTCTCCCGGTAAATTTCAGCAGCCAATCAACGGCCGGCGATGGTACCCTCACTAATTATTTCTGGGATTTCGCAGACGGCGCCACTCAACAGGGAGCCGGCATGGGACAGGTTACCCATACCTATACTTTTGCCCAGTCCGCCTCCGTAAGCCTTACGGTGACGAACAGCTACGGATGTTATAACACCCGGCAAAAACAAGCCGTCGTCATCTCTCCGGCCGTAAAAGCCGGTTTCACCGCTGACAAAGTTACACTCTGTCAGACCACCGATGCCGTTCAGTTCACCAATACCTCTACCGGCGGCGCCCCTCTCACGTATAACTGGGATTTCGGGGACGGAACCAACTCTACCGATAAAGCTCCTTCTCATATATTCAGTAATAAAGGCGTCTATACCATAAAATTATCGGTGACAGGAGCAGGAGGGTGTACAGACATCAGCACAGGGACCGGGCTCATCCATGTAGCGGATTTTTCCACGGATTTTATAATACCCGGCCAGATCTGCCAGGGTGCAACGGCTGTCTTCCGGGATGCCAGTATTCCTTCCGCCAGCTCGGGTGTCTGGAAATTCGATGATGGATCTTCTGATTACACGTATAACGGCGCCGGTCATCATATTTTCAGCAGCCCGGGCAGCCAGACGGTGACCCTGACCAATACCTATGGGGTCTGTCAGCAGTCCGTATCCAAACAGGTCAATATCGTAGAGGCGCCGGCACTTACCGGTTTCCTGGTCAACCCCCTGGTGGGGTGTGGCATGCCTGTCACCGTCGATTTTTCAGACACGACCTCTACGGCTGTGAAATGGCAGTGGGGGTTCGACCCCTCGCTGCCAGCCGCCACCTCTCTTCTGCAGACCCCTTCTTATGCGTATAATACCGAAGGATATTATGCGGTCCGGCTTACTGTGACCAATGCTGCGGGCTGCAGCAGCACCATCGGGAAAACGATCAGCATCTTCAAACCCACCGTATTCATCTCCTGGTTCAGCTCTACCAGCGCAAAGGGCAATGCCTCCTGCGGAGATTTCACCATCGGATTCTCCGCCAGCAGCGATAACGACCCGGTCACCTCCTATGATTGGGATTTCGGAGATGGGGGGGCTTCTACCGATGCCCGGCCCCTGCATCATTTCACGATACCCGGCACCTATATCGTTCACCTGCATTATACTACCAGAAGCGGCTGCCAGGGTGTGGCCGAGTATAGTTCTGTTCACCTGTATCAAATGCCGGCGGCTGATTTTGCCGCCAATCCCGGCACCACCGTTTGCGGGAACAATCCGGTGCATTTTGCCGATCTTTCTAAAGGCCCCATCACAGACTGGCGCTGGGATTTTGGCGATAACAGCAATCCCAACACCTCTTCCAGCCCCTCCTGGAGTTATACCCACGACGGGTTGTATACCATTACGCTCATCGTCGGAAATGAGTTTTGCAGCGACACCCTGGTAAAAAAAGACTATCTGAATGTATTACCCCCTTTCCCGCGGATAACAGGTGCGGCCAATACCTGTGACGGCACCCGAGGCCTGGTAACCTTTCAACAAAAGACGATAAAGGGCGTCTCCTGGAACTGGGATTTCGGAGATGGCAGCAGCTTACCCCTGAACACTGACCAGACCACCGTTGCGCACACCTATACGGCAACGGGAGTATATAATGTTGTCCTGGCTGCCATCAACGGAGCCTGTACCGTAAAAGATTCTATAGCACTGCCCGTCCTGCTGAAACAAAAACCCCTGCTCACGGCGGATAAGGCAACGATTTGCGCCAGCGATGCGCTGAGTGTGCAGGTCTCCGGCATGCAACTGAATCCTCTTCATGATTTCGCCGATCCGAATTATAGTTATACGTTAAAGAACTGGCAATATCAGGATCAGCCTTCCTTTCCGGGGTCCTATGCGCCCGGAGGTATTTATTACCGGAATAATTATTATGCCGGATCGATACAGGGGCTTACAAATGGGAAAGACAGTCTGAGAGCTATCTTTCTCTCCTATGGCTTTAGCTGCTATGATACCAGCAATTATATACCGCTGACTATAAAAGGTCCTGTCTCCGGGTACCAGATCAACACTAATAATGTATGCTTCCATTCACCGGTCGTTTTACAGGAGGTTGCCCACGGGAACAACAACGTTGCCCTCCGGACCTGGTCATGGGATTTCGGAGACGGGCAGCGGGAGACGCAGAGCCTGGGAGGCCTCGTCTCCCATTATTACGCCGATCCCGGTATCTATCACCCTGTACTTACCGTAACGGATACGGACGGTTGTTATGCCAGCAGCCCTTCCTATCCCACCTATGTCCAGGTGAATGGACCGAAGGCTGCGTTCACCTATTCTCCCACCGCCGTATCTCCCAATACGATGGTTTATTTTTATAACAGCACTAATAATACCGGTGCCAACGATACGCAATACCAGTGGAACTTTGGAGATGGGGCCCTCTCCAACGATGCCTATCCCTCCCACAGCTATAGCAGCATCAGTACGGATACGGTGAAACTGATCGTCCGCAGCGTAGCTGCCCAATGTGCCGATACGGCGACGCAGGTACTCTATGTAAAAATGGTCCATACTTCCTTCCAATACACTGTTTCTACGATCAATAACAACAGTTGTCCGCCGATGGTGGTCCGTTTTGCCGATAACTCGGTGAATGCCGCCCGGGTAGCCTGGGACTTTGGAGATGGCAGCACTGCGGACAACCAGGCGTATCCCAGTCATACCTATTATCAGCCGGGTGTATACAAGGTTGTCCTGTATGGATATGGGTATGACGGAACCAGAGACAGCACCGTCGATCTCATCACGATCAACGGTCCTTATGCGACTATAAGGGCAGACACGTTATCAGGATGTAGGGGGCAAACCGTCACCCTCAGCGCCCTGGTAAGGAATGCCAGCTCTTTTACCTGGGATTTTGCAGACGGCACCCTGGATCAGACACAGGATACTTTTGCCGTTCATCAATACCTGACGGGAGGACTTTATACCCCCGGCCTTATCCTGAAGGACGGGAATGGCTGTACGGCCACTTCCGTTCTCAACAGGCCGATCATTATCGACAGCCTGGACGTAAGTATTAAAAACAAACCTCCTCATGTCTGTGATTCTACCCTGGTAATCCTGGCCCCTGCCGTGAGCAGCGTGGCTTCCGATCAGCAGGCCCTGCAATACAAATGGAGCTTTGGAACAGGAGTGCCGGCAGACACCTCCAATGCGGCCTCCGCCTCCTTTACATACCGGCATGCCGGGCGGTACCTGCTTAGCTTACGGGTCACGACGCCTTATGGCTGTAGCAAAGAAATAACAGATACCTTGCTGGTAGTAGATCCACAGCCCTTTCGGCTACAGATCGCAGAGGAGGCCTTTGCCTGTCCCGGGTTGCCGCTGCTCTTACACGCGGGAGGCGCCGCCTCCTATAACTGGATCCATGCCACCGGCCTGAATGACAACCACGCAGCGGATCCCATTGCCCAGCCGCCGCTACAGGCTGGCTATACCGTCGTAGGGTATGATCCCAATTTGTGTTTTACCGATACCGCTACCCTTCCCGTCCATATGACCCCTTCTCCCACAGTGAGCGCAGGCCCCGATCTCCAGGTGCTGACAGGGTCTAGCTTCTCCCTGCATGCAACGGGCAGCGATGATGTCGTCCAGTGGAGCTGGTCTCCGGCAGACGGGCTTAGCTGTACGGATTGTGCTTCCCCTGTCTGCACGCCACGGAGCTCCCTTTTCTACATCGTTACCGGCAGGACCCAATACGGATGCCCGGCTTCCGATACCCTTTTTCTCAAACTAATCTGCGACGAGGGGCGGGTCTATATTCCCAATAGTTTTACGCCTAATGGAGACGGCAAAAACGAACGATGGTATATCAAGGGGAAGGGAATACGCGTCATCAATTACCTGCGCATCTTCAATCGTTGGGGAGAGATAATCTTTCAACGGGGGAATTTCAACATCGATGACGCGTCATCCGGTTGGGATGGGACATTTAAAGGCAATCCCGTGGAGACGGGCACCTATGTATACCTCGCTGAAATGGTCTGTGACAATGGGGAGGTCTTCCCTGTAAAAGGCAGCTTTATGGTGATCAGGTAACTTGTCTGCTACAATATAATATTCTGCACCAGGGAGCTCTTCTCCGGGTAATCCGTATTAAAATGCAGGCCACGGCTCTCTTTGCGGAACTGGGCCTCTTTCACGATGAGATAACCTACGGTGATCAGGTTCCGGACTTCGCATAATTGAGGGGATACGGCGGTGGCTTCATACAAAGCCTCAATTTCTTCATGCAGGAGATCCAGTCTTTTCATGGCTCTTTGAAGGCGAACATTGGTGCGAACAATGCCAACATAATCGCTCATCAGGAGTTGCAGCTCCTTCAGGCTCTGGGTGATGAGGATCATTTCTTTCGGCTCCGTAGTCCCCCCGGGGTTCCAATCCGGAATGGATTCCTGGAAGGCAATGCCTTCCGGACGCTGAACGCTGTCCAGATAACAACGGTGACTGAATACCAATGCCTCGAGCAGGGAATTACTGGCCAGGCGGTTGGCGCCATGCAGGCCGGTGGAAGCGCATTCTCCGCAGGCATATAAGTTCTTTATGGATGTCCGGCCCCATTCGTCTGTCTTGATCCCTCCGCAGCTGTAGTGAGCGGCCGGGGCCACAGGAATCAGGTGTTCTGCGATGTCGATGCCGATGGACCGGCATTTTTCATAAATATTCGGGAAGTGCTCGATGAACTTATCTTTATCCATATGCCGGCAGTCCAGGTATACATGCTCTGTACCGGCTTTTTTCATCTCACTGTCGATGGCCCGGGCTACGATATCGCGGGGGGCCAGGTCTTTCCTCGCCCCGTCATATTTCACCATGAAGGCATCTCCCGCTTTGTTGCGCAGGATACCCCCGTCGCCCCGAACGGCTTCCGTAATTAAAAAAGAGGGGCTGACGCCCGCTTCGAATAAGGCGGTGGGGTGAAACTGGATGAACTCCATATTTTCAATGCGTCCCTTGGCACGGTAGACCATCGCCACTCCGTCTCCTGTGGCAATCTTAGGATTGGTAGTTGTCCGGTATGCCTGGCCATTTCCGCCGGTAGCCAGTAAGGTGATGCGGGAAAGGATCTTTTCTATTTTATTCGAATGCTGGTCCAGCACATAGACACCGTAACATTCGATATCCGGTGTCGACTTGGTGACAAGATAACCAAGATGGTGCTGAGTAATGAGATCGATGACAAACCAGTGTTTGGCGATCTCAATATTTTTCTGTTTGCCTACCGTCTCCAGTAGAGCCCGCTCAATTTCTTTCCCCGTAACATCTTTATGATGAAGGATGCGGAATGCGGAATGTCCCCCTTCTTTTCCCTTTTTAAAATCTCCTTCCGAGTCCTTGTCGAACTGTGTCCCCCAGTCGATGATGTCCTGTATCCGTTCGGGACCTTCTTTCACGACTATCTCTACCGTGTGCGGGTTACAGAGACCGTCTCCCGCTATCAGCGTATCCTGAATATGACTTTCATAGCTGTCCGTTTCCAGGTCCGTTACGCCGGCTATCCCACCCTGTGCGTATTTTGTATTGGTCTCATCCACTCTTGTCTTTGTAATGACCAGCACTTTTTTATCCTGGTGATGCTGGGCTACTTTTAACGCATAACTAAGACCGGCAATGCCGGAACCTATAACCAGAAAATCTGTTTTTATCATTCGCTTTAATATTCTATGCTGTATCCAAACTGCTCAGGATGGTCAAACACATCCACCAGATTGTATTTCAGCGTAACCGTTTTTTTGTCTTCCGAGAGTTTGGCCTGAGGGTTGTCTACTTTTTTTATCGGCCGGGGGAATTTTATCGTGGTCGTATAGAGGATTTCAACGCCCATTTGTCCGGCCTGTTTCATCTGGGCAAGCTGAGGGTCTTGTGTGAGGGCTTTCCATTTGTCCTGGTTCAGCTTCTTGCTCATCGATCCGTCTTTGCAGGAGAAGTCATAAATACCATTGAATTGGTTGATGTCGGGGCTTGCGCCTGCTCCTTCCTGACCGCCGCCAGGGGCCAAAC
The DNA here is from genome assembly GCA_035492545.1 of Puia sp. Lineage (GTDB taxonomy): Bacteria > Bacteroidota > Bacteroidia > Chitinophagales > Chitinophagaceae > Puia. The sequence goes on from DATJJD010000196.1 coordinate 61,527, forward strand.
CTTTAAAAAGCTGGGTGCTTCCCAGGGAGCCATCGCTCATCACCACGTATAATTTCTGCAGGTTATCCAGGCTGGAAAAGGGGAATTGCATGTGGGTCTTAAATACTTTTTCATCCAGGTTCATCTTTATATGGACTGTACCGGTACGAAGCAGGGCTTTCTTTTCGGCGCTGAGGGAGCTAAGGGTATCCACAATATCTTTCATGTAAATGGTCGTGTCCATTTTCTCCATCCCTTTTTTTGCCAGCTCATCTTTCCCCATATAGGTCTGCAACATTTCCACCATCTGGCTCATATCCATATCCATGGACAATTGTCCGCTGCCATCTTTTTTTACTTCTACATTCTCGTCGATGTCCAGGCAGCCTGTCAAACAAAATACCAGGGAAAAGGGCAGTATAAATTTCAGGATCTTCATCTGTATGCAAAATTTAGAGAGCAAGTTAATTTTTTACTCAACGCTAACCTTGTACCGGGCGGTAAAAATTTGTGAATGTCCGGGGGGCAGCAGAAGGAGGCCCATTTTGTTATTGAAGGTGTCCGGGGCCGAACTGAGGTTCTCCACGGCAATGCTGGTCCGGGAAGGGGGGGTATATAGCTGAAGATAGGGATAAGTTCCATCGGGAGAAAAGGATACCCGTAAGCCGTTTGCCGGATTAAACAGCTCGCAGGCAGGGCTGACGATACCGGGTTTCAGGACAAAACAATTGTCCAGAAAAGTATCTCCGATCAGCCGGGGGTTATCGAAAGCATCATATTGTAACAGACGGCCGGTGGGGATCAATTGTTCATTGAACTCCACGATGGCAGACGCATGGAATTGCAGGAGCCAGTCATTTATAGTTCCCCCTAATTGAAAATAAGGATGCCAGCCATCCGCAACGGGAATGGTGATTTTGTCCAGGTTGGTCACTGTAGTCACCACTTCCAGGAGATTGTCCCCGTGTAGTACATGTCTTACCAGGCAGTTATAATCAAATGGGTAACCTGCATTGTCCTTTTTATACCAGTATTCCATGGAAAGGGAGGCAGCCGTGTCACTGGCGTCTTCTTCCATGATGGTAAAGGCCTTGTTATACAATAAGCCGTGAATGGCTGTACCGTCGGAGAAAATATTTCCGAATTGGTAATCTTTCCCTTCAAACTGATAGTTGCCTCCGGCTATGCGGCAGGGGAAAGGAGAAAGCTTGGGGCTTTTGAACGAGCGGCCCATCTCCTTTTCCAGCTCGTCCAGGTCCCGATAATTGTCGATCACATTGAAAGGGGCACCATCCTTTTGCCGGACCCGAAAGGCATGGAGGGAAGCTCCATGACCAGGCAGGAGAGCTATTTCTGTACCGGTTCTTTCGTCTTTGAGGTTTACCAGCTCCAGTCCGTTCTCATTTGTACGATAAATGGAAAAATTCATGGGCTAAAGATAAAAAAAAGATTGGACCTCCCCGCTGGTCTGGTACAGGTCTTTCCAGTCCAACGCCTTTTGGGGATCGAAAACCCCGAAGGTCTTTAGTATTTCATACGCCAGGTCTATGATAGCCACCCCGCTGCAGGTGATAAGTTCCCCTGTGTTCACACAGGAGACCGGCTGATAAAAGTTCTCTCCTTCATAGTCCTTACAAAACCGGCCTATATAACCGGGAAAATTACTGGTATGAGGTGTTTCATTGAGCAGGCCCAGGTCTCCCAGGGCCAGGGTGGCTCCGCAAATAGCAGCAATGGGCTTTTTCCCCGCCGTAGCCCTGATCAGGGGAAATATTTCCAGGTTGTCTCCTGTCTCCCATTTGGCCCCACCGGGCAATAACAACAGATCGAAATATTCCGGGTCGGCATTTTGCAGGCTGGTATGTGGCATTACCTTCATTCCGCTCATAGCGGTAACGGGTTGGCCTTTTGTGGAAAAAGTTTCGATTGAAAAGTCACTGTTGCTGTTCAGCCAGGCCATGGTGAGGGCAATCTCGTGATCGGCAAAACCTTCGAACACAAATACGGCACATGTTCTTTTTTTCATATAACTGGGTTTTAATACAAAGGAAAGGCCGGTAAGTGACAGCCTTATGTCAGTAGGTTCCATGATGAGCCAGCAATCGTTCCGCCAGTTCCTTCATCAGCGTCCGGAGGGCCGCGGGGGATTCTACGGTAGCGGTATTACCGTACATGAGGAGCCAGCGGCCGAAATATTCTACGGAGGAGGTAAGAAACTTCATACATATGCAATCGCCCAGGTCTTCTTCCGAAACAAAACCGTTCAGATATTTCTGCTCATGGAGGTATCTGGCCACTTTTCTGTCAAAACTCACGATCACCTCCTGCAACTCCTCGCTGCCTCTGTTCTGCTGGATATACTCCTGGACAGAAGGATGAGCCGACCTGTCAAAGAATTCTTCCTTCAGGGAGACGTTGAGCATACGGCTCAGCCGGAAGTCACGATAGCCCTTGCGCAGACGGCACCAGGCGATCAGGTGCCAGGCCGATGAATAATACAGCAGGCCGATGGGCTCTACGTTGCGCTTGGTGGTCTCTTCCTTGGCGCCGGAATGATAGTGAAGGTCTACCACCCTTTTCTGAACGATGGCCTGCTGCCAGAGAGAAAGGTATTGATGAGGTAGTTCAGGGGCAGGTGAACGGCGGGCCAAAATCTCGATATGATCGGTAAGGCTGTCTACATAGTCTTTATCGGTTGACCGCAACACCGCCTTGATCTTAAACAAGGCGGCATTGAAATGGCGTTTGACCGAGCCATCGGTAAACTGTTCCGCCAGCTTGGAGCCCAGCAACAGGGCGCCGGCCTCCTCCTGGGTGAACATGACGGGAGGGAGTCGATATCCCTCCATAATCGTATATCCCGTGCCGGCCTCTCCGATGACAGGCACCCCGGATTCATCCAGGGATTTCACGTCGCGGTATACGGTACGAAGGCTTATGGAAAAGCGATCGGCCATTTCCTGTGCCGTCACCCTCTTCTTGCTTTGAAGATGAGTAAGTATAGCGTGCAGTCTGTCAATACGATTCACCGGGAAATAATTTTAACTATGAAGAGGTTCTATCCATGCTTCGCTCTCTTTCAACAGATTGATCAGTTCTTCCACGGCAATAGCGCTGTCAACGCCCCGTTTGACCACTTCTTTCCCTCTGTAAAGGGTTATCTTTCCGGGTCCGCTGCCAACATATCCGAAATCAGCATCGGCCATCTCTCCCGGTCCATTTACAATACAACCCATGATGGCTATTTTCACTCCTTTGAGGTGGTGGGTGACGGAACGGATCTTCTCCGTAGTCTCCTGCAGGTCGAACAGAGTCCGGCCACAAGAGGGACAGGAGATGTATTCCGTTTTGGATATCCGGGTCCTGGTGGCCTGGAGGATAGAAAAAGAAGTATTGTTGATGAACTGATGATTGTTTTTGGCGGGTAGATAGGTCCGGCCGCTGACTTTGTCGTTCACGATCCTGCCGGGATCATTCATCAGCCAGATACCGTCGCCCATCCCTTCGAGCAGCAGGGATCCGGCTTCTGTGGAAAAATGGATCAGCTGTTCGTCGATGGTGCTGTCCTGGCTTTCTACCGCCAGGATCAGGGGGCAGTCGATGCCCTGTTGCATCAACTCCATGATGAAACGTCTTACGGACAGCATGGCATAGGGGTGGGAGGACCAAAGGCACAAAACGGTCGTAGGGTCTCCGCTGATCTTCTTCAATAGCTCTTCAGTTCCTTCTCCTGCCGTGTCGAGAGATACAAAGTTCGCCAGGGTGGAATGCTGACCCGGCTGAAGGTATTCGTTTCCCTGATAGAGCGGTAAATATTTTTGTTGGTCCGGGGCCTGGAGCCAGGTTGTATAGTCGCAGATGACCTTACAGGTGCCAGGCAGGTCGAAGTCAAGCATCTTACGTGCTGTATACAGGTAGTCGGCGGCCGCATCGCCGATATTCCATTTATCGGTGGCGGGGTCATAGGTATATCCAATGGTCGCGAGGTCCTGGCGTCCGATAGTCGCGGCCTTCATGAAATCCGCCACTACGACGGGCACCAGATGATCCCCCAGGTTGGAGACAGTGACGGATCTTCTTCTCCGGTAGTCGAAGGGGGAATAAGGTATCTTCCCGATGGATGGGATGGGAGGGACAGAGAAAGACTGTCCATTGGATGCCGCAAGGACGGTTTGCCCGGCGTCCAGCTCTGCAGCCTGGCCCTTGCCGCGGCCTTCATATCTCTTTACCAGATCTTTACAAACGGGTATTTCAAATTCGGGGTCTTCCGTCAGGGAGACGCGGATCGTATCCCCAATGCCATCTTCCAGCAGCGTACCGATACCGATCGCCGACTTGATGCGGCCATCTTCTCCGTCGCCGGCCTCCGTCACTCCCAGGTGCAGGGGATAACAAGCTCCAAATTCATCCTCCATCTTCCGGACCAGGAGCCGGTAAGCCTGTACCATCACCTGAGGGTTGCTGGATTTCATACTGAGGATAATATTGTGATAGCTCTCATCCCTGGCTACCCGCAGGAACTCCATGGCGCTCTCCACCATGCCCATGGGCGTATCCCCGTAACGGCTCATAATGCGGTCACTTAGCGAGCCGTGATTGGTACCAATGCGCATAGCCGTACCATACTCTTTACAGATCTTCACCAGCGGAGTGAAGCGGCTGCGGATACGATCGATCTCTTCCTGGTAATCGGCATCTGTATAGTCAATGAATTCAAACTTCTTTTTATCGACATAGTTACCGGGATTCACTCTTACTTTTTCCACGATGCGGGCTGCTATCTCGGCTGCGTTGGGCGTGAAATGAATGTCTGCGACCAGGGGGGTATAATACCCTCTTTTATGCAGCTCATTTTTTATGTTGAGCAGGTTCTCCGCCTCTTTCTTACTGGGAGCGGTGATACGTACCAGCTCGGCGCCGGCTTCTATGCAGCGGATGGATTGCTCTACCGTGGCCCGGGTATCCATAGTATCGGTGGTAGTCATCGTCTGCACCCGGATAGGATGAAAATTGCCCAGGAGCAGGTCTCCGATCTTCACTTCCAGGGTCTTAAGCCTTGTATATTGAGTAAGGGAATTACAGTATAATTGCATACCGCAAAAATAAGATAGAATCCCGAGAAGGGAGGCCTTCCAATATTTTGTTCCGGTGATGAATTTACCAGTCTTTTTCAGGCTGTGTAGTTGATTTCGCCTTATTCTGGTTCATTTTATCCTGGATGTCATTTTCCTTTTGCTGCAGGGCCTTTAACAACTGCTCGACCTGTTGTTTGTTTAACCTGCTGGGCTGGGGCTTAGGCTGTTGTGGCTGTTGCTGGTCCTTTTTTTCGTCTTTCTGGTCTTTTTGGTCCTTCTTATCTTTTTTGTCTTTTTGATCTTTCTGATCCTTTTGTTGCTGGGATTGCTGTTGTTTCAGCTCCATCAGGGCTTTCTGAAGGTTTTCCCGGGCGTCTTCGTCCGAAGCATTCAGCTTGAGGGCGTTTTTCCAGGCGTCGATGCTTTCCTGCAGTTTCTTTTGTTTTATCAGGGCCACCCCTTTATTGTACAATCCTTTCTCCCGGCCGGCGTTATCGGGGCTGTGTTCCACGCTGGCGTCATAAGACTTGGCCGCTTCCTCAAAATTATTTTTCCTGAACTGTGCGTTGCCCAGGTTATAATTAGCCGTCGGATTATCAGGAGCCTTTTTTACTGCCTCCTGGTATTGTTTCTGTGACTGGTCGAGCTGTTTCTGTTTATAATAGCGGTTGCCGCTACGGATCAGGGCATTTTCATTCTGGGCCCATGAAGACAGAGAACCCGCCAATACGAGGATGAGCAGCAGGAAGTATTTCAGGCCGGCCACCCGTCTGCGTTCCGGCAAAAAGAACTCCACCAGCAGAAAAACCAGGGCTAAAGCCAGGAACCACTGAAAAAAGCTTTTATAGTCAATGAATTCCGCATCGCTGAGGGATTTTTTTTCTATACTTTCCAGCTGTTGGGTCATGGTGATCAGCACATCATCCAGGTTGTCCATGCGGACATATCTCCCGTTGCTGGCATCCGCCAGTTGTTGTAATTCCCCCTCATTGAGTTTGGAAATGACCGTCTGCCCCTGATCGTCCTTTTTCAGCTCATTGGTGACGGGGTCCACGATGGGGGACCCTTCCGGGGAGCCGACCCCTATTGTGTTGATCATGACTCCGTTCGCTGCCAGGCTTTTGGCCATTTTCAACGCTTCGGGGTCGTGGTCTTCGCCATCCGATATCAGCACGATGGCCTTAAATTTTCTTTCTTTACTGTTAAAAGAGGTATTGGCCATCCGAAGGGCTTCTCCGATCACCGTGCCCTGGGTAGGGACTACCTCGGGAGTTGCATTGCGGATATACATTCTGGCGGCGCCATGGTCGGTGGTCAGGGGCATTTGCAGATAGGCCCTGCCCGCAAATAATACAAGGCCGATGCGGTCGTTCTCCAGCTTATCCATGAGCCTGAGCAGTAATTGTTTGGCTTTCTCCAGGCGGTTGGGTTTAATATCCCGGGCCAGCATGCTCTTACTCACGTCCAGTACCATCATTACGTCCACTCCCTGACGATTGATATTTTCCATAGCGCCAGGTTTCTGGACATTTGCCGCCCCCAGGATGATGAGGGTAAAGGCCAGCAGCACCAAGGCAACTTTAATAAAGAATCGTAGGGAGGAGAAGTTCTTTATCAATTGTTTTACCAGTAAGGGGTCCCCTATCCGGGTGGTGGTTTTTTTCTTCCATCTCAGCAGGGCATAGAGCAGCAATCCCAAAAAGGGAAGGGCAGCCAGGCCCAGGAGATATTCGATGTGTTGCAGTCTGAACATGATTTTTTGCTAAAACCAACGCTAATTTAAAGATACTTTGGATTCATCGCCGATTTAGACTTGCTAAATATTGCAAAAAGAAAGCCAATTGTAGCCTGGCGTCTGCCAGCAAGGCCGATCGGGTTAACTGAAATCTTCTGGTTGTTGAAAAAGGACGTCCGCCAATCCTTCCTCCCGCATAAGCTCAGCATTCTTGCTCTTTTTATACGAAAGGTTACTTCTTTCCCTGAAAAAAGCCCATTTGCGTCAGAATGCTTTTCAGGATCGGCAGCCCGGTGTTGAGAATATCCCCGTTGGGGCTGGTGGATTCCAGGTTGAGTACAAAGAAATAGGGGTGTTTGTTCTCTTCTATCCAGCCCAGGACCCAGGCAATGGACTGTCCGTTTTCTTTGGTCCCCCGGCCGGTCTTATAACTAAGCAGATAGTTGGTATTGTTCTCCGTCATCATCTGTCGACGGACGACCTGCTGGGTATGCTGGAAAAATGGCAATTGATCGAAGTATAATTTCTTTACCAGGCCCAGCTGTTCATCGGGGGTGACCTTCAGGTGATTGTTCAGCCAAAAGGAATCGATGGGGCCGCCGATGTTCTTGTTCCCGTAACCCAGGGAGTCGATCCATTTTTTCAGCGTATCCTTACCCAGGTGGAGAGCCAGTTGGCTGAAACCATCTTCACGTCCCAATACTGCTAAGGCGCTGTCGTCTTTGACCAGGCCAGTCTGTATGCCGATGAGGGACAGGATGAGATCGAAAGTACCTGCGGGCAGGTAGACACTATCGCGGAAGCGGGGTAAGTTATAGATCGTAAAGTGTCCCTGTCCGTTGTCGAACATGCCAAAAGTTCCGCTGACCCCGGCCGAGTCGAAATATTTTTTAAAGCTGTTGTCTTCCGTTACATTATTCTGCGAGCAGGCGGCAAAAAGGAGGGTGATGAGTATAAAGGTCCAACAGCGCATTGCGAATTTTTTGGCAAAAGTAAGCAATCGTCGCTATGGATAGCGATGATTGTAGGCTGGGCAGTTTGCCTGCGGTGGATTGCGGAATAGCCGGAATGACTATTCTTTCGGCAAATTATATTGCCTGATCAATCTCAGTAGGACCCCGTTGGTCCAGCCGAAACCGTCCTGCCCGGCATACTCACCGCCGCCTGCCTCCTTATTGATATCGGTCACATTATATTTTTCCATCAGTTTGCCGGTCTCCTTATATACTTTTTCATTCAGCCGCACCCAGCGTGCAGCTATATCCGCGGCCAGGTCTTTCTGACCGCAACGGTCCAGCCCCCAAATGGTCATCCATTCCAGGGGCGCCCAGCCATTGGGAGCGTCCCACTGCTCGCCCGTCGCAAATTCCGTCGTCGCCACTCCGCCGGGCTTTAATAACTTCTCCCGGATGACGGCGGCGACCTTTCTCCCCAGGAAACTCATATAATCCGGGTGTTCGTTGATAAAACAAAAGGGATACATGCCTGCCGGATTGATATGATTACTCTGTTTCTGCGTCTTGAAATTATAATCGGTATAGTATGTACGCAGTTTATTCCAGCAGTATCTATCGATCAGCTCCCCTCTTTTTACGGCTTTTCTCCGGTATTCTCCCGCGGCCGAATCGTCCTTATTCATCAGCTTTGCTTTGGATATGGATACCTCCAGATGATAGAGCAGGGCGTTGAGGTCTACCGGTATCATGTCCGTCGTCCGTATGGTCACCAGGTTTTTTCCATCGGCAAACCAGCGGCTGCTGAAGTCGATGCCGCTCTCTGCCCCTGCACGCAGGTGCTCGTACATTTCTATTTTATCCCTGCCTGAGCGTTGTGCTGTCAGAAAATCTTCCCGCCAGCTCTCTTGTCTGGGTACAATGGCGTCATCCCAATACCGGTTGAGGATATCTCCCCCTTTGAGCCGGACGACCCGCCGGTAAGCCTGACCAGGTTTCAGCTTGTCACTGCCATCCATCCAAAATTGATATTCTTTCTCCATGGCAGGCAAAAATTCCTGGTAGATGCTGTCTCCTTTTACGTCAGCCAGCAACTCTACCATAACGGAGAAAAAAGGAGGCTGCGAGCGTCCCAGGTAATAGGTCCTGTTGCCGTTAGGGATATGGCCATATGTTTCGATCAGGTAGGCAAAATTCTTTACCATATTGTCGATCATGCCGATCTCTCCGCTCTCTTTCAGGCCCAGCATGGTGAAATAAGAATCCCAGTAATAGACTTCGCGAAAGCGGCCTCCGGGTACGATATAGGGATAAGGCAGAGGCAACAGGGAGCTGCCTTCCACCGGTTTGTCGGGGTTTCTTTTCAGGACCGTCCATAGGTTTTTGATATGAGCGACGACGTCTTCGGCGTTATTGGTCTTGTAATTATCGGTAGGACTGCCGGGTATCTCGAAATTCTCTTCGACGAATTTTTTCAGGTCAAAACCTGCTGTTGTCCTGGCCGTCTCATAGTCCGCCACGATATCCGCCGGCTTCCTCTTCGGAATACAGTCCACGAAAGTTTTTCCATCCGCAAACACCCGGCCCATCTGAACGTCTACAAATAATTTACCGTAGATCTTATCCGGCGGTGTAGTGACAGGGGGTTGCCCGAATGATATTAATGAACATAGGGTAAGGAGGAGGGAATAAACAAATCTTTTCATATGGTAAATGTAATAAATCCGTTGGTGACTCCTTACATCTTCAGCCCAGGAGATATATAAAAAGTCCGGCCGTCGGCGGGCAGGATGCCGGGGCCCGGGTACATATTTATCCAAAGAGGATCTTTTTCATTTACAAAGAATTTTATATATTTATAGGGACCTGCCTCCGGCAGGGAAAGGTTCTAAAAGAAACACCGCGAAGAATCGCGGCGTTTTTACTTTTGCTTTTGCTTATGATCCAAGAAAATCTTTAACGTGCTCCCGCACTTTGAATATTTTTATTGCGCACCATCTGTCATGGCCCGTTGTACTGCGTAATTGCCTACTTTTTGTCCCGTCGTCACGCCGATCTGGCAATCACTCCGGTAATGGATACCTCCATATAACCGGGACATGGTTGCTTCCTGGGCCATGGCTGCATAATCGTTGGCTCTTCCCGGTATAAGATATCCCAGCACAGTGGCAGCTGCTCCACTAAAAGTGGCATGGCCGGAGATATAGGCAGGGAAGTTGGGAACGCCTGTCAGGGTTTTGATACTCCCATCCATTTGCGAAGGCCGGGGATTGAAATAATGATATTTGGTATCCCAGCAAACAATGCCCGCATCCATCTCGGCCATGTTGAGCAGGGCCATATTCCGGGCCCATCTTACCTCGCTCCAGTTCATTTTTACAAAATCCTCTGCCGCGATGGCATCCCAATGACCGGGAGGAGTATAGGTGCCCACGCCATCAGCCCAGAACTGTACGATCCGGATGTGTTCCCGGCTGGGGCTCTTGATATTATTGTACACTTCCTCCGTCTCTGCCTTCATCTGGTCGCTACCCGTCTGCGGGGGAGGGCCGGGGCGAAGGGCTACCACGGTGGCGGAGTCAAATAAGAAGGGTTTTACTCTATTGAACAGGGGTAACATAGGAGGTCGTTTGGGAACTTCCAGGCTATACCAGGGTACCTGACCGCCGGCCAGTGTCGTAGTTATGAAGCCGGCCCAGTCGGTGGGTGTTCCGATCGCCTTGCCGGCATTATCGCCCCTTCCCCGGGTGATGAACATTTCTGCTACTTGTCTGCCCAGCGTCTCGCCGGCCAGGATATCGCTGCGGGTGGCGGCGCCGGACATGATGAGGCTTAGCTCCTGCTCTTCCAGCTTTTGCTGGATAGCAGCAATCTCATCGGGGAAGAGCAGCTTCATCATTTCGGCGGTTACTCCTGCCAGCACAGCCCCTTCCGAAGGATAGGAAGGAAGGGTGGTCGGCGCGGCGAGGACCCGGATGGTCGAGTCCACTTTATGAGGGGTCGGGCGGTTATAGAGTGTTTTATAATACCAGCAGGCTACGAGTGCATCATATTGCGCTGCGCTGACATAAGCATACGCTCTGGCGGCGTAGGGCGGATTGGAGAAGGGGAATAAGGGATAGGCGAAAGGGTTAGCAGAATTCGGAGCAGGGTAGGTTCCGTCTGCATTCTGGTAAGGAGGTAGATTATATTTAGCCACCAGTCCCCGCATGATCTCGTTCCAGCGTAATACGCCCCCCGCACCCCAGTATTTTATCTTGTTCTCCTGGTCGCTGTTCAGGTGGGCCTGGTAACCTTTGATCTCATTCAGGTCCGCCACATAGAGCGGGTTACTGGTAGCCACGGGGGCCGGTACGGCAAAGGTATCCGGACGGGATAGTAAAACGGGTTTCCAGGCGCCGGCATTGAGGTCTGCATTGGAAGGGTTGAGGGCCGGCAGATCGGCCGTCCTGTCAGAAACGCTCTTGTTACAGGCGATCAGCGTAACCAGCATCGCTGTACATGCTACGGCAGCCAGCAGGAAAACCGGTTTTCTTTTTTGCAGAGATATATAGTTCAGAAGTTTCATAATCGGTTATTTTTTGGGGGTGGTGGCAGGAGTTACTTTCTTATGGGAGAAGTCCAGGATATAGAAGACCCCGATATCGAAGGCGGTCGCCTGTCCTACATTACGTCCCGCCACGGTATAGTTGCCGCCACCCGTGAGGGACAATCCTTCAACAGCCTTAAAGTTATATTTGGCATGCGCCCCCAACATGGTCGAATTCATCTTGTTACTGGGGAAGGGCATATCGTTCTTGCGGATGTCGAATCCTCCCAGAGTGGTCATTTTCATTCCCACCGCCTCAAGGATCATACGCTCGCTCCGGTAGCCAATACGTACATTGAAAGCAGTCATGTCCGGCATATCCACTTCATTGGTATAGTGTATCTCGGTCGTATAGTATGAAGTCCGATCGATCTTGATATTGCTCCGGTAGGTATAGGTGCCGGAAGCCGTTGCAAAAAAATTGCCCAACTGGTAGTCGACCATGATCCTGCCAGACAGGGTCTTGCTGTGCAACCCTATAGCCAGGGGTAAGAAATCAGCCTGGTAGTTGGTCAGGGGAATAGACCCTCCTCCCAATGCATAAAGAGAAAGTACACCCTTCCCCACGTTTTGCTCTACAGCCAGCCATTTCAACCAGAGAGTGAGATCCTGAACCCCGTGCATGCCATGGAGCGTGCCGGCCGTCGCATGGGTCCATACATAGGGGGCATTCACCAGGACATTGAGTTTTTTACTGATCCCATAAGTTCCCATCAGACCGAACATCTGGGTAGAGACTGTTCCAAGGTTCTGGTTGTTACGTTTGAAGGTCCCTTCCCAATAGTGATCCCAGCTATTGTACATATAGGTTCCCCCCACGCAAAAATTGTTTTTGGCCATCATAATAGCGTCTTCGTCTGTCTGTGCCTGCAACGCCGATGCGCTTAACAGGAGTATCATGCCGGCGCCAAAGAGAGTACGTTTATAAAAATTCAGAGCGTTCATGCTTGTTAGTTTGGTTATATTATTTTTTAAACAGCTATTTGTTTTTTCCCCAGCGCCTGTTCCGCGAGACGGGTGCCTTCCACACGCGACCTGATTTTTTCAAAAGCGATATCCCGGCTGGTGGACGTATCATCCGCAAAAGGCGAAAAACCACAATCATCAGTCGTTCCAAATTGAGATACGGGTATATATTCCACCGCTTCGAGAATCAGGTCCCGGATCTCTTCCGGAGACTCTATGCGGGGGTTTAAGACATCTGTTACTCCGATAAAAACCCGCTGTCCGGGCCTTAGGTTTTCTTTTATCACTCCCAGCACCTGTTTTTTATTCTTTTCACTGGCGTACTGGAGATAGAAATTAGTTGCTTTCAGCTCGAACAATAAGGGGAGTAATTCGCCATACTCTATATCCGCGCTGTGCGTGGAATCATGATCGCCCCCCGGGCAGCTATGTACGCCAATGTTCTTTCGATCGGACTCTGAAAAGCGGTCGAGGACCTTGTTATTTAATGCAATAAATGACCGTAGCAATCCTTTACCGGGATCCAGCTTCAGGGAAAGACGGGCTTCCGTAAAATCTATCTGTACATTATGGGCGCCGGCGACCAGGCAATTACGGATATCCTGTTCCTGTTCATTCACCAGATCTTCCATAAATACATCCACCGGATAACCCGCGATGCCTTCCGCCGGATAAAGCAGGCTTAGCGCCGAGGCGGAAATAACGGCCTGTTTAAGGGGGAGCCCCGTAAAGACTCTGGCTTTTTGGAAAAAATCAGTGGCATGCAGCTGATAACGGAAAGGACCGGCTGTCAGCTTTGGCAATTGACGGGTATGCCCATCTTCAAACGGAATGACCACTCCGTTGGGGTCAAGGTCCTGTAAGCCATGAATGGGATAGGTGGCAAAACTGGGTTTTGTCTGTTCACCATCCGTGATAACGGGTGAACCGGTTGCTTCAAAGCGTTTAATCGTATCCAGTAATGCCCTGGCAAATAAGATATCCAATTCCTTTGCCCCGATATCCCCGGCGGCAAACGCTTTCATTCCTTGTTGCAATTCAAGGGGGCGGGGGATACTTCCGATAGGCTCTGTAAGAATTAACATGATAAATTATTTTAAGATTAACAGGTATTATCAGAACCTGAAATTGAGGCCGATGTTGACGGCATAATCGGCAAAGGCGGCATCTCCATGAGCCGTTGTACCCGTCAGCTGCGATGTTATCTTATCCGGAACGCTCTGTGTGCGGTTACGCACCCACGCTATCGGGACATAAGCATATAAGGAAACCTTTGAAAAGTTATACGTGACCCCCGGCTCGGCGGAGATAATGTACCCCGGCCTTCTGAAACCATTGCTACCGCCCACCAGGTCATGTACGGGCAAACATTCGTCACGGACGCCGGCGGAGAAAATAAAGCGGTTAGCCATTACGTTAACCCCTACCCTGGCCATCATCTGGTCGGGTACACTCATCACATCACTGCCATTCTTAACAGCCGATGCCGAAGCGGTACCACCTCTTGCAGTGGAGATACCATTCACTTCCCGGGGGTTGCTGAGATAATAGAAGTTGCCATAGAGGCTTACCGTATGGGAGAGGTTGTAAAAAGCATTCAATTCGAAGGTAATGCCTGTGCCGCCGTCGCCTAATTGGATAGATTGGTCTACGGGGCCCAGTCTCTTTGTGCTGTCCGTGACATGAAAATAATCCAGGTAATTATAGCTGCCGGTGGGCAATTTGATCCCCAGGCCCACCTGTACGTTGCCTTTGGGCATTTTTACCGGGTCGAGCACCCAGCTGTAAACGGCCACCCTGATATCCCCTACGCCAAAAGAATGGGTCTTGTAACGTCCCAGGTTAGCATGTTCGTACAAAGATGACCGGGAGTTATCCTCGATGGGCAGGTCCAGCATCACCGACCACCGGCTGTCGATCATACGGTAGAGGGCCATATCCAGGGTATACTGATGATTGATGACTTCGGTACCCAGCTTCTGGCGCTGCTTCTGCTCGTCGGTGCCGACAAAATGCCGGAAGGACCTGAAGTAGCGGTTGTTGGCGCTGAATTGCCATTTATGGGTGGTATCGATCTGCGCCTCTTTGCCTGCGCTGCAGAAACCTCCCGTGCTGCGGATGGCAACGCAGCCCTGGGCGTAAGTCTTTCCGGCAAAAGCCATCGTTAGGCAAACGATCATGCAAAAAAATAGTTTCTTTCTCATTGTCTGTTGTTTGGTGTTTTTATACATATGCGTTCCTGTTAATTTTTTTTCATTTTTAATTTTTCGGCTACGAGGGCCCCTACTTTTCTGCCATTTTCAGTACTGACGATGCAGGAATGATGAAAATGAATGCCGCCGTAAAATCTTGCCCGGTTATTTTCCATAGCAGCGGCCCGGAAGGAGGGAAAAGACCGGCTTTTAATCCCGAATTCGAGTTCCGTTGTATCGGTGTAGGCGAAATTGTCGCCGAACACACTGGTCAGCGCCTCCGCTGCTGCCGATGAGCAGGTGGAATGGCCGCAGGTATATTCCGGGAAGGGAGGCGTCTGCAAATGAGGACGCCAGTTGGGATCGATGTATCTGTTAATGATGGTCTCCGGCCTTGCCGTATTGTAGGTATATTTCGTATCCCAGCATTCGATAAAGGCGTCAAAAAGTGCGATAGCAGTTTTGGCGTAAGCACAGACCGTCGTGGGGAAGTCGGCTTTTGCCTTTTTGGCGGCAATACCTACGATGCTCATCCAATGACCCGGAGGAGAGAATTTTTTTGTGCCGAACATCAGGTGGCCGGATACGTTGAGTTTAAAGGGGTTGTCATCCCAGAAATCTGCAATGTGGATCTGCTCTTCCGTGAGGCTGTCCCCGGTGTTTTTGATGCTGATCAATTCTTTATAGTAATCGCTATTCTTGTCGTTTATATTGAATTTATAGGGAGCAGGTGTCGTAAACTGGCCGACACTGTCCAGTACTACCGTCCGTATGGTATTCCAGTGCGGCTCCATGGCGGAGGCATAGGCGGGAGGAGTGGGCACCCAGCGGCCTGGTGAATCCATCACGGTATATTCCGGAGCCCCTCTGGTCTCCAGGTAATTGTCTTTTTTGCTCCACTTCATGATGGCAGAGGATACCGAATCTGCATAAGCAATGGAGTTGTCAAAAATGTCGGAGGGCATGCCATGATCCCGGGCCATTTTTTTCAGACTGTCCACATATTCCTTCATACTGCCCATGGGGAAGGTGACGGCTTCCCCCAGTTTGCAGAAAGCCAGCAAGGCGGCGAACTCCACGTCAAAAGGCTTGCTGGCCGCAGGTTTGGGAACAGATTTCAATCCCTTTGCCTGCCCGGCCAGAGAAGTATATAGATCAGGATAACCGGCGGCGACCACTTCATAAGCGGCGACGTTGGCATAGAGGTAATTTCGTGAGCCGACGATGGGGGAGAAATTATTGCCCATCACCACCGTATTCAGCTGATAGACCGTTGCGCAATACAGATTGGGGTCCTTAAAGATCGTGTCGTAATCCTTCTTTGTATTACATGCTGCTAACCCTGTCAGTACACAGGCGATAACCCAAAATTTGTACATACTTTGTTTTTAGAAAACCGGGAAACATCAACACAACTTTTAAGTGTGTCGATGGACGACCTCGGATGGTATCTATCCGTGGAGTGGCTGAATGATCAGCAATGAGCGGAGAAAGATGGATCCGGCGGCTGTTCATCCGTGACTAAGACAGAAGTGGAGATGGCAGCGGCCTGATCGAATGGCTTTGACAAACGGGTAAAGTAGAGGCTGCCTAATTCGAAAAAGTCATTGACCGTATAATAATCTGTGGAGTTGACGTTCTTGGAAGACCCAGGAGTGGAATCCGATTTTTTGCTCTGGCCATTATCCTGCCGGATATCATTCACTCCCTTAAAGAATTCATTTTTAACCTTCGCCAGTTTCATGGCCGCATGATTCGGGATACACATCAATTCCAGGGAGTCGTTAAAAAGCCGGCGTTTAACATATTTGTAATGGACGCCTTCGATCTCTATCTGGCCATTGACGCGTTCAAACTGGGTGGAGCTGTTATAATAGGAGAGATGCGTGGATGGAACTTTGATGGAGACCAGCTGGGATTCATCATAGCTATTCTCATCCAACCGGGCTTCCAGTTGGTGATCAGCCTTGACTTCCAGCCAGGTGGTTAACAGCCTGTAACCGTACCAGTTGAAGAACAAGATCCCCATTAGCAGTATAGCAGCAATCCTTTTCACGGACCTCAAATTAATAAATTTTATTAATTAACGGTTTTTTTTCTAAAAAATAAGGGAAAGGCCACTCTACAAAATACTAACAGTCATTAGTTTTTTAAGCTAAATTTGCCTTGCTCTTGTTTTCCAAACATTTCCACTATGAGTTATACCCCCGTACATAAGGTCAGGCTCGTTACCGCCGCTGCGCTTTTCGATGGTCATGACGCCGCCATCAATATAATGCGTCGTCTGCTGCAGTCAAAGGGGGCGGAAATCATCCATCTCGGGCATAACCGGTCGGTGGCGGAGATCGTGGAATGCGCCATCGAGGAAGATGTCCAGGGAATTGCCATTACCTCTTACCAGGGAGGGCACCTGGAGTTCTTTAAATATATGAAGGACCTGTTGGACGAGAATGGCTGCGGTCATATCAAATTATTTGGGGGCGGGGGCGGAACTATTTTACCGGAAGAGATCAATGAACTGCATCAATATGGCATTACCCGGATCTATTCCCCGGATGACGGCCGCAGGATGGGGCTGGAGGGAATGATAGAAGATGTCATCAAAAACTGTGATTTCCCCCTGAACGGGAATCCGGCCCAATTTACCGGGGAATTGAAGTTGGGCGAATGGAGGGACATCCGGAAGATCGCCCGGGCTATCTCGAATGCAGAGAACGGGATGGTCCCGGCAGAGCCTGTCAGGGTCCGTAGCCAGGAAGCAACAGCCGGTGGCGTGGCCGTAAAAGCCGCCCCCTCCGCCACAGGGCAACCTGCCGCCATCCCCGTCCTGGGAATTACCGGTACGGGCGGGGCGGGAAAATCCTCGGTGACCGATGAGATCGTCCGGCGCTATTTAAACAGTTTTGCAGACAAGACCATCGCGGTGATCTCGGTGGACCCTTCGAAAAAGAAGACGGGAGGCGCCCTGCTGGGAGACCGGATCCGCATGAACTCCATCGCCGGCCCGCGGTCTTATATGCGGAGCCTGGCCACCCGTGACAGTGACAAGGCACTTAGTGTCCATGTGCAGGATGCCATCGACATCTGCAAAGAGGCCGGCTATGACCTTATCCTGCTGGAATCCGCCGGAGTAGGGCAAAGCGATGCGTCCATCCTCGATCATGCCGACCTGAGCCTGTATGTGATGACGCCGGAGTATGGGGCGGCTTCCCAGCTGGAAAAGATCAATATGCTGGATTATGCCGACCTCATCGTCCTCAACAAATTTGATAAGGCCGGGGCTTTTGATGCCTTACATGATATCAGAAAGCAATACAAGCGTAACCATGGATTGTGGAGTGCCAAAGACGGGGACCTTCCCATTGTCGGTACCATCGCTGCGCAATTCAACGATGCGGGCATCAATGAATTATTCGAAAAACTGATGCAGGCTATCGGGCAGAAGACGGGTATTCATTTTGGCCCCATCGGGGTGCATGCGCACACTCATGATACGACCACGCAGTCCCTGATCATTCCTCCTTCCCGGGTAAGATACCTGTCCGAGATCAGCGAGAGTATCCGGGAGTATGACCAGCTTATGGAGGAACAGGCAGCCCTTGCTTCAAAACTATACCAGCTCGATGGGGTCCTGCGGGATCTTCCGGATGAATTTTCCGCCCGGCAGGAGCTGATGGCGGAAAAGGAAAAGATCGAAGGCCGGCTATTGCCCGTTAGCAAAAAGCTGATCGGGGAATGGGATTCGTTAAAAGCAACCTATCAACAGGAATTCTTCAAATATGATGTAAGAGGAAAGACCATCCAGCAGCCTCTTTACACCGAATCCCTCTCTCATGTCCGGATCCCCCGGATCTCCGTACCCCGGTATAAGGATTGGGGAGATATCTTACGATGGAGGGCACAGGAAAACTTCCCCGGTCATTATCCTTTTACCGCCGGCTCCTTTCCCTTGAAAAGGACGGAAGAGGATCCCACCCGGATGTTTGCAGGAGAAGGCGGGCCCGAACGGACCAACAAACGTTTTCATTATGTCTCGGTCGATCAGCCGGCCAAACGTCTCAGCACAGCCTTCGACTCCGTGACCTTATATGGAGAAGACCCTGCCCCCCGCCCGGATATTTATGGTAAAATCGGCAACTCGGGGGTGAGCATCGCCACGGTGGATGATGCAAAAAAGCTGTACAGCGGATTCGATCTCTGTGATCCCAGGACTTCCGTGAGTATGACGATCAATGGTCCTGCTCCAATCCTGCTGGCCTTTTTTATGAATGCCGCCATCGACCAGCAGTGTGAAAAATATATAGAGAAGACCGGGGAATGGTCCGGCGTGCAGGAGGCAGTGGCGAAAAAATTTGAGAAGGCAGGTCTGCCCTCCTATTATAACGCTGCCTCTCCCGGGAAGCTGCCGGACGGAAATAACGGTCTGGGGCTGAAGTTGCTGGGGCTCAGCGGAGACGAGATATTACCGCAGGCCGTCTATGAAAAGATAAAAGCGGAGGCCTTGTCACAGGTAAGAGGCACGGTGCAGGCCGATATTCTGAAAGAGGACCAGGCGCAGAACACCTGTATTTTCAGTACGGAATTCGCCCTTCGGCTAATGGGAGACGTACAGGCTTATTTTATTGACCAGCAGGTCCGTAATTTTTACAGCGTCTCCATCAGTGGCTATCATATCGCCGAAGCAGGCGCCAATCCCATTACACAGCTGGCTTTTACGCTGGCTAACGGCTTTACCTATGTGGAGTATTACCTGAGCCGGGGCATGGCTATCGATGATTTTGCACCTAACCTGTCCTTCTTTTTCAGCAACGGCATGGATCCGGAATACAGCGTCATCGGACGGGTAGCCCGGCGTATCTGGGCCAAGGCCATGAGAGATCGGTATAAGGGTAACAACCGGAGCCAAATGCTGAAATATCATATCCAGACCAGCGGCCGGAGCCTTCATGCACAGGAGATCGACTTCAACGACATCCGCACCACCCTGCAGGCCTTATATGCCATCTATGACAATTGCAACTCGCTGCATACAAATGCCTATGATGAAGCCATAACCACCCCTACGGAAGAAAGTGTGCGCAGGGCGATGGCCATCCAGCTGATCATCAACCGGGAGCTGGGCAGCGCCCGCACGGAGAACTTCATACAGGGCAGCTTTGCCATAGAAGAGCTGACGGACCTGGTGGAAAAAGCCGTTCTGGCCGAATTTGACCGGCTGACGGACCGGGGAGGGGTGCTGGGCGCTATGGAAAGGATGTATCAGCGGAATAAGATCCAGGAGGAAAGCCTCTACTACGAAAGCATGAAACACAACGGGGAGCTGCCTATCGTGGGAGTCAATACGTTCCTGAATAAAAAGGGGTCGCCCACCATGCTGCCCGGCGAAGTGATCCGCAGCACCCGGGAGGAGAAAGATCAGCAGATCCATAATCTCCGGGCCTTCTGCCAAAGAAATGAAGCTAAAAGCCCGGAGATGCTGGAAAAGCTCAAAGAGGTGGCCGTGAGCAATGGTAATTTATTTGCGGAATTGATGGAGACGGTAAAATATTGCAGCCTGGGACAGATTACCCATGCCCTTTATGAAGTTGGTGGCCAATATCGCCGCAATATGTAACTTTGAGGGAGAACGTTTATCGCAAAATCATCAGCATGGCAAAACAACAGATCGTACCCATCGCCTTCCGGAAGAATATTCAGCAAGCACAAACCGCCGCCACCATCCTGGCTGCCGATATCGGGGGCACGAAGACCAATGTAGCGTTGTACCGGCTGAACGGCAATGGCCTGGAGCTGCAGCAGGCAAAAAGATATGTTTCCAAAGATTATCAATCTCTTACCGATATCATCCATGATTTCACGGGCGGCAAGCGGCCGGACCGGATTTCGGCAGCGGTAGCGGGGCCGGTCATTGCCGGGAAGAGCAAGCTGACCAATCTCTCCTGGCAGCTGGACAGCCAGGCAATCAGCCTCGACCTGAAAATCCCCGTCTCTTTTATCAATGACCTGGAAGCGACGGCCTACGGGATGGCGGGACTGGAGAAAAATGAGTTGGCGACCCTGGCCTCCGGAGAAGCGGGAGCGAAAGGCAATATAGCTATTATCGCCCCGGGAACAGGGCTGGGAGAGGCAGGCTTGTATTGGGACGGACAATATTATCACCCCTTTGCCACTGAAGGTGGGCATAGTGATTTTGCTCCCAGGACCCAGACGGACATCGACATTTTCCTTTACCTGCAACAACAGTTCGGGCATGTGAGCTGGGAGAGAGTGGTATCCGGTATGGGCATCAAAAATATTTTTCATTTTCTTACCGAAGCCCGGAAAGAGGCTGTTCCGGAATGGCTGACCCAGCGAATGCAGGATCAGGACCCTGCCGCCGTCATTAGTGAAGCGGCGTTGAAGCGTGAAGACCCTGTCTGTGCGGAAACCATGGACCTGTTCGTTCGTTACCTGGCTACCGAGGCTTCCAGCCTGGTGCTGAAGCTTATGGCTACGGGAGGTGTCTATCTTGCCGGCGGCATTCCTCCCAAGATCCTTCCACTCCTGCAAAATGACAACTGGGAAAAAAACTTTGACAACAACGGGCGTATGCACGAGCTGTCGGAAAAGGTCCCGGTACACGTGATCCTCAACGATAAAATGGCTTTACAAGGGGCGGCTTATTACGGCGCTTATAACATGTAAGGATTTGGTGGATTAAAAAAATTTACCTTACCTTTAATGCACTCACCAACCTGTCTACCCGCCCCACCCGGGCAAAATAACCATAGCAACCCTCAGCAACTTCAGCACCCATGATTTGACCTTCGCAGCTTCCGGATCTCCAATCTGGCAAGTACCATTATTCTTTCATCCTAAAACCACAAAAAATGGAAGCTTTTTTGGCAACGATTTTATTATGGCCATGCAATTTTGCACCCAACGGATGGGCTTTCTGCGCAGGGCAGATTCTTTCGATTTCACAAAACACGGCCCTCTTTTCCTTGCTGGGCACCACCTACGGCGGGAATGGCCAAACGACATTTGGCCTGCCTGATTTCAGAGGAAGGGTACCCGTAGGCGCCGGACAGGGCCCGGGCTTAAGTTCTTATAACCTGGGACAAGTCAGCGGTTCAGAAACCGTCACCCTTACGGTGAACCAAATGCCCGCGCATAATCATACGGTAGCACTGACCGTTACCGTATCCGCTTCCAATGCCCAGGCGACCACCAGCACGCCCTCGGCTTCCAACAGCCTTGCCGCCCCTTATGACGCATCCAATGCCAATCCTATTAACGGGTATGTTACCAGCGCGCCAAATACTCCGCTGAATATCGGAGGAGGAGCCGTCAACGGCAATACCGGCCTTACAGGAGGCAACCAGCCTACGCCAATCCTTCAGCCTTACTTGGGTATCAACTATATCATTGCCCTGCAGGGTATTTATCCTTCCAGGAGCTAACGAAGCCCGTTTATGAACGTGGGCAAAAAAATAAAACTGGGATGGCTATTCCCTTATTCAGGTATTTTCAGGAACCTGAAAAATGACCTTCAATATGGGTTGGACACTGCCTTGCAAACGGGAGGTGGTGTCCTTACCATTGATACCTATCCCACATTCATTCAAACCGGAGGACAGAAGGACACGGAAGATGCCCTGAAAAAATTATTGCTGTATGAGCAGGTGGACCTGGTAATGGGCGTGACCAGTACTAAGGTGGCGCTGGGTCTGTTACCCCTCCTGGAAGGTCAGCAGACTCCCGCTATCCTGATGAATCTGGGAGCGGACATTCCTACCCGGGAGCTTAGTTCGGAATACCTGTTCTACAATAGCCTGCACTTGTGGAAAAGCGAATGGGCCATCGGAAAATGGGCCCAAAAAAAATATGGCGGCGAACCCTCCATTAATATGTCCGCTTATGAAGGGGGATATGGCCTTCATGAATCCTTTAAAACAGGGACTTCCGTATCGGGTGCGGGAACCGTTAAACTCAATATCGTAAAGAATTTTTCCGCCGTTCCGGATACAAGCCCCCTGATACAATATCTGCATGTACAAAAACCCCATCACTCCCATGCCTTGTTGTCGGGGAAGGAGGGACAACAGTTCCTGCAATTATTCCATGAACAGGATCTCATGTCAAAGCTACATCTCACAGTTAATCCTTTTATGGTGGAGGACGGCCTGCTTACCGACGTCCCGCCCGGACTTGAATTATATAATGCCCTGAGTTGGTCCGTCACGCTGGACGAACCCCGCAACCAAGCCTTCATCCATCTCTACACCGCGTCCTTCGGAAAATTGCCCAATGTATTCAGTCTCCTCGCTTATGAGGCAGGCCTGGCCCTGGTAGAGACCGTCCGGACCCTTTCCGGAAAGATCAACAGGGAGACATTGGCAAAGACATTCGGACAGGTGAAGCCCGCAGGCCCACGAGGTGAGATCAACTTGTCCACCCGCCCGTTAGCAACCAATCTGCCTGTCTATATCCGAAAACCCGTGAAAGCCCTACAGACAGGAGTTCCCGAGAACAGGATCCTGGAGACGATAGCAGGCATTGAATGGGATGACCCTTCTTTCACCGCAGAACAAACTTATTTATCCGGATGGCAAAATCCATATTTATGTGTTTAACTCACACCAATTATCGTCCATTGTTTTTGTGGAAGCTGTTAGTCCTCTCCTGTTGCTGCATCTGGTCAGCTGTCTATGCCAGGCCATTGGATAAACCCCAGGCGAACCGGTCCAACCATACTTTGCAAACGGGCCCGGCGGCCGGCGCCAATCTTGTATGGACGACCTGTACTACAGGCACGATACTGAACAGCAGTATCACCGGCACGGCAACCTATGTCTTCGGTCCATCGGACTGTGACGGAAATGGGTTCACGGCAATCAGCGAAGCCTCTGGCGCCAGCGCTACTTCACCAGCCAGGGTATTGATCGGCGCCGTCAGTGGCAACAATGTCCTGCGATTCGATCGTGGCGGTTCGACCGCTGTTTTTACCAAAGGACATTTGAAGAGTACGGCAGGGGATCTTTTTAAGTTGACGAACCTTACTGTCTACCCGACGAATGCCGGAAACCAGACTTTGACCATCACCGCCTACAAAGGGGGCGTAGCGGTCAGCGGTTCTATCATCACCATCAATTATGTCAGCACGACCCCTATTCACGGGACTACGCTGACTACAGTCGACTTCGGCACTAATTATAACAACATCGACGAGATACAGATGACAACCAGCACAAGCCTGGGTGGCGTTGCATTGGACGATATCCAGACTGCCGTCGCCTTGCCGGTCACTTTTTCCTACTTTTCAGGAAGGACTGAAGGCTCCCAAGTCCTGTTGAACTGGGGAACCGCCCTGGAAGCCAATGTAAAAAATTTTGAAATCGAACGCAGCACCGACGGCTTAACTTTCCTTTCCCGCGGGTTTACCGCTTCCAAAGCTCCTGGTGGCAACAACGCAGCGCCGCTGGATTACAGCTATAACGACATCCTTTCGCCGGGATTACCGTATGCCTTATTTTACAGGGTAAAGGAATCCGATCTCGACGGCAGGTATATCTACAGTCCCGTGCTGAAAATCAACCTTGCCTCCGGCAACCAGGGACTCTCCATCTTTCCCAACCCCTTCCGGCATCAGGTAACCATTGCCGTTGAATCTCCCCGAGAGGACAAGGCCGTCATCATCGTAGCCGATCTGGGTGGCCGGCAACTCCTGGAGCAAATCTGCCCTTTGCAAAAAGGAAGTAATATCGTTCCACTGTCTACACTAAGCCGGCTGGAGAAAGGTATGTACCTGTTCACCATCTCCACCGGGCAGAAAAAACAGACGGTGGCATTGATGAAGACTGAATAATAGTAATACCGGCCGGTCATTTATATAACTGTTGGCAGTTCGTACAATAAAAAGCCCTTCGTTTCGCCTTACCCAGATGCTGGACTTTTATCAGCGGAATATGACAACGGGGACAGGTTTTTTTGGTATGCGCCAACCAATGCCGCTTTAATTCGAATGCTTTCTTCCATTCCAGGAAATCGAAGCTGTACCGGCGGGCTTCTTTTATCAACTCCGTTAATTTACGGGGAGGAAGTTTCCCTATTTTGCTTTCAGGGTGGACCCTGATACGAAAGAGTACTTCATTCTTGATGATATTCCCTACCCCGGAAAAAATATTCTGATCCAACAGCGCGTCCGCTGCCAGGGTATCCGGCAGGGCCTTTAATTTTTTGCGCGCCTGTGCGGCGTCCCAATTTTCATTCATTACATCCGCACTCCAATCATACAACGTATCCAGGTCTACCGTCAGGACCCTGACCGAGCAGGCATAAAAATACAGGTCTCCTTTAGCAAAATGAAGATGGAGCCTCGGGTTAGGCTTTGTCTGTTCATTAATGCTGTAGGACCCGAACAGCATAAAATGTATACGAAGGGTAAGCTTAGGCAGACAGATGAGAAAATGTTTGCCCCAGCTCTTAAAATCCAGGACCTTTTGATTGACGAGCAGGGCCTTATCGATCAGGGTAGTATTGCCGGCAGCCGACAGAATTTTTTTTCCTTTAAAGAGCTGCACCTGTTCTTTCAGGATCACGATAGAAGGTCCTTCGGGCATATTGATACAATTAGTATAACAAAATCTAAAGAAAACCATTACCGGGATGAATCATCCTTCCGACAAGGAAGATCCTTAGCCGGTAAGCTGTAATTTTATGCTCCGGTTCGCTTATTAAGGTTTAAGGTATCTGATTATGTTTGACTCTCCCCAGGAAAAGGCTGAGAAAGCCAAGGTTATTAAGAAGCTCATGTCCAAGTGGCTTAAGGTGCAGGCAACTGAACGCAAGGCCAATCTATTGCTGGCTAAAAATCCCGAAATAAAAATAATCGGTTCGGGGAAACCCCGTAAATTCTCAGAATAATCGCAGCTGTCTGCTTTTTATAACCTGGGCAGGAGGTTGTGCTTTTCCAAACACCGTTCGTCCACCATATTTCCAGGAGTCGTTGTTTTCTTTTTCGATCCATTCGTCAAGACTGCCGGAAGGGATGAAATCTTTTTCCGCCCGCTGAGCCAGTTCATTCAGTTTCCGGATGGCGTCCAGTTTATCGCTTTGTCCCACTTTGGCCTTTTGAATAGCCGTCTGCAGGATACCGATCGTCTCGTCATAGACCTTTACAGGGACGGGGAAGGGGTGGCCGTCCTTACCCCCATGGGCAAACGCAAAACGGGCAGGGTCCCTGAATCGAACCGGCGTCCCATGTATCACCTCTCCCACGAGGGCCAGGGATTGAAGCGTACGGGGTCCCACACCTTCCAGCAGGAGCAGCTCTTCGAAATCAGCTGGCTGCCTGTCATGGGCCAGCCATAATACAGCGCCCAGTCTTTTCAGGTCCACATCCTCAGTACGGACATCATGGTGTGATGGCAATACCAGCTGTTGAATATCGTGCATCATGGACTCCGGCTTCTCCCGGGTGATAGAGAGGACCGCATCCCGGGCCGGACAGGCAGCTCCATCCGCCAGGTTGAGGATCAGGCCCTGGTTAGTCCCGCAAATAGCCGTATGCGGCTCTTCCACAAAAGAACGGAGACCGGCGGAATGCCAGTGATAACGACGGGCGGTAGCATTTCCCGGGCACATTCCCTGTTGTATAACCGTCCATTGACCTTCATCGCAGAGCACAAAATTGTGCAAGTACAATTGAAATCCGTCTTGTACCGCCGTATTGTCTACTTTGGCGCTAAGCTTGCTGCAGCGCACCAGTTGCCCTCCGTCCAGTCCCGTCGTCTCACAGATCTTCCTTATCTCGTCCGGCGCCTGCCTGGAAAACTTCCCTTTTCCTCCGCAGATATAAATGCCCAACTGCCTGGAATGGGGATTGATCGCCCTCTTCAACGCTCCCATCACGGAGGTGGTTATGCCGGAGGAATGCCAGTCCATCCCCATCACCGCACCCAGGCTTTGAAACCAGAAAGGGTCACTTAAGCGTCGGAGCACTTCCGTCTTCCCGTATTCGCTGATCAGCACTTCCGTGATGGCTAAGCCCAGTTTGGCCATACGCTCCGCCAGCCATTGGGGGACATAGCCATAATGCAAGGGAAGATCAGCAGAACCACTACGCTTCATAGTCTTTTTTGTTGCTAACAAAGTTAGCAATTTATCGCCGGGTGACCAATTTTTATCGTTATAGGTGATGCTGATGACGCGTATAGGCCGTCGGCGAATGCTCGCCTTCCGCTATCTCTTCGATCATTTTCTTATTAAAAGCATCCAGGTCCTTTGGCGTGCGGCTGGTAACCAGCCCATTGTCCGTGACGACCTCTTTATCGACCCATAATACCCCTGCATTGGTAAGATCCGTCTGCAGAGAAGGATAGGAAGTCATATTACGGTTTTCTATCAGCCCAGTCTCGATGAGCAACTGGGGACCATGACAAATAGCGGCCACCGGCTTGCCGGATTCCAGGAATTGTTGCGCAAATTCCACAGCTTTCCTGTTCAGCCGCAGCTGATCGGGATTCAAGACCCCTCCGGGTAGCATGAGAGCGTCATAGTCCTCAATTCTGGCGCTGTCCAGGGGGACATCCACCGGTAACTCGATCGACCAATGGTCATGGTCCCAGGCCTTCACTTTTCCCTTTTGGGGGGAAACGATCTGCACTTCGGCGCCTGCTTCCTCCAGCGCCTTCTTAGGGCTTGTCAGCTCTACTTCTTCGAAGCCATTCTCCGTGAGAATAGCTACCTTTTTACCTGTTAACGTTGCCATAAAATGATTTTTTCAGATGAATGAATCTTCGGGCCGGTCCTCTTCGCATTACTTCAAAAAGAATACCATGCCCCTCCCCGGGAGTCTTATGCGACGGCATAAAAAAACTTATATTTACATGAGTGGGTGAATGCGGGGCCGTTCTGGCCTGTCCTTTGCTCCATTCCAACCTGTCAAACCTATAATAAATATAATACGTAACGAAACCCCGGTCTGTATGTGGAAACACCATACGGCTGTCCTGGCTCTTATGGCAGTCCTGCTCTACACCGGGTCGCTAAGCGCCCAGGTATCATTGCAGGACACGACACGCCCCTCCAAATGGAGTCTGCAGGATTGCCTGGACTATGCCCTTAAAAATAATATCACCGTCAATACCCTACGGCTTAGTCAGCGATCGGCGAGTGAGGATCTGTTGCTGGCGAAGGCTGGCGTACAGCCCAATCTTTCCGCCACCGGATCGGAGTATCTCAATTTCCAGAAAGGGGTCAATGGCAACGGAAGTTATGGCAACAGAAAATTTACGGAGAGCGGCAATGCAGGCCTCTCCTCCAGCGTCATCCTCTATCAGGGTGGATACATCCGGAATAATATCCGGGAGAAACAATTATTACAACAGACCGCCGGGCTGGACATCCTGCAGGAGGAGAATGATATTACCCTCAATGTGACGCAGGCCTTTCTCAATATCTTACTGGCGAAGGAAAATATCGTATATCTGCAGGACCTGGTAAATACCTCTCAGTCACAGGTGAAACAGGCTCAGCAGAAATATGATGCGGGCACCATTGCCTTGAAAGATCTGGCTCAGCTACAGGCCCAGATGGCGAATGACAAATATTCACTGGTCACCGCACAAAACTCCCACCGGCAAAATGTCATCAGCTTAAAGTTATTGCTGCAGCTGCCTTCTGAGCTGGCTTTCGAAGTACAGGAGCCGGACACCATCATTGCCCAAAACCTGGTGACCAGCCTTTCGGAAACCCAGCAGGAGGCCCTGGCCACCCGGCCTGAAGTAAAGATCAGCGACAAGCAGGTGGATCTCGCCCATGTAGACCTTCAGTTGGCCAGATCCGGCTACCTGCCTACCCTTCAGGGCGCCGGCGCCATCGGCGCCAATCATTCCGGCGGCGACCCGGGCATCCTGCAGCAACTGGACAACTCTTTTTATCAGCAGATAGGGCTCACCCTTTCGATCCCAATCTTCAACCGGAGGGTCAACAAAACCAACGTGGAAAAGGCAAAGATCCAGATCGAGCAAAGCGAACTGGATAGAAAAAACATCCGGAACAATCTTTCGCTGACAGTAGAGCAGGCATTTGTCAATGTGGAGAACGCCCAGGGACAGTATGATGCTTCGGTAGAACAGCTGCAGTATACCAAAGAGAGCTACCGCATCGCCGACGAACAGTTGAAGGTAGGCGCTATAACAACGGTGGATTACCTCATCCAGAGAAACCTCTATAGACAGTCCTATCAGCAATATATACAGGCTAAATACAATGCGGCCCTCAACATCCGGATCTATGATTTTTACAGGGGGGTGCCCATAAAATTATAACGCATATGAAAAAACGAAGGATCATCATTGTTGTCGCTATCCTGCTTGCCGCCGCGCTGGTGTGGATTTTTTTCTTCCGGAAAAAAGAGCCGCCGGTGGTCCTGCAGACGGAGAATCCGCAAGTTGGCTATATTTCTCAGAGCGTGACAGCGACGGGTAATATTCAGCCTGTGGACACCGTGACGGTAGGCTCACAGGTATCCGGCATCATCAGCGCCCTGTACACCGATTTTAACGCCAAAGTGACTAAGGGAAAGCTGCTGGCGCAATTGGATAAGAGCCTCTTCGTCGCCTCCGTCAA
Organism: Puia sp.; assembly: GCA_035492545.1. Lineage (GTDB taxonomy): Bacteria > Bacteroidota > Bacteroidia > Chitinophagales > Chitinophagaceae > Puia. The sequence continues at coordinate 90,629 of DATJJD010000196.1, forward strand.
TCAGAACAAGGCTTCGGTAGCCTCGGCGCAAAGTCAGCTGATCTATCAGCAGAGTAATTTCCAGCGCCAGGAACTGCTATATAAGACAGGAGCCATCTCCAAGGCGGACTATGACAACGCCACCTATTCCATCAATGCGGCAAAAGCGGCCGTGGACAATGCCAAAGCCCAGCTGGCCGCTTCGGAAAAAAACCTGTCTTATACGGACATCTATTCACCGATGGACGGGGTGGTGCTGACCCGGAATATCAGCGTCGGACAAACGGTGGCGGCCAGCTTCAACACGCCTACTTTCTTTACCATCGCCAAAGATATCACCAAGATGCAGGTACAGGCCAATGTAGACGAGGCTGACATCGGCAATGTAGTACATGGCCAGCGGGTTACCTTCACGGTAGACGCTTTCCTGGATGATGTGTTCCAGGGATCTGTGGACGAAGTACGGTTGAAGCCGGTGACCTCTGCCAACGTCGTCACCTATACGACCATCATCAATGCGCCCAACGACGATCAGAAGCTGAAACCGGGTATGACGGCCAATGTAACTATTTATACCAAAGAGGTCAATAACGCCCTGCTGATCTCCGCCAAAGCGCTGAAATTCGAGCCGGATCCATCCCTGACGAAGAAATATACGATCATTGCCGACAGCTCCGACGGCGGCCGGCGAAAAGGCAACAGAGAAAAATTGGACCAGGGACAAGGCGCCGACACCGGCATGACAGCCCGTGAGGACAGTGGGGCCGGCAGGGCCCGCCATCATAAAACAGGTTCCGCCAAAGACAGCACCACCGGCAGCAGCCTTTTGAAAAGAGGAGATACGACCCCCACTAAAGTGAAGGACAGCTCGCGCGTGCAGGCTTCCGAGATCGCCCATGTTTGGGTGCTGGTAGACAGCACCCGGCTGGTACAGAAAAAGATCCGGACGGGTATCAACAATGATACTCAGGTAGAAGTGCTGCGGGGATTGACACCTGCCGATGTAGTCGTTACGGGCATAGAGCAGGTGACGACGGCAAAGGGCGGCCCGGCGGCCAAGAGCCCTTTTATGCCGGCCAGGCCTAACAGAAGAGGTACAGGCGGAGGAGGCCGTGGCGTCCGATGAGCCAGACAATTCTCTCCATACAAAATATCCGGCGGGAGTTCCATATGGGCACCGAAGTCGTGCGGGCCCTGAAAGGGGTCACCTTTGAAGTCAACGCGGGCGAGTTCGTGACGATCATGGGCAGCAGCGGCTCCGGCAAGACCACCTTGCTCAACACCCTGGGATGCCTGGACAAACCTACAGACGGCGTATACCTGCTGGATGGGGTGAATGTCGGCTCCCTGTCCCGGAACGACCTGGCACGTCTGCGCAACCGGAAGATCGGGTTTGTATTCCAGTCTTATAACCTGTTACCCAGGACTACAGCCCTGGAAAATGTAGAACTGCCCCTGTTCTATAATTCAACGATCACCGCCGCCCAGCGTCACGAACGGGCCGTCAGGGCCCTGGAGTCCGTGAAGCTGGAGGACAGGCTGGACCATCTGCCCAACCAGCTGTCGGGCGGTCAGCAACAGCGGGTGGCCATTGCAAGGGCCCTGGTGAATGAACCAGTGATGATCCTGGCCGATGAGGCCACCGGCAACCTGGACACCCGCACCAGCTACGAGATCATGGCCCTGCTGCAGGAGCTGAATCAGCAACAGGGCAAGACCATCGTCTTTGTAACGCACGAACCGGACATCGCCGCCTTCAGCGGCCGTACCGTAATGCTGCGGGACGGTAAGGTCCAGAAAGATTTTAAAAATGAGAATGTCCGTTCGGCTAAAGAGGCGCTGGCCTCGCTGCCTGTGTCGGACGACTATTAATACCGGAGTATGCATCCATTGAATCTCATACGCGTTGCGCTGAGGGCCCTGCAGAGAAATAAGCTGCGGGCTTTCCTTACCATGCTGGGTATCATTATCGGCGTGGCGGCGGTCATCACCATGGTGGCCATCGGCCAGGGCAGCAAGCAAAGCATTCATGAGCAGTTGTCCTCCATGGGGTCCAATATGATCACCGTGCTGCCGGCCAGCAACAGCAATAGCATGCCTGGTGGAGTTCGTCTCGGGGCCAGCAGCCTCCAGACACTGACCTATGCCGATGTAGTAGCCTTGCAAAAGAAGAGTGAGTTTCTCAGCGCCATCTCCCCCGTATCCTCCACCAACGGACAGGCCATCAATGGAGCAAAGAACTGGCCCACCCAGCTGCAAGGGGTGGCTCCGGAATATTTCGATATCCGCAAGCTGGTCCTAAAGGATGGAATTACTTTCTCCGACCAGGAGGTGGCTGAGGCGGCAAAGGTTTGCGTCCTGGGCCAGACGGTGATCAACAACCTCTTCGAGCCGGGCACCAACCCCATCGGAAAGGTGATCCGTTTTGGCAAAATACCCCTCACCGTCATCGGCATCCTGAATGTAAAGGGTGTCAGCAGTTTCGGACAGGACCAGGATGACATCATCCTTGCCCCTTATACCACGGTACAGAAAAGGATCCTGGCCACCATTTATTTCCAGAGCATCTATGCCTCTTCCACCAATGAACAGACATCGGATACGGCCACCAGGGAGATCACCAGCATCCTGCGGGCCTCTCACCGGCTGCGGCCCAGTGAAGACGAAGACTTCTCCATTCGTACCATGCAGGAGCTGCTGAATACCCTTAACTCCACCAGCCAGCTGCTCACCGTCCTGCTGACAGCCATCGCGGGAATCTCCCTGGTCATCGGAGGCATTGGCATCATGAATATCATGTATGTCTCCGTCACGGAAAGGACCAAAGAAATAGGGTTGCGAATGTCTATCGGCGCCCGGGGGGTCGATATACTCCTGCAATTCCTCATCGAAGCCATCGTCATCAGTGTGACCGGGGGGCTGATCGGCATCATCCTGGGGATTGTCGCCTCCCTCCTGGTGACCCAGTTGTTGTCCTGGCCCACCCTTATATCGGAATCCTCCATTGTCATCTCCTTTGTCGTTTGTGCCGTCACAGGGGTCTTTTTCGGTTATTATCCGGCGCTGAAGGCCTCCCGGCTGGATCCGATAGAAGCACTTAGATACGAGTAGATTAAAAATCACTAATTTTGTTTTATGAGCAGAAAAGAAGAAGTCCTTCAGGACGTAGTTATAAAATTCGCCGGGGACTCAGGCGACGGAATGCAGCTGACCGGAAGTCAGTTCACCAACAATACGGCTTTATTAGGCATTGACCTGGCCACTTTTCCCGACTTCCCGGCTGAGATCCGGGCTCCGCAAGGGACCCTTCCGGGCGTCAGCGGTTACCAGCTGCGCTTCTCCAGCGACAAGATCTTTACTCCCGGCGACGAATGCGATGTACTGGTGGCTATGAATGCGGCGGCCTTGAAATCCAATCTGAAAGGACTGAAGAAAGGAGGAAAGATCATCGCCAACGTAGAAGGATTCGACGCCAAGAACCTCCGTCTGGCCAATTATCCGGATGGAGTTAATCCCCTGGAAGATAATAGCCTCGACAACTACACAGTCATTAAAATAGACGTGACCAAGATGACCCGGGAAGCCCTGAAGGAAATTACCATGGGCACCAAAGAGAAGGACAGGGCCAAAAACATGTTCGTGCTGGGATTCCTGTATTGGATGTACAACCGGGATATGGATAATACCATCAAGTTCCTGAAAGATAAATTCGGAAAAAAACCCGAGATCTTTGAAAGCAATGTAAAAGCCCTGCAGGCCGGCTATAATTTCGGAGATACGACGGAGACCTTTACCACCACCTACCGGGTAGAAAAGGCGAAGATGGCGCCGGGTGTATATCGCTCCATTATGGGCAACCAGGCCCTGGCCCTGGGCTTGATCGCCGCCTCCCAGAAGAGTGGTCTGCCCCTGTTCCTGGGGTCTTATCCGATTACACCCGCTTCGGATATCCTGCATGAATTGAGCCGTCACAAATCTTTTGGCGTGCGTACTTTCCAGGCCGAAGATGAGATTGCCGGTATCACCTCCGCCATTGGCGCCGCCTATGGGGGCTCTCTGGGTGTTACCACCACTTCCGGTCCTGGCATGGCCCTGAAAGCCGAAGCGATGGGGTTGGCTGTTATGCTGGAAATCCCTTTGCTTATAATCGATGTCCAAAGAGGGGGGCCTTCCACGGGGCTGCCGACCAAGACGGAACAGAGCGATCTGTTACAGGCCTATTACGGGCGGAACGGGGAATGTCCGATGCCGGTCGTCTCCGCCTCTACTCCCAGCGATTGTTTTGACGCCGTCTATGAGGCCGTACGGATAGCGGTACAACATATGACCCCTGTGATCTTCCTCAGCGACGGGTATATCGCCAATGGCGCCGAGCCCTGGAAATTCCCGAAAGGGGAAGATCTGCCTTCTATCGAAGTCAGCTTCAAAAAGGAGCTGGGGCATGGGGAAGATAAATTCCAGCCTTATCTACGGGATGAAAAACTGGTCCGTCCCTGGGCAATTCCCGGCACGGCCGGTCTGGAACATCGCATCGGCGGTCTGGAAAAGCAAAACATCACGGGCAACGTAAGCTATGATCCGGAGAATCACCAGCTGATGGTAAAGATCCGCGAAGAAAAGGTAAGTAAGATTGCCGACTATATTCCCCTGCAGAAGCTGGATAGCGGTCCGGCCAAAGGCGACCTGCTGGTCCTGGGCTGGGGAAGCACCTATGGATCCATCAAGAGCGCTGTTGCAGAGTTACAACGGGAAGGCTATACCGTATCCCATGCACATCTGCGTCACCTGCGGCCTTTCCCGAAGAACCTGGGAGAGCTGCTCAAAAACTTCAAACAGGTCCTTATTCCCGAGATCAACAATGGCCAGCTGATCAAGATCATCAGGGATCAATATTTCGTCGACGCCAAAGGCTATCATAAGATCATGGGCATTCCGATCACAAAGACGGAGCTGGTTATGAAATTACGGGAGATGCTGGGGTCGAATAATTAAGCGGCGCTGGCCGAAGGCTCCGAAACCAGCGTCAGGCTGAGCTTTTCGATATCCGCCGTCACTTTGGCAATAAAATTGAATTGGTCCACCACCGGCTTGAACCCCGAAAGCTGCCGGCGGGTCTCACTTTCTATAATGCCCTGTTCCAGCTCTGACTTCCGCCTTACCATCAGGGCATTCATTTTTTCATTCAGGACCCGAAGATCTTCTTTAGCCGCAGTCAACCCCTCGGTCAAAGGCCCGCCAGACTTGGCGCTTCCAGACATACCAAGGCCTGCCTGGGCGCCGCCGGACGGCAGCTCCTTTTCCTCCAAGGACGCTACGATCGCCTCCATTCGGGTAAGCATAGCCTTTATGATGGGCTGGTAAGCCGGATCGGCATATTTCTCCGGCAGGGGGGACGCATAATAGGCGAGTGTGGCGATATGAGAAGTCAGCATGTGGCAGGATACGACAAATTGATGCATCCTGTCTGCCGGCATCCGTTTGTTGCCGGGCTCCGACAAGATGCGGTCAAAAGCATCGGACAGGTTGGCCAGCGCGACAAATGCATGTTTGCGGGACAGCTTGTATTGAGCGACCGTCGCGGGCCTTCCCATAAAGGCGCCGGAAACATCCCTGAAATAATCGCTGTTGGTTTCGATGATCCGGATCATATAGCTGGTAATTTGCTCCCTTTCCCGGGAAGGTACGATGAAGATATTGGCGATAAAGGCAATGGCCGAACCGATAGCCGTGTCGATCACCCGTTCCGACAGGATACTCCTGAAATCATTCGGGTATAACAAATGAAACAGCAGCAGGACATAGGGGGTCGTCATCGTGACGCAGATAAGATAATTCGTTCGCAGGAATACATAAGTGCCGACCATGAAAAGGATCATCAGCACGAATAGGACGGTGCGGTCACTGACAAAATATAGGATCAGCAAACCTATGAAGGCGCCGGCCAAAGTACCCATAAGTCGCTCATAGTTCCTCTTCTTTGTGAGGCTGTAAGCGGGCTTAAGGATCACGATGATCGTAAGCAGGATCCAATACCCATGTCCCAGGGGGAAGAAGAGAGAGAGGAGGTAGCCGGCGATGGTGGCAATGGCCACCCGCAGTGAATGCCGGAAGATATTCGACGTCAACGTCAGGTTGTCCACCAGCAGTTTACGGTCGACGTCCTGATGGGTAACAAACAGTTCATAGTCTAACTGCGGCCGGAAGTCCTTACCCAGTTTCCGGTCATAAGTCGTATATCCATGCAAGGTATGAAGACGGTCTGCGATATCCTGTATGCTGTCCAGGATGTGGCGCATGCCGATAAACCCCTCTACATTTTCCGCGGTTCGCTGCGCATCCCTGAACCGGATGAAAGACTCCTGCAGGTTTTTGATCCGGGAAGGCAAACGGGAAGTCTCTACGGAGGGCCTGCCACTCTTGATGGCAATACCGATCTCATCCAGTTCTACCGCCAGGTCCAGAATCAGCTGCCGGCATTCTTCCAGCAGGTCGCTGCTGTCAAAAAAACGGTGCAGGGAGGGATAATCCTGTTGTGAGGTCATGACCCGCTCAAAAAGGTCCACGATATCCAGAAAGATCATCACCAGGATCCTGCCGGTATGGGTGGATTCCTTAACGATGCCCCGGCCTTTGAATAACAGCTCGCGAACCAGGTCCTGTTTCTCATGAATGTCGATCTGAAGCTCTACCAACTGCCGGTAGCTTTTGTCATAATCTACCTGTCGCGCATAAAAGGACGCTTTGATCCGAAGATAATCCGCCGTCGCCTGCACGCATTCTCCCAGTGCCTGCTGTATGAGCTTGTAAGGGCGGAAACTATACAGGAGCAGGCTCAGGGTCGTATACCAAATCCCTCCTGCCATCACATAGGCCGCATTGATGAGGACCCCCCAGCCATGCTGGGGACGATCGATGTTCAAGACCATGACCAGCAAGGCATTAACTCCGATGGAACTGGCTCTGTTGCCATAGATGCCCATCATAGAGAACAGGAAGCAGAAGAAGAAAACGAGTATACCGGTCAGGATGGCGGAGCCGGAAACCAGACCGGTCAGTAAGGAAGCTATAAAAATTATGAAGACGCAGGCGATCATCCCGTTACGGCGATGATGAATAGGCCCCGGGTTATCTGTATTCCCTACGCACATGGCTCCGATAGAGACAACAATGCCCGCGGAGAGGTTATTAAAATATCCCAGCAGGATGGAAGGAAGGATGATGCCCAGGGTGATCCGCACGGCACCGCTCAGATAATGGCTATTAATGAAGCTTTTATATTCTCTGATATAATCCATTGCCAGGCCTAAAGATAGCGATTGAATAAGAGTATCACCGTAGATGAACTACCATTCAGCAATTATTTTTTCCCACTTACCTTAAGATATTTTTATAACATAAGTTTGCAGACTAATTTGCACTAACAAAGAGACTTTCTGTCCATGAGAAAACGTTTGAATGAGCTTGCTGGCCAACTATTTAAAAGCACCAAAATGCGTACTGCTGTATTTCTTTTCTTCGCAAGCTTATTTTGCATTTCTGTAAAAGCCCAGCAAGTAAATGGGGTCACGCAGGACGAGCAGGGTAAACCACTAGCCGGATCCTCCATAACCCTTAAGAAAAGTAAAGATTCTTCTGTAGTCAAACTGGGTGTTTCCAATGCAACAGGGAATTATGAGTTTACGGGTATCCCTTCGGGGTATTATTTCATCAGTATTACGCATGTAGGATATACTTCCCGGAACTCCGCTGTTTTTGAGATAAAAGGAGATGGCATCACCCGGGTGCCGGCGACTCCGCTGGTCAGGGTGTCCTCCGATCTGAAGGAAGTGGTGGTCACTTCCCATAAACCTCCCGTGGAAGTAAAGGCCGACAAGATCATCCTCAACGTAGAAGGCAGTGTAAATGCGGTGGGACAGGACGCACTGGAGCTATTGCGCAAATCCCCCGGCGTAATGGTGGACAAGGACAATAACCTGAGTGTAAGCGGCAAGAACGGCGTACAGGTTTATATTGATGGCAGGCCAACTCCTTTATCCGGTACTGATCTGTCGGAATATCTTAAGACCATTCAATCCTCTTCTATCGAATCTATCGAGATCATCAGCAATCCCTCCGCCAAATATGAGGCGGCGGGCAATGCGGGCATCATCAACATCAAACTAAAAAAGAACAAGTCATTCGGGACGAACGGCAGCGTGAATGCCGGCTATAATATCGGGACTTATTCAAAATACAATGCCGGCCTCTCCCTCAACCACCGTGATAAGAATATCAATGTATTCGGCAATTTCAACTACAATAATAATCCTACGGAGTACCTCACCAGCCTTCACCGGGAACAGCTGGATACTCTTTTCGACCAGCGCTCGACCATACGCAATAAGATCAATAGCCAAAATTTCAAGGCGGGCCTGGACTATTTTATAAACAAGAAGAATACGATAGGGGTAATGGTCAGCGGGACCTTCTCCGGAAATACCGTCAGGACCAACAGCAGCACGCCAATCTCCTATATCCCCACCCAGGAACTGGACAGACTGCTGGTGGCCAATAACAGCAGTCATGGCCGCCGCGATAACGGCAACCTGAACCTGAACTATCGGTATACGGATACGACGGGCCACGAGCTTTCCGTGGATGCCGATTATGGCCTCTACCGGATCAAGAGCGATCAGCTTCAGCCCAATCACTATTATGATCCGTTGGGGAAACCACTGGACAGCGTTATCTACAATATGCTGTCCCCCAGCAACATCGACATCTATAGCCTCAAGTCGGATTACGAGCAGAATTTTATGAAGGGCCGGCTGGGCCTGGGCTTCAAATCATCTTATGTGAAGAGCGGGAATAATTTCCAGCAATACGATGTTTATCCCGGCAACAAGCTGTTGGATACCCTGCACAGTAACAATTTCGATTATAAGGAGAACATTAATGCCGTTTATGCTAATTACAACCGTACTTTAAAAGGCTGGGTGGTCCAGGCAGGTCTGCGGGTAGAGAATACGAACGCAAAAGGTGTTTCCACGGGCTACAGACTGGATAACACCAATGATTACGTACGCTATGATTCGGGATTCGACCGTCACTATGTGGATTTCTTCCCCAGCGGTGCCGTCACGTATAATAAAAACCCCTCGAAGCAATGGACCCTGAACTACAGCCGACGCATCGATCGTCCGGCCTATCAGGACCTGAACCCTTTCGAATTCAAACTGGATGAATATACCTTTCAAAAGGGGAATACCCAGCTAAAGCCCCAGTATACCAATAGCATCGGGTTGACCTATATGTATAAATACAAGCTGACGACCACCCTGAATTACAGTCATGTAAAGGATGTCTTTACCCAATTGGTGGATACAGCCGATAAGTCGAAGGCGTTTATCACTAAAAAGAATCTGGCTACCCAGGATATTACCAGCCTCAATATCAGCTATCCTTTTCAATATAAATGGTATAGCGTGTTCGCCAATGTGAACGCGTATTATTCTTTGTATCATGCCAATTTCGGTACGGGCAGAACGGTAGATGTAAATGTATTTGCCTGTAATGTATATGCGCAGCAAACGGCGAGATTGGGTAAAGGGTGGACAGGAGAAGTTAGTGGCTTCTACAGCACTCCGTCTATCTGGCAGGGTACTTTCAAGACCAGCTCGATCTGGAGCGTGGATGGGGGTATATCCAAGACCGTCCTGAAGGGAAATGGGACAGTGAAGGCCTCGGTAAGCGATATCTTCAATACCCTGCGCTGGTCTGCTACCAGCTCATTCGCCGGGCAGTATCTTTCCACGAAGGGCAGCTTTGAAAGCCGGCAGCTCAAGTTATATTTTACCTATCGGTTCGGCAATATCCAGGTAAAGGCAGCCCGTCAGCACAAGACAGGGGCGGAAGACGAAAACAAACGCGTAGGCAGCCAGGGGAGTGGGGGGTTGAATAATTGAAAATACCTATTTTTACGCCCCACAAACTTCTATGCAAACGATAATTGACAACATCAGGGAGCTTTTTGCCTCGTACAGTCCTTCCCCGGTCACCCGGATAGAAAAGATCCCCCAATCGGGCAGTAACCGTATGTATTTCCGCCTTTGGACGGAAGACCGCTCGTATATCGCCACCTATAACGACAATGTAAAAGAGAACCGCACCTTCGTCCATTTCAGCCGGCATTTCCGGGAATGTGGGTGTCCTGTTCCGGAGATCTATCGGGTGAATGAAGCCTATACGATCTATCTCCAACAGGATTTTGGGGACCGTTCGCTATTGGGTGAACTGGAACAACATGGCCATAACGACTATGTTTTGGGTTTATTCCGGCAAAGCCTGCAGGAATTGGCCCATTTGCAGATCAAAGGCGACCAGCAGCTGGATTATTCCTGGTCTATCACTTCCAAAGAGTTTGGGAAACAGGCTATCCTGAGCGACTTGCTGTATTTTAAATACTATTTCCTCGATACCCTGCAAATTCCCTACGATAAAGAGAAGCTGATCGATGATTTCGAAGCGCTGAGCACCTATCTCACGCATGTGGACCATAAGTATTTTATGTTCCGTGATTTTCAGAGCCGAAATGTCATGATCCAGGAAAACAAGGTTCATTTTATTGATTTTCAGGGGGGAATGAAGGGCGCCCTTCAATACGACGTGGCCTCCATGTTGTGGCAGGCCAAGGCCGAGCTGTCGGATGAGTGGAAGAACGACCTGCTGAATTATTACATGGATAACGTGGAAAAGATCCTGGATAAGAAGATAGACCGGGTACGGTTTGTCAGCCAGTACAATGGGTATGTGCTCATACGCCTGTTGCAGGTATTGGGGGCTTATGGATTCCGGGGGCTTTTCGAGCGTAAGGCGCATTTTCTCACCAGCATCCCGCTGGCCCTGCGCAATTTCAAGTGGTTTCTTACGCATAAGCAGGTAGGAATTGTTTTGCCGGAATTTGAACGATTGCTTGGCTTGATGGTTGAAGAAGAGGTGATCAACCGGTTCGAGCCCCTGCGGGCGGATGAAAATACCCCGCTGGTCGTTCATATCAGCAGTTTTTCTTATCGCAAAGGCATCCCGGAAGATAGCAGCGGCAATGGCGGCGGGTTCGTTTTCGACTGCCGGGGTATTTTGAATCCCGGCCGGATAGCTGAATTCAAGCCGCTGACAGGGCGGGATAAAGAGGTGAAGGACTTCCTGGAGCAACGCACCCGGATGCCGGAATTTCTGAACAGCGTCTATAATATCGTCGACATCGCGGTGGAAGACTATATTAAAAGGGATTTCGAGAGTCTTACCATCAGCTTTGGCTGCACTGGCGGCCAGCACAGGAGCGTATATGCCGCCGATGCCCTGGCCAGGCACCTGAGGAATAAATTTCATGTAAAGATCTCTTTGCATCATGTGGAGCAGGAGGCAAAGAATTGGGTGAATAGTTAGGATCAGAAACTGTATTTGAATGTATTATGTAGTATATGGGTTATTGTACCTGATATCCCTCTTGCCCTTGCGGCTACTGTATGTATTAGCTGACGGGCTTGCCCTGTTCACCTACTATATTCTTCGCTATCGCCGGAAAGTAGTGATGGACAATCTGCAGATCGCTTTCCCGGAATCAACGCCGGCGGAGCGAAGCCGGATCGCAATAAAATTCTACCGCAATTTCGTGGACAATTTTATCGAAACGCTGAAATTATTGTCAGCCCGCCCTTCTTTTATCCGAAGCCATTTCCATATCGATAACCCGGAGATCCTGGAGAATTTCTATCAGGCCGGCCGCAGGTGCCAGCTTCACCTGGGGCATACGTTCAACTGGGAACTGGCCAATGCGGCCATGCCCCTCCTCTCGGACTATCCCTTCATCGTAGCCTATATGCCCATCGAGAATAAGGTATTCGAGCGTCTTTTGCTGCATCTCCGGGGACGTACAGGCACCATTCTTTTACCGGCCACCCGTTTGCAGCGGTCTATTCTTCCCTATCGGAATACCCAGTACCTGCTGACCCTGGTGGCCGACCAGGCGCCGGGCAATCCCGACCAATCCTACTGGTTGAATTTTTTCGGACGCCCTTCCAGCTTTGTAAGAGGCCCCGAGCGAGGCGCCCGGGCAGGCGACATTCCTGCCGTATTCGTGCGATTCTACAAGACCAGCCGTGGGCATTACAGGGTCTTCCTTACTACCATCGCGGACCATCCGGCCCAGTTACCCGAGGGGGAGCTGACCCGGCGATACCGGGATCTCCTGGAAGACGCTATCCGGCAGGACCCTGACCTCTGGCTCTGGAGCCATAAAAGATGGAAGACGGCCTGGAAAGAGGAATTTGGCCAATTATGGATAGATTAACACGGCGGTTCAGCGGAAAAATTTACCTTAGCAGACCTTAAACAACCTCCCATGCTCCTACATGGGTAATCTAACCATGCTCCATGTATTATCTTTTTTATGGCTTTCTTTACATCGTGTCCCTTCTTCCCATGCGTATCCTGTATTTTATTTCAGATGCGCTATATGGGCTGATCTACTATGTATTGGGCTATCGGAGAAAAGTGGTCATGAGCAACCTGGCCATTGCCTTCCCCGATAAGACGGAGGCACAGCGTCAGCAGATCGCAAAGAAATTCTATCACAACTTCATCGATTCCTTTATAGAGGTGATCAAACTGGTGTCTGCAGGCGACGCTTTTCTGCGGAAAAGATTTACAGCGGACGTGCAGGTTTTGAACGACCTCCATGCAACGGGCAAAAGCTGTCAGATCCATCTGGGCCATACGTTCAACTGGGAGTGGGGGCAACTGGTGCTGTCGGAGCTTACCCCGTATAAGATCATGGTGGTCTACATGCCCATCAGCAGCGCCATGCTGGAAAAACTTTTTTATAAGTTACGCACCCGTACCGGCAATGTCTTCTTACCGGCAACCAACATGCGGGAGGCTATCGCCCCTTATCTGCAGACCCAGTATGCGCTGGGGCTGGTGGCTGACCAGAATCCAGGCAACCTGCAGGCAGCTTATTGGTTAAACTTTCTGGGCAAACGCACTCCTTTTGTCAGCGGTCCTGAAAAAGGGGCCAGGTCCTGTGGAATGCCGGTAGTATTTGCCTGTATTGAAAAACCCCGGCGGGGTTATTATCACGCCACTATGAAGCTGGCCGCTGAAGATAGCAGTCAATTACCGGAAGGAGAACTGACCCGCCGGTATGTCCGTTACCTGGAAGAAGTCATCCGCCGCAACCCGGATATGTGGCTTTGGAGCCATCGGCGGTGGAAACATACCTGGAAGGAAGAATATACCCCTATGTTGATCGAACCAAAGGAGGGGGTAAAAAAGGGTGAAAAAACGGGGTAGAATCGGGTGGTTTTTTTTGCGGGGCCTGCCGGACTGTTGGTAAATTACAGGCTTCCATCAGACGCTAAAGCGTCTGAGACATTAGCCAATTGCCGGTAATATGCTAAGTTCCTCAAAGCATATTCCGGCACATTCAAAAACATTAAACCTTTATTTCTATGACAAGTTCTACCAATGATCTTTCGGCAGGGGCCGCAAGCCCTATCCCGGAAAGTACCGCCCAGCTGCTCATCAACACGTATAAGACAGAGGAAGGATGGACGCCCGATAAAACGAGGGCAATTTGGTTCTCCCTGGAAGACCTTACCGCTATCCAAACGCTGGTCAACGATGCCGGAGGGGATGGGGTGAGGATCTATTTCGGCAAATATCCTTCGGATATAGACATACCGGGCACTCCCGACCCGGCCTATAAGGGAAGGGTGACGTTGGTATTCATTCCTACCCTGGCAACTCCGGATGGGTCGCATCAGGACCAGTTCTCTCCCCTGCCCCAGGCCGGCGGCAATGGAGGAACCGCCCTGGCTTATGATCACGGGGAACTTTGCCCACCCAATTGCCCACCACCACCTCCCCCCATTCAACCGTAAGCAGTAAAAACCGGTATCATGTACCCTCTTTCTATCAGCAATTATTTTGAACTGGGCGCTTTTATCATCAGTGTCCTGGCTTACGGAAAATTAAGAGGAACGTCTTTCCGGTTTTTTCCTTTTTTCCTCTTTATTATTGTTCTGGTAGAGTTTGCCGGAAGGTATATCCGGATGGTATTATTACACAAGAACGCCTGGCTTTACAACATTTCCACGACGCTGGAATTTGTCTTCTATGCGTATATCTTTCAATTACAACTCCGGGACCCCGCCCTTAAAAAGGCGGCGTCCCGGTTTATGTTCATTTATCCCATCCTGGTCCTCCTCAATCTCCTGTTTGTGCAGGGATTTATGCAGTTCCATTCATATACAATGGTATTGGGCTCTATCGCCATGATCGTCTTCTGTTGTCTTTATTTCTATGAATTGCTACAGAATCCCCTGGAAGGGGAGCTGCGACGGGACCCCATGTTCTGGATCAGTTCGGGTATCCTATTTTTCTACCTGGGGGACCTCTCTTACAACTTATTATTCAATCTTCTGCAGAAATATGCTGCCAATAATGGCGGGAGACTCTTTCAAAGTATTAATAATAATCTTATTTTAATGCTATATTCCTGCTTTATAATAGCATTTCTATGCAGAAGGAATCCCAGGAAATCATTATCACCTTAATAGCTGGAACGATCACTTTCCTGCTACTGGGCGCTGTGATGATCTCTTTTCTCTTTCTTTACCGGCGACGTCATCGCAAGCACCTGCAGGAGAAAGAGCAGCTCCGGCTCTCTTATGAACGGGAATTGCTCAAAACTCAGCTGGAGATACAGGAACAGACCTTCAAAAACATTTCCCAGGAAATCCATGACAATATCGGGCAGATGCTGAGCCTGGCTAAATTAAACCTGGCCACCATGGACATTGCCCAGCCAGCCAGCCTGGAACAGAAGATCGGTGATTCGAAAAAACTGGTCAGCCAGGCCATTTATGACCTGAGGAACCTGTCCCATGGCCTTAGCACAGACTATTTAGCGGACCGGGGATTGGTGAAGGCGATAGAACATGAATTGGAAATGATCAAGAAATCAGGGGCTTATGAGACGATATTTCTACAGGAAGGGACGAGCTATCCCCTTGATAAACAGGACGAACTGATCCTTTACCGGATTATCCAGGAGACGTTGAACAATATTATTAAACATGCGGCATCTCAAAAAATTATAATACATTTACGTTACCGATCGGAAGAACTTACTCTTAGTATCATTGACAACGGAAAAGGATTTGATCTCACCCCTATAACTGATAACTCTTCGTTTGGCCTGGGTATCAAGAACATGCATAACAGAGCCCGGCTGATAGGTGCAGGTTTCCAGATTAGCAGCACACTTGAGGAAGGAACAAGTGTAACCATTAGCGTGCCCGTCGGAATCCCCATAACCTGAACCTAAATCGAATCGGATGACTACTTTAAAACCTGCTGTCGCACTGGTAGACGACCATGTACTATTGCGGAACGGATTAGCCAATCTTATCCGCAGCTTTGGCGAGTATGCGGTATTATTCGAGGCTTACAATGGCCTTGATTTTATCAGGCAACTAAAACCCCGCAGTCTTCCTGACCTTGTCTTACTGGATGTCTACATGCCGGAAATGGACGGTTATGAAACGGCATTGTGGATCAAACAAAATTACCCGGGCATAAAAATACTGGCTCTGTCTATGTACGATACGGATAATTCCATTATCCGTATGTTGAAGAATGGAGTAAAAGGATATATACTAAAGGACATAGAGCCCACCGAACTAAAAATGGCTTTGGAATCCGTGATCTATAAAGGATTTTATTATTCCGAGATGGTGACAGGGAAACTGATCCACACCATCAACACCCTCGACGGAGGAGTACAAAAGGTAAACCATCTATTGAGGTTAAATGACCGGGAATTGGAGTTTCTAAAGCTGGCGTGCACGGAATGCACCTACAAGGAAATTGCCGAACAAATGTATCTGAGTCCCCGCACCATCGATGGCTACCGGGATGCCTTATTCGAAAAATTAACCGTGAAGACAAGGGTTGGCCTGGTTTTATATGCCATCCGCAATGGTATTGTCAGCGTGTAGGAACTAATTGAGCACGCTGTTCTCCTTTTCGATTACAATGCCTTTCTGGTCTTTGATCTTAGACCAGCCGCCCGTCACATTGCGTATATTATGGATCCCCTGACGTTTGAGCAGGGAGGCGGCAATAATGCTACGGTAGCCGCCGCCGCAATGCACATAAATGTTAAACCTTTCTTCCAGGTCGGCCATACTGCCGGGATCCGCCAGGGTATTCAAGGGAAGGTTAATGGCTCCTTTCACATGTCCATCGGCAAATTCCGTCTCACGACGCACGTCCAGCACAACCAGGTTGCTGTCAAAAGGAAGATCCATTGCCAGCTCATCCGTCTCCACGTCAATAATCAGATCCATAGGTTCTCCGGCCTGTTGCCAGGTCGCGAAGCTGCCTTGCAGGTATCCCTTCATTTTGTCGAAACCGACCCTGGCCAGCCGCACCACGCTTTCTTTCTCTTCTCCCGGCGTTGTTACCAGTACAATAGGTTTATCGAAAGGCAGCAGGCTGCCCGCCCATTCTGCAAATCGTCCGTCCAGCCCGATACCTATCGAGCCCGGGACGAACCCTTCGATAAACAGGGAGGATTTTCTCGTATCCAGCAGGATCACCTCTTCCTCTGCGATCATTTCTTTAAAGGTGGCCAGATCCAGCGGTTTCAGTCCATTCTCCAGGACACCGTCCAGGCTTTCATACCCTTCTTTATTGATCCGGGCATTAATGGGGAAATAAGTAGGAGGTACATCCAGGCCATCCGTTACCGCCTTGATAAAATCTTCCTTTGTCTGCTCTTTTAAGGCGTAGTTGCCTTCTTTCTCGTCTGCCAGGGTGCTATACGTATTAGGGCCCAGGTTTTTGCCACAGCTGCTGCCAGGGCCATGAGCAGGGTAAACGACGACATCATCCGGAAGAGGGGCAATTTTTGTCCGCAATGAATCGTAGAGAAGGCCCGCCAGGTCTTCCTTGGTCAGGTTGCCGCTGCTGAGATCCGGCCGGCCTACATCCCCGACAAATAGGGTATCTCCCGTGAAAATGGCATGGGGCCTTCCATCCGCCTCTCTTACCAGGTAGCAGGAAGATTCAATGGTATGGCCGGGAGTATGCAGCACTTCCAGGGTAATGCTGCCCAGGGGGAAATGTTCGCCATCTTTTGCCACATGGATAGGGAAATTGGTTTCGGTCCGGGGGCCATATATGATGGGGGCTCCTGTGGCTTTGGAAAGGTCCAGGTGCCCGCTTACAAAGTCGGCATGAAAATGGGTCTCGAAGATATATCTGATTGTTGCATTCCTCTCTTTTGCCAGCTGGAGATAAACCTCTATATCACGAAGTGGATCAATAATAGCGGCTTCCCCATTGCTTTCGATATAATAGGCAGCCTCGCTCAGGCACCCGGTATACAATTGCTTAATAAACATAACCCGTCGATTTCCTGCAAAATTAACCATTATTATCCATCCGGGAAAAAGGACCGGGAAACCGTAAAAAGGAGCTTAGACTTAGTCGATCAGTTCATCCACGCATTTCATTATTTCACCCAGGCGGTCATGATTAATGATATAGTAGATGAATTTTCCGTCACGCTGCGTCTTAACGATGCCGGCGCGGCGTAAGATAGCAAGATGCTGAGAAGCGACGGATTGTTCAAGGCGGAGGTGAACATAGATTTCCGTCACGGTCAATTTTTTATTTTCATCCAGCAGCCGGATGATCTGCTGACGCAACTTATGATTCAGCGCTCTTAATATTAAAGCTCCTTTCTTAAGATTCAAAAAATCGACTTTTACAGGAGCTCCGTCGGAGCCCTCTGCGTTTACTACCATCCAATAGTTATTGTTGTTCATCGTTAAACTCATGAGCGATTACCATTTTAAGGATTTCAAGAAGATACGAGACAGATCCGTGCAAAATTATGATCTAGTATTTAAAAAAAATGATCAAATTTTGCTAATATGATGATATGGTCATTTTCTTGTATGAGTGTAGTATTCCTTGGTATAAGCGGGCTCACTGTACGCCAGCCCGGTGAATTCGTGTTGTAAATATCGTAAAAAAGATAGAATACCCAGATACCCTGCGTGATAATTAATTTCAATGAAAGCCGCACTGGGTGCAGTAATTATAGGTTTACACTTATAGCTGCCGCCGCCAAAAAACGACACCTTGTGGCTGGCAAGGTAGGTTGAAAATGAGTTCTCATCAATTATCATAGCCGTTGTGGGCATAAGTTCTACAAGATCGCTGCCGTAGATGGCCGTGAAGACTTCCAATCGTCTGGCATCTATCATCGGACAAAGCAGACCGGTAGAAGAGTATTGCTCCCGGGCGGCAAAAGCCATCACTTTTAATGTGTTCTCTGTGAGCAGAGGAATGTTCAAGGCAAAGCAAAACCCTTTGGCAGCGGCCATTCCCACGCGCAGCCCCGTATAAGATCCCGGTCCGGCCGTTACGGCAACAGCCTGCAGATCCTTCATCCCGAAGCCTGTTTCCTGCATCATTTTTTCAATGGCAGGATGTAACCAGGAGGCATGTTCTTTTTGATCTTTATTCTGTAAAAGAGCCAGGGAACTGCCCTCTTTTGACAGAGAAATACTGGCCGTTTCCGTAGCCGTATCGATATTTAAGATCAACGCCATACACGTAGTTTGAAAAAAGAAAAATTAATCACATTTTAATCCTTCTTTACTGCTGATAACAGTGATTCTGCAGGAGAATACCTGTTATCCGTTTCACTTAATACAGAAAGAAGATGGCAAATGTTCGTTATGCCGATGCGTTCGCTCCATTCAAAAGGACCATACGGATAATTCGTTCCCAGTTTCATGGCGATGTCTATTTCCGGCCGGGTGCTGATCTCGCTCTGCAAAGTATAATAGGCCTCGTTGATGATCATCGCCAGTATCCTTGCGGAGATCAAACCGGGGATATCCGGAACGAGGCGATAGGACCAGCCCAGTTGTTCATATAGCGCAGCCAGGTCCGCCGCCGTCCTTTCATCAGGAACGACCAGTTCATGGATGCTGCGTTCCAGGAAACCGGGCCAGGCGTTTATGCGGATAAAGGGCTTTCCGATCTCGTGGAGCGTATACACGACGGAATTGACCATAACAGGAGCAGGAAGCAGCCTGCTTAATTGCCCGATCCGGTCCTTATCCATGATAAAACCCAGGTCGATATACAGCTGGATGTCTCCCCGCTGAGCCAGGTCTTCTACCTGATCTGCCCATATCCATTCAATGTCCTGTCCGACCCTGTGCGGCCGGGTCTCCATTTCTTTTTTCAGGGAAGACCCTGCTATTACAGCTATTTTCATGTTGGCGGCTTGCGGCAGCAAATATAGCTTATAGCGGCTTGCGGCTTGCAGCTAATTGCGTAGCTTGCAGCTATATAAACTACATGGAAAAAAAGATCATCAATACCTCCAATGCCCCGGCCCCTATCGGGCCATACAGTCAGGCCGTCCAGGCCGGTAACCTGCTTTTCATATCCGGTCAGATCCCTATTGACCCTGCTACCGGGAAAGTGGAAGCAGAAGATATCATCGGTGAGACCCACCAGGTCATGCACAATCTCAAAACCATCCTTTCCGAAGTCAAGGCCGACTTTAGTCATGTCGTAAAGACCACCATTCTTTTAAGCGATATGTCCCTGTTTGCCGAAGTCAACGAGGTGTATGGCAAATATTTTTCCGGTGATTTCCCGGCCAGGGAAACCTATGCCGTAAAGACGTTGCCTAAAAATGTGAATGTGGAGATCAGCATGATCGCCCAGGTACCGTAACCGGGCCCCGGCGGAAAATTTTTCTATTTAAGCACACCCAGCTCCCTGCCGATCTTCGTAAAGGCGCCGATCGCTTTATCCAGGTGATGTTGTTCGTGTGCTGCGCTGAGCTGCACCCTGATCCTGGCCAATCCCTTCGCCACTACAGGGTAGAAGAACCCGATCACATAAATACCTTCTTCCAGCAATTTGGCCGCAAAATTCTGGGCGACTACCGCGTCGTATAACATGATGGGCACAATGGGATGGTCCCCCGGCCGGATATCGAAGCCGGCTTCTTTCATCTTACTACGGAAGTAGCCGGTATTATATTCCAGCTTATCTCTGAGGACTGTGGTGCTGCTGAGCATGTCCAGGACAGCGATAGACGCTCCGGTGATGGAAGGAGCCAGGCTATTGGAGAACAGGTAGGGGCGGCTGCGCTGGCGCAACATTTCGATGATCTCTTTTTTCCCGCTGGTAAATCCACCGCTGGCGCCTCCCAATGCTTTGCCCAGGGTGCCGGTGATAATATCGATACGACCCATAACACCACGGTATTCATGGGTGCCCCGTCCTGTTTTGCCCAGAAAACCTGAGGAGTGGGATTCATCGATCATCACGATCGCATCATACCGGTCGGCCAGATCGCAGATCTTATCCAGCTGGGCGATGGTGCCATCCATGCTAAAAGAGCCATCTGTTACGATAATCCTGCTCCGGGCGTTCTGCGCCGCCTTTAGCTGTTCTTCCAGATCAGCCATCGTATTATGCTTATAGCGGTATCGCTGCGCCTTGCAGAGGCGTACTCCGTCGATAATACTGGCGTGATTGAGCTCGTCCGAGATGATGGCGTCCTGATCCCCGAACAACGGTTCAAAAACTCCCCCATTGGCATCAAAAGCCGCGGCATACAGGATGGTATCCTCCGTGCCCAGGAAATCCGCAATCTTATGCTCCAGCTCCTTATGAATGTCCTCCGTACCACAGATAAAACGAACACTGCTCATCCCGTATCCCCTGGAGTCAATGGCTTTATGAGCGGCTTCGATGACGGCCGGATGAGAAGACAATCCCAGGTAATTATTGGCGCAGAAATTTAAAACCTGTTTGCCATTTACTAATATCTCGGCTCCCTGAGCGCTGGAAATAATACGTTCAGATTTGAAAAGGCCGGCGGCCTTGATCTCTTCAAGCTCGGAGGCGATACGACGGACAAAGGAGGAGTTCATAAAAAAAATTTTAAGAGGCCAAAGGTAAGTAGTTGACCCTTCATCTGTTAGGTAAGTAAGGGTAAATTTTTGCCGAAATGTAACAAATTAATATATAACTTCGTCTAATAAGAGAAACAGGCCTCATGCGATATAAAACCTATTTACGGCTTTTTTTCCTGGTCCTGGTAGCTTCCATCAGCTTCCTTCTCTTCTCCTATTCCCGCAAGACCGCCGAGAATTCCGATAAAAATGAAGAGTGCGGAAAATGCAACCAGAAAAAAACACAGACTGAATTTATTCTCTGGGAGTCCCTCTCTCGTAACTTCTTATCAGCCAGTCGTTAAGCGATCCCGATCCTGCTTGCCGGACCCTGATTCCGGTCCTCTCTGTTTTATTGATTCTCCTTATTTTCCGATTACCTGTAACATTTCCCTGCTGTAGCCCGTATTACCAAACGAACAGGGTTTTATAACTTTATCAGCCAGACAGCGTCTGCTTATGACAGAAAAAGAGTTTAATGAATGTGTAACGAATTATGCGGATAACGTGTATCGCTTCATCCTGAAGAACCTCCGGCATGAGGAAGATGCACGTGATGTGGTACAGGCCGCCTTTGAGAAGCTGTGGAAGAATCGCGCTGAAGTAGAATCCGGCAAGAGTAAATCCTATCTTTTTACCATCGCCTATCACCAGATGATCGATCACCTGCGAAAAGTAAAAAGAGTACAACTCAGGGAAGAGTTCAGGGAAGAGGCACGCGTGGCCGATGCCGGAAACCATCACCTGAAAAAAGTGCTGGAGACGGCTTTAGCCCGACTGAATGAGACCCAGCGATCGCTGGTGTTGCTAAAAGACTATGAAGGATACTCCTATGAGGAGATCGGACAGATCACAGGGCTGAACGAAAGCCAGGTAAAAGTATATTTGCACCGGGCCCGTATCCAATTGAAAAATTATTTGGTCAGCCTTGAAAACTTAATTTGAACTCATGATCACACGTTATAATTATGAGGAGTTCTTTTTGCTGTACGTAGATAACGAATTATCTGCGGCAGACAGGCAGATCGTGGAAAGATTCGTTGCCGAAAATCCTGACCTGAAGGAAGAGTGGGACATCTTACTACACTGCAGGGTAAGACCTGACCATCACCTTGTCTTTACCGGCAGGGATTCGCTGTTGAAGCAGGAAGGAAAGGTGGATGCCGATAATTATGAAGAATACTTTTTGTCTTATATCGACGGCGAACTGGAAGAAGAAGATCGCAGGTCCGTGGAAGAATTTGTCCGAAGACATCCGTCCCGGCTTGATGAGCTGGAGCGTTTGCAGCAAACCGTGAGTGTCCCTGACAACAATATTCTATTCGAACATAAAGAGCTGCTGTATAAAAAAGAAAAAGACCGGCGTTTCATCATCCTCCCCTGGAGAATAGCCGCAGCGGCTCTTGTGGCAGGAGTGACCGGACTGCTGATTTTTAATTCCCTGAAGAAGGGCACGCCCGGGGAATCGGTCACCGCCGGCGCCCAAAACAAAACGGCGCCCGGGAAGCCGGCAGCTTCGCTCCCGGGATCAGACCGGCTGGCCGATGTGGTGAAAGCTGACCGGAAAGATAACGAACCTCCGTCCGTGAAAAAAGATCTTGCGGCTGTAACTTCCGCACCGTCTGCTGCGTTACACCTTTCAGAAGCGGGACAAGCCGGTCAGACAGCAGGGATCGATAGAAAGAAACATGGCAATTCCCCGGTGGATCCTAAGAAAGAAGGGGCAAGCAAAGATCCGGGAAGCGAAGCCCTGGCGCAGACAGATCCGTTAATAAACCGACGGGCCATCAGCCAGATACCCGTCAAGGTAGTGTCCCCCGGCTCTGGCCTGGATGGCCCCGGCAATAAGGCGATTGTACTTATCCTGCCGGCTGCCAATGAAGGCCCGAATAACACAGAAAATTCTTCCTTTGCCACCCAGGCTTTATTAAGTTCTGCAGGTGGTTCCCCGGAAGATGGCTTTGATACGGAATCCTCTTCTACGAAAAAAAATAAACTGCGGGGGCTCTTTAGAAAAGTATCTAGGGTCCTTGAAAAAAACACCAGTCGTGATGAAGACGACAAACGCAGTGTACAGATCGGAGGTTTCCAATTTGCGTTAAAATAATATTTCATTTAAAAAGAAAATGTATGAGTCGGCAATTCTTACTATTGGCAGGATTATGCCTGAGCCTGTCGGGCTGGGCGCAAATTGACACTACCGGCAAAAATCCGGTGGCCGGATCTCCGGTTGATACCATCCGGTCCGGTAACGATACCATCCGGGTCGGTAACCTGATCATTATTAAGAATGGGAAAGGAGTGGAAGGCAGCCATAGTGAAGTAGTGCGGGTCCACCGGCGGCACAATGATTATAAACCCTCCAATATCAGTACCAACTGGGTGATCCTGGATCTGGGCTTTGCCAACTTCAATGACAGGACCAACTATGCTTCGGCGTCCGCGCAGCAATTCGCTCCCGGAGCCACTTCCGACTGGTTCCACCTGCGGACGGGTAAATCAGTCAACGTCAATATCTGGCTTTTTATGCAACGGATCAACCTGATCAAACACGTGATAAATCTGAAATATGGGTTGGGCATAGAATTAAACAACTACCGGTATGAGGAAAATATAAAATACCTCACGAATCCCACCCGGGTCATTATGGATTCGATCCATTACAGTAAGAACAAATTGGCGGCTGATTATGTTACTGTTCCTTTTATGCTTAATTTTAACTTTACACCTAACCGAAGAAATGATTATGGACTTAGTGTAGGCGCCAGTGTTGGATATAAATATTCTTCCCGGCAAAAATTCAAGAGCGGTGTCACGGGCAAGAAAAAGACTTTTGATGATTTTGATATGGAACCCTGGAAAATATCCTGGATCGGGGAATTGCAGTTGGGCTGGCTGAAGTTGTATGGATCTTATGCCACCAAAAGCATGTTCCAGAAAGGGTTGGACCAATTGCCTTATACGGTAGGCATCCGTTTCGGCAACTGGTGACGAAGGCCCCGGGGCAGCATGAGCCCCCACTATTCCAGGCCCCCGAAATACGCCCGGTAAAGAGGCGAAAACTTTTTGAGACCCGCTTAGGCGGGTTCTCATGTGTAGTAGTATACCGGTGCCATTCCTGGCACTGGTTTTTTTTGGTAAATGTTAAACTTTTCCACATTAAAAATATCTGATATGTCGGCTCCGTTTACCGGAGGTTAAACAGCCGAATATGAGGACAAAGAAAATGCTGCCGATCAGCTTGTTACTGATCGCCCTCCTGGGATTCAGAGATGTCTCCCGCTCATCCGCCCACCGGCGATGGTTTCACCGGCCCCCCGAAGGAGAGGTCTATATTCTGGTGATCAAATCCAACTACGAATTACAAGTCTATGACAGGGAGGGCTGGTATGCTACATATCCGGCCGTCTTCGGTAATAAATCATTGGATGACAAAATGATGCAAGGGGACCGCAAAACTCCGGAAGGTACTTTCCACATTATTTCCAAACGTCCGCACGAAAAATGGGATAAGATCATGGACCTTGACTATCCGACAGCGGCGGACAAAGCCAAATTCAACGAACGGAAGGCGGCCGGCCTGATACCCAGAACGGCTAAAATCGGGGACGGCATTGCCATTCATGGCACCTGGGCTCATGACGAGCATGCAGTGGATGCCTACCAGAACTGGACCAACGGATGTATCTCCCTGAAATGCGAAGACATGGATGAGGTATACTCTATAGCGCCCGTGGGCACAAAAGTCATCATACAGCATTGATGGCGGCGGCCAGCCCCTATAACCGATTATTCCTGATCTCTTCCACCACGGCAGGGTCCAGTAAGGTACTGGTATCTCCCAGGTTGCTGGTCTCGCCTTCGGCGATCTTCCGCAGGATCCGGCGCATGATCTTACCACTTCTCGTTTTGGGAAGACCGCTGACCAGCTGAATCTTATCCGGTTTGGCGATGGGCCCTATAATACGGGCCACCGTCTGTATGATGTTCTTTCGGATCAGCGCCTCATCACTCTTATTGCCGCTGAAGATGACATAGGCATAGATGCCCTGTCCTTTTATATCGTGCGGATAGCCCACCACCGCACTCTCTACCACTCCCGTGTGCATGTTGATGGCATTTTCCACTTCGGCCGTACCAATGCGGTGGCCGCTCACATTGAGCACATCGTCCACGCGCCCGGTGATCCGGTAATTACCCTCGGCATCGCGCAGGGCGCCGTCACCGGTAAAATAGAGGCCGGGATAGGTGGCAAAATAAGTTTGACGGCATCGCTCGTGGTCGCCGTAGGTAGTCCGGATAATGGAAGGCCAGGGGAATTTGATGCAAAGATTACCGGCCCCGGGCGTACCGGTGCCGGAAGCCCCGCTGCCTTTGCCGGCAGAGCCGAAATAGACCCCATCCTTCGCAGCATCCGACCCCGGAACAGGCTCTCCTTTTTCATCCACCAGCAGGGGCTGCACACCAGGTAAGGGGAGGGTGGCATGTGCCGGCTTATGAGGGGTGACGGTTGCCAGGTTAGAGATAAGGATCCCTCCTGTCTCCGTCTGCCACCAGGTATCCACGATGGGGCAGCGCCCCTTTCCTATATGTTCATGATACCAGTTCCAGGCTTCTTCATTGATAGGCTCTCCCACCGTACCCAACACTTTCAAGGAAGCCAGGTCCTTATTTTTCACATAATCCAGTCCGAAGCCCAT
Organism: Puia sp.; assembly: GCA_035492545.1. Classification (GTDB taxonomy): domain Bacteria; phylum Bacteroidota; class Bacteroidia; order Chitinophagales; family Chitinophagaceae; genus Puia. The sequence continues at coordinate 116,352 of DATJJD010000196.1, forward strand.
CAGGCTCCGGATGGCGGTAGGGGCCGTATACAGGATGTTGACCTTGAATTTATCCACTACGTCCCAGAGCCGGCCCGCGTCTGGCCAGGTAGGGATCCCTTCGAACAGCAGGGTGGTAGCGCCCGCGCTTAACGGACCGTATACGATATAACTGTGCCCGGTGATCCAGCCGATATCCGCCGTGCAGAAATAAACGTCTCCCGGCTGGTATTGAAACACATTTACAAAGCTGTAGTTGGTATAGACCATGTACCCGGCACAGGTATGGACCACTCCCTTGGGCTTACCCGTCGAGCCGGAGGTATAGAGGATAAATAACATGTCTTCCGCGTCCATGGTAACAGCCGGGCAAACGGGATTGCCCTGGGTCTCCACTTTTTTTATCTCGTCCTCCCACCAGGCGTCCCTTCCCTTGATCATGCTGACCGGTACACGGGTGCGGGTCAGCACGATGACTTTTTTAACGGAAGGGCATTGTACCAGCGCGTCGTCGATCACAGACTTTAACGGAATGTCCTTATTACCCCGGTAAGCGCCATCCGAGGTGATCACCAGGTTACACTGGGCATCCTGGATCCGGTCCGCGATACTCTGCGCGGAAAAGCCGCCGAAAACGACGGAGTGAATGGCCCCGATCCGGGCGCAGGCCAGAACAGCAATAGCCAGCTCGGGTACCATCGGCATATAAATACAGATTCGATCGCCTTTTTTAATGCCATTGTTCTTTAACACGTTGGCAAACTGACAGACTTTAAAATGCAATTCCTTATAGGAAAGGATCCGGTAGGCCTCTTCAGGGTCATTGGGCTCCCAGACAATGGCCGGCTGGTCACCTCTTTCCGCCAGGTGACGGTCCAGGCAATTTTCCGTTATATTCAGCTGCGCCCCTGAAAACCATTTGACCTCCGGCCCGTCGAAGTTCCAATCCAGCACCTTGTCCCATTTCCGATGCCAGCTGAAATGACCGGCTACCCCCGCCCAGAATCCTTCCGGATCTTCCACACTCTGCCTATACACCGTTTGGTATTCTTCTAAAGATTTGATCTGGTAAGGATAACTCATATGAGAACCGGGAGTTTTAAATAAATTATTAATACATTAGAGGCCATAAATTTAGAAATTATTTGCACTAACTTTATCACCTGCCCTTAATTAACTTTTCACCATTAACTTTTACTAACGAGTCCATGTCATTCCCATCTATCGCAGACACGCCCGCCAAAAGAATCCGGAAAGTAATAGCCGCCTCCTCCGTAGGCACCCTGATCGAGTGGTATGACTTCTATATTTTCGGCAGCCTGGCCACGGTCATCGCCAGCCAGTTCTTTCCCAAGACAAATCCGACGGCCGCCCTCTTATCCACGCTGGCTACTTTTGCCGCGGGCTTTATCGTTCGTCCTTTCGGCGCCCTGGTATTTGGCCGCCTGGGAGACCTGGTCGGCCGCAAATATACCTTTCTGCTGACGCTGATCATTATGGGAGGTTCTACTTTTGCCATCGGTCTTGTCCCCAAATATGAAACCATCGGGTTTGCCGCCCCCCTGATCGTATTGCTGCTCCGTCTCCTGCAGGGCCTGGCCCTGGGAGGGGAATACGGAGGCGCCGCCACCTATGTGGCCGAACATTCACCGGCTGACCGGAGAGGGTATTTTACCTCCTGGATACAGACGACGGCAACCGTGGGGCTGCTGGTTTCCCTGGGTGTGATCCTTTTGACCCGTCATGCGCTGGACCCGGACCCCGGAAGAAGCATTGAAAAATTCAATGACTGGGGCTGGAGGATCCCCTTTCTCATTTCAATCGTGCTGGTGATCATCTCTATCTACATCCGGCTGAAGATGAGCGAATCTCCCCTGTTCACCCAGCTCAAAACGGAAGGGAAAATCGCTGTCAATCCCCTGAAAGAAAGCTTTGGTCATAAAGCCAACCTGAAAATGGTGCTGCTGGCCCTTTTCGGTGCCGCCATGGGTCAGGGCGTTGTTTTTTACGCCAGTCAGTTCTATGCGCAGTCCTTCCTGGAAAATGTCTGCAATATCGACTTCGATCAATCCAAGACCATTATGATCCTGGCTATCGTGCTGGCCACTCCTTTCTTCCTTCTCTTCGGAGGGTGGAGCGATAAGGTGGGACGTAAATGGATCATGCTTTCCGGAATGGCGCTGGCCGTAGTGTCCTATCACTTCCTGTTCGGGCAAATGTTGTCCCTTTCCGATACGACCCGCCGGACAGAGCTGCCGGAGCAAAAGGAAATAAAGAGCAGCGTGGCTTTTATCGGCAAGACGGGCAACCTGATCCGGACAGCCACCACCCTTGCTCATTATGAAGGAGGACTGATCCTGGCCACCACCAAAAAAGATACCCTCTATGCCAATGGCAGCGCCAGCCTGAAGCCGGAGATCCGGATGGCCAAAACACTGAGCAGCGCGGATTACCTGAAAATGGTGGGGCTGCTCTTCATCATGATCCTGTATGTGACCATGGTCTATGGGCCTATCGCCGCCTTCCTCGTAGAATTATTCCCTACGAAAATCCGGTATACATCCATGTCCCTGCCTTATCATATCGGGAATGGCGTATTTGGGGGGCTTACCCCTTTTATCGCCACGCTGCTCGCCACTACTTTCAGCAGTGGGAGTAAAATGGTAGGGCTTTGGTATCCTGTCCTGGTGGCAGGGATCTGCTTCATCATCGGCGCATTGTATATTCCTTCCAATCCCCGGAAAGGAGGGCTAGCGTAAAAATATTATTATGAATACGATCAAAAGAGCATTAGGCATTGTCTGGATCATCCTGGGACCGCTGATCCTTTTTTACCTGGTAAAAACGGCTGCTGCGGAGATTGCCAAAAAACCGGTATTGGATACCCGGATCCAATGGGGAGTCTTTATCGTGATCTTTATCCCCATTGCCATCGGGCTGGTGCTATTCGGTTATTATGCGCTAAAGGGCGAATATGAAGAGGTGGGTTGAGCTGACTTTTTTAAAACGGATTGACCTACTTTCGCACAGTAAACCAGCAGCATGTCCATCGAAGTAAAGGATCTCGTAAAAATCTACGGAGAACAAAAGGCAGTAGACGCTATTTCTTTCACGGTGAATAAAGGGGAGATCGTGGGATTCCTCGGGCCTAACGGCGCCGGGAAGTCCACCACCATGAAGATCATCACCGGTTATCTGGGACAGGATGGCGGCGAGGCAGTGGTCTGCGGCATCTCCGTAAAACAACATCCCCTGGAGACGAAGAAAAAGATCGGTTATTTACCGGAGGCCAATCCCCTCTATCCGGATATGTATGTACGGGAATACCTGGATTTTGTGGCCGATGTCCATTCTGTCACGGACAAAAAGCAAAAGATAGAAGCCGTTATCGGCATGGTGGGGCTGACACCAGAAAGCAAAAAGAAGCTGGGGCAGCTTTCCAAAGGATATAAGCAACGGGTAGGTCTTGCCGCCGCCCTGATCCATGACCCCGAAGTATTGATCCTGGATGAGCCCACCAGCGGTCTGGACCCTAACCAGATCATCGAGATCAGGGAAGTGATCCGGAAGCTGGGACAAAATAAAACGGTACTTTTCTCCTCACATATCCTCCAGGAAGTGGAAGCCCTTTGCGACAGAGTAGTGATCATCAATAAGGGAAAGCTGGTGGCAGATGACCGCCTGAGCAAACTCCGGTCGCAAAACAGCGCCGGCATCGTAAAAGTATCGTTTAAAGAACCCCTGGATGCAAAATGGCCCGAACAGCTGAGAAAAGTAAAAGCCGTTAATACCCTGTCCGCCCGGGAATGGGAACTACAGACCGAAGATCCCGATGCCGTAAAAAAACAATTGCTGGAGCTGGCTTTGCAAAACAATTGGAACATTGTTTCTTTGCAAAGTGAAAATCAGAGCCTGGAAGATATCTTCCGGCATCTGACCGCTTCCAGCCCCCTGACGCCCACCAACGATTGATGCCGTAGGAATAACAACGAATAAACTACAAACATTTAAAAACAACGAACCAATCATGAGCTACATTGCCGACATTCATGCAAGACAGATTTTAGACAGCCGGGGTAATCCTACCGTTGAAGTGGACGTCATTACGGAGAATAACCATCGCGGACGTGCCGCCGTGCCCAGTGGCGCGTCAACGGGCATCCATGAGGCCGTTGAACTGCGGGACGGAGACAAGGGCGTCTATGGAGGCAAAGGCGTATTAAAAGCTGTTGACAATGTGAATGATATCATTGCTGACCAGTTGATCGGGTTCCCGGTCAATGAACAGGCATCCCTGGATGCCCGGCTGATCGAAATGGACGGTACCGAGAATAAAGGGAAGCTGGGAGCAAATGCCCTGTTAGCCGTTTCGATGGCGGTGGCCAAGGCCGCCGCGCAGGAAAGCAAGCTGCCCCTATACCGTTATCTGGGCGGTGTCAACGCCACAGTACTGCCGATTCCCCTGATGAATATCCTGAATGGTGGTGTTCATGCAGATAATAAGATTGATTATCAAGAGTATATGATCGTCCCTGTAGGCGCATCCAGCTTTAGCGAAGGACTACGCTGGGGAGTGGAAATCTTTCACCAGCTAAAATCCGTCCTTAAGAAAAAAGGCTTTAGCACCAATGTAGGCGACGAAGGCGGATTCGCCCCCGATATTCAAAGCAATGAAGAGGCTATCGAAACCGTGTTGCAGGCTATCGAAGCCGCTGGGTACAAAGTAGGCAGCCAGATCGGCATTGCCCTGGATGCAGCCAGCAGCGAAATGTTCAAAGACGGTAAGTACAAGTTCTATAAAAGCAGCGGGAAAGAGCTTTCCAGCGATGAAATGGTGGCTTACTGGACCAGCTGGGTGAACAAATACCCCATTATTTCCATAGAAGATGGGATGGCCGAAGAAGACTGGGATGGCTGGAAAAAATTAACGGAGGCCATCGGCCATAAGGTTCAGCTGGTAGGAGACGACCTGTTCGTTACCAATACCAAGATCCTGCAAAAAGGCATCGACCGGGGTGTTGCCAACAGTATCCTGATCAAGGTGAATCAGATCGGAACGGTAACGGAGACCATTAATGCGGTGCAATTAGCCCAGACCAACGGCTATACGACCATCATGAGCCACCGTAGCGGCGAGACCGAAGATACTACCATTGCTGACCTGGCCGTGGCCCTGAACTGCGGGCAGATCAAAACAGGCAGCGCCTCCCGCACAGACCGGCTGGCCAAATACAATCAGCTTATCCGCATAGAGGAAGAGCTGGGCGACAGCGGCGTTTATCCAAAGGGAAGAATTAAATTCAAAAAATAATTTGTAGTTTGTGGTACCGAAGGCCTGGAAGCCTTCGGTACTTCTTTTTTTATGAAGCTGCTCACCAACATACCATCCTGGCTTAAAAATAAATACGTGCTGACGTCGGTAGGCTTCACCGTGTGGATCCTCTTCTTCGACGCCAGGGACTTCATTACCAGTCACTTCCGGGAAAAAGGGGAATTGAGAAAGCTGGAACAGAGCAAAAAATATTACGAGCAGCAGATCACCACTACCCAGCACGAACTGGACCAATTGAAATCCAATCCAGCACTTTTGGAAAAATATGCCCGGGAAAAATATCTGATGAAGAAGGACAACGAAGACCTATTCCTGATTCACGAGGACAACTCACGTGCAAGTCGTTGATTCTTAAAGAATAACACTTTAAGAAACCCCTTTCTACCTAATAAAATGTTTTTGGAGGACAATAACAGTACCCAAACACCGTTTTATTTACGGACGTTTCATCTTTTACTGCTTCGGAAAAAATTAGGACATTAAATGGTTTTGCCTATGACACTCTTTACACCGGAGGATCTTTTGCTGTTTTTATACAAAGAGTCTTCCCCAGAATTGACGGTTGCTATAGAGTCAGCGTTAAAGGAAGACTGGATGCTTCGTGAGAAATTACAGGTATTACAATCTTCTGCTGATGGATTAAATAAGGTTACGGTGTCTCCCCGCATGGAGGTGATCCTACGGGTCATGAACTATGCCAGGGAGACTGCTATAGAGCCGGTACAGCACTCCTGAAAAAGTTTACTGTAAATTCGTGGTCATTTGAAACATTCTTCCAATGACCAGAAAGGAACGCTACGAATTTGTCCTGGATTATTTCCGGGAAAACAATCCTGATGCGGCCACGGAGTTACTCTATGATAACCCCTACCAGCTATTGGTATCTGTGATTTTATCGGCGCAATGCACCGATAAAAGGGTTAATATGACCACCCCGGCTATTTTTGAGAGATATCCGGATGCCCGGGCCCTTTCCAAAGCCAGTTTCGACGAATTATTCCCCTTTATCAAAAGTATTTCCTATCCCAACAACAAGACGAAGCATCTGATCGGAATGGCCAGGATGCTGGAGGACCAATTCCATGGGGAAGTACCCCTGACAGTAGATGAGTTGGTACAACTTCCGGGAGTAGGCCGCAAGACGGCGAATGTCATCACCTCTGTCGTGGATAATCAACCCAATATGGCTGTGGACACCCATGTATTCCGGGTAGCTGCCCGCATCGGTCTGACGGTAAATGCAAAGACGCCGCTGGCGGCGGAAAAGCAATTGCTTGAATTCATCCCCAAAGGGGAGGTGCATGTAGCGCATCACTGGCTGATCCTCCATGGGCGTTATATCTGCGTGGCCCGGAACCCTAAATGCCGCGAATGCGGGTTACAGCAGGCTTGTAAGTATTTTCAGAAGAATGTACTGGAGAAGCGCTAAACCCCGCAGCAGGCCCGCGATTTCTTTTTCTTCTTCGCCTTCTTTTTCGGGTGCCCCTCGTCTGGCAATGGCGTCCCCGTATCCACTCCCATCGCCTGGTAGATCGTCTCTTGTATCCTTCCCCGAATGCTCAGCGAGGATAGTCTCGGATTATTTTCTATCGGGCTGACCCGGTTGGAGAGGAAGATAAAAATGAGATTGTACTTCGGGTCTACCCATACACAAGTACCGGTAAATCCTGTATGACCAAAGGTCTCCGGAGAGGCGGATAGACAGGGATAAGGTTCTTTGCGATGGGCATTGTCCTTCTCCGGTTTGTCAAAACCAAGCCCCCGACGGCTGATATCACTGTGATAGGCGCTGAAATAATCGATCGTTCCTTTTTTCAGATAGGTCTGCCCATTTAGGGTACCCCCATTCAGCAGCATCTGTTCCAACAGGGCCAGATCATAGGCATCGCTAAACAACCCTGCATGCCCGGCTACTCCGCCAAACATGGCGGCACCGGGGTCATGTACGTCTCCCCTGATTAACTGCTTCCTGAAAATGGGTTCCTGCGCCGTCGGGGCAATGCGGCCCAAAGGGAATCTCTCCCTGGGCTTAAAACCACTGGCGCTCATCCCCAAGGGGTCATAATAGGTTTTCTTCACATACTCATCCAGTGGCATGCCGCTGATAGCCTCCACGACCTTACCCATGAAGATAAAATCATTGTCGCTGTAGATATATTTATTCTTCGGCCCCAGGACGCTTTGCAGGATACGTTGATACAAGGTGTCCTCCCAATCATGACGCAGGTACATATTCTCCGCCACCCGGACACTGTACAGGCTATCCGGCTTCGCCGCATAAATACCGGGGAGCGGCCATCCCGCCGCTGTCGTGTCGATCGTCTCTTTATAAAAGGGGATAAATGCTTTCAATCCCGCCTGATGCAGCAGCACATCCCAGATCCGCAGGGAAGCCTTGTCGGTGCCTCTTACCCAGGGAAGATAGTCCCCCAACGTCTTCTGCAGATCCAGCCTGCCTTCATCAAATAATTTCATCACACCCATGGTCGTGGCGCAGATCTTTGTACAGGAGGCCATGTCATACAGCGTCTCTTTGTATACTGGTTCCGTTTTATCATAGGTAAGATAACCAAAAGCCTTCTCATACGCGATCTTCCCATCCTTTGCCACCAGGACCACACAACCGGGAGTCGCCTGTTTAGCAATCGCTTCCTTACAGATCGAGTCGATGTTTTGCAGGCGTTCGGCATTCAAACCCACGGTAGCCGGGATCACCGAAGGCAGGACACGATCCGCTCCCATAATACCGGCCCCGGCCTTCCAGTCGCATACAGAGACCGGCAGCCTGCCTTTTGCCGCAAATTTTCCGTTCAGGAGATCGGCGGCAACGTCCTGGGTGATCTCATCATCTTCATAACAGGCGACTAGCGTGGTTGCATCACAGGTGAACTTAAGGGCATAGGGATTGCCAAATACCAGGGTGACCGACCTGTTCTTTTGCTGCAACTGCCGGAGCAGCCAGATGGCAGAAGGGCTGATGGCGAAGTCATGCGCCGGAAAACGGGCGAAGTTATGAAGGCCGATGACCAGGGCATCATATCGATTGCTCAACAGTTCCAGGGCGGCAGCCGCTTTGGCGCTGTCCAGGGAATAATCGAAGTAATAAACATGGGCATTGTAATCTGCCCGCATCCTCCGGCTGAACTCATTATCGCCGGTGAGCCCCATGCCGATATAGGCTATCTTTCTTTTTTTGACGGCCCCGGCGGCATTTTCAGCCCGGACAGGGGAGGCCGCATCATTTTCAACACGTACCGTAGCGGGGGCATTGCCCGTGGCAGGGAGGGCCATATTGGCGGCGGGAGCCACCCCTCCCGAAAGCAGGGAAAAAATAGCAGCATCCCCTTTACGCAGGAGGGTCAGGGCATTCTCCGCCACCTGCCGGCGCATCTCCTTTACCCCTTCGTTCAGGTCTTCCGTCAGGTGGACGGTATCCACCGGCTTTCTATCCGCCAGCCCATAATAGTACTTTGCGTATAACACCCTTTTTACCCGGCTATCGATATCCTTCCATTTTATTTTTTTCCGGCTGATGGCCTCGTTGATCTTGCCGATGCTGAGGGCGACATCCCCCGGCAGGCAGAGCATGTCATTCCCCGCTATCAGGGATTGCACGGCAGCGTCCCCATCAGGATAAAATTTTGCCACCCCTTTCATTTCCAGGGCATCGGTGAAGCTGATCCCCTGATAATGCAGTTTTTTCCGCAGCAGTTTGGTAACGGTCTTATTGGAGAGAGAGGTAGCCTGGTTGGGGGTGTTGTCAATGGCGGGGATGTACAGGTGCGCGATCATCACGCTGCCCACTCCGGCCCGGAAGAGCTCCTGAAAAGGATACAGTTCCAGGGAGTCCAGCTGTTTTTCGGACTTGTTAATGACGGGCAGGTCCAAATGAGAATCTACGGAGACATCACCGTGCCCGGGAAAGTGTTTGGCGCAGGCCATTACTCCCAGGTCCTGCATCCCTTTCATATATTGCACGCCCATTTCCGCGACTTTATACTTGTCTTCCCCGAACGATCGGTCGTTGATGACAGGGTTGTCCGGGTTGTTATTAATATCCACGACCGGCGCATAGTTTACCTGGATCCCTATCCGTTTGCATTGTGTGGCCACCAGGCGGCCATATTGGTAGGCCAGGGACGGATCGCCGGTAGCGCCCAGCATCATTTGTCTGGGCAGGCCCATTACGCTGTCCATCCGCATGCCCACCCCATTCTCTGCATCGATGCAGAACAGTAGAGGTGTATGGGCAATGCTTTGAAAGTAATTGATCCGCGCTGCCTGGCTGAGAGGGCCTCCTTGGAACAAACAGATGCCGCCTACATTGTATTTTTTAATGGCATCCCCCACTTCATTATCATAAAAGACAATACGGTGGTTAACCTGGTCAATGCCAGACATCCTGATCACCATCAGCTGGGCTATCTTTTCGTCGCCCGATAAGGTCTTGAAAACACTGTCCACCCAAGCCTTAGCGGCAGGAGTGGGACTTTGCTGGCCAGAGACGATAAGAATGCGGGTAAACAGGATGAAAAGAATAAAAAAATTTCTCATATCAAAGCGGACTTAAAAGGCCTTACGAATATTCGGCGTAAATTGCAGGCACAAATTAAGGTAGAATTGCCAGACATTATTCAATTATTGCCCGATAACATTGCTAATCAGATCGCTGCCGGAGAAGTGATCCAACGCCCGGCCAGTGCCGTGAAGGAATTACTGGAGAATGCTGTGGATTCGGGAGCAACGGAAATAAAGCTGATCGTCGCCGATGCCGGCAAGTCGCTGATCCAGGTTATTGACAACGGAAAGGGTATGAGCGAGACGGATGCGCGTATGGCTTTTGAGCGGCATGCCACTTCCAAAATAAAGAATATCGACGACCTGTTCCATATCCGCACGATGGGTTTCCGGGGAGAAGCGCTGGCCTCTATTGCTGCCGTGTCACAGGTGACGTTAAAGACACGCAGGGCGGAAGACGAAACGGGCACGTTTATAGAAGTGGAAAACAGCACCGTAATCCGGCAGGAGCCTGTCGCCTGTCCGGAGGGCAGCAACCTTGCCATGAAGAACCTCTTCTTCAATGTGCCCGCCCGCAGAAACTTCCTCAAAAGCAACGCGGCGGAGATGCGGCATATCGTGGAGGAATTCACCCGCGTGGCCTTGTCTTTCCCTGCCATTTTTTTCTCCCTGAGCAACAACCAGCAGGAACTCATGCACTTGGAAAAAGGGAGCCTGAAGCAACGTATCGTACAGATCCTCGGCGGCGCCTATAATGCCAAGCTGGTGTCCGTACAGGAGAATACAGACTATCTCAATATCTATGGTTTTGTCGGTAAGCCGGATACGGCGAAGAAAACCCGGGGCGATCAGTATTTTTTTGTGAACAACCGTTTTATCAAGAGCGCCTACCTGAACCATGCCGTGATGAACGCTTTCCAGGATATGATCCCTTCGGACAGCTTTCCCTTATATGTATTGTTCATCGACCTGGATCCCGCCCAGGTGGACATCAACGTACACCCCACCAAACAGGAGATCAAGTTCGAAGATGAAAAAGTAGTCTATGCCTTTGTACAGGCAGCGGTGAAACATGCACTGGCCCAATTCAGCATTACTCCTACCCTGGACTTCGACCTGGACCCTTTTATCCAGAAGCTGGACGCGGTAAGCAAACCCCTTTCCGAAGAAAAAAAAGCTTCCGTCGCCTCCTCTTCCCTATACCAGACCTTTACCCAAAAGAACCAAGCTCATTTTATCGAGCCTACCCATAAGAGCGAGCTGCGACACTGGAAAGATTTCTTCGAGGGCAGCCCATCCTCAGGACAGCCTGGAAAAGGGGAGACTACCGAAGGAAGGGAAGCTGCTGCGGCTAAGGGACAAACAGCCGGCAGGGGACCATCCTCCCCGGGTGCGATGGGGGGCCTGGAGGAGCTGTATTCGGACGAGTCAGAGAGGAGACAGAAGGCAGACCCCCGGATCATGCCCATCGAAAACGGCCCTTTACAGCAGCTGCTCAATACGTATATCGTCACTCCCACCAACCGCAGTTTTATCCTCATCCACCAGCAGGCAGCCCATGAAAGGATCCTGTACGAACGATACCTGGACGCCGCCGCCGGGAAAGGCATCGCCAGCCAGAAAAGCCTGTTTCCCGTTACATTGCAGTTATCTCCTGCAGATGCTATTCTGCTTCAGGAGCTGACTGCGGACCTCCAGGTCCTGGGCTATCAGATCGAGCCATTCGGAAAAGATAGTTTCATCATACAGGGGACACCTGCGGACACCGGTCAGGGTAATGAAAAAGCAATCCTGGAAAATCTGCTGGAGCAATTCAAACATTTCAACAGCGACATGAAGTTCTCCAAACGGGAAAAACTTATCCGTTCCATGGCCCGGCAGCAAGCCGTCAAACCCGGCAACTCCCTTGAAGAAAAAGAAATGAGAGTATTAGTAGAGGGTTTGTTCGCCGCCAGGCAACCCAATGTTACTCCCGGAGGAGACCCTACCTACATCGAGTTCAGGAAAGAGTATGTAGAGAACCTATTTAGAAGGTGACACCTTTTTTTTGCGATGGTCCCACAAGATATACCGCGCATATAACTGCAAGGAGCTGTTCCTTGCCTGGGTGATCTTCGTGTCGGAGAGCCGTACATCCAGGAACTTGCTAAGCGCCTGGTTGTATCTCACTCCCAGAATAAATCGCTTATAGGTATAATTTATGTCGAACAGGACCCTGAACTCATGGGTCCTCATTTTCTGATAGACCGAATCTCCTTTTATGTTATATACGGTGGCGGATTTGATGGAATCCGAAGCGCCGGTCGTGATGACCCTGTTTTGTAATACGCCTACCCCATTGCTAAGTCTTGAATACTGCAGACCGGCCCCCAGATAGAGGTTTTTAAGGGGGCTGTAGTGTATGCTGAGGGGAAGATTGAAATAAAAGAGCTTTTTAATGATGACGGAATTTTGCTGCACCCGTCCCGGAGAGAGGGTATCTGCCTTCGACAGGCCGCCCACCAGATCCTTCTTTGTATACTGGGGAGTATTGAACTGCGCTTCCAATTGCACATAGAGTTTGCGGCTGAAATAGTAACGGGCCATCGGCACTGGGATGTAGTCGCCGATCCCGCCGGTGGTGCCTCCCGAATTATAATCCGATTTTTGCTGCTGACCCACTGAAAAGAATTGGTTGAGCCCTATTCCCACGACCAGGCCTTTTACATCATCTTCTTCGCCGGGCTTGTCTTTATCTGCCTTCTTTTTATCCGCGGACTCGGCGGGTTTCTTGCCAGTGGGGTCCGGCTTTTTCGCGGCCGGGGCGCCGGTCTTTTTGCCGGCGGGCGCCGGGTTTTTAGTGGTTGGGGCGCCGGGTTTTTTACTGGCTGAATCCAACTTTTCCCCAACGACGTCAGCAGGTTTTGACGTGGACGGGTCAGGCTTTTTGCCGACTGAGTCGGCGGGTTTTGGCGTGGACGGACCGGCGGCTTTCCTGGCAGACGTCACCGTGAGATCTTTATCGGGCCTCTCCGGGAGCTTGTTACCGGGCGATTTCGGAAGTTTGTTGCCGGGCGTCCCCGGGAGTTGGCTGTCGGGTGTCCCCATCAAGGTCTTGCCCCGTGTCAGTTTGCCTTTTCCTGTCTTTTTGCCACGGGTCACGGAGACGGCTGTCGTTATTTCTCCTGTATCGGCGAAAACGGCAACTCCGGCTATTGCCGGGGTACCGGGTTTGGAAGATCGACGGGAAGAGGTCCGGGGAACTACAACTCCGGGTCCTGTCTTCGCGGGAACGTTTGGATCGGAGAGGCCATCTTTATTATGGTCAGGGTGGCCCTCTGTACTACGACCGGAGCTGCCATCCGGGCTACCGGAGACCGGACCAGGGGCCGGCCCTGTCTCGTCCGTGGGGGGCTGAGGGTTAGGGAGGCCCGAAGCAGTTCCTGCGGGAACCGGATGGCCGGCCGTCGAAGGAGAGTCCGCCGAAGGAGAAGACGGGGAAGGAGAGGTCGAAATAGAACCGGATTGCGATGGACCGGACTGGGCGCTCTGATACCGGTGACCCAGGCGGGGGCAATTACAAACCCCGATCAACAGCAACAACAACAGGACGAGCAACAACCAGCGTCGCCGGTCCTGCGGTCTGGCCACGGGCATCTCCTTATCCAGGAGAGCTGCCATGGCACTCCATGAGTCGTTGGCATCCGGCAACGGTACCTCTTGTAGCTTGTCAGCCCATGGGTTCGTATGTTCGTGCCTTTCCATCATGGGTTGGTTTCCATAAGGTGAATTATTATTTTAAGCTGCCGTCGGGCTTCACTCAGATGCCATCTGCTCGTCCCTTCACTGATCTCCAGCATAGTCGCTATTTCCCGATGGCTAAACCCATCTATTACATACAGATTAAAAACCGTACAAGTAGTGGCGGGCAATTGCCGGATGGCTTTCAGCAACTCCCCGCCACTCATTTTCTGAAGAGCTTCATTTTCAATACCGGCCTCTTCCCGCCCCTCCAGCAAAACATCCATATCATAATACACTTGTTTCTTTCTCAGGAAGTCAATAGCCGTATTGATCATGATCCTTCTCATCCAGGTATACAGCGATGCCTTTGCTGCATCATACTGATCTATATTTTTAAATACCTTCAGAAATCCGTCATTCAATATTTCCAGGGCATCATTCTTATCTTTTGTATACCGCACACAGAGGGCCATCATCGCTTGGTAGAACTTTTTATACAGTTGTTCCTGCGCTTTCCGGTCGTTTTTCAGACAACCCCCGATCAATATTTGTATGTCATCCTCTGAAGAAGGCAATGCTTAGTCGTCGCTTTATACCTGCCAATGAATATTTTACAACTTCTGGATCTTACTCCTGCGTATTTCATTTCCATACTGTATCTGAATATAGTATATCCCTGTCGGAAGATTGCTGATCGGAAGCGTAACATGGTTTTGCCCCTTATTGCCCGCTACAACGGTGGTCAGCACCTGGTTGCCCATACTATTGAAGACCGAGATATGGATGGTGTTGTCCGTGGCCAGATTAAGATTGAGGTTTGCCTGACTGGCCGCCGGGTTGGGATAGGATCTGACAAAATTAAGGGCGTTGGACGGTACGGTATCGGTACATATCGTCTGCTGGCTGCTGCTCCGGCATCCCCCGGGGGTAACTGCCGATAACAAGACCAGGTAACAACCCGAATCCGGGAAAATATAGGTTGGGTTGTGACCGGACAAATAGACGTGGAGAGAATCCGAAATATTCAACACCAGCCAGGTCAGCGAATCCAGTCCCGTACTATCCTCCGCATGGAAGGTGATCTGATAGGGGTTGGAAGGATTCTTCGTATAGGTAAAGCTTATTTTGCAGGTGTCCCTTCCTGCTACATACACCGTCCCGCTGGTATGGCTCTGGCAGCTATCTGTTCCATTATGTTTGGTCACGGTGAGCGATACAGTAAAGTAACCGCCATACGCATAGCCATGAACGGCATCTCTTACCGTGGAAGAAATCCCATCCCCAAAGTCCCAGAGATAGGAATAACCGCTGCTATCCGGTAAAGGGATAAAACGGATACGCTGAGGATTGGAGGAGTCGGCAACATACCCGAACGAAGGAGATATCCCGCAGGAATCCGTAGTTCCCACCAGGAGCTGCTGGCATTGCTCCGCCCGGCAGCCGGTGCTGGTGGATAATTTGACACAGACTGTATAAATTCCGCCTGAAAGATAATAATTCAGCAGCGAGGGACCAGTGCCTACAAGGGAGTCATTGACAAACCAGGTAAGGCTATCTATACCTCCGCTGGTCGCATAGCCGGCATAAAAATTATAACGATGGTGATCGAATGTATCTCTCTGTGCCTGTAAAGTGACCTGGCAGGGAGGGGCTATCGTGATCGACACAGACTGTGCCGAAGAGTCAAAACAGCCCCCGCCCAGGGAATCCCTTATGATATGAGTGACCGTAAATACCCCGGAATGGCTATAATTATGGTAGGCAATCGCGAGATTGCTGTTAAAACCGGCTTGGGTGGAGTCTCCGAAATTCCAATAATGCTGCACGTGGGTGTGGGTGTCCACCGCCACAAAATTAGCCTGGCTTCCCAAAGAGTATACTCCGAAGCTGGGATTGCAAAGGGTACTGTCCTGCGCCTTTGCCGAGAGGCAGCAGGAGAAGAGAAAGAATAAGATAATGGTGTAAAGTTTGTTTTCCATAAAAAGAGTTTTATTTATAAAGGTCTGGCCGTTATATGCTTTACCTTACGTACGCCTCTTTGGAAAAAAACGTTGGGTATTCCGGGGATTTATTTTTTTGGGCTGAGTCCTGCCCGGTTTATCGGTCAGTATTTCTCCCGGACCATTTCTATCAGCTTTTCGATATCCTTTCTTATGGCCGTGCCGCCTGCGGTATGGTTGTTAATGAGTACGGAAAATATCAGCAAATGGCCTTTTTTTGTCATCAGGTACCCGCTGAGAGCCACCACGCCTGTAAGACTGCCTGTCTTGGCGAAGATAGCGCCGCTATCCTTTTTGTAATAGCTGGCCAGGGTGCCGGTACCACCCGTAGGCAGGATCCCTTTCATCCTGGCCAGACCAAACTCGTCTTTCATTTTATTCAGGAGCCATATAAAATCCAGGGGCGTGAACAGATCGTTGCGACTCAGGCCGCTGCCATCCACCCAGATAGGCTTTTGCGGGAGTCCCTTCAAGTCGTTCTTTAATAAAGTGTCGATGATCCGGGCGTCGTTCATCGATCCCAGTCGTTCGTTGCTTACCATCAGCAAGGTCTGTTCGGCAAAGAAATTATCGCTATGGTGCATCATAGGCCGGAACAGGGAATCGGTCGGGCGGGAGTGAACAACGCTGAGGCCGGCAGGTCGGGAGCCGGTCATCCCGGAAGGACGGGGAACAGGAGCTCCGGAAGAAGCCGTAAAGACCGTTCTGCCCACAGTGTCTTTTAACAGAATGGCGGCCGAGGCTGTACCATTGGTGATAAAGGGCACTCTCCTTTCTTCATTCTTTCCCTCCCCCTCTGTTATTTGAAAGACGTTGTTATTAAATTCCCGTTGTACCACAAAAGCTTTTTTCTGGGTATCAGTCGTAAACCGGACTTCCCAGTTCACATCCGGGATAGAATAAAAAGAGGCGGAAGCGGAGTCCTGTACCCAGCGGATCATATTCCCATAAACCGGCAGAGGGCTTCGTTCGGGCATATAGTCATCATTATAGTCATCCCAGGGCCAACCCCGTCCCAGGGGCCTGTCCCGCCAGTTGGCATCGGTGAGGTAAATATTTTTTTGGGCCTTCTTTAGAAGGTCCATCACCGGCTGGCTGGCAAAGTCGGGGTGTAAGAAGGTGGGGTCTCCCGCCGGCACGATGAACAGCGCCGTGTCCGTCTGCCGGTAGCGTATGCCTACCAGGGAGTCTCCCAGGTATTTCAGACCGGCGTATAGCGTAAACAGTTTGGTATTGCTGGCCGGCACGAAATATTTACTCTCCTGCCAGTTATAGAGATAGGTCCCTTTTGCAGGATTATAAAGGCTTATGCCTACCTGGGCGGATTCAAGACCGGGCTGCTGTAAAAGCTCTTTTTGTGCGAATTGCCCGATCGAATGCGAAGGTGAACAAGCCTGCCAGGCCATACCGGTAAAGAGCAGGAGTACCCCGAAAAACTGCTTCATGATAATTGGTAGGTTCTTTAAATTCCCCGGCTCAAACCTACATGAAATCGCAGAATATCCCAAAGCGAACCACAGGTTCGCGGCCCGAAGGCCCATCATTACACCCGAGAGCCGGGAAGTTCATCTTTCCGGCTCTCGCTCCCAGGCGCCTCCCTCTGGCAATTCTTTAACTAATTCCTCCATGGCAGCCGACTATCACTCCATTCATATATTCTGTCATTATAAGATGACGGATGGTGGCCGCCACTTCTTCCGGGCGCCCCACGCGGCCCACCGCGACTTTTGAAGCCAGCTCCTTAAAAGTTTCGTCTTTGGCAGCTGCTGGGAGAAAATCCCACCAGGGAGTGTCAATGACGCCGGGAGAAACAGCATTGATCCGCAGGGGCGCCAGCTCTTTGGATAAGATAGGAACCATTAGCTCCAGGCCCCCATTGATGGCGGCTAGTCCCGAAGTGCCCGGCAATTTAGCCGTGGCGCTGATCGCTGTGATCAGGGTGATACTGCCGGTGGGGTTCATATAAGGCAGGGCTGCCTGTAAAGTCTGCAACTGCGGCCAGAACTTACTCTCAAAGCCCTCGCGTAATTCGGACAAAGACAGGGTCCTGAACATTCCCCCACCCTTGCCTCCGCTCAAAGCTATCACGAGATGATCGACCTCTTTTTCATCCCGGAAGAAATGCTCCAGGGCTTTAATGTCGCGGGCGTCTACCCCAATCGCTCTGATAAGGGGGCAATCTTCTTTCACCGCCGATAATTTTGCGGTATCCCGACCCGTGACGGTTACCAAAGCTTTATCCTCCACCAGCATTTTTGCCAAAACCAGTCCAATACCGGAAGTGCCGCCGGCTATTATAATTCTCCTGTTTTCCAATTGCTGTCCCATCTTGTATCGTTTTATTTATACAAAATTGCAGCAAAGGACTTACCCGGTCCTTATCCGCATTATGCGGCCTATTGACCCGATCATGCATTTAACCGGAAATCATGAGCCGTCCGGTCGGTTGCTTTTTTAAAGAAGCGGGAAAATGAAGAGGGTTCGCTAAACTGCAGGCGGTAAGCGATCTCGGCGACGGAGAGGTCGGTGTGTTTCAGCAGGGCTTTGGCTTCCTGTAGCAGCATCTCTGCGATATGATCGGAGGCGGTTCTTCCGGACATTTCTTTCACCGTCCGGTTCAGGTGGTTCGGGGAGACATGCAGCAGCTCCGCATAATCGGCAACCTGCTGCTTCTCCAGGTAATATTGCTGGACAAGTTTTTTGAATTTCATGGCAAGAACAGCCGTCTCGGGTATATTGGTATAGAGCCCCAGCCCCTGCTCCTGATAGCTGCGTTTCATTTCCAGCAGGATGAGATACAGATAGAGCTGAATGGCTTTTTCTTTTTCAGATTTGCTATGCTGCAGCTCTTCGTTGATCTTCAGCATAAGGTCCTCTATTTTCCGGACAACCGGCGGCTCCAATTGATAAAAGGGAATTCCCGCATAGCTGAAAAAGGGAAATTCTTCCGCGATCCTGTTTTCAGCAATCAAGGTGTCGAGAAAGTTGGGGTTAAACAGGATATAATACCCGAAAGCATCCTCACTTATATTGGATTTGGAGAACAGCTGGTTGGGAAACGTGCAGTTTACCGTGCCCGGCCGGTGACGATAATGCTCCAGCCCCAATTGCACGTCACAAGTACCCCTGATCGTAAGTCCTATACGGTAAAATTCCGAACGGAGAGGACCCATGCTGCGGGTAAGTCCTTCACTGGAATACAATTCGAAATCCTTTATCCGCAGATCGGAAGGCAGCCCGTTGTAACCGAATACCGTAGTCGTCTCTGCCACCCTGTGTACCGGGTGGTAGTGCTGGTCTAATTTATATCGGGGTATCTCTTTCAAGACAGTAAAATTAAATATTATCCCCTTTCCCGGGACTTACCCTATCGGCTCTATCCCCTTTCCTGAGCTCTCAGCCACCTCTCGGGGATCTGGTTGCTGCTGGCCAGCAGGTAATCCTGATAGGAACAGGCAATATATTTATGATCCGGCAGCTGCATCCACCAGCGCTGGGTCTTTTTGCTTTGCAGAAAAGTAGTCTCCACTTCTGCAAAGGCAGTGTGATATTCAACGAAGAAATCTCTTTCCGTCAGGGCAGCTTCCCGTCTCCCCCGGCTTTTCCCGTCTATCAGGTACCATAACATGTGGCTGATCTGACGGGCCGTAAGCTGGTCTTTGTCTTTGGAAGGAATATACCCGTATATCCCTACGGTATTGACGTTATGGCTTAATCCGGCATAGCGCATCAGGATACAGGATTCCTCACCGCTGAAGCCATTCGGAGAGAGCTGGTTAGCGGGAGCATAGGCATTGGCGATAGAGGAGATATCAAAGGTGAATAAATGGGAATTACGGATGACCGGCTCCATTTCTTCTATATTTTCTTTTACGCTGCCCAGGCGAAAGCAGTCAAACCGTAATTTATCCATGGTCTCCAGCATGTGGGGGTGCACATAATAGCTTTGGAAGCCGATATGATTGTAATGATGGATATAATTCGGCTCTCCCGTCAGCATTTCCATGAGAAAATTATCGCTGCGGTTTAAGGAATGAATATCCAGATCTATCAGCGCATCAACGCAGGTGGCTTCGATAATATGTTTTTTGTCCGCATAGGTATAATATTGGGACAGGGTGAGGTCATGGGAACCGCCCAGGATGACGACGGTCTTGCCGATGCCTGTCAGTTCCCGGAGAACTGTTTTCAGTGCCGCATGGGTATCAGCGAGGGTGGCCCCGGCCCGAATATTCCCTGCATCGGCCAACCGGATATCCGGATGCCAGCAGAAAAGCTGGTAAAACTGTTCGCGGATCACATTGGGCGCGCCCTGTTCCTTCCCTTTCCTGCCAATCCCTCTTTCTTCCTCACAACCTACGATCACCAGGTCGGCCTCAAAAAGATCGGGGAAAAATTCATCGTACGCATCGATCTGTTTACCGATCTGCCCATCCTTATATCCCTGATCCTGTGATAATTCCGACAGGTTGACAGGATCCAGGAAATCACTTATATGGAGGTTTGGCGGCATGTATTTGCAATTTGGGGCAAAACTACAGGAAAAATCGGGGAATGAAGAGGGACTAATCAGGGACAGAAGGTATCTTTGCGGCATGGAGCAATTGTTACAACAGATTGAGGATTACCGGCAGGAGATCGGGTCCATTACTCCCAATGGAGCTGAGGCGCTGGAAGCTTATCGTATTAAATTTCTCGGAACCAAGGGTATTCTGAAAAACCTGTTCACCGAGATGAAAAATGTTCCGGCCGATAAGAAAAAAGAGTTCGGTCAGATCCTGAATGAGTTCAAGCAACTGGCGGAGTCCAAATATGAAGACTGGAAAAACAGCCTCGGGAACGGCGCAGCCGCTTCGGCCGTAAAGATCGACCTGAGCTTACCGGGAGATCCCCTTCCCCTGGGCACCCACCACCCGATCACCCTGGTGCGCGACGAGATCGTCCATATCTTCGGACGACTGGGTTTTTCTGTAGCAGAAGGCCCTGAGATCGAAGACGACTGGCATAATTTTACCGCGCTGAACCTTCCTGAGAACCATCCTGCCCGCGATATGCAGGACACCTTTTATATTCATCAGAAACCCGACTGGTTGCTGCGGACCCATACCAGCAGTGTACAGGCCCGGGTGATGGAAAAGCAAAAGCCCCCTATCCGTATTATCTGCCCCGGGCGGGTATACCGGAATGAGACGATCAGTGCAAGAGCGCATTGTTTTTTTCATCAGACGGAAGGTTTGTATGTGGATGAGAATGTGTCCTTTGCCGACCTGAAGCAGACCCTGTATTTCTTTGTCCAGGAAATGTTCGGTAAAGAGGTACGGGTTCGTTTCCGCCCTTCCTATTTTCCTTTTACCGAACCCAGCGCTGAAATGGATATCAATTGCCGTATCTGCGGAGGTAGCGGCTGTCCTGTGTGCAAACATACTGGCTGGGTGGAGATCCTGGGTAGCGGCATGGTGCATCCCAAAATGCTGGAAAATTTCGGGATTGACTCCAATAAGTATACGGGATTTGCCTTCGGTATGGGCGTCGAACGTATCTGCCAGCTAAAATACCGGATAAATGACCTGCGTTTGTACTCACAGAACGACGTGCGA
The DNA here is from genome assembly GCA_035492545.1 of Puia sp. Taxonomy (GTDB): domain Bacteria; phylum Bacteroidota; class Bacteroidia; order Chitinophagales; family Chitinophagaceae; genus Puia. The sequence goes on from DATJJD010000196.1 coordinate 137,501, forward strand.
TTTTTGAAACAGTTCACCGGCGCCGTGTAAAAATGAGCAACGAACCGAACTTCCCAACATCATGAATCAGACAATCTGCATTTGCGGAGCGGGTACCATGGGCAGCGGCATCGCCCAGGTAGCTGCCATGGGAGGATACCGCACCCTGTTATACGATGTGGATCCCGGCATGGTGCAAAAAGGCCGGGCAGGCATCGAAAAAAGCCTGCAAACACTGGCGGAAAAGAAAAAGCTGGAAGGAGAAGACCCACCAGCCATTATGAGCCGGCTGTCCTTTGTAAACGATCTCTCCGAATGCCTGGCGGACATTATTATCGAAGCGATAGTGGAAAAACCCGAGGTCAAACTGGACCTGTTCCATCGGTTGGCGGCGATCAATTCCGCCCAAACCATCCTTGCCTCTAATACGTCTTCCTTATCCATTACGGCCCTGGCCGAAAAAATACCCTATCCCGCGCGGGTAGCCGGCATGCATTTCTTCAACCCCGCCCCCCTGATGAAATTAGTAGAGGTGGTCAATACGAAATATACGGATGAGGCCACTACCCGGATCCTTACCGAAACGGTAAGGCGGATGGGAAAGACCCCCGTATTATGTAAGGACGCCCCGGGATTTATCGTCAATCATGTCGCACGCCCTTATTACCTGGAAGCGTTGAAGCTGGCGGAAGAGGGTATAGGAGATTTTGAAACGATCGATACACTCATGGAAGCCTCGGGCTTTAAAATGGGACCTTTCCGTCTCATGGACCTCATCGGCAATGATGTGAACTATGCCGTAAGCTGCTCTGTTTACGAAGCCATGGGCCGGCCAGAACGGCTCAGGCCTTCCCCGATCCAGGAACAAAGGGTACAAAAAGGGGAATTGGGCAGAAAGTCGGGAAAGGGATATTACTCCTATGAAACTGAACAATCTTAACTCAAAAGGAATGGTACTGGTCACAGGCGGCACCGGCTTTCTCGGAGCTTATATTATTAAAGAACTGGTGGAAAAAGGATATCCTGTCAGGGCTATCCGCCGCAGTGATAAACTACCCTTCTATATTTCTCCGGCTATTTTTGAGAAAGTGGAGTGGCTGCGCGGGGACATACTGGATGTCGTCAGCCTGGAAGAAGCGATGGAAGGGGCGGATGCCGTTATCCATGCAGCAGCGAAGGTCTCCTTTTCCCGCAGTGACCGCCGGGAGTTATTTCATACCAATATCGAAGGTACGGCCAATGTGGTGAATATGGCCCTGGCCAAAAACCTGCAGCGTTTCGTCCATATCAGCTCCGTGGCGGCGCTGGGCAGGACGGCGGGCGGCGAACGGGTGTCGGAAGATAAGAAATGGGAAGACAGCAAGCTGAATACGAATTATGCGATCAGTAAATTCCATGGAGAAATGGAGGTGTGGCGGGGTATTGGCGAAGGGCTGCCGGCTGTCATCGTCAATCCGAGCACCATACTGGGTTATGGGGACTGGGATACTTCCAGCAGCGCCCTCTTTAAAAACTCTTTCCGGGAATTCCCCTGGTATTCCAATGGCGTCAACGGATTCGTCGATGTAGCCGATACGGCCCGGGCGGTAGTGGCGCTGCTGGAAAACGATGTTAGAGGTGAACGTTATATCCTCAACGGAGATAACTGGTCCTTCCGGCAACTATTCAACCAGATAGCCCGGGAGTTTGGGAAAAAGCAGCCTTCCCGGGAAGCAACTCCTCTTTTAGGAGAAATAGCGTGGCGGATGGAAAAGGTAAAAACTTTTTTTTCCGGCAAACCCTCCCTCCTCACCCGGGAAAGCGCCCGGATAGCACGCACCACGACATTTTTTGATAACAGCAAAATTTTAAGGCAACTGCCTGGCTTTGTCTTTACCCCTCTGGAGCAGACGATCCGGGCAGCCTGCCAGGCCTATCTGAAACACCTGGAATAACTTTGAATAAGTGTTAAAATACCGATTATACTTCTGAATTCCGCCTACATCCGCTATCTTACTTATCCAAAATGATATCCATGAACGGCTTTCCAAGACCCTTTTGTTTGAGCGTCCTCGCTCTCTTATTTTCGCTCACCGTTATCTCTCAGGACAAAACTTTTCTCGTTTCCGGTAAGGTCATAGATGAAAAAACCAGCCAGATGCTGGCCGGGGCTTCCGTATTCTGCCAGAATACCACTATCGGCACCGTGTCGAAGAACGACGGCAGTTTTTCGCTGAGACTGGCGAATGGAGGTTATGATATGGTCGTATCCTATACGGGCTATGAGACCAAAGTGATCCGTATCAGTAAAGGTAATAAGGAGAATGACTCCATGACCGTCTCGTTAAAAGAACAGGACAAAAGCCTGGGTGAAGTGGTAGTAGCCGGGAGTGCGGAAGTGGCAGACGGATGGAGTAAATATGGCCAGTTCTTCCTGGATAATTTTATCGGCACTACCCCGAATGCGGCTCAATGCGTCCTCGAAAATAAAGAAGCCGTAAAATTCTATTTCTATAAAAAAAGGAATAAGCTCAAGGTAAAAGCCGTACAAGACCTTGTCATTACGAACAATGCCCTGGGCTATAAAATAAAATATCAGCTGGACTCCTTTGTATATGAATATGGTACGAATGTGAGCAGTTATACGGGCTATCCCCTCTTCGAGGAAATGACAGGAACACCCGAGCAGCAGGATAGCTGGAAGCAGCGCCGGCTTTTTTCCTATTCCGGCTCCCGCCTTCACTTTATCCGAAGCTGGTATGATAGTACGTTGATTGATGAAGGGTTCGTGCTGGAAATGGCCGATAGTAATAACAGGAATGCATTTACCTCCATAAAAGACCCCTATGACCCAAAATTCTATGCAGTGGACAGTGGCGATGTAGAGATCAGCATGGGTGGAAGGCTAAGGGTGAGCTATACCAACCAGATGCCGGATAAAAAATACCTGCAGGAGAATAAATTTCCTGCAGGTACGCGGGTGCAGATCTCCGCACTGGATATCCTCAACGGGTTGGTGATCGAGGAGAACGGGTATTTCTACGACCAGGGGGATGTGACCAATATCGGATACTGGTCCTGGAAAAAGCTGGCGGAGTTAATACCGTATGATTACATTCCTGAATGACAATACCCCTTCGGGCGGCTGACCCTTGGTCAGCCCATCACCTTCTTCCACAGCTCAGGAATACGTTTGATCCAGACCAGCTCTCTTTTTTTGAGAGAGGCATCTTCCGCCGGGCTGCCAAAGTATACTTTCCCGCCTTCCAGGGAAGCAGGTATCCCGCTTTGCGCCAGCACTACTGCATTATCCCCTATAGAAAGGGTCTTGCTGACGCCTGCCTGGCCCCAGAGAATAACGCCATTGCCTATTTCCACGGCTCCCGCGATACCTACCTGGGCAGCGAACAGACAGTTCCTGCCTGTGACAGTATCGTGCCCGATATGGATCATGTTGTCCATTTTTGTTCCTTTTCCGATGCGGGTATCGTGGCTAACCCCCCTGTCGACGGTGCAGCCGGCGCCTATCTCCACATCATCTTCGATGACCACCCGTCCGCAGCTTTCCATTTTCCTATACCAGTTCTCCCGGTCTTTTTTCGTATTGTAATAAAAGGCGTCCGACCCAATGACGGTGCCGGCCTGGATGATAACATTATTACCGATAACGCAATGGTCGAGAATGGTGGTATTGGGGTGGATAATGCAATTATCACCGATAGTCACGTGATGACCGATGAATGCGCCCGGATAGATAAACGTATTTTTACCAATGACGGCAGAGTCACTGATCATGCCGGTAGCGGGCTCAAAGGGCCGGAAATGGCGAACGATCTTCAAATAAGCCTCGAAAGGCTGCTCGACGACCAGCAGCGCCTTTCCCGGGGGAAGGGGCTCCACGGCTTTATTTATAATGATAAAAGTAGCCGCTGATTGAATGCATTTGTCGTAATACTTCGGGTGATCTACGAATACCAGATCCCCTTTTTCAACTTTATGGATCTCGTTAATGCCGCTGGCATGGCCGTTCTTATCACCTACGAGTTCAGCTCCCAGGAAATCCGCTACCCACTCAATAGATACGGGAGAAGGAAATTTCATAATAAAAAATTTGAGCAAAGGTAGTCCGGAAAGGTGGCGTAATCGATTCGCTTTTCCACAGGCAAAAAAAAAATGTGAATAAAATTTATTGGAAAATTTTTTAAGTTAGAGAAAATTATTTTTAATATTGTGTAGGGAAATTTATTTCCCGGTACTTACTAACCCATCCATATATTGAAAGCCCGGTTTAATCGCCGGGTTTTTTGTTTATAAGTTGTTACTAACAACGCCCCATCGTGCCACAATATTTCATCGTATATAAGCCTTTTAATGTTCTTTCTCAATTCAGTTCCCAGGAAGGGAAGCGCACATTGAAGGATTTTTTTTCTGTGCCGGGTGACCTGTATCCCGTTGGCCGCCTGGATTTCGACAGCGAGGGCCTGTTAATTCTCACCAATGATAAATCCCTCAATCATCGTTTGCTGGATCCAAAGTTTGCCCATGAGCGGGAGTATTGGGTACAGGTAGAAGGAACAATAGACATCCCTGCCTTACACTTATTAGCATCAGGAGTAGAGATAACTGTCGGGGGGGAGATCTATAAGACCCGGCCCTGCGTCGCCAGGTTATTCGGGGAACCGCCTCCCGTGCCCGAAAGAAATCCGCCGATCCGCTATCGCGCCCATATCCCCACCAGTTGGGTGAAAATGGTGCTGAAGGAAGGAAAAAACCGGCAGGTGAGGAAAATGACAGCAAAAGCAGGTTTTCCCACTTTGAGATTGATCCGTCACCGGATTGAAAAGATCACGCTGGCCGGGTTAGAACCCGGCGGGATGAGGGCGATGGAGAGGCATGAGATCTATATGTCTCTAGGCCTGAAGTAATGGCGCAGCCCTCACCGAGACCATTGAAAAGATATCGTCCCGAGGTAATTTTCCTTACCTTTCCGTTATAAAATATTGATACTATGCTCAAATCAATGACAGGCTTTGGACGGGCTGAACAAACAGTAGGAGACAAGACTTTCCAGGTCGACATCAAATCTCTCAATGGAAAGCAATTTGAATTGCAGCTAAAGCTACCCGGCTTTCTGAAGCCATTTGAGTTTTCCATCCGTAAGATCCTTTCGGAAAAGTTGGGACGTGGCTCCCTGGATTGTACGATCAGTCTGAAGCAAACAGGCAACGCCAAACCTGTCAGCATTAACACGGACCTGGCGAAGGCTTATCACAAAGCCCTGGCAGAACTGTCTGCGGAGCTGAACCTCGATCCATCCAATATTCTCAGCACCCTGGTAAAGCTACCCGAGGTCATCACTCCCACCGGCGATACCCTTACAGACGAAGAATGGCAGCAATTCGAGAAAGTGATGCAGTTAGCCATCGATGACCTCAATACTCACCGTCTGAATGAAGGAGCTTCCCTGGAAGAGGACCTCCTGTTGCGTATCGACAATATCGTGCGGCAGCAGGATGAGGTGATCAAACTGGAGCCCTTACGCCAGGTAAAGATCAAAGAGGGGCTTAAAAAATTACTGGAGGATAATGTGGGAAAGGATAATTACGATGCCAACCGGCTGGAACAGGAACTGATCTATTATATTGAAAAGATCGACATCAGCGAAGAACAGGTCCGGCTGAAGAACCACTGCGACTATTTCAAGGCTATCATTCAGGAGCCCGAAGAGGGTAAAGGAAAGAAACTCTCCTTTATCCTGCAGGAGATCGGCCGGGAGATCAATACCACTGGCTCCAAAGCTTATGACTCCACCATTCAAAAATGCGTGGTGCTGATGAAAGATGAGCTGGAAAAGGCAAAGGAGCAGGTGCTCAACGTGCTTTAAGCGGAGACTGGGATTATTGGTTAAAACTCATCGTTTTGAACTTATTTTGCAAAAAAACAACCTTTTGAAAAAGCTTTTTATCCTGCTTACAGCTTGTGGCCTGCAGTTGGCAGCTTGCACCTTCCCCTCGGACGTTTTTGAAAAAAATGTGGCCATTCCAGGTCAGAAATGGGAAAGCAGTTTCAAACCCCGGATCGATTTTACCATAAAAGACCAGGATACGGCGGCCTTGTTTAATGTCTATGTCGTGCTGAGGCATTCCGATGCCTATGTTTACAATAATATATGGGTAAGAGGCACGGTAAAACAGCCCGGAGATACGAGTTCCAGAACCCAGCGATATGACCTGACCCTCGCCACCAACGACAAAGGCTGGCTTGGCAGCGGGATGGACGATATTTATGAACATCGTATCCTTATCCAACCGGAGACAAAATTCGGGCGGCCCGGCACTTATTCTTTTATGCTTGAACAAATAATGCGCGACGACCCTCTTGATCACGTTCTTAATGTGGGTGTCCGCGTGGAAAAAGCAAAATGAGCCTTTTCAAAAAGAGACGACTGGCCATTGCCACTACCGTATACTGGGTGCTGCTGGTTTATATTATCGCCGGCCTGGTATGGTGGTTCATCGCCCTGCAAACGCAAAGCCGGCAAATGACCAGTTATGAGCTGCAGGAGCTGAAGATGGATGATCCCCGATATGAAGTCAAACTAAACAACATTCTTGCGGAACAACAGCGTAAGACCGCCCAATATATAGGCGAAGGCAGCACCTTCCTCCTGTTGATCCTCGTAGGAGCCCTCTTCGTATACAGGGAGGTACGGCGGCAGATAAGGCTGCAGCTGCAACAACAAAATTTCATGATGGCCGTCACCCATGAACTGAAAACCCCCATCGCCGTCACCAAATTGAACCTGGAGACCCTGCAAAAACACAAACTGGATGAATCCAAACAACAGAAGATCATCCAATCGGCCCTGCAGGAGACCAGCCGGCTGGATACCCTCGCCAATAATATCCTGATCGCCTCTCAGCTGGAAGGAGGGGAATATAGCCCGGTAAAAGAAGAGCTGGATCTTTCTACCATAGTCGGCCGGATCTTCCAGGATCTCAGACATCGTTTCCCGGAAAGAAAGTGGCAGGACCTTATAGATCCGGACTGCAAGGTTTCGGGAGACCCTTTGCTTTTACAGATGCTGGTCAATAATCTTGCGGAGAACGCCTTAAAATATTCTCCTAAAGAAGGTCTTATCACCATCGCCCTGAAAAAAGAAGGTAACCGGATCATTTTATTGGTAAAAGACGAAGGGCCGGGTATTCCGGATAACGAAAAGAAAAAAATATTTAATAAGTTCTACCGTACCGGACCCGAAAAAACCCGTAGCACCCAGGGCACCGGACTGGGGCTTTATCTATGCCGGAGAATCGCCGCCGACCACCGGGCAACCATCAAAGTATCCGACAATTCACCCATTGGAAGTATTTTTACCGTAGTATTTTAAGATTATGAGCGCAAAAATTTCCATCCTGCTGGTTGAAGACGAAGAAAATCTTCACGAAGCCCTGAAGCTTAACCTGGAACTGGAAGGCTACGAGATCACTTCCGCCTTCGACGGAACACAAGCCTTAAAAGCCGTCCAGTCTGAATATTTCGACCTCATCATCCTGGATGTCATGTTACCCGGGGTAGACGGCATCAGTGTCACCGAGACCATCCGTGTCCAGAACAACAGCGTCCCCATCCTGATCCTTAGCGCCAAAAATGCCAGCGCCGACCGGGTGCTGGGCCTGAAGAAGGGCGCCGACGACTATCTCACCAAACCCTTCAACCTGGAAGAACTACTCCTCCGGATCCAGAAGCTGATCGAAAAGAATAAAAAAATGCTGGAAAAGGACTCCCCGGGCGACGTTTATTCATTTGGAAAGAATACCATCGATTTTAAGGCACAGGAGGCCACCACGAAAAAAGGAGAACGTATCCAGCTGAGTAAGAAAGAAGCCATGCTGTTAAAGCTGCTGATCGAAAACAAGAATGAAGTGGTGACCCGGGAAAAAATATTACAGGCCGTCTGGGGATACAATGTCTATCCCACCACCCGCACCATCGACAATTTTGTCCTGAGCTTCCGGAAGTACTTCGAGGAAGACAGCCGCAACCCCAAATACTTTCACTCCGTGAGAGGGGTGGGTTATAAATATACGGAGTAGGACTTGTTCATAACGGACTTTCCACCGCCCTCTCAGACCAGTTTCTCCAGCATAGATTCCGCCTGTCTCAGCAGCTGCTGCATATTGTAAGCATCATAAGCGGGCGTATATAGATTCATCTCGCATTCATTCAGCACATTTTCCAGGAAAAGGGTGGTCTCGGTATCCCAGCCTTTTGCCTGTAATTTCCGGGCGATATTGTTCTTATTCAATTCACTGGCCGGCAGGTCGAGCTTTTTGGTAAGAGCTTTCCAGAGGGCCCGGTTGACTTCCCGGTAAAATCCCTGATAGTCGTTCTTCTCAAAAAGCTGTTTGGCCTCCTGCAGAGGATCTACGACGATGACGGGCGCCGTAGACGTAGGATTGGCTCCGGAGTAGCCGGTGATCGAACGTGCCGCCTGGTGCTCCGCAAGCAGGTCTTCCGCCGCCTTCTTTTCCACCATTTCCTTTTCTTTCTGCTGTTGTTCTGTTTTTCGAAGACGGGCATTCTGCCGCAAGAGATAGCCAGCCAGTCCCGAGAGGATGAGGATGGTAAAGATCCATTCGAGGTGCTGCTGTATAAACTTTTTTACGGCGCCTGCTGTCGTCATATCCGATGCCCCCACAGGTTCCGGAGCTTTTGCCTTTGTCCTTTTTACGGCTTCCGTTACCTGGAAGTCCATGGGCCCGGTGCCTACGGTCTTATAAGAATGGGTCGAAGGGTCGAAATAAGGAAAATTGATCGCAGGGATGGTAAAATGTCCGGGTGTGCCGGGAGTGAAGACATACGAGAAGGTCTTGGAGCCACTCATCGGGACCGTGGTCTTATTAACATCCTCTTTCGTGGTAGGATCAAAAGCATCCGTCCCGGTAGGCCATTCTATCCTGGGTGCATTGATAACAGGCAGGTTGCCCTTGCCTCTTACGACAAGGTCCAGCGTCGCCTCTTCTCCGGCGGCAATGCTCCTGTTAGGTAGGGTAGCCTGTATGGTAAAGCTGCCTACAGCTCCGTTGAAATCCGCAGGTTTGGCTTCTTCCGGCAGGGGCTTTACGGTGATGGACACGGGTTTAGTGTCCAGGGTGATGTTCTCCTCCACTTCCGGCCCCATGGCGTTGTCGTCGGACAGTTGATCGAAGAGATCTTTTAAGGCATTGCCGCTATGCCGGGTCTCCTGTTTACCCCCTTTGACAAAGTGAACGGTATTCTCTACTTCCACAGGATCCAGGTCGATGGTCCCGGACTGGAGGGGTATCAGTTGCGTTTTGCGGATGATGTGCACGGTAAAGGCTTTCCCGTTGAGCTTTTCTACGGATGGGGCATCCGAATTCGGATCTACCATGTCGTATACGCTGAAGCCATTCAGGGAGGGGCGTTTGGTCACCCTGGATTCGGAACTGAGGCGGGAATAAAGTTTATAGGTCGCAACGATCGGCTCTCCCACATAACAAGAGGTTTTGTCGACCTGTACTTTCAGAAATAAATTTTTGCGGATCTTTTCTTTTGCATTTTCCCCCGGTCTTAGAATATAATCCCTGTCGACTTCCGGCGGCCCTGCTGGGGACGCGTCCGGCCAGGCAGGCTGCAGGAAAGGATTGCTGCCGTTATTATTGCCATTCCCATTATTAGCGGGTCCTGAAGAGCCTGCATTTATCACGATGGTAACGGAGTTGGACCGCATATGCTTCCCATCTACCTGAGCCGTGGCGCCTTCAATCGTGAATTTCCCCGTTCGGGTCGGCTGCAGCACAAAAGAGATGGCTTTATACTGGGACATATTACCATTGACGATACTCATTCCGCTGGATTGGATCGGTCCCTGCGCTATGTGAAAGCCGGGGAAGTCTGGGGGATTGAGCTGATCGATCTGTTTAGCATTCTCCACGACAAATTCGACCTGGAGATAATCGCCCCGGCCGATCTCCTGGCTGCTGGCAATGGTGGTAAACTTCACCTGTCCGGCAGCAAAAAAGCCGGGAAGGTAAGCGACCATCACCAAAAACGGGAAACGTAGAAGTTTAACGATAGGTAACAATTTTATTGATATAACAGGGTCCATATCTCACTACTGCAAATATAAAATTTGATTGTCAGGCAGTAACATAGAGCCGGATAAAACAGGGCCGGATAGGGTTAAAACTCCGTTAAAGATCGCCCAGCTGAGGGCGAAGCAGGATATCCTCTACCGTTGCCTGGGGAGATAGGCGGCTGGCTGTGTAGACCATATCCGCAATGTCCGCTGCTTCCATAATGCGGTGGGGGTCTATTCCGCTGCCTGCCCAGGAGTCGGTATACGTGGCCCCGGCATACACAGCCGTCACTTTGACCCCATGAGGTTTCATTTCCTCCCGTAAATTTTTCGAAAAGCCCGCCAGTGCGAATTTACTGATGCTATAGGCTCCCCCATTGGGATAAGCCTGCAGCGAGGCGATAGAGCAGATGTTAAAAATATGCCCTTTTTTTTGGGCCATCATAGCAGGGAGAACAACCCTGGTAAGATGATAAGCACTGTATAAATTGACTTCCATCATTTTTTCCAGGGCGCCATCCTCTTCGTTGTTAACGCTTCCCGGGATGAACTGGCCGGCATTATTGACCAGGACGTCGATAGAGATCCCCTGATCCAGTATCCAGCTCCCGAACTGCCGGGCCTGTGTTTTGTCGCCCAGGTCAAAAGCTTTGGCCCTGATGGTAATTCCGGGGTATCGGGAGGTCAGCTCATTTACCGTCTCCTGTAGAACCCCCTCATTACGGGAACAGCAATACAAGTGATATCCGTTTGCCGCAAATTTTTCCGCTAGGGCTTTCCCTAACCCCCTGGAAGCACCCGTGATGATACAATTCATAATTTCATTATTTTGCGCGTGTGCAATATAAACACCTTTTCTTCGACCTGGATCATACATTATGGGATTTTGAGGCCAACAGCCGTCAGACCCTGGAAGAGCTGTATCATACCCTCCAGCTGCGGGATAGAGGGGTATGGGACTTCGACCTGTTCTATAAGAACTATATCACGCACAATGACAAGCTTTGGGAACGCTATCGAAATGGCTTTATAAAGGTCGATGAGCTGCGACGCAAGCGTATGTGGCTTACCCTGCTGGACTTCAAGATCGGAGATGAGCTCCTGGCGAGAAAAATGGAGACGCTGTACCTGGAGGCGCTGCCCACCCGACGGATATTATTCCCTCATACCCTGGAAGTACTGGACTATCTCAGCGGCAAGGGATACCGGCTGCACCTGATCACCAATGGATTTGAGAAGACCCAGCACAGTAAGCTCCATAACTCGGGACTGACAAAATATTTTTCCGAAGTCATCACATCGGAGGGCTCCAACAGTCTCAAACCCCATAAGGAAATCTTCGAGTATGCTATTATGAGAGCCGGAGCTACCAAACATGAAAGCATTATGCTGGGAGACAACGTAGAGGCAGATATCCAGGGAGCGATGAATGCGGGTATCGATCAGGTCTATATTAATCACCTGGATCAGGAGCCGTCCGTACAACCTACCTATACGGTGCGCTCCCTGAAAGAGCTGGAAGACCTCTTTTAGCTGCCTTTCTTTTTACCGCATTCTTTGCCCGGGCAGCTTTTGGTAGTGGCGGGTTTGGATTTTTTCCCCTTTCCCTTATCCCCTCCGTTGTCATGGGCAAAACCAACCCCTGAAAACAGTAAAGCTACCGCGGATAAAATAATTATTTTCTTCATGAGACTAAAGTTACGTTTTTAAGCCCATTTCGCCAATACGGTCACTCCGCCCTTTACCACCTGGTCTAATTGCACATTAACCGTAGTTCCCACCGGCAGCAACACGTCTACCCTGGATCCGAACTTTATAAAGCCCATTTCAGCGCTTTGCTCTACTTTCTGACCTACCGACAGGTAATTGACAATTCGTTTGGCAAGGGCTCCTGCGATCTGTTTTACCAGTATTTCGCCATGCCCATTCCGCAGCACAACGCTATGCCTTTCGTTCTCCGTGGAGGATTTGGGGTGCCAGGCGACCAGGTATTTCCCTTTATGGTACTGGTTGTATACCACTTCCCCGCTCATAGGGTTCCGATTCTGATGTACATTGGCCGGACTCATAAAAATAGAGATCTGCAGGCGTTTGTCCTTGAAATATTCTTCGTCGAATATCTCTTCGATGACCACTACTTTTCCGTCAGCCGGACAGACCAGCAGGTTGTCGCCGGCGGTGAGCTTACGATCCGGTACCCGGAAAAAAGAAATAAGAAATAACAACAAGGCCAGGGTGACCAAAAAGATCAGATAGCTGATCCAGGGCTGGTGTGCACTGATAAAATAAAAGGAGGGGAGGTTAATCAGGGCAAAAGCCAGGGCACTGATCGCGATAGTCTTATAGCCTTCTCGGTGAATAGTCATTATAAATGATTGAAAGTCAAAATTAAGTAATTTTTTAACTGATGATCCACATCACGTATAGCCAGACGAAAGGGGTCGCAACCAATAAAGAATCGAACCGGTCCAGAAATCCGCCATGTCCAGGCATGAGGTGACCGCTGTCTTTTACATCGGCCATACGCTTCAGTTTGCTTTCCAGCAGATCGCCGAAGGTGCCTGCCACGGATGCGATGGCAGCAATAAGGGCCCATTGCCCCACCCATCTCCAATCCGTAATCCCGTCGTTGATATACCGCCCCAGGAAATACCCGATAGCGCCCATCACCAGCACGGCGAGAACAATGCCTCCCAGGGTGCCTTCCCAGGTTTTTTTGGGGGAGATCTTTGAAAAAGGCGTTTTCCCTATCAGCGAGCCTACAATATAAGCCATGGTATCGTTGATCCAGATCGAGCCGATGATCATCAGGATGAGCAGCCGGCCCCAGAAATTAACGATATTGCCATAGAACAGGGTCCTGATATGAGTGAGCAATCCCAGGCTGATGGAGATATAGAGAAGGCCCAGGGCGGAATACCCGATATTCCTGAGGTTCAGCTTACGGGACAGCAGGACCTCCCCGGCAGGGAGAACAAACAGAAACACCAGCCCACCCCACCATCCTATGGCGTGAAAAGAAGTTCCCGCGATATGATAACCCTCATTGGTGAAATACCACATCAGGCACCAGCCGGCAATCATCACGCCATACCGGTGAAAAGGAGAGATCTGCGCATATCCGGGATCGATAAGAGTTATGATCTTCTGGTATTCAACCCAGCATCCGAAATGGATAAAGGAGAATAAAATAAAAAAGCTCCATTGGTTCCATAGTAATCCCGTCAGCATGACGATCACAAATACAAGGGCCGTGAGCGCCCGGGTCTTAAATATGGAAGGGTTTAATGCCATTATATAAAATTAAATGTTGGGATCAGGAGGAGGTTCGTATACCCGCGCATAGGTCATCTCTGACTTCCGGCGCAGCACAGTCAGCAAACCTACGACTATTACCAAACTTATTAAGGCTGCATATACCGGCACGGTGGGGTCTTCATGGATCATCTTCGGATAAAAAGAGACGGCCAGGACCTGGATGCCATTGTAGAAAAAATGCGCGAGGATGGAAGTCCATAAACTGCCGCTGTACCAGTAGATGGCGCCCAGCAGCATGCCCAGGAACATCCGGGGTAAAAAACCCTGGAACTGCATGTGAAAAGCTGAAAAGAACATACCTGTCACCAGGATGCCGAGCCAGGGGCTTTTAAAGATCTGGATCAGAATGCGCTGTAAAGCCCCCCGAAAACACAACTCTTCACAAACAGCCGGTAATAAGGCAATCAGGAATACATTGATAAAAATATCTTTGGGTGAATCCACCCGCAGAAAAGCATTTATCTGTTTGTCCGCTTCCTCTTCCATCTTCACCGCCGAGGGTGGCAGGTGAATAAGTTTGTTCAACTCTCCCAGCCAGCCTTCCAGGGGGAAGGAAAATAATAACAGGGCTACGGCCAGTCCATAAAAAATATTTTTCCCCACAGGCCTTAGCCCCAGGTAATAACCAGGGTGTTGCCGAAAGGTCAGGCGGGCATATAAGAGGGCCGGCAGCGCGAAAACGATGACCGTATTAAGCCCCTGCAGAAGCTTTAATACTCCTTTAAGGCCGGGATCGTTGAAATCCAGGTTTACGTGGCTGATATCCATCCCTTTTGAGGACAGAATGATGGCAGCCAGGACTCCGGTCAATATCACGGCCGCACCCAGCAGGAGCATAAAAAGACCTAACTGCGTCCAGGGAGAAGAGATCTTCCGATAATTTTTCACCATATATACAAATCCGGGATAAGTGTGTAAATTTGCCAGTTCATCGTGATAAACATCGGCAATATACAAATTCCTGCATTTCCGCTCCTTCTGGCCCCTATGGAAGACGTGAGCGATCCCCCCTTCCGTTATGTTTGCAAGCAAAATGGCGCCGACCTCATGTACAGCGAATTCATTTCCAGTGAAGGGTTAATCCGGGATGCCATCAAGAGCCGGCACAAGCTGGATTTCTTTGAATACGAACGGCCCTTCGGCATCCAGATCTTCGGTGGGGACGAAGAAGCCATGGCGATGAGCGCCCGGATCGTGGATGCAGTACAACCCGACCTCGTCGATATCAACTTCGGCTGCCCGGTGAAAAAAGTTGTTTGTAAAGGGGCGGGAGCAGCCGTATTAAAGGATGTACCCGCTATGACCCGGCTGACCGAAGCCGTTGTAAAAGGCACCAAATTACCGGTGACGGTAAAAACCCGGCTGGGCTGGGACGATCAGTCTAAAAATATTGAAGAAGTGGCCGAACGGCTGCAGGACGTAGGCATTCAGGCGCTGACCATCCATGGCCGCACCCGGGCGCAGCTCTACAAGGGAGAGGCAGACTGGAGGCTGATTGCCAAAGTGAAGGAAAATCCCCGTATACATATCCCCATCTTTGGCAACGGAGATATCGACTCCCCGGAAAAAGCAAAAGAATACAAAGAAAGATATGGCGTGGACGGGATCATGATCGGCCGCGCCGCCATCGGTTATCCCTGGATCTTTAATGAGATCAAACATTTTATGGCAAGGGGAGAACATCTGCCACCACCTACCATTGAGCAGCGTACCGGCGCCATCCGGGACCACCTGCTGCGGTCCGTGGAATGGAAAGGCCCGGTCGTAGGCATCCTGGAGATGCGCCGGCATTATACCAACTACCTGAAAGGATTCCCCCATATAAAAGAGTTCCGCAATCAGCTGGTGCAAAAAAAATCAGTGGAAGAAATAGAAGAGATCCTGCAACTGGTGCAGCAGCGTTATGCAGGGTTCCTGCCGGAAAGGCCTCAAGCCGAATTTTCCCCAAGCCAGCTGGAAGACTGCGCTTACTGATCACCGGATAAACAGCTTAAACCATTTCAGTTTCCCGTTGAAGGGAGGGTACTTGATCGCCGGGTCGACCCGGACAGGCGTACGCATCACCGGCTTGGCATGGGTGAAAGTGTCGAAGGTATATTTACCGTGATAAGCCCCCATGCCGCTGAGACCGATACCCCCAAAGGGCAGATGATAATTGGCAAACTGCCATTCCGTATTGTTGATGCAGCCTCCGCCAAAAGACAATCTTTCGATCCAGACCTTTTGTTTGCCCCCATCGGTAGTGAACAGGTAAAAGGCCAGCGGGTCCGGGTTACGCTGAATGATCGCCAGTGCCTCCTCCATGGTACGATAGGTGAATACCGGTAACAGGGGACCGAAGATCTCTTCGGTCATCAGGGGCTGGTCCGGCGCCACTTCTTCCAGGATGGTGGGGGAAATGAACAGGGCCGACCGGTCATAGCGACCTCCGGTTATTATTCTTCCCTGGGGCAGATAACTTACCAGCTTATCGAATCTTTTCTCATTGATGATCTTGCCATAGTCATAGCTCTCTTCCGCCTTTTCGCCATAAAACTCCACCAGGGTCTTCTGCAGCTGGCCCAGCAGCTTTTCTTTTATATCCGCGTGCAGCAGCAGGTAGTCGGGCGCGATGCAGGTCTGTCCCGCATTGGTGAATTTTCCCAGGGCTATGCGGCGGGCGGCGGTTTTTATATCGGCGTCGCTCTCCACGACTACAGGGCTTTTTCCTCCCAGCTCAAGGGTGACGGGCACAAGGTCCTGCGCAGCTAATTGGTAAATAGAGCGGCCTACGGAGATGCTGCCGGTAAAAAAAATGTGGTCAAAGCGGAAGGATCGTATCAGGGCCGGCACCACCACGGCTCCGTCGCCCGGTATGACGCGGATAAACTCCCCCGGGAAAATGCCGGTGAGGATCTTTTCCAGGATGGCTGCGGTAGCAGGGGCCAGCTCCGAAGGTTTGAGCACGACGCAGTTGCCGCCGGCAATGGCTCCCGCCAGGGGTATCAGGGATAACTGGAAAGGATAATTCCAGGGGGCGATGATCAGCACGGTCCCCAGGGGATCCCGGTAGATCCTGGACGAGGAAGGAAGGTTCACCAGGTTGGTTCGTACCGCCCGGGGACGCATCCATTTTCGGAGGTTTCTCAGGGTGGTATTGATCTCCGCCAGCACCAGGCCCGTCTCTGTCCCATAGGCTTCTTCGGGACTCTTTTTAAGGTCCGTATACAGGGCCTGATGGATTTCATCTTCATGCCGGAGGATGGCCTGTTTTAACAATAATAATTGTTGTCTGCGCCAGCCATAGGATCGGGTGGCCCCTGACTGAAAATAAGACCGGAGGCGCAGCAGCTCCTTATTATGATCGGGGTTGTCCATAGCAAGTAATTGAGTTGAGTGAGGAGAGTACGAATTTAATCTATCTTCGCGGAACCATGGAGTCCATGACCGATGAATATTATATGCAGCAGGCCCTGAAAGAGGCCCGGAAAGCTTATGAAGATGACGAAGTGCCTATCGGCGCCGTCATTGTAATGGAGAACAAGGTCATTGCCCGGGGATACAATCAGACGGAAAGGCTGACGGACCCTACGGCCCATGCAGAGATCATTGCCCTCACGTCCGCTTTTAATTACCTGGGGAGTAAATACCTGGGGGAGGCAACCATCTACATCACGGTAGAGCCCTGCCTGATGTGTGCCGGGGCGCTGTATTGGAGCAAGATCGGCCAGGTGGTCTTCGGCGCGGATGACGAGAAGAACGGGTACCGCCGGGGGTTGCGCCCGGAAAATTTTCCCGGGGACGGGTCCTGGCCTTTTCACCCTAAAACCACACTGGTAAGCGGGATTTTGAAAGAGGAATGCGCCCGGCTGATGCGGGAGTTCTTCCAATCCAAACGTTAGTACGCGCAAAACTTTTCATTCTCCTGTTTGTTGACATTGCTGAATTAGCATTTTTACGTAGGTTTGTTATCCCTTCAGGCATTGACAAAAATTTATTTTTTTAATAACATTAAAAACATCCGTTATGGCATTTACATTACCTGCGTTGCCGTATGCATTTGATGCATTGGAACCGCATATTGACACTACTACCATGCAGATACATCATGGTAAACATCACCAGGCTTATATAGACAATTTGAATAAAGCGATAGCCGGCACTCCTAATGAAGGTAAATCCCTGGAGGAGCTGGTCCAGAAAGCAGGCAGCATCAGCCCTGTAGTCCGTAACAACGGCGGGGGACACTGGAATCACAGTTTTTTCTGGGAGAGCCTGGCTCCTAATGCAGGGGGCGCTCCTTCCGCCAAGCTCGCCGACGACATCCATACGACATTCGGTAGCTTCGACGCCTTCAAAGAAAAATTTAATGCTGCCGGCGTAAGCCGTTTTGGAAGTGGCTGGGCCTGGCTGATCGTAAAAGACGGCAAGCTGGAGATCAGCTCAACCCCTAACCAGGACAACCCACTGATGGATGTAGCCGAAGTAAAAGGCACGCCCCTGTTAGGAGTGGATGTTTGGGAGCATGCTTATTATCTCAAATATCAGAATCGCCGGGCCGAATACCTGGGCGCCTTCTGGAATGTGGTAAATTGGGCGAAAGTGGCCGAACGTTATGCTGCCGCCACCAAATAGGTAGATAGTTTCAAAATTTTTATGTTACTTGCAATCCCGGTAGGTTCCCATCCTGCCGGGATTCATTTTTTTAAAATACTGTCATATGCAACGACTTTCCGGCGCTATCGTACTTGCCTTCTTCTTTGCTCTTACTGCCTGTAAGGGTCATGATAAAAAAATACTGGTCTATGCCAGCAGTGATATCCAGACGGATAATACCAAAACAGCTATCACTATCGGGGAAGGAACCACCCATCATGAGCAGGAGCTGGACTTTACGGGCTCGGACCCGGTGACGTTGAATGTGCAGTCCCCCGCCGGGAAGCTCGCCCTGGAAGTCCAGGACGACGGTCTGTATATCGCCAATCTGAAAAATGATACCGTGATAGGCAGCTATCAGCATGTGGGCGCTGATAATGGAGATTCAAAGATCACCCAGGATGCGCTGAAACAGAAACTGGACAGTCTGCAAAAACTCGTGGCAGGAGAGAATGTGAGTGCAGCAAACAGGAATTATTTTATTACTCCCAATAAGATCGTAAAGATCACCGGCGATACCAAAGCCAAGATCTTCGGGCCTTATACGACGATCCCCGGCGCGTTTGATGCGGGATCCGTTCCTGAGATCTACAAATTTTACAGCATAAAGGAGATCCGTGAGATCATCAGCAAACTGAATGTGATGGCGGGAGGAAAGAAATAAGGGTTGCCCTCCCAAAACCGGCAGCTGAATACCTGCCTATTTAGGGTACCGGGTCTTCTCCATGCCCTCCCCAGGGGTGACAACGGGAAATTCGTTTAATGCTCAGCCAGCCTCCTTTAAATAGGCCATATTTTTTCAATGCTTCCAACGCATACTGCGAGCAGGTGGGCGTAAACCGGCATTTAGGCCCCAATGCGGGTGAGATGACCAGTTGGTAGATCCTGATCAGGGCTATCAGAGGCAGGCTCAATATGCGCCAAAAGGTCTTCATGACCCGGGCTGCTTTATCGGGGCCGGTCCTTTTGCCGGTCCCGGCTCCTTCATTAATTTTTGTAAGGCCTGGCCGATCTTGTCCCTTACTACCCCATATTCAGGTAATTCTTTTCCGGTATAGATAAAAAAAACGGCCAGGGTCCGGTCTTTCTCTTTCAGCCAGTCATAGAGGGGTTGCTTTTGCAGGCGATAGGCTTCCCGGGAGAGTCTTTTGATGCGATTGCGGTCTACCGCTTTTTTAAAATTCCGGCTGCTGGCGCCAAATCCGGCCTGAAGGCGGGGGGGCGTCCGGCCAGGTGGGAGCTGCAGGGGTGCAAAATAGATCCTGAACGGGAAAAGGGCAAAGCTCTTGCCTTCGCGGAATACCCGTTCGATCCCTTTACGGCTTTTGAGCCGCTCGTCTTTTCCCAAGGTATGTCCCGATGCCATAATAATACTACAAAAATAGAAAAAGCGAATTAACGCTAATTAGCATTAATTCGCTGATTTTATACGCTATCCTCCTCTCCGTCCGGGAGGGAAGATTATTTTAATTTCGATTCGTCGGAAACCGTCAGTTTCTTACGACCCTTTTTACGGCGGCTGGCCAACACTTTGCGACCATTAGCAGTCTGCATGCGCTGACGAAAACCGTGAACGCTTTTACGGCGGCGCCTATGTGGCTGAAATGTACGTTTCATTTTAAATATTTAATTTTTTTACATTACCGGAACACCGGAATTCCATCATACCACGGGCCACCATACCCGTCGGCGGTGAAAGGGAGGGCAAAATTAGGGAAAAAATGGGTGAAAGCCAAGCCTAATTGTATTCTACGGAGAAATAACCGCCGGTAATCTGATTTTTTATAGCGGGATTCAGCGGTTCATCGGCCTGAAATTGAAAATTACCCCTGACCCGCTTTGTCGTGGGATCGTTTTCCAGGATCTCCAGGGTGCCGCTGGTGGACAGTCGGGAAATAGTTGCCGTTGGGTTGTACAGCGCGAAATAAATAAGCCCGGTTGGATCAAAAGTATAGATGCCCGGTTGGACGTCCAGGGGCATAACCAGACTGATAGCCTGGGAGCCATTCAGGGCCGAGCCGTTGATGGCCAGTTGCGGGGCCAGGGACTGGGCGATGATGCTCTGCGCCTTCCAGGATACTCCATCAATGGCGGCTTGCATGGTATCCTTGCCACCCGAAGGAGGCAGGGTAGTGGTATAAGACAGCTTATAAAAGACCCCATCCGTGATGGTCTTTTGCTTGTTATCCAGTTCGCGGTATACTTTAAAGGAGAAGGTGCCGGTAATGGTCCTGTTTACCTGGTCGATCTCCGTGACCGTGACCAGTCCCCCGGCCTGGGTGCTATCTGCTCCCTGGTTAGTGGTATAAGCATAGAGATTGGAGGAGTCATTATCCGCATAGGCTGCCAGAGAGGCAGCAACCTGGCTGAGCTTATATACGCCGGGTATGGTATCATTCAAGGTAATGCTCAGCTGTTTGTTATCGGTGCTGAGCCCGGAGATATTGATCATGCCCTGCAGAATAGAAGCCCCTTTGGTGCTGTCCGCCGCGATCCATTCTTTCCCATCGATGGTGGCGGTAAAGGTGCCGGCCAACCCATTCGGATGCTCGATGCTCATCTCCTTCCGGCAGGAAGCCAGGGACAGCATCACTGCCGCACCTATTATGATATGAAGGGTCCTCATTCTCATAGTCTGTTGTTAAGATAATACTATGTGTTCTGATTGCAAAGTTTTGCCGTAAAATATGCTTGCATGATTGTCAAAATCTTCCGTTGAGTCCGTGGTAAAAAATCGCTGTTGTCCGTTCTTACTACAGCGGCTTTCTATTTCAGGATGGCGCTGCAAATAATCGGCCAGGCTTTTGGCAACGATGTCCCCCTGTCCAACGAGCCGGCTACCTGCCGGCAGGCACTGTTCAATTTTTGTCTTCAGCAGGGGATAATGGGTGCAGGCCAGCAGGATCGTGTCGATGTCTTTGTCCTGGGCCAGCAAGCCATCCATATACTCTTTTACAAAGTAGTCGGCACCCCCTTTATCATGTTCATTGTTCTCGATGAGGGGCACCCAAAGAGGGCAGGCCTGCTGGAATACAGCCACCTCCGGAAAAAATTTGGCGATCTCGATGAGATAGGTCTCCGATTGTACGGTACCCCGGGTCGCCAGGACCCCTACTTTACCCGTCCTGGTAAGTTTGCCGACTACCTCCGTAGTGGGGCGGATTACCCCCAATACCCGGTTTTCTGGGGCCATCCTGGGAAGGTCGTTCTGCTGGATGGTGCGCAAGGCTTTGGCGGAAGCCGTATTACAGGCCAGGACCACCAGGGGGCAGCCCTGCTGGAAAAACCATTGCACACATTGCAGGGTATAATGGTACACCGTCTCAAACGATCTTGTCCCATAGGGTGCCCTTGCATTATCTCCCAGATAGATATAATCATATTGCGGCAGCAGGGCCACCATTTCCTTCAGGACGGTCAGGCCGCCATAGCCTGAATCAAAAACACCAATGGGTCGCTGTGGAGGCTGCATAATATACTATAAAGATAAAATAAAAACGCCAGGGACTATGCCTGGCGTCTGTTGTACTTATTAAAGTATGATTAAGTCTTATTTAAGGCCGAGTTTCTTCTTTACCAGGGGGAGAAGGTCCTCTGCGGGAGGAGAGACCAACAGGGCCTCCTTGCTGAAAACATACGTGAAGCCATTTTCCTTGGCAACTGCATTCACCGTTTCTACCGCTTTCTTCTGGATAGGAGCGATGAGGTCCTGCTGTTTCTGCTGGTACAGCTGCTGAGCCTGCTGCTGCCATCCCTGTAATTTGATCAGCATCTCGCCCATATTCTTTCTTTTCAGTTCCAGTTGGGCCCTGGTGTATTTGGTAGTGTCTTTGGAATTTAACAGGCTGTCCTGTTCGTAATATTCCCTTTTCATATCCTCGAAGTTCTGACCCAGGGCAACCTGGTAGTCGTTAAGGGCAGTGTCAGCTTTTCTATATTCCGGCATAGAAGGGATCAGCTCCTGCAAAGAAATATAACCGATCTTACTCTGAGCCTTTGTTGAATTGCCCGCCATTATCAGGCCCATAACCACTACTACAATGGTAACAATCTTTTTCATTTGTTTCATGTTTGTTTTTTGATGACTTCATGAAACAATTTAAAGGCTGTTTCATGTTCTTTTTTATTGTTTTTAAGTTGTTTGATCCTTTAATTAATATTAGGATTTTATTTAATTCCTAATGCCTTCAGCACATCTTCGCTTTTGTCCAGTTTTGGGTCGGCAAATATAACGGTAATTCCCTCACTTTTATCCAAAATAAAATCATACATTCTGTTAACAGCGATCTTCTGGATAGCGTTGTATACCTTATCCTGTATGGGTTTTACCAATTCCTGCCGTAATTTGAACAGATCCCCTTCAAAACCAAACCGTTTGCGCTGCAGGTCGCGAACTTCTTTCTCTTTGTTGAACAGCTGGTCTTCCCTTTTTTTCTTCAGCGTATCGCTCAGCATCACCTGTTCGGCCTCATAGTCCTTGTACATTTTGTCGAGAGCGGCCTGGCGGTCGTCGATCTCTTTTTGCCATTGCAGGCTGGTCTGGTCCAGTCTTTTTTGGGCATCCTTGTATTCCGGCATTTTATCCAGGATATACTTGGTGTCTACAATGGCATAGCTTTGGGCGTTTCCGGCCAGGACAAAGGCCAGCAGGAAACAGGCAACAGATAGTATTTTTTTCATCCTCGTGGTGTTTAGATTAGAGATTGAAAATAATCATTAATCCGGTTCATATCCCAGCATAAATGTAAATCGGGTTGCCCCTTTCAGGGAGCCGTTCTGGATACGGTCGAGTCCCAACCCATAGTCGAAGCCCAGGAGGCCAAACATAGGCAGGAAGAAACGAGCTCCCAAACCGACGCTTCTGCGGAGGCGGAAGGGGTTGTATTCCGTGTAGTTATACCAGCCATTGGCGGCTTCAAAAAAGGCCAGGCCGTAAATGGTGCTGCTGGGATTGGTCGTGAACGGATAGCGTAATTCGAGGGTATATTTATTAAATATGGTAAAGAACTGGCTGGCCTGTTGCTGGTCGGGGTTTACCTTGGGGTCCGAGTTCTCGTAAACAGGATACCCTCTCTGGGAGATAATATCATACCCTAAAAGGCCAAAGTTGTTGGTCAGACCGGCATCCCCCACCTGGAACCGTTCGAAGGGGGAAAATCCGAGGGCGCTGTTGTAGCGGCCCATAAAGCCATACTTGGCCGAGGCCTTTAAGACGAACTGGCGGCTCTTGTCGGCGCCCATGGCATTTCCGATGGGGAGGTACCAGTCGCTGGTAAACCGCCATTTATGGTATTCAGGCAATTTATAGCTATCTGCCTGGGTCAGATTGTGATCTATCCGCGAGTAGGGCGGTGTGAACTGGACGCTTAACAGCAAGTTGGATCCTCTTCTGGGATAGATCGGCTGATCCAGGTCATACCGGCTCAGGGCCAGTTTGAAACTGAAGTTGGTAGAGAAGCCGTTCCGGAAGGCGGACGTGAACAGGGCATAATTGGTCAGATCATACTGGGTATAGTTCACCGAATAAGTAAGCGTAAAGAAGTCATCCGGCCATTTCAATTGTTTTCCCAGGGCAACGGTGACCCCGAAGTTCTTCAGTGAGTTACTGTCGCTGAAGGCATAGGTATTACTTCTGTAGTTGTAACCACCCGTCCGGAAGATACTCCGGTAAAGGCTAACGGTCAGGGAGTTTCTTTTCTTACCTCCAAGCCAGGGCTCTGTAAAGGAGAAGTTATAGGATTGATAGGCCTTCCCATTGGATTGAATACGCAAGCTCAGCTTCTGCCCGTCACCGCTGGGTAAAGGATCCCAGGCTTTTTTGCTGAGGATATTCTTCATGGAGAAGTTATTGAAAGTAACGCCAACCGTACCTGTCAGGCCGATACCTCCGCCCCAGCCCGCGGATAATTCCAGCTGGTCGGCAGATTTTTCTTCCACGCCCCAGTTGATATCCACCGTACCATCTTCCTGGTTCGGGTTGACACCGGGGTTGATTTTTTCCTGGTTGAAAAAGCCCAGGTTGGCAATCTGCCGTTGGGAGCGGATCAGGTCGGACCGGCTGAACTTATCCCCCGGAATGGTGAACAGCTCGCGGCGAATGACATACTCCTTTGTTTTTTCGTTCCCGGAGATCGTAACGTTTTTGATGGTCGCCTGCGGGCCTTCCGTCATGCGGATCTCGAAGTCGATGGTATCGTTGTATACAGAGGTTTCCACGGGGTCGACACGGAAGAAAAGGTAACCATCATCCATGTACAGGCCGCTGATGTCGCCCCCTTCGGGTGACATTTGCTTGCCCAGTTTCTTGTTGAGGATATCCAGGTTGTAGACATCTCCTTTGTGAATCCCCATGATGAGGCTCAGGACCGAGTCGGAGTATTTGGTATTTCCTTTCCAGGAGATATTGCCGAAATAGTATTTATGGCCTTCATCGACTTTGATATCGATATTCATCTGGCCCCGCTTGTTCACGTATTGTGTATCGGCTACGATAGCGGCGTCGCGGTAGCCCTGGGAGTTATAATAGGCCACTACTTTTTGCTTGTCCCCATCGAATTTAGAAGCATTGAATTTGGCGGAGCTGAATAACTTGAACCGGAAGTAAGGATCCAGGAATTCCTTGGTGCCTGTAAAAGATAAAAATCCCCAGGTATTGAGGTATTCTTTAAACGAAAGGGAAGGGTGAGGACCATAGACGGTGTCAGGCGGGGGCGGATATAAAGTAAAACGGCTTAGTTCCTTGGTATCTTTCAGCTGCTTTTTAAGCTTCGATTCCAGGACCGCGTCATTACCAAAAAAGTTAATCTCGTTGATCCGAACCTTGGGGCCTTTAACGATGTTAAAGGTTAGTATTTCCGAATTGGCTACCGAAGGGTCTTTTGTTTCAGCGGTTGTTACCTGTGCATCCTGGTAACCTTTCTCCGAATAGAATTTCTTGATGGCCTGGATGGCAGAGCGTTTCATATTCTCCGTTACCACCCTTCCTTTCACCAGACCGGTCTTGGTGGTAAGGTCATCGCCGTCTCCCTTTTTCACTCCCCTGAAATAAAAATTGGACAGGCGGGGCCGCTCCGTCACGTTGATCTCTATATAAATGCTGTTGCCGCTCAACTTAGTGTAGTAGATGCCGATATCCGCAAAAAGGTTTTGCTTCCATAAATTATTGATAGCCTTACTAAAATTATCGCCTCCCGGGATGGTAACCTTATCGCCTACAGTCAATCCTGAAATAGAAGTAAGGAGGGCTTCGTCGAGGTATTTGGTGCCGGAAATCTTGATTCCCGCAATGACGTATTCCCTGGGAGGGTTTTTAGGATTGGATAAGGCCATTAAATCTGGGTCTACGGAAACCCCCGGACGAGTAGTATCGGTCACTTGTGCTTTTGCGGCAGTTAAGTTCAGTAAGCAGTAAGCGGTTAGTAAAAAAACACAAATCAGCGATCTTCTTTGCATCCAGTCGGTTTTTAGAGCGGCAAATTAAGGGGAATTATTAAAAGTCTTTGTTAAAAAGTGGTAGGAGTCGTGGGGATTGACTGTTGAATCTGAGCGCTGGTCTTTCCAAAGCGTCTTTCCCTACCCTGAAAATCGAGGATAGCCTCGTATAAATTTTCCTTGCGGAAATCAGGCCAGCGTACATTGGTAAAATATAATTCAGCATAAGCGAGTTGGTATAGAAGAAAGTTACTGATACGATATTCTCCGCTGGTCCGGATCATCAGTTCCGGATCGGGAAAATCCCGGGTGCATAAGTAGGATTGCAAGGTCTCCTGCGTAATAGTTTCCGGGTCCAGCCTACCGTTCCGGGCATCCAGCGCCATTCTTTTTGCGGCGTCTGCCAGCTCCCATCGGCTGCTGTAGCTCAGTGCCATGACCAGGTGCATGCCTCCGTTCTTAGCGGTGATCTCCAGGGCCTCATTCAGCTCAGCCCGGGCATAATCCGGCAGCATGGTCATGTCGCCGATGACATGCAGGCGTATATTATTCTTATTGAGGGTCTCCACTTCCTTGCGGATCGTCTCCACCAGCAATTCCATGAGACCGGTGACCTCATAGGCAGGTCTGTCCCAGTTCTCCGTTGAAAAGGCATAGAGGGTCAGGTACCCGATCCCCAATTCTGCGCAACCCTCCACAATATTCCGGACACTCTCCACCCCATGAAAATGACCAAATAACCTATCCTGGCCTTTTTCCTGAGCCCAACGACCGTTCCCGTCCATAATGATAGCAATATGGCGGGGCAGCCTTTGCGGATCTATTTTCCCCTTTTCCGATTCCATAGAAGGCTTTTTGAATTTGGTAGCCCGAATTGGGGCACAAAGATATGAAATTTAGAGGGTTGCCGGCAAGCCATTACGTCAAATGACTGTTAATAGACCCTTTTTATGCAAAAATTTAATTGGCTGAAGGGCATTTATAGGAGGTCAGGTTAAACGAAAGGGTAAATTCAGCCAGGAGATAGCTGTCTTTTTGATTGGAATAGCCTCGCTGGCGGTCTTTTATCCCGATGGGGGTACCGGTCTCATAAGACCGGTCCTGTAAGGCGTACCAGAGGGTGGGAGAGCCGTCCGGCAGGAAATGGGGTTGGGCATCGGGGGCATAGGTGGTACTGACATCGTCAATATAGTCCGTCGTGGTGAACCGGTAGACCACTTCGAAGCCTAGATTCATCCGGGCATTGAGGCTGTATTTAACCCCCATGCCCAACGGGAAGCAGATAGCCATGCTGCCATAAGGCTTGCGCTTGGGATAAAGGGCCGAACCCTGTCCCTCCGTACCCAGGGCGCGCAGATATACTTTTTCCCCTTTATAATAAGTATAAGGGTCATAATTGAAGGCTCCGATGCCAAAGGTGACATAGGGGGTGAACCGGGAATAATTACTTCCGGGGATGAATTTAAAGAAATTAAAATCGCCCTGTAAGGCCAGTTCCCAGATATTGGTATTGAAACTAAGGTTCCTCCGCTGTTCGAATTCGTTTCCGGTATTGTATTTATCGGAGTACCCCAGAAAAGCATAATGCCCGGAAACCCGCACAGCCACATAATTGCCGAACTGTTTGCGGAAAAATGCACCCAGGGCCATATTGGGCCGGTTAAACCGGGGGTTGGGATTCAGGTCTCCAAAATAATGAGAAGCGCCGGCTGAAATGCCGTACTCACCTTCCTGTACAATCGCCTCCTCTTGTGCCCTACCCTGTAGGAAAGCACCGAATAGCAGAATGCCGGCCAAAAAATGCTTCTTCATATTGTCAATATAAAATATTAGCTGTCCTCTGGAAACGGAATCCGGCGATTTTTCGTTTGTAACCGCGGACTCCCGGACTACAATGTTATGTTAAAATCGTGCCATCAATTCCGGGTATCCAGGCCCCAGGAAAGTTTGCCCCGAAGGGTTTGCAGAAAATTGTTCTCATTCAGACGTATCAGGCTAAGGGTAAAGGCTTCACTGCGAACCGCCAGCTGCACCTGTTTGTCCACGATCTCCTTGCGCGAATCCAGCACACAGATAAAGTTCTCGGCGCGTCCTTCCACCTCGAACGAGATAATATTGTTATCCGGGACGACGATGGGGCGGACATTCAGGTTATGGGGGGCTACGGGAGTGATGACAAAACTGGCAGATTCCGGGAATACAACGGGACCTCCGCAGCTTAAGGAATAGCCCGTAGAGCCGGTAGGAGTAGCAACGATCAGTCCATCGGCCCAGTAGGTGTTCAGGAATTCTCCATTGAGGTAAGTATGGATCTTTATCATGGGGGAGGTGTCGGTCTTATGAATGGCAAATTCATTCAATCCGTAGGGGACCTCTCCAAATAAGGGTTTGTTGGCGTCCAGATGGATCAGGCTTCGCTGATCTACTACAAAAGTTCGGTTGACCAGTGAGGTAACGGCCGTTGTCAGCTCTTCCTTGCCGATGCTGGCCAGGAACCCCAGGCGGCCAAAATTTATCCCCAGGATAGGAATATTTTTATCCCGTACCAGGGAGACCGTGTCCAGGAGGGTGCCATCGCCTCCCAGCGAGATGAGAAATTCGATGGATTCATCCAGGTCATCCGATTCGAGAAAACTGGCAATATTGGAAGGAAGCATGAAAGTGGACCTTATTTTTTCCAGAAAGGGCTGATGAATAACCGGTTGGACATTCTGCCGAATTAATTCGTCAAATAATCGCTGAACCCCACCTTGTTGATCATATTCAATTATACGGCTATATATTGCTACTTTCATTTAAAAGTCGTTTCGGATATGTAAAAATAACCCGTTTTGCCCTAATTGATTAAAGCTATAATCAAATCTGAAGTTCAGGTCATAAAAAGTTACAATATCAATGCCAAAGCCCGCGGTGTATAACAGGCGATTCACCAGCGAATTGGCTTTAAAATCTTCATTATAGGCATATCCGCCATCGGTGAAGGCGGTGGCATAGATGCGGAAAGGGATCCGGTCATGCGAAGAGATATGCATAAACGGTATATTGAAGTTGAACAATTCCCGGAAGAGGGTATTGCGTACTACCGCTCCTGCCGTGCCGTCGATCACATACCGGTCAAGTCCCCGGAGGAAGAGGTCTCCGTAGCCGATCAATGGTTGATTATAGAAGGGCTGGCTGAGGGGCCATTTCAGGACGTTGCTGTTCTGGATGCCGAACCACCATTTTCTTCCCAATTGCCAGCTCCTGGTGAGCCTGGTATAAAGCTGCCAGAGATTCATATCCTTATCAATCCCCCGGCGGGTGAGCCCTGTTTCGAAGATGATGCCTTTCAGGGGATAGGCGACGTAATCTACATCCGTATAATTCAGGCCATAGGTGAGCTCCGGGTAGGTCACGTCTCTTTTGTTGCCGGAAAAATAGTGCGGGTTCCATACCGTAACAGCGCTGTCTATCTTTGTATTGACCAGGTTGAACCGAAGAAGGTGCCTGATCTTTAGCCCCGGACGGTAAAAATACCGCAGGGAAAAAGAAAACTGTTCGCTAAGATATTTCCCGGCATAACCGATGGTATCGGCATTGATAAAGCCCTGCTGGTTGTTACCGGTAAAGGCATCTACTTCTTTGAGCTGGGCATAGGTAAAGCCCATGCCAAACCCATGTTTGAGGCTTTTATCGGCGTAGGGTTGATTATAATACAGCTCAAACTGCCGGGCATAACCGGTGATCAGCCAGGCGGTGAGGTTGTCATTACGCCCCGTGAAGTTATAGTGGGTAAATTTAGCCCCATAGTTCACCCTGTTCAGTTTATACCCTTTCTGGGACCATGCGGACAGGTTACGGTCGACGGGTTTGAAATAGGGAAGGGGAAAAATATACCATCGCTCTTTCACATCTATTTGAATATCCGCCCAATACCCTCTAAACCCTTTCAGGTATATGACCACTTCATTGAATAAACGGGTATTTATTAGCCGGTCGTGCGCGAGTTGAAAGGACTTTACCAGGCCTGCCAGCGTAATGGTATCGCCCGTTTTAAAGGCCAATTCTCTTTCGATAATATAATTTTTGGTCTTCCGGTTGCCTGTTAAAGTGATGCGGCCGACGATATAGGGCGCCGGAGCGGAGGAATCAGGCCTGGGGGGAGGGGGTTCGGGGGACTGTGCGTGGGAATAAAGGAATATAAAGGCTGGCACCATCATCCAAAAACATTTCCATTCCTTCTTTTTGGCCATATTGCTGAGTAGCGATCAGGTCTTTACACGTTAGCAAAACTGTTAAAGGTGTCAGCTGATCTGATCAGATGTTCAGGTAATTCATAAGGTGGTCATAATTGTTACGCAATTCATTCTCATATAACTCTTCCCCGAAATAATACTTCACCTGATATTCATACCGCTGAAAAGTAGCGACAATATCGGAGATTTCGAGCTTATTGATCCGTAAGGTAATATAAAAACTCCCGGAATGGGCGTCTGTGTAGGTATTCAGTTGTGTGATCTGGGCATCATTGGTTTCCACCAGCTTGCTGATCTCGGAGAAGGAGAAGCTTACTTTTTCCATTTCCAGTACGATCACGCCCCCCGTGTCATTTACGCCGCTGATCTTGCTTAATTGTTTCAACAGGTCTGTCGCGATGATAGAGCCGGCATATTCGGAGTCCCCGGAAATGACCGGTATAACGGTGAGACCGGATTCATTTACCATCTGTATGGCTTCAAAAAAGTAGGCATCGGCATGTGCAGCTGACCTGAGGAAAGAAGCCTGCAGCTGAGACAGCCGGGTAGTATCGTCCTCTACATTCAGGAGTCCGTCCTCACTGACCAGACCCGCCAGTTTGTCTTCCTCTACAACGGGTAAGTGCATGACATGAAAATCCGCCATGAGGTCCAGCGCCTGGGAGACAGGGTCATCCAGATGCAGGGAGGGGATAGTTGCAGATATGATCTCTTTATTTAACAGGTTCTTGTTTTAAGTAAAAGTACGTGTTATATACTAAGACGCAATAAATCATGCTACCGCTGCCGGCTCATTCAATTTTCTCAAAAATTTATGTAAAATCCCATTGAACTCCTCCGGCGTTTCCATCATGGGCGCGTGTCCGCATTTATCGATAAAATGCAGTTCGCTGTTAGGGATCAGTC
The DNA here is from genome assembly GCA_035492545.1 of Puia sp. Lineage (GTDB taxonomy): Bacteria > Bacteroidota > Bacteroidia > Chitinophagales > Chitinophagaceae > Puia. The sequence continues at coordinate 168,086 of DATJJD010000196.1, forward strand.
TTTGGAACTCCCGGCCTACGAAAGGCGGAGTTATCGTATCATTATTGCCCCAGATCAATAAAGTCGGCTGTTTGATCTGGTTCAGCTCTTCGCCCAGGTTATTCCGGATGGCGCTTTTCGCAAGGGCAATGATCTTTATAGCCTTTAACCGGATATTGACCATTTCATAGACCTCATCCACCAGCTCTTTGGTGGCAACTTTAGGATCATAAAAGGTCAGTTCCGTCTTTTTCCGGATATATTCATAGTCGCCCCGTTTGGGATAGCTGTCTCCCATCCCGTTCTCAAAAAGGCCGGAACTACCGGTAAGAGTGATGGATTTGATGCGTTCGGGATGTTTAAGCACATGCATAAGGGCTACATGTCCTCCCAGTGAATTGCCTAAAAGGTTGATATTCCTATAATCCTGGTGCTCAAGGAATTTATGAACGAACTTCTCCAATCCTCCCACCGTAGTATGTAAGAGATCCAGTTCAAACAATGGTAATATTGGCACCACCACCTTGTAGTGATGACGGAAATATTCGATCAGATCCATGAAATTGCTCAAAGCTCCGAACAAACCATGTAATAATACCAGCGGTTCGCCTTCCCCTTCCTCGATGAATCTGAACTTTTCTTCCTGTTTGATTTCGTATTGCATCGGCTAATAGATTCTATCCCTTGTTTAATTGCGGCAAAAACTTGTTGTAATATAACTTTTTACCGCAATTCTGTTAATGTTTGTACACATCGGCCAAGGCCTCGTGTACGAACCGGACACCGTCCGGTTTGGATTCGCTAAAATAAACGATTTACCTTAAAAATGTATCTTACAAAGCAAAGAACAATTTTTGTTCAAAGCAAATTTACAACATCTATAACCTAAATGTTTTAAATAGCTTTTAATCCTCTTTTAATCAAAAAATCCCCCTCTCATAATTTATGGTGAAGCCGCCCGAAAAAATCTTCCAATTGGACGAACATATCCCTGAAGAAAGGGATTAATTTGCCAAATCCGTCGATCACCACCGGCCCAAAGGGGCGGATAAAACGGTAGGTAACCGAAGCAGCGAGGGTGTTATCGGATACGATGTGGACCTGTATGGCATAAAAGAGCAATACACTTAATATAATGGTATAGACCAGGGCATATAACAGGACCCCGGCCAGCCGGTTGAGCCAGCCCATCATTGCCATGTCTATAGCAGCTTCTATCAGCCGGGCGCCCCCTCTCACCAACAGAACCACCACCAGAAAGACCCCAATAAATGCCAGAACGGGCAGCCAGCGGGTGGTAACGTGCGCGCTGCCTTTTAAATAACCTGCAACAGCCGCCGAAAGTTTCATAGCGGCAGCCAGGCCTATTATAAATGCTACTGCTGAAAAAACGGCCAGGAGAAATCCCCGCTGTAGTCCTTTAAAAACAGCCAGCAGCATAAAGAGTAAGAACAGGACATCTATCCACATTATTTCGATAATAACTCTTTTACCAGGGCGCTGATCGTCTTCCCGTCCGCCTGGCCGGCCAGTTGTTTGGAGGCAACCCCCATAACCTTTCCCATGTCGGCGGGGGAAGAAGCCCCTGTATCCGCGATGATCTTTGACACAACAGCTCTCAGCTCTTCTCCTTCCAATTGTTTGGGCAGAAATTTTTCAATCACCCCTATTTCTTCCACCTCTTTTTGAGCCAGGTCGGCCCGCTGCTGCTGTTGATAGATCTCCAGAGAGTCCTTACGTTGTTTGATAAGCTTCGTAAGCAGCTTGACCTCATCCTCTTCTTTCAATTCCCCTTTTGACCCTTCCGCCGTCTTTGCGATGATGATGGCAGCTTTGATGGCGCGCAGGCCACGCAAGGCGCCTTCATTTTTTGCCAGCATGGCTGCCTTCAGGTCAGCCATTACTTTTTGTTCTAAACTCATGCCAACATTAATTTAGCGTTTATACTTTATTTGCTTTCAACTGCTGTTCCCGGAATTTACTATAAAAATCCTTAGCAAACTGTTTCATTTCGCTGGTGAGCGCCTGGTCCTGGGTTGCACGCTGATAGGTTTCGGCCATGGTCATGAAAGTCTGGTAAAAAAAATCGGCCATTTCATCCACCATCATATCTTTTGTCCAGAGGTCGATACGCATGGCCGTTTTTTCTGCCCCATCCCAAAAGGCCAGCATCATGGCCTTGGCTTTGCGGGCGGCTTCGGCCGTCGTATCCGTCGCATTCCAACTGATCTGTTCGGGGACCCGGTCCGCGTCCAGTACTACTTCGATATTTATAGAAGATCTTCGCATAGAAAAAATTTAGCAACCCGCAAGTTAGTTTTTTATTGCTGATTTGGAGATTTTGGAAGTCGAACCTTGCCCTCTTATCCCGGCCCGGACCAAACCGGCGGAATGATGCAGGCTGAAAGACTGGCCCTGTTGCGTACCATTAGTGATAAGCCTGTTACGCAGGCTTTCGTCCTTATATATCAACATCAACTGACCGGCCAATGCGGCCGGGTCACCCGGCCGGGCATACAGGACCGTATCCGCTGTGTCCGGAAGGCAGGTCCTGTCTGTTGTGATGACCGGCACCCCGGCATTCCAGGCATCCAGGATGCCGGTACCCAGCGTATCCCTGCCAAAGGGAAATACAAGGGCGTAGGCGGCTCCGGCCAGCCGGAACCCATCCTCTTCCGAAAGAGGGCCGGCCCAGTGGACATCTCCCCGGTATTTGTAGGTTGCCAGCAACTCACCCAGGTCCTTGTCCGACGTTGGGTCTTTACCCGTCAAAACGAGCTGCATATTGGACCGCTGTCTTTTTTTAAACAGGGAAAAAGCCTTCAGCAGCTCCACGATTTCTTCCTGTGTGGCGCCACCGGCGGCCGCGAAGAAATATTCCTTCCCTTCTGCATACGTTTCTTTTAGGGTCTCTTTTTCTTCCGGGCCCGGGGGGAAGTGTTCACCGGCAGCGGGGGGTACTACGAGGATCTTATCCGCGACGGGTGCGCCGGCAGCCTGGCTGATAAGGTATTCTTTTTCCTGCTCCGAAAAAGAAAAGATCACCCGGGCCTGCTGCAGGCTTGCGGCCAGTCTTTTTCGATAGAACCCCGAATACCCTTTTTTTACCCGCCCTTTCCCGTCAGCTCTTTCCGGCATCCAAACGCCCTGGGACACCTGCATTCGCCCAGCGGTTAAACCAGCCGTAGTGATGACCAGGTCCGGCTTATATCTCTTTGCGGTTAAAGGAATCCGCCAGTCATACCACCATTTCCATCCCCCTTTTCCGGAGAAAGATCTCCTCGTGAGTAAACGAAACCCCGGACCGGCCGGTAACCAACCGGTCGCAAAAGCCCCGTCAGCTAAAAGCAGCCATTCGAAACCCTGCTCTCCGGAAAGGAGTTTTACGCAGGATATGATAAAGCGGCTTTTTTCACTACCCGGATCCTGTTGTAAGGGTCTGCAATCTAGCAAGATAAGCATGATACAAAGGTAATCCGGCGTCCTTCGCTAAAAAAATGCTCCTTAAATATTTGTAAATCAATTTATTATGTATTTTTCATACGGAATAACCCCTAGACCGGATGTGGTTTTTACCATGTCGTGTAATTGAGTATAAATGCTTTGGCCCCATTCTTGCACTTATTTAATTTTGTTATAATTAATCCGAATACTCATTTAAAATCCGTGCTTATGAAACGTGTGTACCCAATAGGCTTTGCCGTATGTATATATATAGCAGCTATCCTCTCGCCCCGGATTTCCATCGCTCAATGTGCCTGTGCAGGGGGCACTATTGTCACCCAGACCGTCCAGGTGGATCCTTCGACAGCCCCTTCTACTCTTATCACATTTAATAAATTTACGAACACGCCGCTTCAGCAGTTAACCTGTATGACTATACAGGACACGCTGACCATTGTATCTTCCACCGCGGTCCGGAACACGGCATCCGGTCCCATACCCAATGCAAGTTTTACGATAACCGCCAGTGGCACGCTCACCGGCCCTCCTTCTATTAGTTCCCTGCAAAAAGGATCCATGGACTATGGCCCTTATAATTTTGGTGCGGCCGGCAGTCCTACAGATACGTATTTGCTCGGACCGGACACGCTGGTCAATAAAAAGGTTACGCTTATCACTCCAAGTAATGTGACCCCCTATATCGGCACCGGCACGGTGAGTGATACGCTCATTTTTGGCGGTGGCCAAACATCGTATGCCGGCACCAGCTTCACTTATAATGTCGATACAAAATATTGGGCGACGTTTGTCATCACCTATTACACCTGTCCGCCCGTGGCGCTGTCTACGGACATCACCAATTTTACGGCCGTCCAGAACGGCAGTACGATCTTATTACAATGGTTAACCAACAATGAACAAAATAACAATAACTATGAAATCCAGGTCAGCACAGACGGCAAACAGTTCAGCAGCGCCGGACAAGAAGAAAGTGAACCTGCTGCAGCAGGTGCTACTACAAAACACCAATATCAATACAACACTGATCAGGCTAATGTGGGCAAACTCTATTTCCGCATCAAAGTGACCGATGCCACCGGCAAGGTCAGTTATTCGACCATCCTGGTCATTAATCCGGGCGGATCGGGAGACGGGTCCGTCAGTTTCCAAACCTATCCCAACCCGGCCACCAATAGTCTGGTATTCCAGTTCACCAGCAATCAAACGGGACATTATCTCCTGGAGCTGATCAATACGGCCGGACAGGTGGTCCAGCAGAAGTCGGTTACCCTGACAGGGGCCAACCAGTTAAGACTGGACCTGAATCCCCAGCCTGCCAGGGGATTGTACTTCCTGAGAACCAAAGATCTTACTCATAATCAGAATTATGTGAGCAAGGTGCTCATAAACTAGCCCCCAAGACAAACCTGTGAAAGACCAATAAATCCATCCTGCGAAAAGCCTTCATTTAAGGGGGGCTTTTCTTTTTTTGGCGATATGTTCTCTTGGCGAACGGCCGGACGTTTCTTTGTCCATTAGGATTTTTCCTGTAGATTTGTCCTTACTATGAACGTAGATAACATGGAATACAATACAACGCGGAATCATCTGATTATGCGTGAGTACGGTCGACACATCCAAAAGATGATCGAATACCTGTTGACCCTGGAGGATAAAGAAAAGCGCCAGCGGAATGCACATGCTGTCATCGAGCTGATGGGCTTTCTCAACCCACATCTTAAAAACGTGGAAGATTTCCGACATAAATTATGGGATCACCTTTTTCTGATCTCCGACTTTAAACTGGAGGTAGCCTCCCCTTATCCGATTCCCACCCGGGAAACCTTAAGGGCCAGGCCCAAGCCTCTCCCCTATCCCAAACGTTATCCAAGATTCTCCCATCTGGGTAAGAACCTGGAGATCGTCATCAATAAAGCCCTGGCAGAGGAAAACCCGGACAAGCGAAATGGTTTTGCCAACGCGGTTGCTTATTACATGAAGCTGGCTTATAACAACTGGCATAAGGAAACAGTACATGATGACGCTATCCAGAGCGAGCTGACCAACCTCACCAATGGACAGTTGGAGTTTACCAATACGCCTTATGTAAAGAGTTTCCGTCCCAACGAGAACAGGGAAAGAGAGCGGGGAGGATATGGCGACTACCGCAACAAACGTAATCAGAAGTTCCAGCAAAGGGGCGGCGGCAGCAACCGGAATGACCGAAATGACAGGAATGACCGGAATAATGATCGCGGCGGCGGTAAATTCAAAAAGAAAAGATTCTGATATTCATTTATTTATTTTAAAGCTATATTAACGGGGCTATCCTGTCGATATAGCTTTTTTTATTCCATAAAAAACAACGTTGTGCATTCATTTGAAGTCATTGGAGGCCAAAGGCTGAAAGGAGAGATCGTTCCGCAGGGAGCCAAAAATGAAGCCTTACAGATCATCAGCGCCGTATTGCTCACCCCGGAGAAAGTGACCATCACCAATATACCCGATATACTGGATGTCAATCTCCTGATCGAACTATTGGGGGAGATGGGAGTGAAGACCGAACGGCTGTCCCGGGACACCTGTAGCTTCCAGGCGGACGACGTCGATATCAACTATTTGCGAAGTGAGGCCTATCGCAGTAAGAGCGGCAAACTGAGGGGTTCGGTAATGCTGGCAGGACCTATGCTTGCCCGTTACCGTAAGGCGTTTATTTCCAAACCTGGCGGCGATAAGATCGGCCGGCGCCGGCTGGACACCCATATCATCGGTTTTGAGAAGCTTGGGGTACAGTTCAATTATCACCCGGAAGAAGGTCTTTTCCACCTGGAGGCGCCACGGCTAAAAGGATGTTATCTCCTGCTGGACGAGCCTTCTGTCACCGGTACGGCGAATATCGTCATGGCGGCCGTCATGGCCGAAGGGACCACGACCATTTATAATGCCGCCTGCGAACCCTATATTCAACAGCTATGTAAAATGCTGACCCGGATGGGCGCCCGTATCGACGGCATAGGCGGCAACCTTCTTCATATTGAAGGGGTAGACTATCTGAGGGGTACGGAGCATCGCATGCTGCCGGATATGATCGAGATCGGGTCCTTTATCGGACTGGCAGCCATGACCCAGAGCGAGATCACCATTAAAAATACCAGCATTGAGAATCTGGGGGTCATCCCGGATAAATTCCGGCAGCTGGGTATCCGGCTGGAATTCCGGGGGGATGATATTTATGTACCTGAACAAGATGTCTATGAGATCCAGAACTTCCTGGATGGATCGGTGTTGACTATTTATGACCATCCCTGGCCCGGCTTCACTCCGGACCTCCTCAGCATTGTCCTTGTCGTTGCCACCCAGGCCCGGGGCTCCGTGCTGATCCATCAAAAAATGTTTGAAAGCCGGCTTTTTTTCGTAGATAAGCTGATAGACATGGGCGCGCAGATCATCTTATGCGACCCTCACCGGGCGGCCGTTATCGGAATGGCCCGGGAGCAGAAGCTGAGAGGCATTACGATGAGCAGCCCTGACATAAGAGCCGGCGTGGCCCTGCTGATCGCCGCCCTGAGCGCAGAAGGTAGGAGCATTATTCAGAATATCGAGCAGATCGACCGGGGGTACCAGCATATCGATGAAAGGCTGCGCAGGTTGGGAGCTCAAATCAACAGAATATGAGCACGGATCCGAAGATCATCATTATAACAGCCCCCTCCGGGGCGGGAAAAACGTCCATTACCCGGTACCTGCTGGCGAAATATCCCCAGCTGACCTTTTCTATTTCAGCTGCTACCCGGTCTCCCAGAAGCCATGAAAAGAATGGGGTAGACTATTATTTTTTAAGCCTGGACGAGTTCAAGCAAAAGATCCAGCAGAATGAATTTGCGGAATGGGAGATGGTCTATGAAGGGAAATATTACGGTACCCTGAAAGAAGAGCTGGAACGTATCTGGCATGCCGGGAAGACCCCTCTGCTGGACATCGAGGTAAAGGGAGCCATCCATTTACAGGAACAATATCCCCACTCCACCCTTTCTATTTTTATCGAGCCTCCTTCCGTGGAAGAGCTGAGACGCCGCCTGGAGATGAGGGGTACGGAAACGGCCGAAAGTCTCCGGGATCGTGTCAATAAAGCCTCTTACGAGATGTCCTTCAAACATCATTTCGACAGGGTCATTTTGAATAGTGAGCTGGACCAGGCTTGTCAGGAAGCAGATGAGGCCATTAAAAGCTTTTTGGGGCTATAAAATTCCTCTTTTTCAAGGATTTGACTTAGATTAGTACTCAGTATGATCAATACCAATACCCTTATCTGGATTGTTGTAGCGTGGCTGATGATCGCCTTCTTTGCGGGAATCGAAGTGGCCTTTTTAAAAGCCAACAAACTGGCTATCGAGCTGAAGAAGAAACAAGGGCTCAGCAGTGCTGTTATCCTCTCAAACTTTATGGAGCACCCGGCCCCCTTCATGGGTACCACCCTGGTAGGCTTCAATATTTTCCTGGTGATCTTTGGCCTGATGGTGGGAGAGACTTTTCTGCCACTCTGGAACCTGCTGATCACCAAGATCCATATGCCCGGCAGTTATGTTAACGCCATCCGTCTTTTTGTAGAGACCCTGGTGGCTTCCGGATTTATCCTTTTATTCGGAGAATTTATTCCCAAGGCTTTATTCCGGGCTAAAAGCGATTCTATGTTAGGCTTTTTTGCCGGCACCATGGATTTCCTCCAACGGTTCTTTTATCCCATCGCCAGTTTTTTCGCCGGCATCGCCCAGTGGATCCTGAAATATGTCTTCAATGTACGGATGGATGACAGAAAGGGCACTTTCTCCGCTACGGACCTGGATCATTTTATGCAACAGACCCGGGATACCGTAGAAGACTCCAAGGACCTCAATAAAAGCCTCTTTGAAGCGGCGCTGGCCCTGCCTAAGGTCAAGGTAAGGGAATGCCTGGTTCCCAGAAAAGAGATCGAAGGCGTCGACCTGAATACGCCTATCGAAGAGGTCAGGAAAAAGTTCGTCGCAACCCGGCTAAGTAAGCTCATCGTATTCGATGGCAATCTGGACCACGTATCCGGGTATATACATCAACTCGATCTTTTCAAAAAGCCGCCGCTTATCAAATCGATCTTATTGTCCATTCCTGCTGTGCCTGAAAGTATGAGCGCTACCGACCTGATCAACAAGTTCAGCCGGGAGAGGAAGAGTATTGCCTGGGTGGTGGATGAGTTCGGCGGCACTGCCGGTATCGTCACCATGGAAGACCTGCTGGAAGAAATCTTTGGCGAGATCAGGGATGAATACGATACGGAAGAATTCGAGGAAAAGAAGTTGTCGAATGATGAGTTTATTTTTTCCGGTCGGCTGGAACTGGATTATCTCAATGAAAAATACGGGCTGGACCTTCCTGAAAACGACTCAGAGACCTTGTCGGGTTATATCATCAATCAGCATGAGACCATCCCTCATTTAAAAGACCGCATCATCATCGGGGACTACGAATTCGAGATACTCAATGTAAGCGATACCCGAATAGAGATGGTCCGGCTTAAAGTCCTCAAATAGGCAATTTCCTCCCTGAAAATGGCTCTTCAAGGCGCCTAATTTAACCAATGTTAACCCGTGGTTAAACACCCCCGATTTCTTTTCTGTCCTGTTCTTTTTGTTCAAATTTGTTCTCGTAAGGGGAAGGCGCCTTATCTAACTGACGGCCTTTCTACTAAACTTATTATCCCCCCTTTTGTCCATCGGAGGGAATGTTTTTCATAGGTCAGTTAGGAGTAAACAATGCACTCTGTCATGGAGTGCTTGTTTTTTTTTATATACCCGTGCCGGGGTTGGCATTTTCAAATTAACTTCGCGGGCGTCAATGTAGTATCAGGTCGTTGGCTTTGGGCTACAAATGGCTATAAATAAGTATTTTAGAACTTATGGCTTTAAATCTGTTCAACAGGAACCTGGGCGAGGAAGAAATGTCTTTTGTGGACCACCTGGAGGCGTTGCGCTGGCACATCGTCCGATCGGCCTTTGCTATAGTAATAGTAGCCATTCTCATCTTTATCAAGATCAACTGGATCTTTGAAAAGGTCATCAGCGGGCCTATCCGCCCTGACTTCATCAGCTATACCGGTTTGTGCGCCCTGGGCCGGAAGCTGCACATGGGAGATGCCTTATGCCTGCAATCTGTTTCCGGCCTGAAGTTGCAGACCACCCAGTTCAGCTCACAATTCATTTCCAGCATCAATATTGCCGTCATCGGGGGGTTTATCGTAGCCTTTCCTTATGTATTTTGGGAATTGTGGCGTTTTATCAAGCCCGCCCTTTCCCCTAAGGAGCTGAAAAGCAGCCGGGGAGCCATATTCTGGGTAACCGGTTTCTTTTTGCTGGGGGTCGCTTTCGGGTATTTCCTCTTAGCGCCCTTTACCTTCAGTTTCCTGGCCAACTATACCCTGGGCGTGCCCGGACAGATCCAGACCGTCCCGACCCTGGACGATTATATCGAGAACCTCGTAGACATCATTATAGGCTCAGGATTGGCCTTTCAGCTGCCCCTGGTGAGTTATGTACTCACCCGGATCGGCCTGATCACACCCAATTTCCTCCGTACTTACCGGAAATATGCTTATGTCGCCATTCTTTTCGTGGCAGCCGTTATTACCCCGTCCCCGGACTGGATGAGTCAGACGATTGTTGCGCTGCCACTGATCCTTTTGTACGAACTGAGTATTCGTATTTCCGTAAGGGTCATGAAAGATCAGGAAAAGAAAGATAAGGAAGAGTGGAGCTAACTAAATTAGAAGCCCCGGGCAGAATGCCCGGGGCTTCTAATTTATCTTCTAATTTATAGTGAACTTTACTGAGCGTGTTTCTTCGCTATCTCCCTTTTCATCTCGCACCTTTCGATGTCCTGCCGGTAGTCCTTTATCTTTTCGTCATTCTGACTGGCTAAGATCGCTTGCTCAAAATAATGGATGGCTTTCTCAAAATTCAACTTCAGCTCTTCTGCCAGGGCATAACGGCCATAGACCCAGGACTTGTCGATCGTACGGATACGCAGACACCTTTCCAGGTGAAGGCTTAATTCGTCGAAGCGTTCCATGTCCATCAGCAGGGCGGCAATATGGAAATAAGAATGCGGATAGGAGGGGTCGCACCGGATGGCGGTCAGGAAATGATTCTCCGCTTTCGCATAGTCGTCGAATTGGGTCTTATAGAGCCATCCTAACGAATTATGGGCCGGTGCGCTGTCCGGCTCCTCGTATAAAATACTTTCGTACTTCTTAAAAGCTTCTGCGTAATTGTTGTTCTTAATATCGGCTTCCGCCTCCAGGTACAGTTCTTCAGAATTCGTATTCATAATATTACGGTATTTACCAACCCAGCACCCAGGCAAAGATCAGCGGTGCTACAATGGTGGCGTCACTTTCAACAATAAATTTCGGTGTATGGATATCGAGCTTACCCCAGGTGATCTTTTCATTGGGGACGGCGCCGGAATAAGACCCGTAAGAGGTGGTAGAGTCGGAGATCTGGCAGAAATAGCTCCAGAAAGGGACGTCATGCCATTCCAGGTCCTGGTACATCATCGGTACGACACAGATGGGGAAGTCACCGGCAATACCCCCTCCGATCTGGAAAAATCCGACCCCTTTCCCGGCGGAATTTTGCCGGTACCAGTCTGCCAGCCAGACCATGTATTCGATCCCATTCTTAACGGTGGAGGCTTTTAACTCATTCTTAATGACATAACTGGCGAAGATATTACCGGTAGTGCTGTCTTCCCATCCCGGTACTACGATAGGGATGTTCTTTTGTGCGGCAGCAACGATCCAGCTGTCCTTCGGATCAATTTCATAGTATTGTTCCAGGTCACCGCTGAGTACTACTTTATATAAGAACTCGTGGGGGAAATAACGCTCGCCGTTGGATTCCGCTTCCCTCCAGGCTTTAACCAGGTGTTTCTGCAGGCGGCGGAAAGCCTCTTCTTCAGGAATGCAGGTATCCGTAACACGGTTATAATGATTCTCCAATAAATTCCATTCTTCCTGTGGCGTCAGATCCCGGTAATTCGGGACTCTCTTGTAATGACTATGCGCCACCAGGTTCATCACATCTTCTTCCAGGTTGGCGCCGGTGCAGCTGATGATCTGTATCTTATCCTGCCGGATCATTTCAGCCAGGGAAATACCCAGCTCTGCCGTGCTCATCGCTCCGGCCAGGGTCACCATCATTTTACCCCCTTCCAGCAAGTGCTGCTCATAACCTTTTGCGGCATCCATCAGGGCAGCAGCGTTAAAATGCCTGTAATGATGCTGGATGAATGACGAGACGGGACCTTTGTTCATAGTTGCTTTTGTTTTTTAGTTCTATAAGCCGCAAAAATATATCTTTTTTGGCAGCTGCAAATAAGAAGGGTCCGGCCAGAAGACCGGACCCTTGATCCAACTTTAACTCAAGGTAAGAGATCCTTATTATTCCATGTTCTTTTTCGTTTTTGCATATACGTCCCAGCTATCCGCCCCATTGGATCTCAGCACGATCTTTTTGTCTGCATTTTCCAGGGTGACATAATAGGTCGTCTGATCATCTGATGCTATTTCAAATAAATCAGAGATCCAGAATCCGCTGTAATCTTTTTTCACATCCGTCAGCAGGTTGATGGGAAGCTGCGAGGACACGATATTGCGGACAATAGCCTGCAGGTCTCCGTTATTGTTGTAATAAGCAAACAGTACCTGTTCATTCAGCGTGAAGGTAACCTTCAGATAATCCTGTTTCTGCTCCCACACAATGTTCCTGGCGCTTACAAATTCCCTATTAAAATTGTTGACGGCCAGTTGATTTACTTCATCATTCTTTGATGCAAATGCGCTGATCCCTATCATAAGCACGGTAGCAAGGGATAAAATAACCTTTTTCATTTTTTTTGTTTTATAAATTTTTTACAGTTGTTTCGAATTGTCTCTTGTGTGTTAACGTTACAGGCGGCCCGTTGTAGCTCTCATTTTGTAGCTCTATATATAAGACGCGGGTTTCTTTCCGATGTTGCAGCTTCTGAAAAATTTTTTTTGCGGATCCTTTCGTCGTTTATAAAGAGCTTTTAACCTTAGACGCAGCAAAACTATTTATGTTACACCCACCCTGCAAGCCAATATTGACCAACGGTTCATCATATTATGTAATTGTGATCAAACCCGTTCCAGCAGATAGTAGCCATTTTTTTTATTCTTCTGAAACCCACTGCCAGCAAGCATGAGATCCGATTTCTTAATGAAAGTTTAAAATCCTCCAAAAGATCGTTAAATTGTAATAGTGAATTATTTAGCGCATGCATACCTGTCTTTTGGTATACCGGAAATAGCAGTGGGTAATCTGATCAGTGATTTCATAAAAGGAAAAAAGAAGCTGGATTATCCGAAAGCCATTCAAAATGGCATCTCTCTTCACAGGGCCATCGATACCTTTACAGACCAACATCCCGTCACCCGGCAGGCAAAGTCCTTTTTCAGAGAAGCCTATGGGCTCTATGCGGGAGCCCTGACGGACGTCGTATACGATCATTTCCTGGCCAACGATGCCGGGGAATTTCCCGGAGGCGGGCTTGGCGCCTTTGCGGAAAGAACATATGCGCAACTGGCCCCTTTTCAACCTTTTTTCCCGGAAAGGTTTGCCCGGATGTGGCCTTATATGCGATCGCAAAACTGGCTCTATAACTACCGCACCCGGGAAGGCATCTTTAACAGTTTTACCGGCCTTTCCAGAAGGGCGGCCTATATGGCCCCTCCCGAAGAGGCCTGCCGGTTGTTCGAGGTCCATTATAATGACCTGGAAGCCTGTTATGCCCTTTTCTTTCCCGCCCTTAAAAGTTTTGCCTTTACTCATTTGCAGTTGCTGGAGCAGTCCCCGCCGCCGGCTGAATAAACGACGAAGGGAAAATCCCACATATGAAAAAAATGAATAATTTCGTACCATGAGAAACATCTTCCTTCTAGTGAGCTTTTTGATGGGTGTCACCCTGGCCAGTGCGCAGTCCAAATCCCCCGCCATGGACAAATCCCCTTTAGACATCAGCTATTACCCGGTAGATTATCCCGTTCTGAAGATACAGGATAAGATGAGCGAGCCCCTGGTAGCGCGGGTGGTATACAGCCGTCCCCAGAAGAATGGAAGAAAGTTATTCGGGGACCTGGTGAGTTATGGGAAGGTATGGAGGCTGGGAGCCAATGAAGCCACGGAAATTGAATTTTTCAAAGATGTGAAGATCACCGACAAAAAAGTGAAAAAGGGTCGTTATACCCTCTATGCGCTGGTCGATTCGGACAAATGGACGATGATCCTGAATAAGGAGACCGACACCTGGGGCGCCTTTAAATATGATATGGCCAAGGATGTGGTGCGGATCCCCGTTCCGGTTGAGAAACAAACGGAAATCACGGAAGCTTTCTCCATAGCGTTTGAAAAAGCCGGAAAAGGCGCCAACCTGGTGATCAACTGGGATGATGTATTGGTAAAGCTTCCTATTACCTGGTAATATGTGTGGAATTGCCGGCATTCTATCCCCTGACCCGGCGAATATAACCCGGGAGCGTCTGCAGAAAATGACAGATGCCATCGCTCATCGTGGCCCCGACGGCGAAGGAGCCTGGATCAGTGGATCGGGTCTTGCCGGCCTCGGACACCGGAGACTGGCCATCATCGATCTCAGCCCCGCCGCAGCCCAGCCCATGTCCTACCTGGGCCGTTATACCATCATACATAATGGAGAGATCTACAATTACCTGGAGCTGAGAAGCCTGTTGCAGTCGAAGGGGTATTCTTTTACATCAAGGTCGGACACGGAAGTGATACTGGCCGCCTATGATCATTATGGCCCTGACTGTCTGCAATACTTCGACGGGATGTTCGCCTTTGCCATCTGGGATGAAAAAGAGGGGAATTTATTTATGGCGAGGGACCGGTTTGGCGAAAAACCACTTTTTTTTTACAGGGATGCCGCCCAATTCCTATTTGCCAGTGAAATGAAGGCCCTCTGGGCAGCGGGTATAAAAAAAGAGAGTAATAAAAGGCTGATCTTCAATTTTATCACCATCGGTTATACCCAGAATCCCGCCAATGGTTTCGAGACCTTTTACCAAGGTATCTCCAAGCTGCCGGCCAGGTCTTATCTGGTTTATCATGCAGCCAGCGGGGAGATGCAAACGGCTCTTTACTGGGATATCCAGATCGAGAATACCCATGATCCGGGAGAAGAAAACGTCCTCATGCAATTCAGCGGCTTGTTGTCCGCCTCTGTGAACAAGCGGTTGAGGAGTGATGTCCCCGTAGGAACCAGCCTAAGCGGCGGCCTGGACAGCTCCTCCGTTATTGCCGCCATCCGGGGACAGGAGAAGCAGGTGAAGGACCTCCGGACCTTTTCCGCCATTTTCCCCGGCTTTGAGAAGGATGAATCCCCTTTTATCAAACTGGTAACCGATCGTTTCCAACTGGACAACTATACGACCAGCCCCGGCGCCCATGACCTGATCCGGGACTTCGAACGGTTGGTCTATCACCAGGAAGAGCCTTTCCTCTCCTCCAGTATCTATGCCCAGTACAAGGTATTTGAGCTGGCAGGGAGCCGCCAGGTAAAAGTCCTGCTGGACGGGCAGGGAGCCGATGAGCTGCTGGCCGGTTATCACAAATATTATCACTGGTACTGGCAGGAGCTATACCGGAATGATAAAAAGTCATTTGCCCTGGAGCTGGAAGCTGCCCGGCAATCCGGCGTGGATGATCGCTGGACCTGGAGGAACCGCCTGGCGGCAAATCTGCCCGTTTATGCCGGCTTATTCCTAAAGAAAAAACGGACCGCTCAGCAACGAAAAAGCAAAGACCTGTCAAAGGATCTCATTGAAAATTTCGGGGTCTCCTATTATGATATTCCTCATTTTGATAAGTTAAGCGGGGTCCTATATTACAATACCTTCATGAATGGGATGGAAGAGCTGCTGCGCTATGCCGACCGCAATTCCATGGCGCATGGGGTGGAAGTCCGTCTGCCTTTCCTGAATCATGAACTGGTGGAGTTCCTTTTCTCTCTTCCCTCTCATTTCAAGATCCGGGAAGGATGGACAAAATGGTTGCTGAGGGTAAGCATGGAAGATGTGTTGCCGAAAGAGATCGTCTGGAGAAAGGATAAGACAGGTTATGAGCCCCCCCAACAGGCGTGGATGCGGGACCCGATCCTGCAGGAATATATCCATGAGGCCAGACGCAGCCTGGTCAGGGCGGATATTTTACAACCTTCGGCCTTACATAAAAAAATTCAGCCGCAGGATGCACATGCGGCTGAAAATAATGACTGGCGTTATCTGGTGACAGCGGCCTGTCTGAAGCCATAGGAACCCGGAGTAAGTACGGTTGTTTACAAGGCTTTTTTATATTTTTCAACAACCTGTAAATTGCCGTCTACATTTGACTTAACGGTAGTCCAGGTCGTTGCATCCTCCAGTTTGATATAATATTCAACAGCAGCATCAGTGGTCATCTCCGTGACACCGAAAATTTTCTTATCGGCGTATTTCTTCTGCAACTTACAGATGATATTGACGGGAAGGTTTTTCTCTGTATAGTACCGGAGAGAGCTTAAGAAATTCCCATCCTTGTCATAGTCGATCTTGGTGAGGATGCCATTCTCCTTAAAATTGACCGTGTACTTGTCAGACTGTTCCATCCATTTCACCTGCTCGGCGTTAGGGAAAGTCTGTTTAAAGGTCTGTAATAACTTTTCATTAATAGTAAAGCCGTCATTCGCAAAGACGCCTGCAGAAAAAGATAACAAGCAAAGGGAGGCGAAGAGGAGTTTTCTGAACGATGCACTCGGTGTCATGGTTTTATTTTTTAAGAATTTTTGTAAATAAGATCATTAAGTGGAGTAAAGCTACTTCCCTGTACAACACCCGTCAAGCCAATATACACGTCTGGTACAAAAGATTTTATCTCTGCAGGGAGGTGGAAGAAGCCTACCCTACCCAAGGCCGTAAAAAAAGTTTTAAGACATGGTAAATGCAGCGCGAAGCCGTTTTTTCCATGTTGCTTATTTCGGGTTAAGCTTTTGTTAAACTGGATGATCGCAATGAAAAGGTTATCTTTATCCATCAATCAGGACCACGAACAACAAAATATTCATCATGAAGCTTTCGACTAAACTGATCCATGCAGGCATAGAGCCAGATCCATCCACCGGCGCCATTATGACCCCGATCTATCAAACTTCCACGTATGTGCAAACCGCTCCCGGCCAGCATAAGGGATACGAATATGCCCGGTCTCAGAACCCTACGCGGAAAGTTCTGGAAACAGCCCTGGCCCATATCGAAAATGGCAAATTCGGACTTTGTTTCAGCAGCGGGGTGGCCGCTTCGGATGCCGTGCTGCGCCTGTTTCAGCCCGGTGATGAGGTAATAGCCGCCAACGATATGTATGGCGGCACGTACAGGCTGTTCACCAAAATATTTGAAAAGTCAGGCATCCGATTCCACTTCATCGATATGCAGGACGCTGAGAATATTAAGTCCTATATCAACCCCAACACCCGGCTGATCTGGGCGGAGACGCCTACCAATCCCCTGATGAACATCGTCGACATCGGCGCCGTGGCAGCTATTGCCCGGCAACATAAGGTCCTGTTGTGCGTGGACAATACGTTTGCCTCCCCTTATTTGCAGAACCCGCTGGACCTGGGGGCGGATCTGGTATTACATTCCGCCACCAAATATCTTGGAGGGCACAGCGATGTAATCCATGGCTGCCTGGTCATGAATGATGCGGAGCTGAGAGAGAAATTATATTTCATCCAGAAAAGCTGTGGAGCCGTGCCCGGCCCACAGGACTGTTTTCTCGTGCTGCGGGGTTTGAAGACCTTGCATGTGCGGATGGACAGGCATAACCTGAATGGAGAAAGGATTGCCCATTTCCTCCGCCATCATCCTAAAGTAGGAAAGGTATACTGGTGCGGATTTGAAGATCATCCTGCTTATGCTATCGCCAAAAAGCAAATGCGGGGTTTTGGGGGAATGATGAGCTTTACCCTGAAGGACGACAGCCTGGAAAGGGCGATGAAGCTATTGTCTTCCACAAAATTATTCGCCCTGGCCGAAAGCCTGGGAGGGGTGGAGTCACTCATCAACCATCCCGCCAGCATGACGCATGCCTCCATTCCCCGGGAAGAAAGGATAAAGAATGGGTTAAGTGATTCGCTGATCCGACTCAGCGTGGGCATCGAGGATGTAGATGACCTGATCGACGATCTGAAACAATGTCTGGACCATGATTAAAGGTCAAAAAGAGTTACGTGCCTTTTTAAACAGGAAGGTGGAGGAATACAACCGGCCGGCCTTTATTGCAAACGACCCTGTCAGCATTCCCCATCAATTCAGCAGAAAACAGGACATCGAGATAGCCGGTTTTTTTGCCGCGATCTTTTCCTGGGGCAACCGCACTACGATCATCCGGAAGTCGCAGGAGCTGATGCAGTTGATGGACCAGTCGCCTTATGAGTTCATCCTGCAACATGAGGAGAAAGACCTTCAACGGTTCCTGGATTTCAAACACCGGACCTTTAACGCGACCGATCTCCTATATTTTATAACTTTTTTTAGGTCTCATTATAGTCGGTATGAGTCGCTGGAAGAGGCCTTTCTCCGACCCCGGGAGGGGAGAGCAGGTTCGTTACGGGAGGGGGCGCTGACAGCCTTTTATCATTATTTTTTTTCGCCGGAGGTGGCATCAGCAGGCGGCGAACCCCTGGTGGTCCCACCCCGGACCCACAAACACATCGCTTCGCCGGAGAAAAAATCCAGTTGCAAACGCCTGAACATGTTCCTTCGCTGGATGGTAAGAAAAGATGATAAAGGCGTTGATTTCGGCATCTGGGAGAGACTTTCGCCCAGCCAGCTTGTTTGTCCGCTGGACGTACATGTCGCCAGGGTAGCGAAAAACCTGGGATTACTTAGCCGTGAGCAGTCGGACTGGCAGGCGGCTCTTGAATTAACAGATTATTTACTCCTGTTGGATAAGGAAGACCCGGTGAAATATGACTTCGCCTTATTCGGATTGGGCGTTATGGAAAAATTCTGATCATGATGAACGAAGAACATACGCAAGAGGAAGAAAACCAACCCATCGACCAGGCGACGTTGATACAGGACCTGAACCGGAGCTATGGGCTGGAGCTGGTGGCAACCTTCACGATGGAGCAATTGGAGGCTTTCATGGCGGAAAAGGTTAACCATATGATCCGAACAGACTTCGGGGGCCTGGTACAATGGTTGTACCGCATCGATGTCAATGAGGGAAAGCTCCGGCAATTGTTACAGGTTAATCCGGGAGAAGACGCCGGCAGGATCATAGCCCGGCTGATCATAGAGCGGCAGTGGCAAAAGATACAGACCCGCCGGTTATACTCGCCTGGCCCTCCAAATGGGCCGCAGGAATGGAAGGATGTGTAGGAATCAGCAGGAGGTTAGTACATCAGCTCTCTTACTTTCTCTTTATCTTCTTTTTCTTTTTTCAGATCGAACATGGTCCCGAAGACCCGGTCCCAGATCGTACAGCTCACGCCAAAGCCTCTGTGGTCGTCCTTATAGTGATGAAGGTGATGATTACGCCAGAGGGGTTTCAACCATTTAAACGGGGGATTCCAGGCATGGATCGCATAATGCATACTGCCATAAAGCAGGTAGCCCAGCATAAATCCCGGGAAGAACATGAACGCATTGCCTCTGATAAAGCCATACATGATAAAGAAAATAACCGAGGAGATGATCAGGCTGGGTACCGGCGGCATGAACAGGCGTTCCCTGTCGCGGGGAAAATGGTGATGATTGCCATGCAGCACATAGATGAATTTTTGCGCCCTTTCACTATCCGACACCCAATGGAAGGCAAACCGGTGCATCAAATACTCAAAAAACGTCCAGAAGAACATGCCCCCCAGAAAAGTGAGGGCAACCCTCCACAGGGGGAAGTCCAATCTGGCTCCGCTGTAATAGAGGGAATAGCTGATAATAGGCAGGTAGATACCCCAGATTACCAGGGGATGCGTTTTGGTCAGCATTTCCAGGTATTGGTTCTTAAATAGCTGGGCCTGCCCTTTATTGTGTATTTTTTCGAACTTCATTATCATTATTTAGCTATCGGACCACAAAAATACGAAGAACCCGGGAATGCTGGGCTCCACATTTGAAAAGAGGGCTTCTACGGGGTTCTGGCCGTTAGAAAACACCTTTGTTATAGGAAAGTTCAAACTTTTTCAGGTCGGGGGGGTATTTCCTTTTTCTTTCCAGCTCATACCGGTAAATGATATCCCCCACTTCTTTAAAAAAGGGGTATCCTGTCTCGTCATATTCGTATTTATCGTCATTCAGGACGCCGTCCCTGTTAACATAGATCACCCCGCTGAGCATGAATTCCACCTTATGCTTAAAATCCACGATATAGGCGATGTCTGTCAGAAATCCATAAGACCAGCCCGGTTTGTTAAATACCCGGATATTGGGAGGAATAGGAGTCTTTCCTGCTTTAAAAAGGAAGAATTTGGTATAGGCATCAAAGTATTCCGCTGTATCATAGTGGGGATGAGCCTCTTCCGAGGGGTATTGCGACATATAACGGTAGAGGAACCGGTAATCGGTCTCGGTCAGATGAAACCGCTGCGAAGGGGGTACAGACTCCGGGAACAGGACGGATTGCAGGATATGCCGCAGGTCTTCCAGCGAAATATTGTTATGCCGGGTGAAGTCCATCGGTGTCCGGACCAATGAGTCATGGCGATCATAATGTGCGTTGCCGATGAAGATCTCCCGGTTGAAATCGAAAGTCACGGCGCTGTGGGCAGGGGGTTGGGAATAGAGGAGCCGTCCCTCTTTGACAAACCGGACAGGGTTGGTATTCCTGTTCTCTTCCTCACTCATCGGGACAAAACGGCGGGTGATCCGGATATCCGGGTATCCCAATTGCCACAGCCGTTCATTCAGGGACTGCTGCCCCAGAAACTCGTATAAACGGTTATAGGCATCATTATCACTGACCAAAAAGATTTTCTTAATGTACTGGGCCAGGGAGGGTAGGCCGTTGGCGGAGCTGCTATCCTCATGGGCGGATCTTTGACCGCTGTAGGCGCTGTCAGTGAGCATAGGAGTGAACTTATCGATACCATGACCGGCCAGGCTGTTCATTTTTTCCAGCGAGAGAAAGGCCAGGGGCATCTTCACCGTGGAGGCGGGGTTGAAGTATTCCAGGGAGTCCACCCGGTAGTTATAATTATGAAAATGGGGCCGGTTGCGGCGGTCTCTGTCAATCCGGGTATAGATGAGCTGGTAACGAAAAGAGTCGGGATGTTGCAAAACTCTTTTCAGCTGGGGAGAGCCTTGTCGCCAGAGGACCTCCTTCAGGAAATTTTCGCCGGGCCCCTCCTGGGCAAATCCCCGGAGGGCGGGGCTGATCAAAAAAACGAGGACCCCGTATAGAATGAAACGGCATTTATCCATAACGAGTTATAAGACAATATGATAGAGGATCTAAATTTACATAAAACCCCTCGAACGGCCGAAGAAAATATTCCTTTACCTTTGGCAACCTTAAACGGATTGCAACTATGAAACTGGTATCATACCTAAAAGAAGAGCATGAGCAATTGGCCGTCCTGGTGGACGGTCTTCTTTACGACATGGAACTGATCCATCCCGATATCCCGAATACGATGAGTATGTTCCTGAATTACTGGGACGAATTGTTGCCTATCGTACAGGCGGGGGAATTAAGCATCCGGGAGGGGCATATCGGTCCCGGGAAGGCCACTCCCCTCAAAGAGGTAACCGTGCTGGCTCCTGTACCCTTTCCCAGTTCCTGCCGGGACGGGTATGCATTCCGTCAGCATGTGGCTGCGGCACGACGTAACCGGGGGGTGCCTATGATCCCCGAATTCGATCAATATCCCATCTTTTATTTTACCAATCATCACAGCATACAGGGCCCCGGCGATATCCGCTGTATGCCGGATCATTTTGAAAAACTGGATTTCGAGCTGGAAGTAGCCATCGTTATTTCCCGGCATGGCCGGAATATTCCAGCCTCCGAAGCGGATGATTATATCGGCGGTCTGATGATCATGAATGATATCAGCGCCAGGAAGCTGCAGATGGAAGAAATGTTATTAAACCTGGGGCCGGCCAAAGGCAAGGATTTTTCTACCGTCATTGGCCCCTGGCTGGTGACCCTGGATGAATTACAGCCTTTTGAAGTGCCCTGTAAAGAGGGGCATACGGGGAAGAACTGGAACCTGCGCATGTTATGCCGGGTGAATGGGCAGCAGGTAAGTGATGGCAATGCCGCCGACATGGATTGGACCTTTGCCGAGCTGATAGAAAGGGCCTCCTATGGCGTGGACCTCTATCCCGGTGATGTGATCGGCAGCGGTACGGTAGGGACGGGCTGTTTCCTGGAACTGAATGGCACCGGCAAGTTGAATGACCCCGGTTATACCGAGCAGTGGCTGCAGGAAAATGATGTGGTGGAGCTGGAAGTGGATGGCCTGGGCATCCTTCATAATACCATCGTACGGGAAGAGGGCGGTCTTTCCCTGTTCAGCAAAAAGAAAAACGTACAAGCGTTATGATCCTCGACCTGAAAGAGCTTTCTACTGTGGACCGGCAGAATTACCTGCAGGCTGCCGTCGCCCCCCGTCCTATCTGTTTTGTCAGCACGATCGATGCGGCGGGGCAGGTGAACCTGAGTCCTTTCAGCTTCTTCAATATGTTCTCCACGACACCCCCCATCCTCATCTTTTCCCCTTCGAGGAGGGTGAGGGACAATACTACCAAACACACGTTACACAATGTCCTGGAAGTAGGGGAAGTGGTGATCAACATCGTCGATTATGAGATGGTGCAGCAGGTAAGCCTGGCCAGCTGCGAATACCCCAAAGAGGCCAATGAGTTTATAAAAGCCGGGTTCACGCAGGAGGCCGCCACCCTGGTGAGGCCGCCCATGGTGAAAGAAAGTAAAGTAAAGATAGAGTGCAGCGTTCTGGAGGTAAAGTCATTGGGCGAGCAGGGCGGGGCCGGCAACCTGGTGATCTGTGAGGCATTGCGCATGCATGTCGACCCTGCGATCCTGGATGAAAATAACAGGATCGATCAGTCTCGTTTGCATCACGTGGCCCGGCTGGGAGGCAACTGGTATTGCAGAACGGATGAGCGCAACTTGTTTTTGGTGGAAAAGCCTAATACAAGGTTGGGCATTGGGGTGGATGAGCTTCCCGGCCCGATACGGAATAGCAGGATCCTTAGCGGGAATGACCTGGGGCAGCTGGCCAATGTACACGAGATGCCGGTCGTCGATCCTTCTTTTCACGATGACAAACTGAAAAATATCTTTCAATATTATTCCGTCAGCCCGGAGGAAATGGAAAAAGAGCTGCATACCTATGCGAAAGAGCTGCTGGCGGAAGGAAAAGTGAAGGAGGCCTGGCAGGTTTTGCTGGCGCTGAGTTAGGGAGATTTGAATTACCTTTGCCAAAATTTTTGCAATCGTATCGTTCCCGAGTTATTATGAGTACAACCCATTTGTCAGAGCAGGAGATCATCCGCAGAGAAAAACTGGAAGAATTGAAACAGCTGGGGATAGAGCCTTATCCTGCCGCCTTGTTTCCCGTGAGTCATTATTCCGCCGATATTTTAAAGCAATATACGGAAGAGCAAAAGGACGCCTTTAGTAAGGTTACGCTTGCCGGCCGGGTCATGAGCATCAACGACAAAGGAAAGGTATTGTTTATAAAGATCCAGGACAGCAAAGGCATCATCCAGTTATATGTCCGCAGGGACGACTTGTGTCCCGGCGAGGACAAGACCCTGTTTGACAAGGTGATCAAACACCTGCTTGACCTGGGGGATTTCATCGGCGTAACGGGTTTTGTATTTATCACCCGCACCGGGGAAACCTCCATCCATACCCAAACCTTCATGCTGCTGGCAAAATCCCTCAAACCCCTGCCCGTGGTAAAAAGGGATGAGCAGGGCAATGTATTCGATGAAGTGACCGATCCGGAGTTCCGTTACCGTCAGCGGTATGCGGACCTGATCATCAATCCCTCCGTAAAAGATACGTTTGTCAAACGGACCAGACTGATCAATACGATACGGGACTTCCTGAATGAACAGGGAGCCCTGGAAGTCGATACGCCTGTGCTGCAAGCCATTCCCGGCGGTGCGGCTGCCAGGCCCTTTATTACGCATCACAATGCGCTGGATGTTCCTTTTTACCTGCGTATAGCCAATGAGCTGTACCTTAAACGGCTGATCGTAGGAGGTTTTGACTGGGTATATGAGTTCAGCCGGAATTTCCGTAACGAAGGAATGGACCGCACGCACAACCCTGAGTTTACCGTACTGGAATGGTATACGGCCTACAAGGATTATTTCTGGATGATGGAGACAACAGAGCAGTTGTTCGAACGCATAGCCATTGCCCTGCATGGCACCACGGAAGTTCCCGTAGGGGATAAGATCATCAGCTTCAAGGCTCCCTTCAAACGCCTTTCGATCCTGGATGCCATCAGGGAAAATACAGGCATCGATGTCAGCAGGATGGAAGAAGCGGAGCTGCGTACTGTATGCCGGCAATTAAAGATCGATGTGGCGCCCAGCATGGGCAAAGGCAAGCTGATCGATGAGTTGTTTGGCAACACGAGCGAACACACCTATATCCAACCGACTTTTATCATCGACTATCCCGTAGAGATGAGCCCGCTCACCAAGAAACACCGGGTCGAGTCCGGTCTGGTGGAGAGATTTGAGCTGATGGTCAACGGTAAAGAGATCGCCAATGCTTACAGCGAGCTGAATGACCCTATCGAACAGCGCGAACGTTTTGAAGAGCAGGCGCGGCTGATGGAGCGGGGAGATGATGAGGCGATGTTCATTGACCAGGATTTCCTTCGTTCACTGGAATATGGTATGCCTCCCACTTCCGGCATTGGCATTGGTATCGACAGGTTATGTATGCTGATGACCAATCAGTCCAGCATCCAGGATGTATTACTATTCCCCCAGATGAGACCTGAGCGAACCCCGGAACAAACTCTCGAGCAGCGCCCGGGCGCTTAAGCTGTGCAAAGATTATCGCTTGTCCTTCACCGATTTTTGTTTAAATTAGTTGTATTAAAACGATTGCCATATGGACAATACAACTATCTTCAAGATCGGAACGATCCTGTATGCCCTGGTTATTGGCTTTTTCGGCATCAATCATTTCGTAAACGTCTCAGGCTTCCAAAAGCTGGTGCCGTCCTTCCTTCCGGGCGGAGTCGCCTGGGTCTACATCACTGGCGCAGCCCTCATCTTAGCCGCCATTTCTTTTTTAGTAAACAAGCAGACGCGCATGGCAGGTTTGTTGCTGGCCGTCTTTCTGATCCTGATCGTGGTGACAGTGCACTTGCCGGCGGTGGTCAATGCCCCCGATGATGGCTCCAGGAGGTTTCCCATGGTCAACATGATCAAAGACACAGGTCTGGCGGCGGCAGCACTGCTGATTGCGGGCAGACGGGTGTAGCAGATCTTTTTCGGGTGAGTGTATACAGGGGGCGCAAACAGGGAAGACCACGGGTCTCCTGCCCGAAGGGCCATCATTAGACTTTTTTGCGCAAGGGTTACTTTTGACTGAAGCCCGTAGCGCAAAAAAAACCTCCCGCCTTTGAACGGGAGGAGGATGTTGCCTTTTACCCAGGATTAAAAATGAAAAAATATAAAATATCGTTATAGGATGACCTATAAGAACAGGTCATTCATTAATTTCTGATCGGGGTTAATAGCGTACTTGGAAAAGTCGGTAATCCCTTCTTTTTGTAAAACGTCTTCATCTATAAAAAAATTGCCTGTCGTCTCAAAAGAAGATTTTTGCAGAATAAAAAAGGCGGCGTCGGCAACAATCTCGGGGGTACGGCTTCTTTGTATAAGGAAGTCCCCTCCAAGGATATTTTTTACAGCAGCCGTCGCAATGGTGGTCTTTGGCCAGAGGGCATTGGCGGCAATGCGGAATTGTTTTAGCTCCTCCGCCAGTCCCAGAATTATCATACTCATACCGTATTTACTCATCGTATAAGCCAGGTGGGGGGCAAACCACCGTGAGTCCATGTTCAGGGGGGGTGACATATTTAAAATATGGGGATTGACCGCCTGTTTCAGGTGGGGGATACAGGCCTGGCTCATGAGAAAAGTGCCCCGTACGTTAATACCCTGCATGAGGTCATAGCGTTTGGGTTCGGTCTGTTCGGTGGCCGAGAGATTGATGGCGCTGGCATTATTTACCAGGATATCGATGCCCCCGAATTCGCCGACCGTTGTTGCCACAATATGGCGAATACTGTCCTCAAACCGGATATCGCCTTGTATCGGCAGCACTTTTCCGCCCCCAGCAGCGGTTATTTCCTCGGCTGCCGTATAGATGGTCCCTTCCAATTTAGGGTTAGGCTCTGCTGTCTTGCCGACGATGGCGATATTAGCCCCTTCCCGGGCCAGCCGAAGGGCGATGGCTTTCCCGATACCCCGGGTCCCCCCGGTTATCAGCACTGTTTTACTTTCAAAACTTTTCATAGATAAATGCGTAATTACTACTGCGTTAAGAACTACAAAATAGGTTAATTTATGATGTGCCCAAAAAAATAGGGTGATTGCCCCAGGCAACATTCGTAAATCTACGAATCAGGCGGTAAAAACTGAAGGTTCGAAATATAGCATTTATTCTCTTGCGCTGATTATTACTGTGTTGTATGTTTGTATTGTTAAGTATGATTGATGAACGACTCAAATCCAAAATCCAAAAAAAAACCAGATCCAACCAATCCTGAGAAAGTCCAAAAGAAATCAAGATCCTGAAAAACCCTGAGTCCTTAATCGATCAAAACTTATCAAAAGAAATCCAAAATCCAAATCCAAAAGATCCAAATCCTAAGAACAAGCCGACTTAAAATTTGTACCTATTGATGGCCACGAAAATGTTGGTAAGGTATCGTACAAAAAAATTGAAAAGTCCTGAAGAAATTCAGGACTTTTCTGTTGGGCACCGGGCTGTTATTAATTCCTCTCTATTTAGCAATTCCTGTCTTTAAATTCCAGTCGTTTCGTTTTTCGTCTCAGCTTGCTGTATTTCCGTTCAGTTGTTGTTTTCCTATACTATCTTAGTGCGCATCGGTGGGCACTGCGGCATTTTTCTTGAATTTTTGCAGGTAGACGATCGGGATACAGCAGAGGACGAAGATCCCGATGGTCAGATAAAGGTTATCATAGGTAAGGAGCAGCGTCTGTTTGATGATGGTGCCTTCAAAGGCCTGGTTGGCCATCTGCTGGGCATCAAGGGCAGAGTGTCCTTTGCTCATAAATCCCTGTATTACAGTTTGTTGTCTTTGTACGAACGCAGGGTTGTAGGGATTGATATTTTCCAGCAGGGCAGTACGGGCTACACCGGACCTGATATGGATCAGGGTGGTGAGAATGGCTATTCCGAAAGAGCCTCCCAGCTGACGCATCATATTATTCAACCCTGCCCCCTGTCCGATCTCCGGCCCTTTCAGTTCCTGTAAGGCCAGGGTGGTCAACGGCACAAACAGGATAGCCATGCCGACACCCCTTACGATCAGCGGCAAAAAGAAGTCGCCGGTGCCGGACTCCAGGGTGGAGTTCGATAACATCCAGGTGAAAACAAAGAATAAAAAGAACCCCCCGGTAGCCAGGAACTGGCCGGGAACGCCTCTTTTCAGCATCATGCCCACAAAGGGCATCATACAGATAGTGGCCATCCCGCCGGGGAATAACAGCTCTCCGGTTTGCTGGGCATTGAAGCCTAACAGGTTCTGGCAGAATACGGGGAAAATGAACACGGATCCGTATAAAGCGAAGCCCAATACAAAGGAGGTGACAATACCGACAGCGAAACTCCGGTTCTTCAGGATTTTGAAGTTCACTACCGGATGATCGGTGCTAAGTTCCCGCCAGATAAATCCAATGCCTGACAGGACAGTGGTGGCGGTCAATACAGAGATATATGGGGTGGCAAACCAGTCTTCCGTCTCCCCTTTTTCCAATACGACCTGGAGGCTGCCTACGCCAATGGCCAGCAAGGCGATCCCCCACCAGTCGATGGGTTTGCCCTTGGCGTACCGTGGGGATTCCCGTACGAAAGTGACCACGCAGAAGGCAGCGATAGCGCCTACAGGTATGTTGACATAAAAGATCCAGGGCCAGCTAAAATGTTCTACGATATAACCTCCGATGGTCGGCCCTACAGTAGGACCTACTACGGCCCCCAGCCCGAAGAGAGCCGTCGCCATGCCAATCTCTTCACGGGGCCAGGTCTCCATCAGGATGGCCTGTGCCGTGGACAGCAATCCACCGCCTGCCAGCCCCTGTAACAGGCGGAAGGCCACCAGTTCGGTCAGGCTATGCGCATTTCCGCAGAGGATGGAGGCGAAGGTGAAGACGAGTATAGAAGTAAGGAAATAATTTTTCCGGCCAAAGCGGTCTCCCAGCCATCCGGACATGGGTAGTACGATCACGTTGGCTACCGCGTAACCCGTCACGATCCAGCCTGCGTCTTCCAGGGTGGCCCCCAGGTTACCCATGATCTGGGGAAGGGCCACATTGACGATCGTCGTATCAATCAGCTCCAGCAAAGAAGCTACGATAACCGTTATGGTAATGATCCATTTTCTAAATCCATGTTCAGCCATGACTCACAATTTTTTTTTATTTGGTATGTACGATCACCTGGACACTCATGCCCGGACGCAGGCGGCTGACAAAAGCAGAGTCGGCTTCCAGCTTGATCCTTACCGGTACCCGCTGTACCACTTTTACGAAGTTACCCGTGGCGTTATCAGGAGGCAGCAGGGAGAATTTAGCACCCGTGGCCCCTGCAAATGACTCGACGGAACCCTTTATAGTCGTATCGGAATAAGCATCGGCGATGATGTCCACTTTTTCTCCAATCTGCAGGTGTTCCAGCTGGGTCTCTTTAAAATTAGCCGTTATGTAAACACCCTTGTCGTTCACAATGGCGAACAGGGTCTGGCCCGGCTGTACCAATTGCCCAAGCTGGATATTTCTTTTCGAAACAATACCATCCGCGGGGGCTGTGATAACGGTATAGGTTAACTGCAATTTAGCAAAATCGATATCGGCCTGCCTGGATGCCAGGTTGGATGCGGTGGCGCCTACTTGTTTCTCATTGGTAGTGACCCTTGTATTCTGCACCGGCACCTGAGTCTGCGCTACGGTAAGAGCCGCTTCCGCAGCGTCTTTCTCCGCCTTGGCATCATCAAATTGCGCCTTGGTGATCGCGTGATCATTGTACAGGTTCTCATAACGGGTGAAGTCCTCATTGGCCTTCCATACCCTTACCTTGGCGGCAGCTACATTAGCCTGTGCCGTAGCGATGTTGGTCCTGGCTTCAGACACCTGGTACTGAGATACATCTACCGATTGTTTAACAGAACTGAGGGCAGCCTGGGCCTGCTGCAACCTGACCTGGTAGTCCCGGTCATCCAGGATCACCAGCGTATCGCCAGCCTTTACGAATTGGTTGTCCCTGAAGCGGATCTCTTTGACATAACCGCCGACCCTGGCGACTACGGGGCTGATATCAGCATCCACCTGGGCGTTGTCCGTCACCTCATGGCTCTGATAGTAGAAATATTCTTTGGCAGAAAAGACCAGGGCCCCCACCAGCACCAATGCCAGGATAATAGGGAATATAAGTTTTTTGCCGCCTTTCTTTTGAGTGTTGTTCTGTTCCATATATAAAAAATGCAGTTTTGAAAACGAGTATTATTAATAGATTTTAGAGATGGATCTTTCCGGTGGATCTCAGCATATCGTAATAAGCGATGGTCGCATCGGATTTAGCCAGCTCGAGGTTAACCCTGGATTGATACAACAGGGTCTGCGCATCGATGCGGTCCGTCGTGTTTACCAGGTTGTTTTTAAATTTGGATTCCGTGATCCGTTCATTCTCTTCGGCCTGGGTGACGGCGTCCTGTAATACCTTTATCTTTTCCAGGGATTGATGGTAAAGGATATAATTTTTGTTCAGGTCCTTATGGATCTCGTCGAGGGCCTGGTCCTTCCCCGTGTTTAATTCCTGACGCTGCAAAGAGGCTTCTTTTTCCTTGTTTTTATTCATCCATAAAGTACCGATGTCCCAGGAGGCTCCGATGCCCAGCGTTATCGGCGCGATGAGGTTATTATTGGTGGGGATCACCTGACCCGTAGGGTTGATATAATACGCACCGGCGGATGCCGCTACCGTAGGAAGCCGCTGGTCATGTATCTTTTTGATGTTGACGTCGGCTATTTTGGTCTGATAGGAGAGGTCCTGCAGCTCCCGGCGATTGGCCTCCGCCACCTGCAACAGTTCGGAATAGACAGGATGTTCGTCCAGCTTGTACGCGGGCGCCGGCAGGATCAGCTGTGTAGAGTCCGGAATGCCCAACAGGATCGTCATATTATAGTTGGCTATTTTCCGGTTGTTCTCCAGCTCGATCTCCGTCAGCTGCATCTGTGACTTCTGAAGCTCATACCGCAGCACATCATTCTTGGTAGCCAGACCCTGACTTTCATATTTGGTAATCTCCTCCAGCTTGCCCTGTATATCCTGCATGTTCTGTGCAACGATAAGCTGGTTCTGCAGGATCTTATTATAATTGATATAGGAGTCGATGATCAGCCAGGTGATATCTTCCTTGTCCTTATCGGCATCCAGACGGCTCATCTGCACCATCAGGTCGGCAGACTGGCGGGCATATTTGAACTGGTTGCCGTTGAAGATGGGTTCCGATACGGAAAGAGTGCCCATGTAGGCCGGAAAATCAAAGGGCAGCTTGATAGGGTCCTTTGTTACGCCGGGAATGCTGATCACCCTTGACATCATAAGGGCATGTAAGTATTGAAAGCTCACCTTTGCGCTGGGCAAACTGGCGTCCTTTGCCTGGGCAAAACGAGTCAGGGCCTCATCGATCTTGTACTGTGATCTTTTTAATTCCTTGCTGTTCTGGATCCCCAGCTGCACCGCTTCATCCAGGCCCAACGTCCTGGTTTGTGCAAAAGAGGATATAGCAGTTAAAAGTAAGAAGCCTAAAGCCCCTGCTAACTTTGTCATTTTAGTGTATTTATTATTCTTCATTTTTTATATCCAAATGGGCCCTTAAGAGTTGCTTCAGATGGGCCTTCAATCGTGGGGCAAGCTTCGTGCGATAAGTTTCTTCGCTGGCATCGTATCCCAGGGCCAGTATATGGCAGCCGTAAGGCTTTGCTTGAGTATAGGAGGAGATAGAGCCCATGAGGGTCCCTACCGTCATCGGGATGTCTACTTCCCGGAATAATTTTTTCTGTTGACCATCGGTGATGATCTTGGTGATCTGCTCCAGGTTGCGCACCTTGATGCTGATGATCCGGTCCCTGATCTCATCCGAGCGGATGTTGGTAGCCTCCCGGTACATGATATTGTGGAAGGGAAGATTGTTCAACACCCTGTCGACATAGAAATCCACCAACCGGTTGATCTTATCCCAAGGGGTGAGAGATTGGTCCTTATTCAACTCCTCCAGGATGCCATGTGCGTATCCTGCTCTTAATTCGATCAGGGATTCCAGTAATTTTTCCTTAGAGCCAAAATAATAAGAGATCATGGCCAGGTTCACCCCCGCCTTTTGGGCAATATCCCTTACAGAAGTTCCGTCAAATCCCTTCTCTCCAAAGAGCTCCTCAGCCACTGTAAGAATATGTTCTCTTTTATCTGCTTTCTCTGACATTTTTGATTTGAATTGATGACACAAAATTAAACAAACGTTTGAATTAAACAAACGTTTAATTGAATTTTTAGGAAAATATTTTCCCGCCGCAGCGGGTTGTTCTGCGTAATTGTTTAATTATCAGTAAAATATTACTTGGGGAGCTGGCTTATTTGTTGATCGCGTTCTCCGAGGTGAGAACGGAGCCAGTGAGTTTTTTGATGGTATACCAGCGGAAATTCTGGTCCGCCTCCATGCCTTTCCCGAAGAGGATCTTATCCTTTGTATAGATCCGAACGGAATCATCTGTATAAAACTTTTCCGTATGCTGGTCCCACCAAAGCGTCTTGCAGTGTACGGTATCTCCCTTCAGGATGTTCTTCACTACCACGCTATCCCGGAGGAAGACCTTATTCTGATTCTGCAGGTATTTTCCATACAGGGCATCCATCTGGCTTTCGATCAGGATGGAGTCCTTATTTTTTACTGAGTCCTTATAAAAGTCTACGTGCAGGGATCTGGGGAATTCGGCATACGGCGTGTCTGCCCGCTGAAATCGCAGCATGTATGGGGATTTCAGCTTTCCTTTTATTTTACCGCCTTCACTCATCAGGCTTTCGATCTGCCAGGCCTCTTCCGGGGGCATCCCCTGTTTCTTGCCGGAAGAAGGCAGGTCTTTAACATTGTTCTCGCAGCTGCTGCAAAGAAGACAGGCCACCATCAACAGGATGGGCAGGGATCTATTGGTTGAACTCACTGATAACATATAACCCTTTATAAATTAGATGGGGGTCTGTAAAAATATTCTTTTTCAGGTGGCGGGTAAAATAGGACGCATCTCCTCCACTTAAAAGCACGTTAAAATTGTCATATTTCTCTTCATAGGCGCTGATAATGCCTTCAATTTCCTTCGCCATGCCCAGGATCACGCCGCTGAGGATATTGGTCCTTGTGTCATAGCCGGCCAGGGGAAAGTTCCAATCGGCTTTGACGAGGGGTAATTTTGCCGTAAAGGTCTGCAATGATTTGAAGCGCATCTCCATGCCCGGCGAAATACCGCCCCCGATGAATTCCCGGTATTTATTAACGTAGTTATAGGTGATGGCAGAACCCAGGCCGATAACCAGATTGTTCTTCCCGGGGAACAGGTCCACGGCCGCCACTACCAGCGCCAGGCGATCAGCCCCGATCGTATCCGGTTTGCCGACGGGTGTGGTGATGGGTACTTTGGAAGTGTGATCTAATTTATGAAAACGGGTGGTTTGCCTCAACAGGTCCTCCATGGCAGGGTTGTGGTGGATCACCGACGATAGTATAGACTTTTCCGGCTGGTAGGTGCGAATAAGCTCCCTTATCGTTGCTTCTCCGTCATCCTTCAGCACCTGTTCCTGATAGAACCCGCCATCGATAAAAACAGCACATTTCATACGGGTATTGCCAAAATCAAAGCAAAGAGTAGTTGACATAAAGATCCTTTAGTCCTCGAATTTGAACGAAGATAAGTTTTTGAAATGACCGTTTAACTTTACTCTTTCCTTCAGGATCTCCATCTCAGCAATCACCGGCAATACTTTTCCCAGATGACGTTTGAGGTATTCCTGTCTTTGTTCTTCCCGGAACAACCCCAGTAATTCGTATTCCTCCTCCAGGGATAGTCCTGCATGGTGCGCTATATCGTAGCTTGTCAGTTCATCGTCGGGTTTGTGAAAGTCTTTTTCGATATTCAGCATCCGGTGGAGCTCGCGGATGGCTTTTATCACTCTTTGCATTAATTCCCGTTTGCCGGGCCCTTCTATATTTTCCGGGTAATTGACGATGGCCCCGCTGAACAATTTATCCGGTATAGAGCGTATCATTTCCAGGACCCGGAAAACCAGCATGCCCTGTGTCTTGATGTCCATCTCGCCGTTGTCATAGGTATTCACCATTTCCGTGATCCGCACCAACGTCCCCATTTCATTCAATTTATTGTTAATGACGGTGGGAATACCAAAGGGTTTGCCCTCTGCATAACATTCATTTATCAGCTGCTTGTACCTCGGCTCGAAGATGTGCAGGTTGACACTTTCACCGGGATAGACCACAATTCCTAAAGGAAAAACAGGAATGAAATTCGTCATACCGGCAAAGCTAAATAAATTCCCGGACCTGACTAAATCGCCCAAATTAGGTTTATTTTGCTATTGTTATTTGAATGAATCCTAACATTATGGCTGATCTTTCCCCAACGAGCATTAACTGGCAGCTATACCTGCATTCCATCCAGGAAAAGAATATTCGCTTCTTATCCCGCGCCATTTCACTGGTAGAGAATGGGGTCAGCGGATACGAGCTATTGTTGGAGGCCCTCCCCCATCCAAACGATACACCTGTCATTGGAATAACCGGTCCTCCGGGAGCGGGCAAGAGCACACTGACGGACGCCCTTATCGGAGAGTGGGTAGGACGAGGTAAAAGGGTCGCCGTATTGTGCATAGACCCTTCCTCCGCCTTTCATGGGGGGGCGCTGTTGGGAGACCGCATCCGCATGAGCGAATGGTATACCCACCCGGATGTTTTTATCCGTTCGCTGGCAGCGCGGGGGTCCTTAGGGGGGTTACATCCCGGGATCCTGGAGATCACGGACCTGCTAAGGGCGGCACAGTTCGACTGCATCCTCATCGAGACGGTAGGCGTAGGCCAGAATGAGATCGAGATTGCCGGACTGGCGGATACCACCCTTGTGGTGCTGGTCCCGGAGGCCGGAGATGAGATCCAGACGATGAAAGCGGGTCTGATGGAGATCGCCGATATTTTTGTCGTCAATAAGAGCGATCGTCCCGATGCGGACCTCTTTGTGAGAAACCTGAGGCTGATGCTGTCGCCAGCCTTCCATCGTCCCGGCCGGGAGACGGCCATCGTCAAGACCATTGCTTCTCAAAAACAGGGGCTGGAGGAATTGATGCAGAAAATAGAGGAGAGCCTTCGGCAACAGCAGACAGCAGAGAGAAGGAACAGGCTGCTGACAGAGAGGGCTTTTTATCTGATCAGCAAGCGACGTATGAAAGATGTCGACAAAGGAGAGATGAATCAAAAGATCGCCCGGCAAACTGCCGCCGGGACATTCAACCTATATAAATTTGTCAGTGACTACTGAGGGCCGTCAATACCCTTTTATAGGCGTTTTTCCAGCGTAATTTTCGTGTCATCGGGGGCTCGGTCAACACGCCCCCGTCAAAGGGTTCACCGCTCCGGAGGAAGCGTCGGGTGAAGGTTCCCGAGGTCATCCCCCATTTTGCAATAAAGGTATAATAGCCTTTATTCTTTTTTATGCGACCCACGGATTTGGACCCGAAATGGTAGAGGCGACTGCGGCCTATCCCTTTGAAGATCCTTACGCCCGCCTTCCACAATTTCATGGAAAAATCAGGGTCCGAATACATACCGGGAGAGAATTCCGTGCTGTAGCCTCCCACCAGGTCCCAAAGATCTTTATGCACCACGTTGGGGGGCCAGGTAGACCCCAGCCAGTCAGATTTGGAAAGAGAAGCTAACTCTTCGTATAGCTCCTTTTCCCGGAAGCTGGCGATGTCCGTCCCATAGTCTTTTACGATCACACAAGGATTGCCGGAGGAGAAGGGTTCTATAACCGTGGAGGATACAAAAAAATACTTATGCCCGATAGCCCTGATCTCGTCAAGCAGAAAAAGGTCCCAATCCGGACAGGCCACCATGTCATCATTCATGTACACGATATAATCCGTGTCCGCCAGGCTTCTCTGGATATTCAAGGCATAACAGATCCCGATATTCTTTTCACTGTAGGTATAATCAATATCCGGCTGAGACGCTACCCAATCCAGGGTCCCGTCAATTCCTTCATTTATATGGACGATCAGCTGGTGGGGGAACCGGGAGTTGCGGCGGATACTCTCTATACATAACTGCAGGTAGCTGATATTATTCCAGCTAGGTATCAGGATAGAGAACACAGCATTTTCCTTGCCCGGTAATTTCCGTTTTAAGATCGAATGACTGTCTGTTTGGGTTCCTGAAGAGGAAACAGGCTGGGAATCCGTCATGTAAAAACTGAATAAGGGGTGAAGTTAGGAATTATAGGAATTAAATGAATCAAAAATATCAGTAGTTTGCAACTGGAACAATTCATATGCCTCCTGTAAAAAAAATTCTCATCGATCTGGAAAAGTTGAAGAACCGCTATGTCGGTCTGGGGGAGGTATCCTCCCGTTTTGCAAAGGCATTACAAGGTCACGCAAAAAAATTGCACGATAACGGGATCGAGATTCACCTGCTTGTTCCCGCCGCTTACAGAGGACAATTCGGCGATGATTTCCATTATATCAACGCTACTTTCTTAAATAAAAGGTTTCCGGCGCTGTTGCCAGCCTTCGACCTATGGCATGCCATCCATCAAACCAGCAATTACAACCCTTATCATTCCGGGACGAAGTATCTGCTCACCATCCATGATCTTAATTTTATACATGAAAAAAAGGGACGGAAAGTAGACAAGTACAAACACAGCTTACAACGAAAGATAGACAGGGCCTCCGCCATCACTACTATTTCCGATTTTACCAAAAAAGAGGTCCTTCAATATTTAAAGGTCCCGGATCCTTCGATCCTCACTATCCGCAACGGGGTAGCCGATCCCACGGAAGCCAGGCCTTCCAAACCCCCGGGCATTAACAGTGACGCGCCTTACCTGTTTCACCTCTCCGCCATTTCACGAAAAAAGAATACCCATACACTGGTGGACCTGATGAAGGTGCTGCCGGAAAAGAAGCTGGTAATAGCGGGCAGCTGGCAGACAAAATATGCCCGGGAGATCCTGACGCGGATCCAGCAGGAAAAAATAACCAACATCATTACGCTGGACCAGCCGGACGAATCGGAAAAAGCCTGGCTCTACCTTCACTGCGAGGCCTTTCTTTTCCCTTCTCTCTTCGAAGGTTTTGGGCTGCCTGTCATCGAAGCGATGTATTGCGGTAAGCCGGTGTTTGCCTCCAGACATTCCAGCCTTCCGGAGATCGGTTCCGATAAAGTCTGCTACTGGGAGCATTTCGCCCCATTGTATATGAAAGAAGTACTGCTGAAGGGATTAGACGATCATCATCGCCAGGCCGGCCGGGCAGCCGAGCTGAGAGCCTATGCCGCTACTTTTTCCTGGGAGGATACAATTCTCCGGTATATCCGGTTGTATATTGAAATTTTACACGGGGCGTGATCTTTTCGCAAGGCCTTTCCGCCACTTCCTGAACTTTATATATACATCCATCAGCTTCAGCTTTATCTTTTCCCATCCTGTGACCCGGAAGATCCCTTGTTTATAGAATATGCTATCGCTCTTGCTGATATACCATCTTTTATAATCATTCTCTTCCATCCATTGGCAGATTTCAGCCAGATAAGGATTGGAATAGGTTTTCCCATGGGTCTCCAGGGATATGACCCCGGGGCGGCTTTTTAAATATTTCAGGACATACCATTCGCAGCCCTCCGTGTCGATGTGCAGCAGGTCGATCGTGCTGTCATCTATTTCATCAAATCTTTTGCATTCTACGCTGAAGGTGTCTTCCTTTCTCACCTCGTAGCTGTCATTTATTACGGCAGGACTGAAAGGAAGGGCTGTCGCGAAGGTGGACTCTCCCCGTTGCGCCAGTTCGAGAGTCCCGTTATAATCATAGATCGCGTAGGGAAAAAGCCGGATAGCAGGATAACCGGCGAAATATTTTTTTATAGCGGAGATCCTCTCCGGATCGGGCTCGACCAGGGTAGCCCGGGTCCGATCCCTGGTGATGAAGTCATGAACGGTGGACCTTTCCGGCGAAAATACCCCGATCTCGCAGACATGAGAGACCCGTATCTTTTTATCCTTACTTCTGTTATATAATTCGGTAGGGGGCATTGGCGCTATCGTCGTGAGGGAAGGAATTATGCTTCTTTATTGCTCTTCCACCACCGGTAACCGATGATACCGCCAATGGCGAGAGGTGTCAGAGCAAGGTACATGATCCCGTTATTCAGCGCTTTGGCAGGTTTCTCTCCCAGTTGCTGCGCCGTCCGGGTACAGATGGAACACTGCGCTTTTGCCGGGGGATAACCGGCCAGCAAAAAGAGCAGGAGTAAGAAGAGCCCGATACACTTGGTCATAACTACCTGGTTGAGACTACAAATATAATAAACAAAAATAATAAAAAACTGCCCGGCTTGTGACCGGGCAGTTATAAATATGGATGGGAGTGTCGCGGTATTAGCGGACCTCTTCCGACTTCATGCTTTTCTGGGACCTCTTTCTTTCATCTTCATCCAGGATGGTCTTGCGGAGGCGGATCTTTTTGGGAGTAACCTCGATACACTCGTCCTGCTGGATATATTCCATACATTCTTCCAGGGTCATCTGCTTTTTCGGGATGATGCGAACGGAGTCGTCGCTTCCGCTGGCCCGCATATTGGTCAGTTTTTTACCTTCCGTAGCATTCACAATCAGGTCGCCCGGTTTGATATGTTCAGCAATGATCTGGCCTATATATACCTCTTCTCCCGGATCTACGAAAAAGGTGCCGCGATCCTGTAATTTATCGATGGAATAAGCGGTCGTCTTTTCCTGGTTCTTGGAAAGCAGCACGCCATTGCTCCTTCCGGGGATGGGTCCTTTCCAGGGTTTGTATTCCAGGAAACGATGGGCCATTACCGCCTCTCCGGCCGTATTGGTCAACATATTGCTACGCAGACCGATCAGGCCCCTGGAAGGGATCTCAAATTCCAGGTGCTGCATTTCGCCCTTGCTCTCCATGACCAGCATCTCTCCTTTGCGCTGGGTGACCATATCGATCACTTTACCGCTGTATTCTCCCGGCACGTCTACTACCAGGATTTCAAAAGGCTCATTCTTTTTACCGTTGATCTCTTTTACCAGGACCTGAGGCTGTCCTACAGTCAGCTCAAATCCTTCCCTGCGCATGGTCTCAATGAGGATACCCAGGTGCAATACACCACGGCCGAATACCAGGAAGCTATCGGCACTGTCCGTATCTTCTACCCGTAAGGCCAGGTTCTTTTCCGTCTCTTTCAACAGGCGGTCACGAAGATGGCGGGAGGTTACGAATTTCCCGTCCTTACCGAAGAAGGGGGAATTATTAATCCCGAAGAGCATGCTCATGGTAGGTTCGTCCACGCTGATCACCGGCAGCGCTTCGGGGTTTTCAGCATCGGCAATGGTGTCGCCGATATTAAAATCTTCCAGGCCGACCACCGCACAAATATCACCAGCCATTACCTCGGCGGCCTTTTTCTTGCCCATACCCATGAACGTGTATAATTCTTTTACCTTGGAGCGTTTGATCACCCCATCGGCCTGCATTAAGGCAATCTGCTGTCCTTCTTTGATCGAACCCCTTGCTACTTTGCCGACGGCGATCCTTCCCAGGAAGGAGGAATAATCCAGGGAGGTGATCTGCATCTGTAAAGGGCCTTCCGCTACTTTGGGAGGGGGGACATATTGGAGGATGCCATCCAGCAGCGGAGTGATATCCGCGCATTGCTCGTTTTTGCTGTTGAACCAGCCATTTTTACCGCTACCGTAAAAAGTAGGGAAATCAAGCTGTTCTTCCGTGGCATCCAGATTGAAGAATAATTCAAATACGGCATCGTGTACTTCATCAGGACGGCAGTTGGGCTTGTCCACTTTATTGATGACCACGATAGGCTTCAGGTTCAACTGAAGGGCTTTTTGTAGCACAAAACGGGTCTGGGGCATCGGGCCCTCGAAAGCGTCCACCAGCAGGATAACCCCGTCGGCCATTTTCAATACCCTTTCCACCTCTCCACCGAAGTCCGAGTGACCCGGGGTATCTATTACATTGATCTTGGTATCTTTATATTCAACAGCGGCATTTTTGCTGAAAATTGTAATGCCCCTCTCTTTCTCAAGGTCATTACTGTCCATGATCAGCTCCCCCGTCTCCTGGTTGTCCCGGAATACGTGGGTAGCATGTAAGATCTTGTCTACCAGGGTGGTTTTACCATGGTCAACGTGTGCGATAATAGCTATATTTCTGATTTGCATAATTCGGCCGCAAAAGTACGCTAAAACGGCCTAAATTCCTAGTTTATACAGGTCGATGGGGAGAAATAACATAAAATAAATATCATGGGGTGGGCTCTATTTTATAAATTCAGCGCAAATTTTACCCCCATGCGCAAAAAATGGCTACTCCTTATTCCTGTCGCCCTGATCGTTTTATACTTGTTGGGCCCTAGCCCGGCCACACCTTCCTATAAAAAGGAGATGCCGGCCGTACCTTCGCAGCCGGCCGCCCTGGAAGCATATATCCGGGCCCAGGAGAGCCAGCATAAGCTAAAGCCGGATAATGAGGCCAGGATCGTCTGGGCCAATGACTCGCTGAAAGGGTCGACACCTTACGTGCTGGTTTATCTGCATGGCTTTTCCTCCTCCCAGGGAGAAGGAGATCCGGTACACCGGTACATCGCCCG
This sequence comes from Puia sp., assembly GCA_035492545.1. GTDB lineage: Bacteria > Bacteroidota > Bacteroidia > Chitinophagales > Chitinophagaceae > Puia. The sequence goes on from DATJJD010000196.1 coordinate 207,821, forward strand.
CAAATTCGGATGTAATCTATACCTGGCGCGTCTGGCGGAGCACGGCATCGACACCACGGATGCACTGGTCAACCTTACTGCCGACAATTATTGGGAGTCCGCCAAACAGGCGCTTGCCATCGGGAAACAACTGGGGCAAAAGGTTATTTTGATGGGGACTTCCACGGGAGGCACGCTGGCGCTGCAACTGGCGGCAACTTACCCGGACGATGTAGCAGCCCTGGTCCTGCTATCCCCCAACATTGCCATCAATGACCCGAATGCCTGGCTGCTGAACAATCACTGGGGATTGCAGATCGCCCATAAGGTAACAGGCTCGGATTATATAGAGAGCAAGGAAGACCACGGCCCTTTATACCAGCAGTACTGGAATACAAAATATCGCACGGAAGCGGCGGTAGCGCTGGAAGAGCTGCTGGAGACGACGATGAACAAGTCCACGTTTGAAAAAGTCAAACAGCCCGTGGGCCTTTTTTACTATTACAAAGACAAGGTACACCAGGACAGCACGGTGAAAGTATCGGCCTCCCTGGAAATGTTCGATCTGCTGGGAACACCGGCCGCGCTGAAGTACAAACAGGCGATCCCCGAAGCAGGTAACCATGTAATAGGCTCCTCCATTCGTTCCCATGATGTGGAGGGCGTTGAAAAGGGAGTGACTCATTTCATGACGGAGATCCTGCACCTTACTCCCGTAAAAGATAAATGATATCTTTGCCGCCGGCATGCCAAGAAAAATTATTTATCTCATAAATCCTATTTCCGGTACAGGAGGTAAGTCTTCTTTACAGGAGCTGATCACCCGGAAGACGGAAGCTGAAAAAATTGATTTTAGCATTTTACCTACCGACGCAGAAGGCCGGTATGATTTTCTGATCCCGACCATTGCAAAAGAGCAGGTGACAGACATCGTGATCTGCGGAGGCGATGGAACGGTCAGCGCCGTAGCGGCCGCGCTGAAAGGAGTGCCCGTCCGGATAGGTATCATTCCCAAGGGATCCGGCAATGGGCTTGCCTTCGCCGCAAAGATCCCCAAAGATCCTGCCGCGGCGCTGGATATTATTTTTGCCGGAAAAGCTTCCTTTATCGATGGCTTTACCATCAATGGCCAGTTTTCCTGTATGTTATGCGGGATTGGCTTTGATGCGAAGGTAGCGCACGAATTTGCCCGGCAAAAGAAACGGGGGCTGCAGACCTATGTCCGGGTATCCCTCGCCCATTTTTTTACAAGCCGGCCCTATCCCTTCAGGATCCGGCTGACCCTGCCGGAAGACAAGAAAGTGGTCCTCCCCGTGGATGCTTTTTTTATCAATATCGCCAACGGCGATCAATTTGGCAATCATGTCACCATCGCTCCGAAAGCAAGCCTGCACGATGGGCTGCTCGATATTGTAGTAGTGAAAAGGATGTGGAAACTTCCTATGGTCTTTGCGGTGATCCGCCAGGTGCTGGGTGGAAATGCCTTACAAGAGGTCCCTCCCGACGCGGGGAAGAAAAACGTTCTCTATTTTCAGACTCCGGAGCTGACGATCGAGAACCCGGAGGAAGCCCCTTTACATATTGACGGAGATCCCAAGGCCACGGCAAAGGAGTTTATTATAAAAATAGAACCGAAGGCCTTGCAGCTTATACAGCCTTAGTGGACCACGGGTCCACTGCCCGAAGGGCCATCATTAGACCCGAATGCCGAACGGTCCATCCGTTTCGGCATTCGCTGGAACACCAGCCATTCCTTAGTGGCCAGCCATGCGTTTGAACTGGGCAAACGAGCTTTTATTCTCCTCATTATCCAGCGACCCGGTAATATTCAGCTTCTCCTGTTTGGTCAAATGAAAATTCAGGGCCGCCCCCGCATCTTCCGTTTTGGGAACATATTGAAAGATCAATTTATGGAAGGGGAAACCCATGCCGCTCTGGGCTAAGCTCAGCAGATCATTCTGGTTGTACTCCTGCATCTTGTACCAGTTATCCTGCAATAATAAAATTGGCTTGGTAATAACCTCCGTAATATCGCCCGACTCAAAGGGGTTTTCCCAGCCGCCGGCCTTCCGGTCGCGGATCTGTAATAAGACGACCCCGCTGGTATTCTCCTGCACCCATTCCCTGAATGCATTCAGGAACCGGATGGCATTCATTTCCCCGAAATTGTCCCGGAAGCCGGCGTCCATGACATCGATGACAGGATTGGTCGGCAGCCATACGTTCGGCAATACATAGGGGAATGTTGCATTCATACGCAAGGCTGTCAGCAACCGGAGGTTCATAGGATCCTGCCGGGCGAACAAAGCGCCAAAATCGATGGCGTCCGGATCCATCACAGGGATCTTCGAGCTGTCATACCGGGGCCGCATGAGAAAGCTGACAGGCTGTGTACTAATGATCATAGCTCTGCTGTCACGGGTTATCACGGGATTGAATAACATCAGGGGAATCCTTCCCGCGGCCTCATCCGGGGCCAGGTCCTTTAGCTGCCTGTTAAGGAGCCCTCTTGTATTGGCATTTAGCTTTTGTTCGAAGGCATATCCTCTGTCCTTGACATACTCGTAATCCCCGACCTTAAATTTCTGGACCGGCGAAGCCAGGTCTCTTGCCACAAAGGAGGAGAACAGGGTATTGAGAAGGTCGCCGGATATATCATCTACATACTTGGCATCCTGCAGATGGATAGAAGGGTTTCCGGCATCCCTTAACCGGGAAAGAGCCCTGAAATAGGCGGCGCCCAGCATACCGCCCGAGGCTCCGCTGATGAGAAAGGTCTTGCGCATCAGTTGTCCCCCGGAGAGGCTGTCCAGACGTTGCAGGATGCTCATGGTGAAAGTGGCGCTGCGATTGCCTCCCCCGCTGGTATTTACAAGGAACAGGATCGGCTTGTCAGCCGATTGGCGGGCCTTCCATCGCTCGAGGATGGCCAGCATATTCGCCTTATCGCTCTCCAGTTTTTTATCGGAACACATTTCCAGCAGCGTCTGACGGTCATATAAAGGCCGGGGTTCCTCTTTGGTATAATTCAGCCCGTACGCTTTATTGGTGGGATCGATCACATTGTAACGGTACAGCAGGTTAAGGAGAAAGAACAACCCTATAAAAAAAGGAATGCTCCAGCTCTGCAGGAAATAGGAAAAGGCTCCGGACAGAGAGATGAGGATGGCAAAAAAAATGAGGATGCTGGCTGCTGCCGGCAGTTGAAAATAACGACTGTCCATGAAGAAACCCACAGCGATCAGGAACATGAAGGCCACGAAAATGGACAATACGGCCGCAATATGATGACGGTTGAAAATGCTCTCGATAAAATCCTTGCTATAGTGAGAGACATCTCGGGTTTTGCGAATGGTAAAAGGAGAGTTGAGGTACCATTGCACCCGCATCAGCCGGGTCTCGTTCAACTTTACCTCTTCCTTACGGAACTGGGATTTGAAGAGCTTGGGGTTATTGATCACCGGGGTCATCCGCCGGATAATGGTCTTATCCGCCCGAAAAAAATATAAAAGGGATACGGCCGTGATGAAGACAAACCCTGCCAGGAATCCCAGGCTGAGCCAAAGGATATGAAGGGCCGGCAACAACTCCCTGGTAACGCTGAACTGTACTACTTTTATAAAATAGAAGACGAGGAATCCCAGGGGAAGAAACGCATTATTGATACAATATTTTAAAAAGGGTTTCGTGGTAGTGGCGAGAAACCGGAAATGCCTGCTGAATAAAATGAACGTGGTAATATTCCAGCTCATGACAAAAATGCCGGTCGCTATTCCAACGATGGCCACGCTGACAGGGCTTACGTCTCCCAGGTATTCGGGGGAAAGGAAGAGAGCCGCCGCGCCATAGGAACGCATAAAACCTCCATTCAGCGTACTGAAGAGGATCAACCAGAAGGCCAGCAGCACCTGGAATTTTCTTACATGCAGCAACAACAGTTGAATGGGGAAAAAACAGTAAATAGATTTGAGCGTTCGCATCATACGGTTACAGAAGTTCTTATTGGTTTTACAAGGTACAACATCCCTATAATTGTCAATAAGAATAACAAACCCGTAATCTGATGAAACTGGGCCAGCCAGTCGAAGGACACCCATTGATTGGGGATTATGCCCGGGCTGGTCAGCAAACTGGCAATTCCCAGGATGATCTGTACTCCTATCAATAACAGGGGCAGCCACCGGAGTTGATGGAAATAGCCGGGTGTCTCCCGAAGCCGGAAGGCCATTACAGACCATATCGCCACCATGACCAAGAGAAGGTATGCTATTCCACGATGAATGAATTGCACGGTGATCTTATTCCCGATCAGGTCCTCCAACAGGGGTCTTTTGCTAAACAGGCCGTCCGGTATCCAATCCCCGTTGATGGTTGGCCAGGTGGCGGCCACCGTGGCGGCCTTATGCCCGGCCATCAGGGCGCCAAACAACAGCTGAAAGAACAGAACGACCAGCAGACCTATCGTCCAGTGGCGAAGAGAAGCCAGACCCGCGGGGGAGGTCCTCGGACCGGCGGTCAGCAATGCCTGCCGGGGAACGGATAACTGCAAGGCAAACCAAAAAGCATAGACGACCAGACCCAGGGCGAATACAAAATGCAGGGCAAGTCGGGTGGGAGCTACATAAATGGCATCCCCGGTTAGACCGCTGGCCACCATGATCCAGCCGATAGCCCCCTGCAGAGCTCCCAGCAGGAATAGTATGATCAAGGGCCGGATCATGGCTGTTTTCATCTTTCCTTTCAGCAGCAGCCCGACAAATCCCACAAGGAAGACCACCCCCACCATACGTGCCCAAAAGCGATGAAACCACTCCCAGAAAAAAATAAATTTAAAATTCCCCAGCGTGAACCCGGAATTAAGAATATGATATTGGGGAGTCTGCTGATACCGGTAAAAGGCATCCTGCCATTGAGTGTCATTCAGCGGGGGAAGGGTACCCGTTACGACATTCCATTGGGTAATGGAAAGCCCCGAACCAGTCAACCGGGTAATGCCACCAAGGATCACCTGTATTAACAGCATAACGACACCCGTATAAACCCAGATCGCCACCGGGCGGGAAGAGGAAGACGTGGATGATACCATAGCGCCGCAAAGGTACAGCAAAGACACGGAGGCCCCGATGCACGTTCGGGATTTTATCCTATTTTTGAAAAAAAAGCCCTTCTGAAAAGGTTGAAAAAATACTACCAGACCGAATTGACAGAAGCCGGTTGCGATGAAGCCGGAAGAGGCTGTTATGCTGGTCCCGTGTTCGCCGCAGCCGTGATATTGCCCCAACGCTTCTATCATCCGTTGCTGAATGACTCCAAACAGGTGAATGAAAGAGATCGAAATGAATTGCGGGTTGTTATTGAATCCAAGGCCCTTGCCTGGAGCGTAGCCCGGGTAGACCACGATGAGATCGACCGGATCAATATCCTCCAGGCATCTTTTAAAGCCATGCACCTGGCTCTGGATAGCCTGACGATGAGACCGGAACTGTTGCTGATCGATGGCAATCGCTTTACCGCCTACCGGGAAATCCCTCATCACTGTATCATCCAGGGGGATGGGCGCTATGCTTCTATCGCCGCGGCCAGCATTCTCGCCAAAACCTGGCGGGATGAGTATATGAGGCAGCTGCACGTGGAATTCCCTCATTACCGCTGGGACAGCAACAAGGGATATGGTACGGCGGCGCATCGGGAAGCCATTGGAAAATTCGGACTTTCCAAATATCACCGAATGAGCTTTAATATCATGAATGTCACGCCGGACGATCTGGCTGATGACGAAGAAGCCACCTACTCGGAAGAATATGGGTTCGACCCGGAGCCCCCTCCCGGCGTCCTGCCCGAAGCCCTTTAACAAGCCAATAGCACGATCACCAGGCTGCTTACCCCGCTTCGGCCCGGTCTTTGATCAATACGCCCCCACCTCCCATTCGCCCAGTCCCTTCCTCAATACTACGGGTTCTTCCCCGGTACAATCCACGACTGTAGAAGGGATAATGCCGCCTATACCCCCATCGATGACGATATCCACCCTGTTCTTAAAGTTATCGTAGATCCGTTCAGGATCCGTGTATTCCTCCACCATGTCTCCCGGTAAGGAAGCGCTGAGGATAGGATGGCCCAGCTCTTTTATCAGCGACCGGGCGATGTTGTTATCGGGCACGCGCAGCCCGATGGTATCCTTTTTGCTTTTGAGGATCCTGGGGACTTCTTTACTCGCTGGTAAGATAAACGTGTACGGGCCGGGTAAATAGGTTTTCAGCAGACGATAGAGGGGGGTAGAGATGCTTTTGGTATAGGTGCTCAGGTCGCTGAGGTCATAACAGATAAAGGATAACTGTGCCTTGGCAGGATCTACCTGTTTGATCCGGCTGATCCGTTCGATCGCCTTATGCTGGAAAATATCACAGCCCAGGCCATAAATGGTATCCGTGGGATAGATCACTACCCCTCCGTCCTGTAGGCATTCGATGATGGTCCGGATATTTCTGGGTTGCGGATTGTCAGGATGAAGATGCAATAGCATACCGGAAAGTTAACAAAATTCTTATAAAAAATCCATGCCATATAATGGGACCAGCCGGGATCTGCGGAGACATATAACAACATTTTCTTAACATTAATTTAGTATTAACTTTGCGAAAATCGGGATCCATGCAGCTACAAACGGTAGACAGGGTGACAACTATCAGTGCTGACGATTTTAGGCACCGGTACTATACACCCATGAAACCTTTAGTGATCACGGGATTGTCAAAAAACTGGCCTGCTTACGAAAAATGGAACTGGGATTATTTTAAATCGATAGTAGGTAATGTTAATGTAGGCGTGTACAATAATATAAAAAGCGACGCCTATACTCCTATCAACACGGCAGACGGTTACATGAAATTCGGGGACTATATAGACATGGTCCGCCAGGGACCTGCAGAATGGCGTATTTTTCTATTCAATATCTTCGAGCATGCTCCGCAAATCACACAGGACTTCGAGTGGCCGGAAGACCTGATGAAGAATTTTGTAAAACGCTATCCCATGTTGTTTGTAGGAGGAAAAGGGTCTATCACTCACATGCACTTCGATATCGACCTATCGCATATCCTTCATACGCAATTTGCCGGCAGGAAACGGGTACTTTTATTCCCCTTTGAAGAGCAGCATAAGCTTTATCGCAAGCCCTGGGAAGTGTTGAGTTTTGTAAACTTTGAGAAATATTTCGACGCCACCGAGAACAAACTGGACCTTGCCAGATTTCCCGCCTTAAAACTGGCAAGGGGGTATGAGGTGATCCTGGACCATGGAGAAACCCTCTTTATGCCGGCGGGGTACTGGCACCATATGGAATACCTGGATAGTGGTTTTGCCATGAGCCTGCGGGCGCTGCAGTCGTCTTTCAGCGGCAAATTAAAGGGAGCCTGGTACCTGCTGGGAATGCGTCATATTGATACGCTTATGAAGAAAACGGCTCCGGAATGGTGGTTTAGGCTAAAAAAAGAAAGGACTTTCAGGGCCGCAGAGAAAGAGCTCGAAACCGTTGTACAGTAGGGCATTCCGGCCCGATACCTCTGTGAAAAAGAGGAGATTGCTCCCCTTTATTTAAAAAACTTTTAAAAAAATATTGCTTTTTAACAAAACTGTCTTTATTTTTACCCTGTTTACGCGCCGAAAGCGTTCACCTTAAAACGCTTATATCCCGAAAATTACCCGATCCAATTTCCTCTTTCCGACCATCCAATTTCCGTCCCAGATTCCAATTTCCAAAAAAATATCCGAGTTTTGATTTATCATATGAAGGTTGATCTCTTCGTATTATTTATATCTTGTCCTCTGCTGCTGATGCAGTTATCTGTTCGCCACCCTTTTTAAACAACCCCGTTGGCATGTTCGGCTTCTGGCCGGCAACCATTTGATCTAACCCTCAAAATTTACAATTTTGTTTTTATATTGATTATATCCGGAAAGTGTCTGGTTGAATAGAGCTGGTCATAACAGGAAGGCATAGTTGAGGAATGGAAATTCAGTAATGTTACAAGATAGGGTCTCCAAGACAACAAGCGATCAATGAAAAAATATTTGACATCTTTCTTTTTGTGGTTTCAGAGGTAAGCACAGGCCGGCGATGTCTATCGCTGGCTCTTTTTTTTGAATCGCAGAAAAAAAATTTCGCTGTGAAAAAACCAATAAAAAGCCCCGGACCTCCCGGGGCTTTTATTTTTTACTGGGGGGCACACACAAAAGTGCCCCCCAGTAAAAAATATCTATTTGAAGTGTTGCTGCTTCGCCCCGGGCTATATGAATATAGCCCTTGCTGCAATCTCATGATGGCCCTTCGGGCAGTGGGCCCGTGGCCCACTTAAGCTATCGTCCAGGTCTCATTACCTCTCAGGAGTTTATCCAGGTCGCCCTTTCCTTTACTGCGGACCACTTCTTCCACCTGCAGGTTCAGCATCTCCTCATAACAGGGGCGGTCCGTTTCATAAAAGACGCCAAAAGGCCTTGGAAGGTGCCCCTCGACCCGATAATCATCGAACATACGGACGAGGATCTGCGCCTTATAAAAATCCTTCTCATCATGGATCCACAGATCGTCCGCACTTATCCCATTCCCCAAATCCACTACGGTGGGCCGGAAGCCATCCAAACGAATGCCTTTATTCTGCTGAGCTCCGAATACCAGGGGTTTACCTTGCTCCAGGAACAACGTCTCCATGGGCTTGGAGCCCTTTTCGGTGAAGATCTCAAAAGCCCCGTCATTAAAGATATTACAGTTCTGATAGATCTCCAGGAAAGAAGAGCCTTTATGACTATTGCTGCGAAGCAGCATTTGCTGCAGGTGTTTGGGATCACGATCCATGCTGCGGGCAACAAAACTTGCATCTGCCCCCATGGCCAGGGCTAAGGGATTAAAAGGATGATCGATGCTGCCAAAAGGAGTGGACTTGGTCACTTTCTTTTCTTCGGAAGTAGGGGAATACTGTCCCTTGGTCAGCCCATAGATCTGGTTGTTGAACAACAGGATATTCACGTCGAAATTACGGCGTAACAAATGAATGGTATGATTGCCCCCGATACTGAGACTATCTCCGTCTCCCGTGACGATCCATACACTTAATTCCGGGCGGGTGGCTTTCAATCCGGAAGCGATAGCCGTGGCGCGGCCATGAATGGAATGCATTCCATAGGTATCCATATAATAGGGAAACCGGCTGCTGCATCCTATCCCGGATATGATCACTATATTTTCACGGGGAATTCCCAATCCGGGCATAATCTTTTGCACCTGGGCCAGAATGGAGTAATCGCCGCAACCCGGACACCAGCGTACTTCCTGGTCAGTAGCAAAATCTTTAGCCGTCAGCGGCTGGGGTGGGGTTGTTGTTATTTCACTCATATAAAAGAATTCAATAACAAATTTACTGATTTGCGGGTTTTAAGGGGACTCTTTTTAAACGGGGAAATAAAACCACAGCCTTTTTGATATTTATATATATTTAAATCGCTGTTTAACAACCGATTGACCTCATTCAACTACATTTATTCCCTGGCATATTATTGGTCCTTCTGATAGTAAACAATTACAAGCGTATGAAAAAGCAATTATGGATCATCGCGATAGCAGCATGTCTTATTGGAGCAACCGGCTGCGCCGGAGGTTATGTAACTACCCAGCCTGCAGATGTGGTATACACACGTCCCGTAGCTCCGGGAGAAGGTTATATCTGGATCGACGGCGACTGGGTATGGAGTGGAGGGACCTACGTATGGCATGAAGGACATTGGGGAAGAGCAAGAGGCGGCCGGACCTGGGAAAGAGGGCATTGGGAGTCGGGACCCCGTGGACACCGGTGGCAGCGGGGACATTGGAGATAGCCTAGATCACCTGTCTGCCAAAAGGCATCAGGGATAATTCCATTAGCTTCAGGTGTTGTCTGGCAAAGGGGATACCGATGATGGTAATGAACAATATCGCCGCAAAGAGAAGGTGAACAAGGGCTGTATAGAGCCCACCACAAATCAACCAGATAATATTACAGAAAAGAGACAAGCACCCCATTCCGCCACGCGCGGGCACTACTTGTCTGCCAAATGGCCATAATACCAGGCCTGCAATCTTAAAACATTGCAGGCCAAAAGGTATTCCTACAATGGTAATGCATAAGAAAAATCCGCCAATTATATAGCCCAGCGCTGCTGCCAGCCCACCAAATACCAGCCAGATCAAATTGCCGATCAGATTCATCTCCCGAAATTAATATTTTTTCAACATTCTTCCTTTTTTTGTCATAAACCTCGCCTTATATACGTTACTTTAGCGCTGCAAAGCACCCTTATCTATTTGCTAATCCAATAGTTCGCAACCAACCTGTATGCACGTGAGAATTTCATTACATCGCTTTGTCGATGAATTAACGGAGGGTCTTGTACCACTGGCCGTCAGTCGCAAAAGTATTATCATAAATCAGATAGCCCGGGACCTGGAAGTTGGGTCCGACGAGAATATGCTGGCCTACGTATTGTGGAACCTGCTCAACAGGGTGGTCAGCAGCACACAGAATGAGTGTATCCATATCGAATCTGTCTGTACGGGGGACAGCACCGTGATCCGTGTCAGGAATGCCGGTGTCTATTTTTATCGTACCGTCTCCAATGACTTCCGGCAGGTCCAGCATGCGGCTGAAAAACTGGGAGGCAGCATCAGCATTGACTATACCGGTCAAACCAGCCCCACGATAGCCCTTACCCTTTACAATAAGAAGAAGGCCGCTTAACAGCAAAAAAAAGAGGACCCTCCTGTTGGAAAGAGCCCTCTTGTATGGAGCAAAAAATTAGCTTAGTATCTGCTATTGCTATAGTTGTTGTTCCTGCGCTGGAATGAACCTCCACCGCCTTTGCCACTGTTGCCCCGGTCTTCCCTGGGCTTAGCTACAGATACACCGATGGTCCTGCCGTCTACAGAAGCACCATCCAGTTCCTGGATAGCTTTCTTGGCAGCTTCATCGTCGGGCATTTCAACAAATGCAAATCCGCGGGATTTGCCGGTGAATTTGTCCATAATTACTTTGGCAGAAGATACTTCACCGTATTCTGCGAAATAGTCCTGTAAGTCTTCGTCCGTGACGTTAAAACTTAGATTTGAAACGTAAATGTTCATACTTAATTAACTGGTTAAAAATGATAAATAACAATCTGAGTAACGAAAGCAGGGAGTAAAGAAGACTAACTAGTACCGGAGAATGGTGTAGCAGATAATGATCGTTCACTTACTAATGCTGTTATCAGCTCAAATTTACCGGACAAAGGTAATTCATTTAAATGAAACGGCAAGTAACTAAGTGGAATCTTCGTTCAATTAGTAATTTGTTAACGAGGCTCCCCGGAATCGCCCTCTCAGGCCTGAAGATGGCTGCGGGCCACCTGAACTTTCTTATAGGTAACTGCATATACCAGGAAAGCAGCCCCTGCCAGCATCATTCCCGTAATGCAAACGCCTTTCCAGGAGGCTTTATCCCAAACAAGAAGCCCGATGGCCGAGCCCAGGGAAGTCCCCATAAAACTAACGGCCATATACACGGTATTAAGACGGTTGCGGGCGCCCGGCAGCAACGCGTATACCCGACTTTGATTGGATACATGAATACATTGCATAGCCAGGTCCAGTAAGATGATGCCCACGATCATCGCCGTCACAAGATCTCCCCAGATATAAAAAATGATAAAGGATAAGAACAGCATCCCGATCCCGTAACCGATGGCGATCCGGGGGTTGCGTTTATCCGCCGACCCTCCAACCAGGGGGGCAGCCAGGGCGCCGGCGGCGGCGGCCAGTCCGAACAGGCCGATCAGGTTGCTGCGAAAATGAAAAGGGGCGCCTGACAAATGCAGGACCATGGTGGTCCAGAACATGCCAAAGGTGGCAAATCCCAGGGCATTGATACAGGCGGCCTCCCGTAGCAGGGGCTGCTCCCGGACGAGTGAACCCAGCGAGCGTAGCAAACTGGCATAAGATCCCGTAAATCCGGGTTTACTGGTAGGAAAGGCGCTGCGCATGATCAGCAACAGGATAAAGCTGATGATGGCCGCTACCCAGAACATACCGCGCCACCCCAGCCAGATCCCTATAAAGCCGCTAAGGGTCCTGGAGAGCAAAATGCCGATCAACAGACCGCTCATGATGGCGCCGATGACCTTTCCTGTTCTGGCCGGCGAGGCCAGATGAGCGGCCAGGGGGAGGATCAGCTGGGGGATGACGGAAGTCGCGCCGATCAGCAGGCTGGCTATTTCCAGGCTGAGAAGGTTGGGGGAAAGGGCGGCCAGGCTTAAAGCGCCCACCGCAAAGGCAGTCATCCAGACAATCTGGCTCTTTCGCTCCACCTTGTCTCCCAGAGGGACAAAAAATAAAAGCCCAAGGGCATACCCTGCTTGCGTAAAGAAAGCAATATTGCCCGCCTTGCTCTCCGGTATCTTAAAATCCCTGCTGATCAATACGATCAGCGGTTGACAATAATAAATATTCGCAACGATGAGCCCGGTACAGACGGCCATCAAAACGATATGGCCTTTTTTTAAAAGATCCGCTTCTTCCCTTATCATAATGGGGGCAAAGGTAAGAAGGCCGAAGAAAGGAAAAATTGCATTGTCAAAATATTGTCACAAATTAAAAAATTATATAGCCGTGTTTCCTTAATTTGAGGCACCAAAAAAATTCCGATATGATGCCTTACAAAAAAATTGCTGTTGCGTCGATGTTAGTAGCTTTTATGGTGATAGGAATGGCTGCGACCCGGCCCCAGGAAGACAAGCCTAAAAGGAACCTGAAAGTATTGCCCAAGGACATCAGTCACGATGATCTGGATAAAATAATGGACAGTTGGAAAGTCGCGCTGGGTGTGAAATGTAGCTTTTGTCATGCCCCTTCCAAAGACAGCACCTCCAGGCACCTGGACTTTGCCAGTGACGCTAAACCCGAAAAGGACATCGCCCGTCACATGTTCCGCATGACGGCAAAGATCAATAAAAAATATTTCAGCTTCAATAAGGATGATCAGGGAGCAGTGATCCCTGCCGTCTCCTGTCTGACCTGCCACCGGGGCAACCCCCACCCGGATACCAAACCAGGGATCGACAAGAATTAATAGTTTCTTAATTCCGTTTGCAGACAGCCTCCGACCCGTTTCTTCAGCGGAATGGGTGCAACCTGCCCGATGGATGAACTTCCGTCTTGTCATTTTAAAGACACTCCCGGGAATTATAAAATACCTAAATTTGACGCCTCTTATATAACTCAATCATGGCAAACAATTTATTCAATTTCGGCATGATCGGCCTCGGTGTAATGGGGCGCAATCTGCTGCTTAATATGGCCGATCACGGTTTTGCAGTCGTCGGCTTTGACAAGGACGCCCAGAAAACAGCCACCCTGGAATCATCTGCTACGGCCGGTACCCAGGTAAAAGGTGTCAATACACTGGCTGAAATGATACAGCAATTAGAGAAACCCCGTAAGCTGATGATGCTGGTGCCGGCGGGTAAGCCCGTGGACGATGTGATCCAGGATCTTCTTCCCCTGCTGGAAAAGGGCGATATCGTTATCGACGGGGGAAACTCCCATTATACGGATACCTTGCGCCGTGTCAATTACCTGCAGGAAAAAGGCTTTCATTTTATGGGAGTGGGCATTTCGGGTGGTGAACAGGGCGCCCGCACGGGTCCTAGTATCATGCCCGGCGGAGATCCGGCTGCCTATCCCCATGTTCAACCCCTGCTGGAAGCGGTAGCGGCAAAAGTAAACGACAGCCCCTGTGTCGCCCACCTTGGAAAAGGCGCGGCGGGGCACTATGTAAAAATGGTGCACAATGGGATCGAATACGCCATTATGCAGCTTATCAGCGAGACCTATGACCTTTTACACCGTGGGCTGGGCCTTGAAAACGATGAACTGCATAAGATCTATAAGAATTGGAACGAAGGGGAATTACAATCTTTCCTGGTAGAGATCACCAAAGATATTTTCCTCAAAAAGGATGACAAGACGGACAACCGCCTGGTAGATATGATCCTCGACAAAGCAGGCTCAAAGGGCACGGGCAAATGGACCTCCCAGGATGCCATGGACATCGGAGTGCCCATTCCGGTGATTGACATGGCCGTCTCGATGCGCGAACTTTCTGCGTTTAAAGATCAGCGGACACAGGCTGCCGCCATCTATAAGACCTCCACAGTCGACATTCCCATCCCCAAAGAAGTCTTCATCCAACAGGTGCAGGACGCCTTGTTCTTTGCCACCATCATCAGCTATGCACAGGGTTTGTCCATGCTGCACACGGCTTCTTCCGAACTGGATATGCAGATCCCTCTGCCGGAAGTGGTCCGCGTATGGAGAGGAGGATGTATTATCCGGTCTTCCCTGCTGGAAGTTTTTTATTCTGCCTTTCAGAAGAACTCTCAGCTTCCGAATTTGTTATTGGATGGAGAGATCGCCCAATTGCTGCAGGCCAAAAAGCAGAATATCCGCAATGTGATCATCCATGCCATCCATATGGGTTATCCCGTAGGGGGGCTGATGGCGGCGTTGAGCTATTTTGACGCTTATCGCAGCGAGCGGATGCCGACCAACCTCATCCAGGCGCAACGGGATTATTTCGGTGCACATACCTATCAGCGTATCGATGGTCCCGGAACGTTCCACACGGAATGGGGAAAATAATATTTTTTTTAAGTTGTAACAGTAGTATATGGCAAACCACAAACGACCACCGGCTTCCCTCATATTTATTTTCGGGGGTAGCGGGGACCTGAATTTCAGAAAACTATCACCAGCCCTCTATAATTTATTCATCGATGAATGGATGCCGGAGAAGTTCGGTATCGTAGGCATCGGACGCAGTCAATATAATGACGAGGATTACCGCAAACGCCTGCTCAATGGTCTCCAGCAGTTCAGCCGCCGGAAAGGAGAGCCCAACGGTCACTGGGAAGAATTCTCCCAGCACGTATCCTATCTTCAGATGGACGCGGAAAAGGACGGAGATTACAACAAGATCGCCGAGATGATCAAGGCCAAAGAGGCCGAAATGGGCGAACACCCCAATGTTATCTTTTACCTGTCCGTTGCCCCTCAGCTGATGCCGGACATTGCTAAAAAATTAGGCGCCCTCAAACTCTGCTCCGAGACGTCGACTACCCGCCTTGTCTTTGAAAAGCCCTTTGGACACGATCTTCGCAGCGCCCATGAGCTGAACCAGTTACTGATGAGCATGTTCAAGGAAGAACAGATCTACCGGATAGATCACTACCTGGGCAAAGAGTCTGTGCAGAATATCCTTTCGCTCCGTTTTGCCAACGCCCTGTTCGAGCCTATCTGGAACCGCAACTATATCGAGAGCGTGCAGATTACCGCCTCCGAAACGGTAGGAGTGGAAGGACGCGGCGGTTATTATGAGAACTCCGGCGCCCTCCGGGATATGGTGCAGAACCACATCCTTCAGCTGATGTGTATGATAGCCATGGAAGCTCCCGTATCATTCGACGCCAACGAGATCCGCAATAAGAAGGTGGATGTGCTGAATGCCATCCGCAAGATCAGCAAGGAAGACGTCAACCAGTATGCCGTACGGGGCCAGTATGGCGAAGGATGGATGAAAGGGGAGAAGGTGCCGGGTTACAAACAGGAGAAAAGTGTTAACCCTTCTTCCTCTATCGAAACATTTGCCGCTGTTAAATTCTACATCGATAACTGGCGCTGGCAGGACGTTCCGTTCTATGTCCGTACAGGCAAACGCATGAACCAGAAGACAACGAATATCACCATACAGTTCAAAAAAGCACCCAGTTATGCCTTCCCGCCGGAAGCGGCAGAGACCTGGCGGTCTAACCGGCTTACCATTAGCATACAACCAGAGATGGAAGTCCGGCTCCGCTTTCAGGCCAAGCGTCTTGGACAGTCGATGACCCTCAACCCGGTGGATATGGTCTTCAACCCTTCGGATGACAGCCACGAACCGGAAGCCTACGAGACGCTGCTGCTGGATGTCATGGAAGGCAATCCTACCCTGTTCATGCGCGCCGACCAGGTAGAAGCCGCCTGGAAGATCGTCATGCCGATCCTGGAAACCTGGGAAAGCCGCCCCCCGGTGGATTTTCCGAACTATACACCGGATTCATGGGGACCCGAAGATGCAGAAGCCCTGATCGCAAGAGACGGCCACAACTGGATCACGATGCCCCCGACGTTATGATTTTTTACTATGCAATTACACGTATACAAAAATGGCGAAGAGCTGAGCAGCGCCGTAGCTAAATGGATAGCCGACCGGATCAGCGCGACCCTGGTTAAAAAAGATCGTTTTACCATCGCCTTGTCCGGAGGCAGCACGCCGCAACGTCTTCATAAGATCCTGGCGGCTTCTCCCTATAAAGAACAGATCGACTGGTCGAAGCTGCATATCTTTTGGGGCGACGAGCGGGCCGTTCCATTTGAGGACAGCCGGAACAATGCAAAAATGGCCTATGATACCCTGCTCGATTTTGTGCCGGTGCCGGCCTCCCAGATCCATGTAATGAGAACGGATATAGCTCCGGAGCAATCTGCCGTCGAATACGAGAAAATACTTCATCAATATTTTCGACCATCGGCGGGTAAAGGGGACGGTCTCCCGGCGGAGAGTTTTGACATGGTCTTACTGGGCATGGGAGATGACGGACATACACTGTCCCTGTTTCCCGGAACAGCCGTCGTACACGAAGAGGCCGCCTGGGTGAAAGCTTTTTTCCTGAAGGCCCAGGATATGTACCGGATCACGCTGACCAAGTCCATCGTAAACCGGTCGGCCTGCATAGCCTTTTTGACGACAGGAGCCGGGAAGGCCCATGCCCTGAAAGAAGTGCTGAAAGGAGCCTACCAACCCGATCTCTACCCTTCACAGGAAATCCGGCCGACAGCCGGTGAGCTGCACTGGTTTGTCGATGAGGCGGCGGCTGCAGGATTAAACGAAGCCTGATAATTTTCCCATATTACGCCGGGGCGGATGAGGCGCTGACCTTAGAACAGACTTCTCACCAGTTCGTCTGTTAGTTTCCGGTCCCCTTTTGTCCAGATATCGTTGGGAGGGGGGAATTCATTAATATTATATCCACCCTGTGTCTCAAAATTATAGATCGCCTGACATTGTCCGTCTATCACCAGGGCGCATTTCATCCAGTCCCTGGACCAGATGATGAGAAGCCGGGAAGTCATTTCCCTTGCGGTTTCTTTTGGCGGTGCGCCCGACGCGGCCCCGGCAATGGCCTCTTTGGCAGCGAGCAATTCTGCCGCCTCATAAATATGCAGCGCGTCCAGGACCCGGAGGCCGGACCCATCCTTGTCTTTCTCCACGGCATAGAAATAAGCGGTCTCTCCGTCGTCTTCAAAGACAACGCCGTAGTTGTTCTCAGCAGAAAAGCTTTCGATAAAATTATCTTGTCCCGGAACAAAGTCTTGTTCCTGCATCAGGTATCCCTTCATTATTGGAGTTGTTTTAACCATTCCACGATCCCCAGGTAAATCTTCTGCGCCACCGCCTTACGAAACTTTGGACTTAAGATCTTTTTCTCATCGGCAGGGTTGCTGAGAAATGCCACTTCCACCAGGGCATTGGGATAGTCAGTGGGACCGCTGAGCGAAAAATTAAAATTGCCCACGTTGCCGTATTCTTTCAGGCCCAAAGTTAGCATTTGATTCAATATGGCCACGCTGAGGGGCCGGAACCCGATATAGCGATAATAAGTACTCGTGCCCTGTACCGTATCAGAGCCAGCCGAGTTGAGGTGGATGCTTACTAAGAAATGAGGGTTGAATGCTGAAAGCAGGTCCATTCTCTCCGGCATGGTGAGAGAAGTATCCTTTTCGCGGGTCATAAATACCGTTTTAACCCCTATTTTTTTGAGGGTCTTCTCCAGCTCTTTGGCGATCAATAAAGTATAGTCTTTTTCCAGGACCTTACTGGTTCCCCCGCTGGCGCCGCTATTATCCCCGCCATGACCGGCATCCAGGGCAATGCGCAATCTGCGAATGTCCAATACCGGTTGTCTCCTGATACGGACGACCAGGTG
Source organism: Puia sp. (assembly GCA_035492545.1). Classification (GTDB taxonomy): domain Bacteria; phylum Bacteroidota; class Bacteroidia; order Chitinophagales; family Chitinophagaceae; genus Puia. The sequence continues at coordinate 225,884 of DATJJD010000196.1, forward strand.
TTTGCCGGCGCTGTCGTAGGAGAGGCTATGCCCCCAATGCTGAGTATGCTTCAGCTGAATGTATACGCGTAATACGTCATCTTCCACCTGTTCATACCAGGTGTTTTTTATTTCTTTGGTGGTACGGAGCTGTGTGATCCAATTGGTATTGCTGGTTACTCCAAAGATGTCTATCGCTACGCGGGAAGGGTTGATGAGTTGAAAGCCGTGGTACGGCAGCCGTTCGTCGAGACCGACGGCTACATAATCGAAAGCCGAATCCCCGTATACTTTTATGCTGCCGCTGAGGTGTGAATTATGTACCTGGGGGCGGGCCGGCTGTTTGTTCAGCAGGACCACACTGGTCTTGGCGATATAGGCGGAATGGGTTGCGGACAACTTCACTTTATAATCCGTATTGAAGCTGTCTACAATCTTTACCAGGATATTGGAATCCAGGTATCCCATCTTAGCGCCTCCCAGGCGATCGTCTCCGATACCATATTCCATAAAAGGGTACTTCCCTGTAGTCCGGGCCCACCATACACTATCCTGGGAAAAACAGGAGGAGGTTGCCAGGACCAACAGGGTGTAACAAGCGAGTTTGCGCATCACCTTAATTTTTCTAAAGATAGCCATGAATCGCAAAAGGAGAAATAGAAAAGCCACGCCCGGAAATTTCCGGGGTGGCTTTTCCTATCCTCATGTGTGACTCGCGCCCCCGCCATGGCAGGGGTGCAAGTTATAATGGATATTTATTATCGCCAATCAATTTGGCGGCAATTCTCCTTTTAGCTTCTTTGCTGTTAAAGGGATCTACTTTGGTAAACCGCTTCAGCCCCAGGAGCATCATCCGCTGTTCGTCCCCATCGGCAAAGCCGTTGATCGCGTCCTTACCTGATTTATGGATGCGATCGGCCGCTTCGTACAGATAGGTGCGCAAGGCATCCAGCTCGAAAGTACAGGCGGCTTCTCCCCGCTGATCTACCAGTTTCTGCGTCCGCAGCAAGGCGCTTTCCACCGCAAAGGTTTCGATCGCCATATCTGCTATGTTCATCAGGATCTCCTGTTCGCTCTCTATTTTTGCCATCAACTTTTGCACAGCAGCCCCGGCCGTCAT
>DATJJD010000197.1:0-6644 GCA_035492545.1 Puia sp.
CGTCGTGACGGAAAGACCGTTAACGCGGCGGGTAACGTCGGCTATGGTGAGGTCGGTGGACCGTTCGATCGTCTCTTCTGAAACGATGTCCAGGATCTGGCCTGATCTTTTTTGCAGCTGAAGGGCTGTCCTGTTGGAGCCCGGCTCTGTATAACCGCGGATCGTCACCTCCGGGAGGTCGGCTGTTGCGGGAACCAGGTGTATATCATATTCCCGGCTATCGGTTGAGGATAGGGTCAGGGTGGCGGACTCTTCCCGATAACCCGTTGCCTTACAAACAAGGATATAGGTGCCTGCCGGCAGCCTGCCCAGGGTATATTCTCCCCTGAAACCGGCAACGGTGGAGGTTCGTGTCCCCTTCAGGCTGATGGTCGCTCCGGGAATGGCGGTATGGTCTTTCTTATCATAGATGCGACCATGGATATCCGAAGCCAAGCCTGTTAATCCCCAAAGCAGCAGCGACGGCAACATTCCCCCGAGGATGCTATATGGTACTTTCCACCTCATCAATGTTGATTACCCGTGCCATCCGATTGGAAGGCGCCTATGTCTTTCCCCGGAGGGGTAACTTCCGTTACTCCGAAGGTCGGGTCTTTTTTTACGATGGCATAGGGGGCGAAACCCGTATATCCTTTCCCGATGGCCGGCGACCCGGTCTTCAGGTGAAAGTTAAAACTGCCTACATAATCAGCCGTGTTAAAATTCACTGAAGCAGCCAGGGGCAAGGGGTAGTTTACGAAGGAGGGATTGTTAGCCCCGGGGGTGGTAGCGTTGCCGCCGTTGATGTCGGAAGATTGCTGTACGCTGATAAAACCCGCCGGAAGAAACTGGGTGGTGATAGCGGTATTATCCCCATAATTATAGGTATACCCGTAACGAACATTCGCTGTGTCGGCTGCCGGGGTGGAGCCTCCACCGCCTAATACGCTGAGGCCATACGCGCAGTCCACCAGCAGATTGTTATAGGCAAACCCTCTGCCACCGTTCTCAAAGTCAACGGACCCTCCTTCGCCTGCTTTCGCCTGGCGATAGCCTCCGGTAATTACCGTATTATTATAACAATTCATGTTGCTCTGTGGAGAAAGGCCTCCAGCATTCGCTGTCTTGAAAGCGTTGCCGGTGCCCCCGATGGCCAGGTTATAGGCAATGTCACCTACGCTGCCGCTCTTTACGTTGACACATTCGCCCGCGATGAGCCCTACTTTTTCGAAGGTATTGCGGAGGATCTCGAATTTACATCCCGCCGGGCGCACCATGTCATTTGCGGAGCCGTAGAGCCAGCAGTCTTCCAGGACGAAGTTAGCGGCGGGGTTCTGCAGGAAAATACCGTACCGTGCCTGTCCTGCCCGGCTGGCTGCCGAAAGGGGCGTCAGGCCGCCCAGGTATTCCAGCCGGGTCCATTTGATAATAATATCCCCGGAATTGACACCTCCCTGGATGCCGCCCCAATATCCTTTAAAGGCCGGGTCCGTATTGGGGTCCTGTGGGTCATCTGCCGGATTGGATTTCAGGGAAGCGTCGGATACGGAGAAAAGATTGGGTTTATCTTTTGTGCCGAGGCAGAGGAAGGTGCCATTTACCACCAGGCCCGGAGCATGATCCTGTTTGCCGATGGCGGTGGCGCCGGTGGTAGGTCCCACGATCAATACTTTTACCCCGCTCTGTACGACGAGGGTGTCCCCGGTGTTGATTATTGCATCGGAAAAATTGCTACAGATATAGTAAGTTTCCCCGGATTGAAGGGTGCCTTTAATGGTTCTGCCATTCGAGCCATTCTTCGAGTTGAGGGTATCGCCATTCTGGATAAAACTGCCTGCCCTGAATTCCTGCCCGGAGATGTTGACCTGATCGGAGGATTTGGAACAAGCTGTCAGGAATAAAATAAAAGCTACCCATAAAATGATGGAATTCGCCTTTGCCATAGATCTGCTTTTTAGGAGGGCGTAAGTTATGGCAATGAGGGAAAGGCAGATATTATTTCTGGATTAAATTAAGTGAGTGGTCTCGTGAGACCACTCACTTAATTTTTAGTGAAACAAGGCAGTAAAGAAAGATTTCATTTCGTTCCAGGAGGCGGAGTCCGCCTTGGCATTGTAGGCGATGGGCATTTTATATTTCAGACCGTTTGGCGTGGAGGCAGGATTGGTAAATGCGTGAGTAGCGCTGTCATAACCCACAAATTTATAGGATGCCCCGATGGAGTCCATTTGTTTTTTAAAGGCTGCCACTTCTTTAGGTAATACGAACTTGTCGTCATTACCATGAAGGACGAGGAGTTTGGTTTTTAAGAGATCCTTACGAGCCGGAGTTCCCAGCAACGTTCCGTGAAAGCTGACGACGCCTTTTAATTCATCTCCCAGCCGGGCGGTGTTCAGCAACATACCACCTCCGAAGCAATAACCGATGGCGGCAATATTGGCCGTGTCTACTATGCCATAGGTTTTAAGTTTTGCGATGGCGGCGTCGATGCGGGCCTTTGCTTTTTGGGGGTTCATATACAGGGGGCCTGCGAAACTTTTAGCGCTGTCCGGGTTATCGGCAATTTTGCCGTCGCCGTACATGTCGATGGCCATGGCGACATAACCCAATTCCGCCAGTTGTTTGGCCCTCATCTTAGGATAGTCGTTCAGTCCCCACCATTCGTGTACTACCAGTACCGCTGGCCGTTTGTTCTTGTTGGAGTCATCATAAACAACATATCCGTTCATGGAAATGCCATCCCCGGTATAGGTAACCGTCTCTTCCTTGTATGCAGGTGCAGCAGGAGTCGTGGCCGTTGTCGTTTCAGCCGGTTTGGATTCGTTATTGCAGGCAGTAAAAAGACCGGCAATCAGTACGCTGCCGATAAATAGTTGTGTGTAACGCATAGAAATTAAGATTAAACTTAAAATTAAGGATAAATACACCAATAAACGCGGTCAGCGGCCAGGCCTGGCGACAGGTACGACCTGCCATATTTTACTTAGCTGGTAGAGCTGCCGTTCTTTACCCCCGATACGGCCCAGGGAGCCGGTGCCGATGGAGAGTCCTACTCCGCCGCCGCTGCCAAAAGAGCCTACTCCTACCCCACCCCCAATGGAGACGCCACTTCCTCCCCCCTCAGGCCGTACGTGTACATCCGGAGGTAATCCTTCGATGAAGATACCAACGGCCAGGCTCTTACCGGCAAAGTTGTGAGATGTATTCTGAGGGTAAAGGGTACTGAGAGGGATCGAGGCTTCATAGATCAGGCCCCCCTCCTTGTTGTAGTCTATTCTTACCTGAACACCTTCCTCATTGGTCTGGCCGTATTCGAGATTTTCGATACTCTCATTTTTGAAACCATACAATGAGTATTCTCTAAGGTCATCCAGGGTGATGGGTTTATTCTTGTATTGATCCGGGCGCGCCTCGGCCATCAGGTTTCGTTCGCGATTCTTTCTGCTATCCAGCGGAAAGCCGATGCCTACGGAGGTGGCTTCGTTCTTATCTGCCTGGTTGTTGACCCAAACGGTCATGCCGCCCTGGATGATCTTTTGTTGTTCTTGTGGGCTGCGGGTAGACACTAAAATATAAAGGTTATCCTTGTCGTTGGATAGGGTATAGTTCAATTTTTCCTTACGATCCGTATAAAGCAATGGCTTGGTCCAATCTTCGTCGGAGCCGTCTATGACGAGGGGCTGCTGCTGCCAGGTACCTGTCTGCGAAGGAGAGGTGGCCTGATCACCGCGTGAGGAACGGCAGCCGCTGCCGGCCAATGACAGGAGTATCCACACCATGCTGTAGCTAAAAAGTTGAATTCGCATGGCCCAAAATTATCACATTTACCTGTTAACTATGACCAACCGGCGGGGCTCCTTATTTAAATTATTCACAATTTTTCGGGAAGCGGGTTTCTTCTTCCGGCCCCACCAGATCAGGAAGCCAGTGACGGGCAAGGACGCCGCCATCAGGCTTGCCAGGAACCAGATAATTTTACTGCCTATACCCAGGAAGCGGATGCTGCCGGTATGAAAATCATAATTACTCCGGGCTACTTTGTCATAAGCGCTGTATCCGGTAAATAGCTCCTGTTTGAGTATCTGACCGCTATACCGGTCGAAGAAGACGTTGTTCTGTTTCCGTACGATGGTATAAGGGTATCGCATTAATACCCGGATAGGCGCCTGATTGCCCTCGGGAGGTGTGATGAAGGTCTCCTTTGCTCCCGGGTAATGGGTACTCATATAGCGGTATGCATCGTCCATCGTAAAATGGCCTCCCCTCCCCATGGGTTGCGACCGGGGTTTCTCTTCTTTCTCCGGCGCCGGCTCGTGGGTCAGGAAGCGAACGAAACCCTTTGCCGTATCAAAGGTCCAGAACAGGCCCGTGAGCGAGATGATCAGCAGGACCAACACCGCATAAAATCCCAGGACGCTATGCAGGTCCCAGTTGAAGCGTTTCCAATTTTTTGTTTTAAAGTTTATACGTGCCGCCTGTTGGAAGAATTTTTTTTGCCGGGGCCACCATAATACCAGGCCGCTGATGCAAAGCACCAGGAAGATGAGTACGTTCCACCGGATGATCTCGCCGCCTACCTTACCCAGCAACAGGTGTGTGTGCAACTCTCTTACCACCAGGAAAAAATCAGTCTTCTGGTCCCTTGTCCCCATGATGCGCGCGGTATAGGGATCGACGGCAATGCTGTTCTGTGATTTTGTGAAAAAGAGAAAGGAGGCATCCTGGTTTTCCTTAAACCGGATAGAGGCGATGCTCTCCCGGGGGTAATGCGCTTTTACCGTGTCCATCATCTGATGGAGGGGGAGGCGTAACGAGCCGACGGTCTTTACATGCAGGTAGTCGTGTTGAAACAATTCCCGGCCTTCTTCTTCAAAAACATACAGGCAGCCTGTCAGCGCCACAATGATGACCACGACTCCGCTGGTCAGCCCCCCGTACAGGTGAAGCTGATGAATAAGGTATTTGAGCTTATTTTTCTTTTTTATGGCCATAATCTAGAATTTAACGGCAATATTCGCGGTGACACGGGTTGGGTTTTGCGGCGCCAGCCGGTACGACCAATATTTTTCATTGGTGAGGTTGTCCACTTTAATGCCTATGCGGAAAGAGGGTTGGTCATAAAAGAGGGTGGCATCCAGAACCGTATAGGAAGGAATGGTAAATACGAAGGTCGAAGTATTCGACTGTGTCGATGCGCTGCCATAGTTTGCTCCCAGACCCAGTCCCAGACCTTTTCCGCGGCCCTTTGTCAATCGATAGCTTAACCAAACATTGGCCATTTTACCGGGACCGGCAGTGCTGGGGCGAAGCCCCTGGATACTCTTATTGGCTTTATCATACCGGCTGTTATTGTAGGTATAACCTGCCACGATGTTGAATCCGGGCAGCGGGTTGGCGATCAATTCTCCTTCGAAGCCTTTGCTGAGCTGGGTGCCATCCTGGATGGAATAACCGGCGTGCGCCGTATCATCGCGGGTGGTATTCGTAACGGATATATTATAATAAGTGAAGGTAGCATTCAGCTTATGCTGCCAGATATCGAATTTAAGGCCTCCTTCGGATTGGTTAGCCTGTTGGGGTTTAAAGGTGTTGCCTCCATAATCCGAGCCATTCACATTTTGGAATCCATTCATATAATTGGCAAACAGGGATACCCGGTCTTTTATCAATTGGTATACCAATCCCAGCTTGGGGGACAGGGCTGTTTGGGTGAAAGCCCCTGCCGTGGAATCATAATAGGAATAATAAGTGCCTTTACTGTCGTATCGATCGAGTCGTAGACTGGCCATCACCAGCAGCCGGTCGGTGACATTGACCACGTCGGAAACATAGGCGCTATAGGTATATTCCCGGTTGGGCTGAATTGCCTGAAAGGTGGCGGTTGCAAACAAGGAAGCAATTTTATCCCCGTTGAAACTGGTGTAGGCGGCTCCCGGTTTTTTAAAGTTAAGCGCCGGCATATTTACAGAGGCATCCGTCCTGAAGCTGCTGAGGTGGAAGAAATCGAGGCCGGCCACCAGGCGATTGCGCAGTCCGCCCAGTTGAAAGTCGCCGATAAAGTTCTGTTGAATGTCGGTGCCATAATAAGGAAAGTCCTGTTGGGTAACAGACTGTCTCAGGGTTGAGTCCGTGAGACCCGTTAGCTGTACCGTATACCCGTTAGTAGAAGACTGGGTCCTGGAAAAAATGGTCTGGGAGGTCCAGTTATCGTCCATTTTATAGTTGATCTGTCCGAACACGTTGAGCTGCCGGGTGGTGTAGGAGACGGAGTTGCTGGCAAAGGAGAGGTTGTAGTTAATACCCAGGTCCTGAATGCTGTGGGCTTTTCCGGATGTGGAAGGGGCCAACCTGAAGGGAGAGGTGGCTTTGTAGTTACTGAATTCAACATCCAGTAAAACCGTAAGGCGGTCATTTAGTTTGTAGGAGAAGGTAGGGGCTATCATAAAGCTACGTGTAAACCCTGCGTCCTGGAAGCTTCGTTCGCTGTGGACGGCCCCGTTGATCCGGAAAAGGGCCGAATGATCATTATTCAAGGGCGTGTTAAGGTCTGCCGTAAGCCGGTTTAATTCCCAGCTGCCGCCGGAATAGGCGACTTCTCCTTTAAAGCCATCAACAGGTTTTTTGGTAACCCTGTTGAATAATCCCCCGAAGGAGGTGAGTGTACT
>DATJJD010000198.1:0-11529 GCA_035492545.1 Puia sp.
GCGCAGAACCAGCGGGCCATACGGGGTTCGGGACCGTCTTTATCTCCGATATTCCCCTTCAGGTCCTGTCGAAGCTGTACCAGGTAACGGGTATGCAGGTTATCATTGCTGATGACGGCTACAAAGGACAGCAGGGTGATCCCGATGGCAACGGGCAGAAAGATCCTGCGCGCCCTGTCTTTCATCAGCCAGAAAGGAAGCAGCCCGTTTACAATGATCAATAGCGCAATACATACGGACCGGGCGGCCAACTGAAGGATGGCTGCCAGTAAAACCAAGGAAGCCAGTGCGTAGAACCAGCGGCCCCAGGGGCGCCGGGACTGCACCATTAATTGAATGAATGTAATCAGGGATATTCCGATGTACATAGAAAAATAAGTGGCGTGCAGGTCGATAGGCGCAGAAAAGGAGTGATTCATGTAGGCGGGGCTAAAAAGGGCAGAGAGGGGCAGGGACTGAGCCCGGAGATGCCCAAAAGCTGTTCCGTACAGGTAGAGGGTGGTGAAAAGACAGCTGCCTGCAAAGGCCTTTAGAAGAGGTTGCTGATATTTTTTCCAGTCCAGCTGAGTGAAATAGAAGATCAGGGGAAACAGCAAAAGAGCCAGTTGTTTCTCCCATTCCTTAAAAGCCAGTCCCTGGTGGTCGGACCAAAGCGTGCCCGCCAGGGTAAGCACGTAGAGGGAGGCGATCAGCCAGCCAGGCCAGGAGAGGTTTAACCGTTCCTGCCCCCGATGGGGGTTTAGCGATGCCTGCCAACGTAGATGGATAACCGTGTGTATCAGGAGGCCGATCAGGGCCAGCTCACTATAGAGCCGGTCGAATGGAAGGGTGACCAGGAAGACCAGCATAAAATAATAGCTGATCTTATTCGCGGGAGTATCGTCTATATAAAATACTTCTTTCATTCCGGTGTATGTACAAACTATGTAAAATATATCGTTCGTAATGAGCGATGATTGCCGGCCAGTTAAACTCCTGCCGGATCTTTTCCTGGTTGTGCCGGGTCATCAACTCTTCTTTCAGCCCCTGCGGGGTATGGTCTACCAGTTTGGTGATGTCCCGGGGGGTGGAAAAATACAAGGCGTCCCCTCCCAGCACCTGTCTGTTGAATGCGTTATCGTGTGCCGCGATGAGCGCTTTGCTGGCCATAGCCTCCAGCAGGGAAGGGTTAGTCCCGCCCGTGCTGTGGCCGTGAAAATAGAGACGGGAGAAGAACTTCAGGCTGTGAATTTTTTGCTGGTCATAAACGACCCCTCCAAACAGTACTCTTTTGTCATCCCGGAACTTATGCTGCAGGTGTTTGCCGAATTTATTGGTAGCATTGCCAATCACCAGGATCTTTTTATCCGTGTCACTGGCCGTAAAACCATCGAGAATGGTCTCGATATTATTTTCAGGCTCCATACGGGCCATCAGCAGGAAGTAATCTCCGGGGCTGACCCCGTATTCCCGGAGGATATCCCCATTGGCCTGTGGGAACAGCTCGGCGCCATAAGCTATATATTCACTTTCTATTCCGTATTTATCCCGGAAATAGGACTGTATCACGGGAGAATCCGCTATATAGAAATCGCTGAACTTTACCGCCAGCTTTTCTGCATAGAGGAGGAACCGGCGGGTAAGCTTCGAGTACTTGGTGCGCTGCCATTCCAATCCGTCCAGGTTATAGACGATCATGGCTGAGGAGGGAAACAGCAGTCCCCAGATCGAGCTGCTGGTATAGCCCAACTGCAGGATCACGTCGAAATTCCTTTTGCGGGCGTCGATCAGACAGTTCAGGTCATAGATAAATTGCCCGGCGCTGCCCAGGATATATTCCGGGTCATAACAATGGATGATATCGACCCCTTCCCAGTTTTTCCCCTGATAAGGATGATTGTGGGAATTGTAGACGGTGACCTCGTGCCCTGCTTTTACCAGGCCCGGGGCCAGGTGTTCTGCCAACTGCTCGAATCCCCCGTAATAGTTGGGAATGCCTCTTGTACCTAATATGGCTATGCGAAAACTCATAAGGGATCCAATATTTGATGATAACCCCTGGCGATGCAGGCAGCTGCCTGGTCCCAGGTATAATTCGCTAAAATTTTTTTCCGCAGGGCAGGCCGGAAGCCGGTATTTGCTGCATGGTCTACCGCCCTGAAAATAGAGTCCGGGTTTCCGGGATCACAATAGAAAGCATGATCTTCATAGTATTCGCGGGTATATCCTTTATCCGTGATGACGATATTGCAGCCCATGGCGCCCGCCTCCAGGGAAGAGAGCCCGCAGGTCTCGAACCAGCTGGGTAAGATATGGACCTTGGCCTTTTGATAATATTTTACCAATTCCTGCTGGGGAAGGTGATCGATGAAGCGAACATTAGGCGCCGCTATTTTGCGACACTCCCGGTAGTAGGCGGATTGGTTGGGAGCAGGCGCCCCAATGATGAGCAGTTGGTAAGGAGTATTATTCAGCGCCCTGATCAGGTTGACCTGGTTCTTTATCCCTTCGATCCTCGCTACACAGAGGACCAGGTGGTCGTCTTTTTTCTGCCGGTCATCGAAGGCGAACAGCTCTGCATCCATGCCGTTGGGGATGGGAATACAGCCGGTAGAACAGGGATAGAGCTGCACCAGCCTTTTATATTCCATGACCGAATTGGAGAAGAGCAGGGAGGCCCTGTCCAGTATTTCCCGCACCGACCGCTGCTGGCCTTTCCAGAGATAGGCTTTACTCATCAACTTATCCTTTCCCAGCAGATATCTTCCCAGGGTTTTCAGGTATTCGATCGCATCGGCGGGCAGCATTTTGAAGACCCAACCCGTTATCCCTTTCCGATAGGCCTTGTCATACCCGCTGTAATCGATCAGCAGGGTGGAGACAACGAAGGGAGTATCGGATTGGCGGATGTGGAAGAGGATATCCGCCGGCCGTATTATATTAAAAAAATGCAACAGGTCGTATCGGTCATAGTCGATCTTTTCATTGGTCAGCCGGATATCTACCTGAATACCCAGTTCTTCGAGGTGCCTGGCTGTCTGCAGCACCTGAAAAGTATCTCCGCCCTTAACGGAGTGCAGGGTGGCCCTTGTAATAAATACTACCCGCATAAAGGCAAGGGTTGGGTGAAAAAAAACAGGATGGTCCGCCGAAGAATGCGAAGGTCCAGCAGGAAGTCCGCATTACGCACATAGAAAGCATCCCATTGATACCGCCAGAAAATGGTCTTAAAATCCGTTTTAGGCCCATGGAGGCCTTTTACCTGAGCAAGTCCGGTGATACCGGGTTTTACAAAATTCCGGTAGTCATGCCCGGGTATCATCGTGGAAAATTTTTGACAGTCCGCAGGCATATAGGGCCTTGGCCCCACTATGCTCATGGAACCCAGCAAGACATTGAAGAGCTGCGGCAATTCGTCCAGATGAGATTTGCGCAGTATTCTTCCCAGGCGTGTGATCCGGACATCATCTTCCGTTGCGGGGCACTCATCGGCCTGCCGGTTAACGACCATCGTACGTAATTTATAACAGGTAAACTCCCGTCCCCCCTTTCCTACCCTTTTTTGCAAAAAAAATACGGGACCCCGGGAATCCCATTTTATAAGTATGGCCATAAGAGGCAGCAGCCAGCTCAGGATGCCTGTGATAAATAGAATAGCAAGCAGGATATCGAAAGACCTCTTAAAAAGTAAGTAACCTTTTTTCGGGTCCGGAACGTCCTTTCCGGACGTTGCTGAGGAGGAGTTCCGGATCTTCCGTATGAAACCGGAAATATTATGGGCTTTTACCGTCATTAATAGTTCAAACGCAGCCGGGAAACCAAGAGTTGCCTAACCCTACCGGACGGAGCCCCCTTGTGAACAAGGTTCGGCCTAAGCCCACTAAAGCAACCTCTTCTACCGAAACTCCGTTTCGTTTTATATGCCTCTCCGATCAAGCATATTAAAAGTTGTAGCTTACTTCGATCTTTTTAACTATCCTGTCTCCGCGGAGGAGATCCTGTTCTTTCTGGACCAGGAGGTATCCGAGTCTGCGCTAAATCAGGCTTTAGAGGCCCTCGCGGAGGGAAAACATCTCTTCAGGCTGGGTTCTTTCTATTCTCTCCGGGACGATGACCGGGCAGCAGAGCGAAGGATCAAGGGAAATCAACATGCCGCTGAGCTGCTGGTAATAGCGGATAGGGTATCCCGTTTCCTTTACCAGTTCCCCTATGTCAGGGGAGTGGGTATTTCCGGATCCTTGTCCAAACATTATGCAGAGGAGGGCGCCGACATCGACTATTTCATTATTACCCGTTCGAACAGGCTTTGGATAGCCAGGACCTTTATGCATCTATTCAAAAAATGGAGTTACCTCACCGGGAAGCAGCACTGGTACTGCATGAATTATTATGTAGACGAAGAAGCCCTGGAAATAGCCGAAAAAAATATTTTTACTGCTACGGAGCTGATCACCTTATTACCTGCCTGCGGTAATGGCGGATTGGTAAAATTCTTCGATGCCAATAACTGGGCGACGGATTATTTCCCTCATTACCGGCAACGGCAGCGGGAGGCAGCTATTTATCCTCCCCCCGGTCTGTTGAAAAGGCTCCTGGAAAAGTTGTTTGACAACAAAGCCGGCGACCGTCTGGATGATTTTTTCCGTCGCCTGACCTCCCGGCGGTGGAAGGATAAGGAAGAAAGAGGGGTCCTGAATGACAAGGGGAACAGGATGTCCTTAAAGACAGACAAACATTCCTCCCGTCCCAACCCGGAGGTCTTCCAGCAAAAAATACTCACCGTCTATTCCGAGAAGCTAAAAGAGTTTGAAGTGAAATGGGGTATAACGGCTACCCTTTCTTCCTGAAGCTGATGATATAATAATCTCCGATGTACTTCCAGGGCCATTTTCCTTTCCGGCGGTCTTCCCATTTCCGGAGTGTCCGGTATAACCGGGGGTGTCTCTCCGCAAAATGTTCGATATAGGAAGGGGGTACGAGGGTACACAGCCCTTCTACGCTTAGCAGGTCAAAAGAATCCTCCAGGTGACGGATCACATAGGAGGGGGAATAATACCAGCATTGGAAATAATGCCCTTCCACATGCGAGCGGGCTCCTTTACGACGGCTGAAGAGCCGCCTGAAAGCCGTTTTGAACTTTCCCCGGAAGACCAGCAGGGTCTCCCAAAGGCAGAATCCCGGCAGGATTACCAGGGTCAGTTGTCCACCCGGATTAACCAGCGGAGAAAAAGAACGCAATACTTTATCCAGCTCTCCCGTACAATTCAGGCCGGCGAAGTTGGAAAAGATGAGGTCAAAGGGACCTTTGTTCCGCAGTTCTTCCAGGGAGGTAAAAGAGCACAATTCCGTGGTGATCTTCCCTGTCAGCTCCTGGCGGATGATTTTTTCCCGGAGCGCCTGCTGCATGCCTTCCGCAATGTCGGTAGCATGCACCCGGTGTCCCAGCCTTCCGAAATAGGTGGCGTCCTCTCCCGTGCCGGCATTCAGTTCGAGAATAGAGCTGGCAGGGGGAAGGTATTGCAGGACGTGGCCTCTCACCCTTTCCCGTTTGTATTTGATGATGGTATTGCCGGCGTCGTATTCGTCAAACAGCAGGGACTGTTTGCTAAAGGCCTTTGCCGCCTCCTGTTCGTTCCTTCTGTGTTGGAGATCGTTCATGTAAATACAGGGTTCTCAGTTAATATACGGTAAACTGGGGTCGGTCAGTTGTGGTCTTTCGAGCCGGGCCAGCCGGATCTTGTCGATTAAAGCGGCGGGAGCATACCAGGCGATGGAGGCTGCCCGCCGGATGCCAAACCCCGTGATAGCCGCAGGATGTCCCAGCATTTTTTTGAGCTGCTGCCAGGCCAGGTGCCAGCGATAGGTCTTGTGTACGTACCGGTGCAATTGTTTATAAAAGGCGGGGGCATAGGTATTCCGGAACATGAGCTGCAGCTCGTCGGAGTCCGTCCAGTTGGCTTTTTCCTTCAGATCGGCTTTTACTCTTTCGTGGAATACGGTGCCGGGCAGGGGATAGGAGACGGAGATGCCCAGGCTGTCGGGCAATAGCTCATTGATCATGCGGATCGTCTTCCGGATGTCATCTTTGGTCTCGCCGGGGTAGCCGAACTGGATAAAAAAAGAAGGCCGGATGCCATGCTCCCGCAACAGGCGGGTGGACTGATAGATCTGTTCGACGCTGGTGCCTTTGTCCATGGCGTCGAGGATCTTCTGCGACCCACTCTCTGCGCCCATCCAGCTGTTCTCACAGCCGGCACGAGCCAGCGCCCGGACATAATTTTCCTGGAGCAGCAGGTCGGCCCTGGACTGTATCTTGAAGCGGAAGCGAAGCCCCTCCTGTTCCACCAGATCGGCAAATTCATTCACCCACCCGGGTTTGAGCCCGAAGATGTCGTCGCAGAACCAGATATGGTCAAAGGAATATTTCTCTTTTAACATCCTGATCTCCCTCACCACATGCCGGGGTGACCGGGCATGATAGCGGTTGCCATAAATGGGTTTGGCGCACCAGTTGCATTTAAAGGGGCAGCCCCGGGTCGTGCTGATATTCAGGGAAAAATAACCGTTGTGTTTTAACCAGGTATCCCGGTAGCCATCCATATTTATCAGGTCCCAGGCCGGTAAGGGCAGTGCATCCAGGTCTCTCATCACGGGTCTGGCGGGCGTCTTCAGGGGAAGTGCATCCTGTAAATAAGCCAATCCCCTGATGGCTGAAAAATCTTTTTGTCCTTCGTCGATGGCAGTGACCAGTTCGAGAAGGGTATGTTCTCCTTCTCCTAATAGCACAAAGTCAGCGCCCTGTTCCAGGTATTCTTCATAACGATCGGTGGAGTCCGAGCTGGACAGGATCACGATGGCGCCTCTCTCTTTAGCCAGGCGGATCATCCGGAAGGCGGCATCCCGCATATTGGTCAGACACATTTTGGTCAGGTAATTGAACCCGTCGTCATAGATGACAAAAAAATCCGGCTGGTTAGCTTCCAGCGCATACATTACTTCATTAGGGTCCTCTGTGAACATGGTGTCGAACAGGGAAACCCGGAAGCCCTTCTCCCTCATCAGGGCCGCGGCGCCGATGGTGGCCAGCGGCGGATAAGGCTGACCTGTCGCCCACTGTTTGGGATCAAATCGCAGGAAATAAGAATGAGAAAAAAGGATCTTGTTCATGTCCATGCCGGTTAATTTTTTATACAGACCCAGTCAAAACCTTCTTTTCTGCCCAACAGGCGGTTGCCCAAAGCCTTGGGATCGAATAAGAGATGGTGATGAAAACTCCGCAGGTCATGGCTGCTATGGTGAAAATGGAAGTCGGCCATTTCGGGATAACCCAGGGAAGTATAATAGGCGAGGGTCTTCCTTTTGGCCGTTTCCGCCTCTGCAGGTTTGTACCACTGGCTGTCGATAATGTGTATCTCCCCCTTTTCCTTCAGGTAGGACAGCGTGAGATGAATTATTTTTTTCAGAGAAGGAAAATATTGGATCGAGTCGGCAAATACAATGAAATCAAATTGCTGGTCCCCCAGGATCCCGGAACGGATGTCTCCCTGTACAAAGCTCAGGTTAGGGTCGTCGTTAAATACTCTTGCTGCCTGTTGCAGCTCGGTAAAATTGATGTCGAGGCCTGTCACTTTTGTACCGGGTATCTCCGCCAGTTGGTGAGAAAGCCAGCCATTGCCGCAGCCGATCTCTAAAATGTCCAGGGGTCTTTTCGCAGCGGACAGGTAACGTACCAGGCGTCGTCCCGAACGCCGGCGGATCTGCCATTCCCTGTAGTGAGGGTGATCCGGCGGCACATCCGGTAGTTTTAACAACTCATCGTCGGTGCAAAGCCTGCTTTCCAGGCTACGGGTGGTTATGTATTTTTTTTCGAACAGAATATCACCGAGCCGGGAATGTCCCAGGACGCGTATATTCGTTAGTATCGAAGAGTCCGGTAAGTCCATTTTTTCTACTTTTAACAGGATATCCTCTATTCGGGCATCCGAGTAGAATAAACGGTTCTTTTTCAACAAAGGATGCCCCGGCCGGGAAAATAGTTCGGTTGGCAACTGCTGGCAGGATGTCTGCGTTCTGTCTTTATGTCCATCAGCGTAGTGATCCCCACCTGCGACCGGAAGCAGCGTCTGCTGGCCCTGCTGAAAGACCTCAACCAATCCACCTACCCCCTCCTGGAGGTCATTGTCGTGGATTCGGGCAGCGACCGTCTGGTCCCGTCCGATTACGCAGAATATCGGCATTTATCCATCATTTACACCGCATCGGAAAAATCGGTGTGTATACAGCGCAACACAGGTATCAGAATGGCCAGCGCCCCCTGGATCTTTCTCTGCGACGACGATATCGAAGTACCTCCCGGCTATCTGCAAAAATTGATGGACCATACGGCTGCCCGGCCCGAAACAGGGGCCCTATCCGGTCTTTTCTTACAAAAGGAAAACGACCTATGGACCGCACAATACCCTCTCCGCTCCGCCAGGTTACTGATTTGGAAATTCATTTTTCAACAGAGTATCTGGGGGGAGATCGACGTACCCGGCAGCCATCCCCTGATCCGCCGGATAAAAGACTATTATAAGAGAAAGGGAAACCATATTTCCAAAGCAGGCTGGCCGGTATTGACTCAGTTTTCGGGAGATCATTTCATTACTCCCCTCTATTCCCTGGGAGCGGCCCTGGTCAAAAAAGAATGGCTGCTCTCCTCCCCCTTCGACGAAGTTCTCGACCGGCACGGGATAGGGGACAATTACGGTGTGACCACCGGCTTGCCGGGAGAAGGCGTCACCGTTCTTACCGACGCCTTCGTCTACCACCATAAAGAAGCTGACAACCGGCTGCAAAGACCTCTCCAGTATTTCAGAAGGGTGCTGGCGCTGGACTATTTTATCAGCACCCGCAAAAATCTCCGGCATATACGAAAGCCCTGGCTACTCTGGTCTTTGATAGGCAATTGGCTTTCATTTATCCGCGGTAAGGACCGGATGATGATAAAGCCGGCCTGCCGGGCAATCCGGCTGATCGCCACGGGCCGGAACCCATACAGGCAGGCAGCCAAAGCCGGCAAAAAAGTCCTGGAACCGGAGTTGCCGTCCAAAACCGGTCTCAACCCTAAAACCAGTCCCGGGGCCAGGACGAGTTCCCAGGCCGGAACCAACGCCAGCCCCCTCTTATGGACCGTATTTGCCCTTTATATCTTATTCCTGGCCTATGCCGGCATGCATCACGAGCTATGGGGGGATGAGGTCCACAGCTGGAACATAGCCAAAGGCAGCGGCCCGTATGCCGATCTGCTGGCCAACCGGCGGTATGAAGGACATCCCCCTGCCTGGTATAGCCTGCTATGGATTATATCCTCTTTCACACACCAGGTAAGGTACATGCAGTGGGCCCAGGAACTGATAGCGGTTGCCATTGCCTGGATCATCCTTTTCAAAACGCCTTTTCCCCTCCTTACCAGGATACTTCTTCCCTTCGGGTACTATTTCCTTTTTGAATATGGCGTATTCAGCAGGAACTACGCCCTGGGCGTATTATTCGCCTGCTGTATTGTCCTGATCCTGCGAAAAGATTTCAAATACCAGCCGATCCTCTATTACGCACTCTTATTTTGCCTGTCCAATGTCCATTTACTGACCTTGCTGCTGGCGGGCAGCATCCATCTGTATTTTTTATTGCTCAACAGCGAGCGGCAAAAAAGTCTCCGCTGGTTATTTTTGCATATCGTGCTGGGAATCGTCGTACTCCTGCCCGCCGCCTGCTTTATTCATCTCCCCTCCGATAGTGAAGTCAGTCTGTCTGCCTGGACCCATACCTGGACAATCCGGCAGCTGGGTAGTTTTTATCAGCCGGTCCTTCAGGCATTCCTTCCTGTCCCTGCCTGGTGGGAATACCATTTCTGGAACACCCAATTCTTACTGGAAGCCGGCGTCCGGTATTCCGTCCTGCGGCTGCTCAATCCCTTGCTGGCAATAGCTCTTCTGGTATTCTTTTTTTCCCTGCTCCGAAAAAACAAAAAATGCTCGGTCTTCTTAGCCGCCAACCTATTCCTGAGCTATCTCCTTTCCGTCACGGCCTTCTCACTCACTACTGCCCGGCATGCCGGTTTCCTTTATATAGGGTTTCTCATAGCCTGGTGGTTGTATAACGAGGAGAGCCCTGTATCCGTTCCTCATCGCCGTTGGGTCCATACCCTGTTGATCGTTCAGGGTATCGCCGGCCTGTATTCCATTTCTCAGGACATTCGCCTCCCTTTCTCCAATACCTACCAGGTGGCGGGGTTGATCGGCGAAATTCCCGCCGGTGGGAAACTGGTCACCGACTACTGGACGATGAATGCCGTCACCACCTTTACAGATCGTCCCATCTATTGTGTCGATGTACAACAGGAGCTGTCTTTTATCTTGTTTGACAGCCGTCTTTTGCGGGTCGACAGCAACCCCCATCGTTATACAGACGGGCTGTCACAACTCTTTCAAAAAAACAGCCTGCATAAAATATATTGGGTCTCTCTTTCCTCTCCACAGTTGTTGACAAAGGTGGATACAATGATAGCGGCGAACTATCGTCTCACGCTGATGGATAAGAGAGAAGGGGCCATCGAAAAAGGAAGTAACCTCTACCTTTACCAGGTAGAGCCCCTGAAAATAATAGCTTCCTACCCCAGATAGGACCGTAAACAGAATTTATGATAACGATTCCGGCAAGACCATGGACAAAAAAAATGCCTCCCCGGCGCGTGCTGGCCATCCGCCTGCAGGCGATGGGAGACATGGCCATTACCCTTCCCTATCTGCAGGGCCTGCGGGAGACTTTGCCGCCGGACACTCAACTCGACCTGCTCACCCGGGAAGAAGTAGCTCCCTTGTCTCAAAACATTTATCTTTTTGACAATATCTATACCATCGGTGGTGGAAGGAACTTAAAAAAGATCCTCATTTCCACCCTCCTTTTAATTCCCCGGCTATGGCTACGCGGATACGACGTGATCATCGACTTACAAAATAATATCGTCAGCCGGATTGTAAGAAAGTCGCTGCGTCCTGCCGCCTGGTGTGAATTCGATCGTTTTTCTAAAATAGCAGCCGGTGAGCGCACCCGCCTGACCATCGAAGCGATCGGCCTGGGCCCCTGCCGAATGAATACTCATTTCCGGTTAAAGGACGAGAGCAGGGGCGCCGACCTCCTGAAAAAGAATGGCTGGGACGGCATAGATCCCCTGGTGGTCCTAAATCCGGCCGGATTTGTAGCAACGCGAAACTGGAGCATTCCCAATTATGTGCGGTTTGCCCGGTTATGGCTGAACGAATTTCCCCATACCCGTTTTCTCGTCCTGGGCACGTCCTTTATTGCGGAAAAAGCCAGCCGATTAAAAGATGAATTGGGAGACCGGTTGCTAAACCTGGCAGGTCAGACGACTCCCCATGAAGCATTCGCCGTATTGCAAAAGACTTCGCTGGTATTATCGGAGGATTCCGGCCTGATGCATATGGCCTGGACCTCCGGCATCCCTACGATGGTCTTGTTTGGCAGCACCAGCAGCTACTGGTCAAGGCC
>DATJJD010000199.1:0-27910 GCA_035492545.1 Puia sp.
CAACCTCCTCAACGGTACCAACTACATCCTGGCGGGAGGTGGTAACGAATGGACCATCATGGGGCTGTTCTTCAGGGCTAACTATGCATATAAGGATAAATACCTGGTGGAGATCAACGGCCGGTATGACGGGTCCTCCAACTTTCCTTCCTATTCGCGCTTCGGTTTTTTTCCTTCTATTTCTGCCGGCTGGGTACTGTCCAAAGAGTCCTTTATGGATGCGACCAGCAGCTGGATGGACAACCTGAAGGTCAGGGCTTCCGTAGGCAGCCTGGGCAACGGGCAGATCAAACCTTATCTGTTTGATCCCCTCATGACGGTACAGAAGCCCTCTTCCAGTCAGAATATATCCATCAACGGAGTCATCCCCACCTATACCTCCAATCCCAACGTTATCCCCTCCGGGCTGACCTGGGAAAAATCCACCACGGTGGACGGAGGCATAGACGGTAGTTTTTTGAAGAACCGGTTGCGCTTTAGTTTTGACTATTACATTCGCTACTCTACCGGCAATTTCACCAGCGGACAACCCTTGCCTGCCGTATTCGGGGCCGCCGTACCGAATGGCAACAATGCCAACCTGAAGACGATGGGATGGGAATTCTCCCCCTCCTGGCACAGCAACATCACCAGGGATCTCAGCTTCAATATAGGCATTGTGCTGTCGGATAATACGTCGGTCATTACCCGTTTCTATAATCCCAACGGCGTACTGCCTTACACCGTCCCCTATACGCTTACGCCCAGCACCTATTATAAAGGTATGCACCCGGGCGAGATCTGGGGATTCCAGACCGAAGGGCTGTTCCAGTCGCAGCAGGATATTACCTCCCATGCCAACCAATCCTATTTCACCGTTTCCAATTCCAATGTCATCATGCCCGGTGACATCAAATTCGCAGACATCAATCACAAAGGCGTGATCAACAACGGTCAGAATACCCTTGCCGATCACGGAGACCTGAAGATCCTGGGCAACGCCACTCCCCGGTATTTATTCGGGATCAACCTGGGAACCACCTGGAGAAGATTCTCCATCGCCGCCTTCTTTCAGGGGGTCGGACATCAAAACTGGTGGCCTGGCGTAGAAGCCGGCAACTTCTGGGGACAATATAACCGCCCGTATGAATCCATGCCCGCTTATATGATGAAGGACGTCTGGTCGGCCGATAACCCCAACGCCTATTATCCCAGGTATAGGGGATATGTAGCGCTCAGCGGTACCCGGGAACTGGCCGTCGTACAGAGCCGCTACCTGCAGAATGCGGCCTATATCCGGTTGAAGAACCTCAATGTCTCCTACAGCCTGCCGGTAGAGACCTGCACGAAGCTTAAGATCAAAGCCGCCAAGATCTATTTTACAGGACAGAATATGTTCACCCTCTCTCCCCTGCATAGATACGCGGCGAATTTTGATCCCGAAGTCATCAACGGAGCCGATCCTGAAGTGAATGCCGGCAGCGGCAACGGCTACTCCTATCCCATGTTGAAAACATTTACGGCAGGGGTCAACTTAACATTTTAAATAAAAAATATAATACCTAAGTACGTATGAAGGTAAGTAAACGGATCACCCTATCACTCCTGGTTGCAGGAGCTGCTTTCCTGGCTGTAACATTCCAGAGCTGTTCCAAATACCTGGACAAACAGCCTTTTACCACGTTGAATCCCGCTTCGGCCTTTCACAGCATCGGAGATCTGCAGCTCTATACCAATTCCTTTTATGTCAATCAGATGCCCAACGCCAGAGCCATCTTCACCGCGGACAATGTCTCTGATTACATTTCCGGGAATAATCCACCGCTGATCATGACTGCCCAGGTCAGCGCTAATAACCCTGTCAATAGTAACGCATGGTCACGGGCTACCACCGCGACAGGGTCCTGGCCCGAATTGAGGAACATCAATTATTTCATTCAGAACAACGTCGACCCCGCCATCCCGGATTCCATCCGGAGAAGCTATACAGGCATCGCACGTTTCTTCCGGGCCTGGTGGTATTTCAATATGGTCAAGGAATTTGGTAATGTCCCCTGGGTCGGCAGCGCCCTCAGCACCACCGACTCCTCTCTCTATAAGACCCAGGATCCCAGGACCCTGGTGATGGATTCGATAGAGGCTGATCTGGACTTCGCCATTACCAACGCCCCCGCCGCCAAAGACAATACCTGTTCCATGATTACCAAATGGACGGCTTTAGCCCTCAAATCAAGGGTGGGCCTATTCGAAGGGGCTTTCCGTAAATACCACACGGAGCTGGGACTTACCGGCACCGCCGCTACCTGGTTTTCCAATTCGGTCACTGCTTCCACCCAGCTTATCAGCTCGGGTTTGTACTCCCTGCATTCCACAGGCAGCCCCCTTGCTGATTACAGGGCCGTATTCACCACCTCTACCCCCTGGTCCGATGAAGTGATCCTGGCTTTCGTATACAATGACGGATTGAAATTGTGGAATGACGCCAACGCTTACTTTACCAGCGCCACCCTGGGCAACCGTACCAGTCCTGTCAAATCCTTTATCGATACCTATCTCAATAAGGATGGCTCCCGGTTCACCGACCAGCCCCAATTCGACACCATCTCTTTCGTAAATGAAATGGCCAACAGGGATCCCCGCCTGCAGCAGACCGTTCGCTGTAACGGGTATAAATATTCGACCGGCGTTTCCGCTCCGCCTGATTATTCCTATACCTTTACCGGTTACCAACCCCTGAAATTCAACGTGGACAACCCGGCCATCAACATCAACTCCCAAAACAACAACTCCATTCCCATCTTCCGGTATGCGGAAATATTGCTCAACCTGGCGGAGGCCAAAGCCGAGCTGGGCAGCCTATCTTCCACAGACTGGAATAATACGATCGGCAAGCTGAGAGCCCGGGCCGGCATTGCCAATACCTCCATGCCCGTCACGGCAGATCCTTATATGGCATCCTATTTTTTAAACACGATCACGGACCCGGTGCTGTTGGAGATCAGAAGGGAAAGAGGGGTCGAGCTGATGCTGGAAGGCTTTCGCTTCGATGATATCCGGCGTTGGAAAATGGGCCCCCTGATGAATATGCCCTATAATGGCGTATTCGTCCCTCAGCTGAATACACCTTATGCCATGAATGGAGACGGAGTTTTAAATGTATCGTTCGTTACAGCCACCCCAACCTCGGGAGCCATAAAAGGAGTTTACTATTACCTCATCGACAACAAGACGGTAAAATTGACCCAGGGCGCCTCGGGCAACATTATATGGCTTGCCAACATACCCAGGGTCTGGGATGACAAAATGTATTATGATCCGATCCCCAGTGGTGAGATCGTTCTTAATCCTAACCTTAAACAAAATCCAGGATGGTAAAGTTGCCACACCCCACCTTCGTACGACCGGTCTTGCTTTTGATGCTGCTGCTCCCCGGTTTGATGGTAATCAAGACCCGGGCCCAGTCGCTTGGCGGGCAGCAGCTCCAATCCCCGGCCCAGTCCCCGACGGCGAACCCGTCCGCTTCCGGGAATCAGGCCCAAACCCAGGGCCGGCAGTTGCCGGACCTGCCGGCCCTGGAAAGCCGACGGGTCCGTCTTCCCAATGGCTGGTCCCTGACACCGGTGGGGAAAAGCCTGCCCCTGGGCGACCTTCCACTCAACATCGCCGTTAGCCGGTCGCGGAAACTGGCGGCCATCACCAACAATGGACAGAGCACCCAGACCATCCAGCTGATAGACGCCCGGTCCGACCGGCAGCTGGACAGTGTTGTGATCCCCAAATCCTGGGGAGGCATCGCCTTCAGTGAAGACGAAAAATATCTCTATGCCTCTGGCGGCAACGATAACTGGATCCTGAAATATGCCATCCGCGATAACAAACTGGTGACCGTTGATACCATCAGGCTGGGAGCCCCCTGGCCCAACAAAATATCCCCAACGGGTATCGCCATCGATGACCGGCGGCAGTTGTTATACACCGTTACCAAAGAGAATAACAGCCTTTATGTGATGGACCTGCGGGCCGACACGGTGCTTCGGCGCCTATCCCTCAGCGGGGAAGGTTATACCTGTCTGCTCTCACCGGACAAAAAGACCCTTTATTGCAGTGTTTGGGGCGGCGACAAGATCATGCTCTATAACACGCAGTCAGGTTTGTTTACCGACAGCATCCCCGTTGGCGATAACCCCAACGACCTTTGCCTCACCAAAGACGGCCGCCGGCTCTATGTGGCCAACGCTAACGACAACAGCGTTTCCGTCATCGATCTCCCCCGGCGCAAAGTAGAGGAGACCCTCAATGCCGCGCTCTATCCCAACGCCCCCAGTGGTTCGACCACCAATGGAGTAGCCCTCAGCGTTGACGAAAAAACTCTCTATGTCGCCAATGCGGATAATAACTGCCTGGCCGTTTTTGATGTCAGCCATGCCGGCGCCGGCTCTTCCCGGGGATTTATTCCCACAGGCTGGTACCCTACCTGCGTCCGGACCATCGGAGAGAAATTATATGTCTCCAACGGGAAAGGGTTTTCCTCTTTCCCCAATCCCAATGGCCCCAACCCCTATGGCAAAGGCCAGGCCGTCCTGCTGCATCAGGGAGATACGCAGAAAGTGGCCAAAGTGCAATACATCGGAGGAGGACTGATGATGGGTACCCTCAGCATCATCCCCCGGCCTTCCGAAGAGGAACTGTCGGTTTACTCACAGGCCGTCTATCACAACACGCCTTATAAAAAGGAAAATGAATTGACGACCTCCGGTGAGGAAGGCAATCCCATCCCCCATAAAACCGGCGGCCCTTCTCCCATTAAACACGTCTTCTACATCATAAAAGAGAACAGGACCTATGACCAGGTACTGGGTGACATGAAAGGAGGCAATGGCGATACCAGCCTGGTATTATTCGGGGAAAGGATAACCCCCAATCAACACGCATTGGCCAGGGAGTTTGTCCTGCTCGATAATTTTTACGTGGATGGGGAAGTCAGCTCCGATGGTCACAACTGGAGCATGGGAGCCTATGCAACGGATTTTCTGGAAAAAGGCTGGCCTACCAGCTATGGTAGAAGAGGTGGCTCGGAGATCTCTTCGGGCTACCGCAAGACAGGCGACAATAAAGACGGCTACATCTGGGACCAGGCCAGCCGTCATGGAGTTACCTACCGCACGTATGGCGAATTCGCGGACAACGGAAAACCCAATATCCCGGTGCTGAAAGGTCATTACTCGACCACCTACAACAGCATGAACATGCATATCCGGGACACCGTCCGCATCCGGCAATGGGCGCGGGAGTTCGATTCTCTGGTTGCCAATAATGCCTTACCCCAGTTGATGACCGTCCGGTTGTCCAACGACCATACGGAAGGCACGGCCGCGGGACGACCCACTCCCTTTGCACACGTTGCCGACAACGATCTGGCCGTAGGGCTGTTCATAGATCATCTGAGCAGAAGCCCGGTATGGAAAGAGACGGTGGTTTTCATCCTGGAAGACGATGCGCAGGCCGGCCCCGACCATGTGGACGCCCACCGTTCGCCCGCGTATATCACGGGCGGATATGTCAAAAGACATTTTATCGACCATACGATGTATACCACCTCCTCCGTACTCCGTACCATTGAACTCATCGTAGGCATGCCACCCATGACCCAATACGATGCAGCCGCCACGCCCATGTGGCGCTGCTTCACTCCCGAGCCTGACACGGGATCGTATACCTGCCGGCCGGCCCTTGTGAATCTCGATGATATTAACCCGGATAAGACTAAATTAGCGGCTATGTCGAAAGGCCTGGATTTTTCCAAAGAAGACCTGGTGCCGGATCAGGTAATGAACGCCATTTTATGGAAAGCCGTAAAAGGGACCAATGCGGTCGTACCCGGACCTGTACACGCAGCTTTTTTCAAAACCTCCCCCGGAGGAGATAATGATTAAGACAACCATCAACGTTATACACCATGATCCGACATTCTATCCGTATTCAATGTAAGTCTCTCGCCCTGGTCCTCTTCCTCGCCATCTTGTGGGGAACAGCCAGGCCGCAGACCGTACCCCCGGTCAAACCGGCCACACCCCCCACACAGCCCGTGCCCCCGCCGCCCCAGGGCACATCCCCCGCACCGACGGTCAAACCGTCCCCGTCCCCGGCCAAACCGCCCGTAGATCCGGATGATCTAACCCCTCCTGAAAAAAACAACAGCACCGCCGGCGGGGAATCAAAAAAATGGCAGTGGACCTCCGTCGACTCGGCCTTTGGCCCCCTGCCTGCCTCCGTACACATTTACAGGACGCAGGATTCGCTGGAAGGACGACCCTCTATAGCCTATTATGTCTCCGCTCCGTTGAAGGATAAATCCCTTTTGTTCACCACGCAGATCGGATACGGCCAGAGACTGACACCGGCCCGGTATTACCAGCAGGAACAAAATCCCCTGCTGGTGATCAATACCTCCTTTTTTTCTTTTAAGACCAATGGCAACCTGAATGTAGTGGTAAAGGACGGCAAAATGGTTGCCTGGAACCAGCCCTCCCGCCGGATGAAAGGTCTGTCCCTCTATCAATATACGACCCGCAGCGCCCTGGGCATCAGCGCCAAAAGAAAGGTTGATGTCGCCTGGATCTTTACTGACTCCACCCAGCCCTGGCCCTATGCTTTCGAAGACGCCCCTGTAATAGCCCAGGGAGGGGATTCGATCCCCGGGATCAGCGCCCTGAACAACAGCCACTGGAGGCGCTGGAAAATGCAGACCGTGGTAGGCGGAGGCCCCGTACTGGTCCACAACGGAAAGATCAGGGTGACCAATGAAGAAGAAGGCCTCTTCACCAAAGGTGAAAAAGATCTCCATCCCAGAAGCGCCATCGGTTATACCCGCGACGGCCATATCATCGTGCTCGCAGTACAGGGCCGGACACCCCATCTGGCAGCAGGAGTCACCCTGGCTCAGGAGGCTAAGATCCTGCTGGACCTGGGTTGCTATGAAGCGATAAACCTGGACGGTGGCGGCAGCAGCTGCCTGCTGGTCAATGGGAAAGAGACCATCCATCCGTCGGATAAAGAAGGAGAGAGACCCGTGCCTTCGGTTTTCCTGATTAAGACCCTCTCCGGCCAGGTCGATTGATTTCAGCACCCGGGTGGCTGCCATCCTCAATTTTTACTGTAGCTTGCAGTTGGACTTCCTGCTGTACCTGGTAAAAATTTATGAAAATGGCGACAATCAGATCCTTGGGTGTATTGCTTTGTTACAATGATGCCGATATCCTGGAAGACGCCCTTTTACATTTGCTGAATAATAACCACGATCTCGTCATATGGGATCATGGCTCGGACGACGGCACCGCCCAGGTACTCGACCGATACGGTCCCTGGTTGGCCGAACGCAAATTTATTCCCCGGTCATTTGATTTCTACCAGCTGTACCAGCACATGTCCCAACATCTCATTACCAGTTATATCCGTCAATATGACTGGATCTCCTGGCCGGACCAGGACGAACTGCTGGAGGGGCCCGACCGGACTAAAAGCTATGCGGCCTGGGTGGCGACGGTCTTTGAACAGGGCTATGATTATGTGCAATTCAATAACTTCAATTTCTGGCTGACCACGGAAGATGATCCGGGTATCCTATCACCCGTCGAACGGGTAAGACATTATGGTCTCTTCCCCGATTGCGCTCCCCGCATCCGTGCCTGGCGTGCGGAAGTGACGAACATCCGGCTATTCAATCACAATGATCTTACCGGGCAGAAACTGCCCTTTCATTTCAATCTTCGCCATTATCCGATGCGTACGGAAGAACAAATGATACGGAGGATCAATAAAGACAGGGCTGGCCTGCAAAGAGGCAACAGCAACTTTCATTACAATAATATGGCGAATATGGCCGCTGGTTCGGACGCAAACAGGGCAACCGGTCCGGAACACAATAAGGCTTCCGACCTTGCCAGGCTGATGATACCGCCCGGGCGATTGCATTTTGACAACGGCATCAGCGAGTTGGACCCAACCGTGAAGTACAACTGGCGGGATATTTATGGCTATGGGCCGGTCGAAGGCTCTTCTGACAATCCTGCCGGCGGTCCCTCCTAATGGATCCTGTCCCCCCTTACCTCCAGCTCCCGCATGACCCCTTCTTCAAATTCCAGCCATTCCTTCCAGCGTTGCCGTACGGTCTCCTTTTCCACATAGGTCTCGGCCAGCTCGATGAACAGGTGATAATGCCCTGCCTCGCTCTCCATGAAACGACGGTAGAACTGACGCAGGTACTCGTCCCCCAACCCCTCGCTGAGCCGTTTGAACCGCTCGCAGCTCCGGGCTTCTATCAGGGCGAAAATGAGCAGCTTGTCCAGGAGTCGTTCCTCCTCGCTGCCCCCCTTTTGCTGGAACTCCATGAGTTTGTTCACATAGTGATCCTTCCGTTGCCGGCCCAACGTAAGTTTTCGTTTATTCAGCTCAGCGAGGACAAGACGGAAATGCCCCCACTCCTCCGTTACGATAGGAGAGAGGTCCTGCACCAATTTCTCTTTTTCGGAATAACGCTGGATCAGGGAGATACAGCTGGTGGCCGCTTTCTGCTCGCACCAGGCATGATCGGTGAGAATATCTTCCAGGGAAATGCTGGCCAGGTCCACCCAGCGGGGATCCGTAGGCAATTGCAGGCCAAGGATATTTTTTTGTTCCGGAACTGTTTCCATGTTGCAAACCTACTTAATCCCCCTAATATGACCGCCGCCCTTCGCCGCCTGCCCCACCGCCAGCTCGCCGTCCGTCCTCGTCCCGCCGTCCCCGCTGCCTGTCCCAGCTTGCCCCTCAACCATGCCCTTGCCGCCTCCGTTGTCATCCTCTCATATTGTCATCCGTCTGCATCGCCACCTGCCCCCTTCGTCCCCGCCACCTGCCCCCATCGCCACCAGCTCCCCGCCGTCCGTCCCCATCGCCTTGCCCCATCGTCGCCCCGGCCTTGCCATTTCCCCCCGCATTGGCCGGGTTTGCATTTTAATGTAGGTTTGCCTGAAAATTGGCCAATTTGAAAGAAGACTTTCTTGCTAAGAAACTCGACCAGCGTGCCGGGCTTAACGCCCTGCGGCAGCTGCGCTTGCCGGAAGGAAATACGGACTTTTGCTCCAATGATTACCTGGGCATCGCCACCAATTTCCTCATCGAAAGCTCCTGGCCGGCCGCCGTCGTCACTTCTTCCGGAAGCCCGGCTGCCGTCGTCACATCTTCTGCCATCGACCCATCTTCCGGTAGCCCGGCTGCCGTCGACCCATCTTCTGCCGTCACATCCACCGGTAACCCGGATTCCGCCCGCCCATCTTCCAGCCTCCCGGATGCAGCTTCCTCCCGCCCCGGACAGTCCTCCCGCCCCATCCGTCATGGCAGCGGAGGCTCCCGCCTGCTGGCCGGCAACTATGCCCTCGTCGAAGAGACGGAAAGACAACTGGCTGCCTTCCATGATGCAGCAGCGGGCCTGATCTTCAATTCAGGATATGACGCCAACCTGGGGCTTCTGAGCTCCATTCCCCAGCGGGGGGACACGATCCTCTATGATTATCTGAGTCATGCCTCCATTCGCGATGGCATCCGCCTTTCGTTCGCCCAGTCTTTTTCCTTTCATCATAATGAGGAGGCGGACCTCGAAAAAAAACTACAAGCCGCCGTTGCGCACCCGATGGCCGCCGCCGGACACCCCGCCGCCGCTTCGCATCCGTCGGCCGGAAATATCTTCGTCGTCACGGAATCCGTATTCTCCATGGATGGAGACCAGGCCCCCCTGCAAAAAATGGCTGCCTTATGCGCGACCTATGGGGCTCACCTCATCGTAGATGAGGCGCACGCCACCGGTGTCATCGGTAAAAAAGGAGAGGGGTTGGTGCAGGATCTGGGACTTCAGGCTGCCTGTTTTGCCCGTGTTCATACCTTCGGCAAGGCCGTCGGCTGTCACGGTGCGGTTGTTCTGGGCAGCCAACGGCTCCGGGAATACCTGATCAACTTCTCCCGGGCGTTTATCTATACTACCTCTCTGCCGGAGAGCAGCATCCTGGCTATTCGTAAGGCTTATGAACTATTCCCGCAGATGGAGATGGAAAGAGACCACTTGCAGCACCTCATCGCCCGTTTTCAACAGGCTTCCCTTTCCTTCCAACGTCTTGACAGCACCACCCCCATCCAGGGAGTCATCGTACCGGGAAATGAGGCCGTACGATCATTGGCCGCCCGGCTACAGGCGGCAGGCCTGGACGTCCGCCCGATCCTGTATCCCACCGTTCCAAAAGGCAGCGAACGGCTGCGCATCGTCCTCCACGCTTTTAATACGACCGGTCAACTGGATAAACTGATCGCCGGCCTGCAATAAGCCCCTGCCCGTCGCCGGCTTGCAATGACTCCCTGTCCGCCCGTCATTGACCTGTCCGCCCATCGTTGGCCAGCCCACCCGTCATTGGCCAGATCGCCCCCGCCGTTGGCTAGCCCGCCTGTCGTTGACATATCCGCCCATCGTTAACCAGCCCGCCCGCCGACGGATACACATAGCGTCAACAAAAAAAAGGCCGCCTAACCGAAGTCAGGCAGCCCATCGTATAACCGTCCAATACAAATATTTTGCTAACCACACTCTCTGACAGTGGAACGTTTTAAAAATAAGCCGGCTCACACCTGAGACCGGCCTATTATCTACCTGAACCACCTGAACTATCCTGAGTAATTTTTCGCTGTGTTTGTACTGCAAATTTTGGCATAAGTATTAATATAGACAATACCATTTTGTGGTAGTATTTTCAAAAATAGTTTACTTTTAAACTTTTTTACCCCATCACCTTAACAATATCTGGTATGAGAATCGTTCCTTTCGGGATCTCCTTTCTGCTGACGGCTGGACTGGTCTACACCCTCAACATGCAAATGGGGAAAATACCCCCTTTGGGAAAATTTCTCAGCCCCCAGCATGGCTTCTGGCAAAATGCAGAGCCGGCTGATCAGGCTTTCGATACCACCTTGTCACTCCCGGGGTTAAAAGATAGAGCGGAAGTTTATTTTGACGAATACCTCATCCCGCACGTATACGCCAACAGCCAGAAAGACGCCTGTTTCATACAGGGATACCTGCACGCAAAATTCCGTTTGTGGCAGATGGAATTTCAGACCCATGCGGCAGCGGGGAGACTCAGCGAGATCCTGGGACCGGGTGATGGTGACCGTTACATAAAATACGACCGGTCCATGAGGAGGCTGGGCATGGTATACGGCGCTAAAAAGACCCTGGAAGAAATAGAAAAGGACAGTGCCACCAAAAGAGACTGCGATGCCTATACGGCCGGAGTAAATGAATACATAAAAGGGTTGAAGGAAAGTGAGCTGCCCCTCGAATACAAACTGCTCAATTACCGCCCCGAGCCCTGGACCAACCTCAAGATTGCCCTGTTCATCAAATATATGGCCTATGACCTGGCCGGAGCCGATAATGACTTTGAACTGACCAATGCGAAAAGCCTCTTCAGCAAGGAAGCATTTGCCAAACTCTATCCCTCCGTACAGGATAGCCTGGACCCCATCGTACCAAAAGGCACCTCCTTCCTTCCCGCCGGCATTCAGCCAAAGATCCCCTCCACCGCAGACTCCCTCTATTTTAATAATAAGGATACAGTGACGATGCAGGAGATGAAACCCGAAAAAAGCAATGGCAGCAACAACTGGGCCGTCAGTGGAAAAAAGACCCTCAGCGGCCGTCCCATCCTTTGCAACGACCCGCACCTGTCCACCAACCTGCCGGCCATCTGGTACCAGATGCAGATCCGTACACCAGGGTATAACACCTATGGGGTCTCCTTCCCGGGAGCACCTTATATCATCATCGGGTTCAATGACAGCTGCGCCTGGGGCATCACCAACGCAGGAAGAGACGTCAGGGACTACTATAGCATTAAATTCAAGGATGATAGCCGCCAGGTTTACTGGTTCAACAAGGATTGGAAAACAGCCGGCCAGTGGATTGACACCATAAAAGTCAGAGGCCGCGAAACGCCATTTTATGATACGGTCGCTACCACCGTCTTCGGCCCCGTGATGTTTGACCCGACGTTCACGGGTTTTTCCGATGTGCCCTCCACCCGGTCCTATGCCGTACACTGGAAGGCCAACGACCCTTCCAATGAAATGGAAACCTTCAGCCGCCTGCAGTCCGCCAAAAACTACGATGACTACAAGCAAGCGCTGGAATATTTCAAGACGCCGGGACAGAATATTGTATTCGCTGCCAAGAGCGGGACCATCGCCATCTGGCAACAGGGCGAATTCCCGGCAAAATGGAAAGAACAGGGCTCCTTCGTCATGCCGGGAGAAGATAGCTCCTATATGTGGCAGGGCAATATCCGGGCATTTGAAAACCCTTATATGATCGACCCCGAACGAGGGTTCGTCAGCAGCGCCAACCAGGCGCCGGTGGATACGACCTACCCTTATTTCCTCGGCAGCGACTTCCCCCTCTACCGGGGACTGGCGATCAATCGCTTCCTCAGCCACATGGACTCCATCACCCCCAACGACATGATGAAACTGCAAACGGAGAACTATGATATTTTTGCGGACATGGCCAAACCACTCCTGCTTCGCAATATTGACGACTCCCGGCTCAGCGCAGAGGATAGAAATTATCTGAATGTCTTTAAACTATGGAAATGCCGCAACGATCCCGGGGAAGAAGGCCCCGTCATCTTCAGCCGCTGGTGGTTCCATCTGCAGCAGGATATCTATGACGATGAATTTTCAAAATCCCGTCTGCCCCTCTTACGCCCTTATGAGAGCACCCTCCTGGAAGCCCTGCTGAAAGATACCGCCTACGAATTCATCGATAATATCAATACCCCCGAAAAAGAAACCCTCAAACAGGTGGTCACCACCGCCTTTTTAAAATCCATCCCCGAACTGGCGGCAGCGGGAAAAGAAGACAAGCTGACCTGGGCAAAATATAAGGATACCTGGGCCCGGCACCTGCTGCGGCTACCGGCCTTCAGCCGTATGCACCTCCCGATAGGAGGGGGGACACACAGTATCAACGCGGCCAAACAGTTCCATGGACCCAGCTGGCGGATGGTGGTGCAGCTTACCAATAAGACCGAAGCTTATGGCATCTACCCGGGTGGTCAGAGCGGCAACCCCGGCAGTCCCTACTATGACACCTTTATCGATTACTGGGCAGCCGGCAAATATTTTCCACTCTGGGTCATGGAAAAAGAAGAGACAAAAGATAAAAGGATCAAATGGATCGTTCATTTGAGCCCCAAACAAAACTCATTATAATCATTCATTACGACATGAAATTCCTGATAACTATCCTGCTGATCGCCTTACTAAGCTTTCTTTGCGGCCTGTATCTTCCCTGGTGGGGCTTCGCCCTGGCAGCCTGTCTCGTCGGCGCCCTTATCCCGCAAAGACCGGGACTGTCCTTTTTGGCAGGCTTCCTGGCCCTCTTCTTATTGTGGGGTGGACTGGCCTGCTTTATTAACGCTGCCAACAACAGTATTTTATCGGTAAAGATTGCGCAGATCCTGCCCCTCAATGGCTCTCCCGTCCTGCTGATCCTGGTGACGGGCTTCGTCGCGGCCCTGGTAGGAGGAGGCGCCGCGCTCACCGGATGTTATCTCACGGGGAAGGCGCCCCTGCGCGAGACCGAAGAAGAGCTTAGTTTGCCGTACCCGGAAGAAGAGCCGGTAGCGTAAAAATAAAAGAAGTGCCTTTCCCGGGACCACTCTCAAACCAGATCCTGCCTCCATTTTTTTCAACCAGTTCTTTACACAGGGACAGCCCCAGCCCGCTGCCTTTTTCCCGGGAAGTACCTGATGTCGTATAAGAAACAGATCGGTTAAAGATCTTGGGGTGATCTTCCGGTTGTATCCCCAGCCCCGTATCCCGTACGGTGATGGTCACCAGCTCCGGTTTGAGTTCAGCGCTGATTGTCACGGTATCGCCCGCCCGGGAGAATTTGATGGCATTTTCCACCAGGTTGCGGATCACCATATCCACCATGACCTCATCTGCATACACCATCACCGGTCCCGTCATTTCGCCGGTTATCAGATTGACCTCCTTTTCTTCGGCGCGGCCTTGCACTAATTCTCTGTTCTGACGGACGATGGGCCGCAGATCGAATGACCGGGCATTCACCCGCATGCCTTCCATCTGGCTCTTTGCCCAGAACAGCAGGTTGTCCAGTAAATGAGAAGTACTGACCAGGCTATTGCTCATCAGCGTGGTGAAATGCCGGATCTGCTGTTCGGAAAGCGTAGAGCTCTTTAACAGGTCAACCAGTCCTTTCAAGCTGCTGACGGGACTTCTCAGGTCATGACCGATAATGGACAACAGTTTATTTTTAATGGCATTGATAGCTGCAAGCTGCTTATTCTGTAACACGATCTCCTCGTTCTGATCCTTCAGCAATTTATTAAGCCGCTGTTTCTGGGAATTACTCCGGAATAAAAAGAAAGCCAATAACCCGAAGAGAACAGCTACTCCGATAAACACATAGTGCAGGATCCTGCCCCTTGTGATCTCACTCTGTTGAATGAGCTTATCCTTATTCAGCAGATCGATCTGGTATTGCTTCCTGTCCAGGTCATAATCCGATTGAAGACGTTTGATCTCCTTCCCCTTTTCAAGGGTATAGAGGCTGTCCTTGAGTTCGATCTCTCCGTTCCGGGCTTCCAGCGCCTGCTTATAGTTCCCCAGGTCCCTATAGGCCATATATAGGGTATGATAGGCATCCTTTGTCAACCCGGTAATACCAAGGGCTTTTGCTTGTGACAGGCCTTTCTGGGCATATTCGATGCTTTTCTCATATTGGCCCGTTTGATAATACGTCTCGGCCAGTAACCAATTGGACCAGGCAATGCCTTCATTGTCCCTTATCTTCTCCGAGATCCGCAGGGAAGCCTCCAGGTAGCCCCTTGCCTTTTCAGGCTGCCGCTTCAGGTTGTAATTGTCCCCGATATTGGACAGGGTGATGGCGATGGTGAGGGAATCATGAAGCTGCCGCGCAATGGTCAGCGCCTCGTTATTATGGACGATAGCCGAATCGAAGGCGTTTCTTTTTTTATAGACCTCGCCAATGTTCACCAGCAGGGCGGCCAGAATGGATTGGGTATTGCTCTTACGGGCGGTTTCCAGCCCCTTTTCCAGGTAATCGACGGCTTTGGAATATTCCCCCATATCGGTATACAGCATGCCGATATCGTTGTAATTACCCCTGATCAGGTCTTCCAGCCCCAGCCGCTCGCTGATCCGTAAGGCCTGCAGATGACAGTTCAGGGCCTCGGGATATTTACCTTTGGCCGTATAGGCCACCCCTTTGACCTGGAGGCCCATGGCTACCCCTTTTTCGAATTTGCTTTGCTGGGAGACCTCTATTGCCTTCTGACCTACCAGCAGGGCGCTGTCAGGGTTCCGGTTCCAATACAACTTGCCGATCGAATAATAGAGCATAGCCTTGTCCGTATCCTGCCGGGCAGCCCCTAACTGCTCGAAAAGACGACCTATATCGGGCGTCTGGGCCTTACAAAATAAGGCAAAACCCATTGATAGAAAGGAAAGTATAACCAGCGGTCTAGGGTACACTACTTAGAAGTTTTACAGGTAAATTAAACATTTGGGTCGAATATTGTAGTAATAAAAAAGCCCTTTAACAAACCCGATAAGGACAAAACTCCAATTATGTCTCCTATGACCTATTTTTGACTTTCAAAACAAGGAATGAAACGCACTTTACTCCTTTTTCTTTTACATATTGGTACATTTCTTACTTCTTATGCAGCTCGCATCTCCGGCACCGTGACGGACGACAAGGGGAATATCCTCCCTTATTCCTCCATTCTGGTAAAAGGGACCACCCGGGGCGTCACAGCCAACCACCAGGGAAAGTATTATCTGGACCTGGCTCCCGGCGCCTATACCCTCACCTGCCAATATGTAGGCTATACCCGGGTAGAGAAGAAGATCACGGTCACCGAAGAGAACCAGGTGGTCAATTTCCAGCTTTCCCTCCAGCAGCTATCCATGCCGGACGTTGTGGTCCGCCCTGGCGGAGAAGACCCGGCCTATGCCATCATCCGGCATGCCATCAGGAAACGGAAGGACTATGAGGCCCCCCTGGATTCCTTTACCTGCGAGGCTTATATCAAAACCCAGATCAGGACCCGCCGGCTGCCCGGAAAGATCCTGGGCAAGAAACTGGAGGACGCAGACAGGAAACAGATGGGCGTAGATTCCGTCGGGGCCGGAATGATCTACCTCTCGGAATCTTTAACCAACATCGCCTTTAAAAAACCCAACAAGGTCAAACTGGAAGTGATCTCCGGCCGGGAAAGCGGCTCCAATGGCTATGGCTTCAGCCTCCCCACCTTTATCAACTTTTATAACAGCAACGTCACCGTCTTCGCAGAACAATTGAACCCCCGGGGTTATATCTCACCCATCGCGGAATCCGCCCTGAATTATTATCATTATAAATACCTGGGCTCCTTTTTCGAGGATGGAAAAGAGATCAACAAGATCCAGGTCATCCCCCGGAGAAAATATGAACCCCTTTTCTCCGGCACGATCAACATCGTGGACGGGGAATGGCGCATCCATAGCCTGGACCTGCTCCTGGTAAAAACCTCGTTGCTGGAAGTTCTCGATACCCTTCAGATCCGGCAGATCCACGTTCCCGTCAATGAAAAGATCTGGCAGGTCAAAGACCAGGTAGTGTATTTTTCCTTTAACCAGTTCGGCATTGACGCCGTAGGCAACTTCCTCAACGTCTACAGTAAGTATCAGGAGGCCCCCCGGTTCCGGAAAAAATACTTCAACAACGTGCTGATGAAATTCGATTCAGCCGCCAACAAAAGGACCAAGGCCTATTGGGATTCCATTCGCCCCGTCCAGCTGGAACCCGACGAACAGGTGGATTACAGGGTAAAGGATAGTATCTATGAATATAACCGGGACTCCATGGGCACCAAAAAGAACCGCGATTCCCTCCTGAAACAGCAGGGGCCCGTTACCGTGGGACAAGTGGTGTGGGGCGGTTTTTCAAGATCGGACTTCAGAAAGCCGTTTCCCTTCCGGTATACCCTGGAAGGTCTGCTGCCCGACATGGGCTATAATACCGTGGAAGGACTCAATATGAATGTGGTGGGCACCCTGGCAAAATCCCTTAACAGCAACACGGAGCTCATATTGTCTCCCCATCTCCGTTATGGTTTCCACAATACTCATCTGAATGCCTGGGGCACGCTGTCTCTCGTAAAAAGACCCACCCTGTATCAGCCCCGCCGCCAAAACGACAATTCCCCGCGAAAAGACAGATCGCCGGGCGGAAAGAAACTCGACGAAGACGATGCCCCGGTAGGCGGAGGGTTTTATGCATCCAGCCAGACCTGGGCTTTCTCGGGAGGCAAACGGGTCAGCCAATTCAATCCCGCCAATCCCATTTCAGACTATCTCAATGATTTTTATACCCTGTTCATTCGCAGGAACTACATGAAGATCTATGAAAATTATTTTGCGGAGATAAAGACCGACCGGCGTTATGACAACGGGCTCCGTATTGCCGCCAACGCCTTATATGAAGACCGTATCCCCCTCGACAACACCACAAGTTTTTCCATCATCAATGTAAAGGGCCGGGAGTTCACCCCCAATTACCCCTTCGAGAAGATCCCCTCCCCGTTTACCAGGCATCAGGCTTTTCTTACAGGAGTCAACCTCCAGTTCCAGCCCGGGCAGCGTTATGTGGAATTCCCCGACCGCCGGCTTTCCCTCGGTTCGAAATTCCCCACGTTCTCCCTTTTTTACCAGAAAGGCTGGCAGGGCATCCTGGGCAGCGACGTCAACTTCGACAAATGGCAGTTCTCCGTGTGGGATGATGCTAACTTCAAGCTGAGAGGTTTGCTGCGCTACCGGTTCAGCATCGGCGGTTTCCTAAATACGAATTCGGTCTTTATCCAGGATTATCAGCACTTTTCCGGCAACCAGACCATCTTCGCCAGCGAATACCTCAACAGCTTCCAGATTGCCCCCTATTATGCCAATAGCACGACGGCTAACTTTTATGCCACCGGTCATCTCGAACATCATTTCAATGGTTTCCTGACCAATAAGATCCCCTTGTTCAAACGCCTGAACTGGCACCTGGTGGGGGGCTCGAATGCCTTCTATGTCAACAGGAATAACAATTATGTGGAGGTCTTCGGCGGCCTGGAGAACATCTTCAAACTGCTGCGGGTGGACCTGGTCGGCTCTTATCTCAACGGGCACTACAACCAGACCGGTATCCGAATCGGACTGGGTGGACTCCTGGGAGGTATGGTACAGACCCGGTAGGGTCGGGCGTGTCCATCCGGGTAGGGCGTGTCCCTTCGGGTCGGGCTTTACACTGCAAGTCCTCGCCAGGGGCTGCGGGCTTTCCGCTTCAATCCCTCACGCTCCGGGCAGAACTTCGTCGAAGCTTCGTTCCTCGCTTCTTCTCGTTCGTAACCTTCGCGTTGCTCGGTTATGCTTCAATCCCTCACGCATTCCCCCGCCAGACAGCCCACCTTCATCAGTTGTATATACAACTCCCTAATTTTCTAAACGGGGCTCCATGACCTAATTGCATATACAACTCCAAAAAATACCCCTCGCCCCCGGTCCCCCCTCCCCCCCGGCCCTCCCGGTTCCCCCGGTCCCCCCGATAATCCCACGTCCCTGGCCGTTGTCCCCCTGGCCCGCTGTCGGCCTGACCATTCATTTACCACCCCGCCTCCCGGTCGCCCGCCTCCCGGTCGCCCGCCACCCGGTCGCCCGCCTCCCGGTCGCCCGCCACCCGCACCGGCCCGTCGCCCGCACCCATTTTTTTCGTAATTTCGCCCCTTCAGAAATTTTGTTCACCCGGCATGTGTCCTTAAAATTTCAAAAAAAATGGCAGTCTTACACAATCGCATCTCCCAAAAGGAGCTTAAACAACGTCTGTACCAGGAGACCGAACCCCGTACCACGCTCTCTTTTTATCATTATTTTCCCATCGGCGACCCCCAGCTGTTTCGGGACGAACTCTACAAAGCCCTGAACGAAAAAAAAGTTTTCGGCCGCATTTATGTGGCAACAGAAGGCATCAACGCCCAGATCAGCATCCCGCAGTCAAATTTCGAAAACCTGCGCGATCATCTGCACAGCATCCCCCATTTAAAAGACCTGCGTCTGAATATCGCCGTCGACGACGACGGCCGCTCTTTCTGGGTATTGAAAATAAAAGTAAGGGACAAAATAGTGGCCGACGGCATCGACGACCCCTCATTCAACATGAGCAACAAGGGAAAATATGTTAATGCCGAACAATTCAACCAGCTGACGGGAGACCCGGATACCATCGTCGTGGATATGCGCAATCACTATGAATACGAAGTAGGGCATTTTGAAACAGCTATCGAAGTCCCTTCGGATACCTTCCGGGAACAATTACCGATGTCGGCGGAGATGCTGCAGGAAAAGAAGGACCACAATATCATCATGTATTGCACCGGAGGCATCCGCTGTGAAAAAGCCAGCGCTTACCTCCTGCACAAGGGTTTTAAAAATGTATTTCACCTGGAAGGCGGCATCATTCACTATGCCAACACGGTAAAAGAAAAAGGACTGGAAAATAAATTCAAAGGGAAAAACTTTGTTTTTGACGATCGCCTGGGCGAAAGGATCAGCGAAGAGATCATCGCCCGCTGTCATCAATGCGGTCAGCCGGCTGACACCCACACCAATTGTAAGAACGAAGCCTGTCATCTGCTGTTTATCCAATGCCCGGCCTGCGCGGCGAAATTCGACGGATGCTGCAGCCCGGACTGCCAGGAGGTGCTGCACCTGCCCCTGGAAGAACAGAAAGAGAAACGCAAAGGCATTGACAAAGGCCGGCATATCTTCAATAAAGCAAAGGCCAGACTTCGGCCACGATTGAACGAAGAACCCTGAAATGCTCAATTTTTTAACGGCGTTGCTCTATAGGACAAGTGTTTCCACTTCTCTTTTTCGGATGCAGAATCCGGATTATATATAAAATTTTTTCTGTCAGCGAATAGCTTATATTTATTTCTTAATTTTCCATCTAAATAAAAGCGTAATTCGTACGTTTATTATTCTTGATTAGCGAAGCTAAATCGTTTTCACATCCTTTATCCGGTTAAAACGCCAGGTAAAACCCAAGGCTCTGATACTTATGAATACGGCTCTAAAGCAAATCTTGCGTTTCCAGGACTTTATCCGGAATATTGGATATAGGCCATCACTGGGTAGCTTCGAAAAAAGAAAGCTGGGCATTTTCAACCTGATGAACTTCCTCGGCCTGCTGATCGGTACCACCCTCCCCATCCTGGGCCTGATCTACTCGGCGCCTCCGAACCTCCTCTTATGGCTGATAGCCTGCTCACCCGCCCTGATAAGCCTGCTGGTATTTACGGCCAATCACTACGAGCGGTATGAATTCTCCCGAATGTGCTATTTCATCCTCTGCCCCCTGGTGACCAGCCTGGTGTACGCCCTGAGGATCGACCTGGGCATCGAATTCTTCTTTGTCCTATATGGAGTATTGTCCGTGTTTTTTCTTAGGAATATCTATAACATCGTCCTGTCTTTTTCGCTTTCCATGACGGGGTACTTCCTGGTCTGCACCGTTTGGAAAGACTATGACTACCGGCTGGAGACAAACCATTACTACTTCTGGGTCTTCAACCACCTCCTGTCTATTTTCTTTATTTTATATGGCCTGCTGCTCATCAAGACAGAAATGACCCGCTACCAGCACCAGACCCACGACAAAAACTTCCAGCTGCAGCGGAGTAACCTCAAGATCCTGCGCCAAAAGGCGGATATAGCAGAAAAAGCAGCCCTGCTGGAAGGGCAAAC
The DNA here is from genome assembly GCA_035492545.1 of Puia sp. Lineage (GTDB taxonomy): Bacteria > Bacteroidota > Bacteroidia > Chitinophagales > Chitinophagaceae > Puia. The sequence goes on from DATJJD010000199.1 coordinate 20,875, forward strand.
CTTACAACTGACCGAACTCAACTCCTTAAAGAATAAATTATTTTCCGTCATTGCCCATGACCTGAAAGCCCCTCTTTACGCCTTGCGCAACCTTTTCCGCAACGTAGTGCAATACGACCTGCCGGGCGATGAGATTAAAATCCTCATCCCCGAAGTAGTGAACGAGCTGACCTATACGACCGGACTGATGGAAAACCTCCTGCAATGGGCCAAAAGCCAGATGCAGGCGGAAGCCATCAAACCCCAGTTGCTGGACATCGCTAAAATAACCCAGGAAGTACTGCAGCTGCTCCGCCTGCAGGCGGAAGCCAAACATATCTATATCCACAGCGGGATCGAAAGACCCGTATATGTATACGCCGACAAGGATATGATCAACCTGGTCCTGCGCAACCTGCTGTCCAACGCCATTAAATTTACACCGGAAGAAGGCACCGTCTCCATCGATGCCCGGGAAATGCGGTCACATATAGAAATTATTGTACATGATACGGGCACGGGAATCAGCCAGGATAACCTGCAGAAATTAATGGTGGAGGACATCTATTATACGACCAAAGGCACAGAAGGCGAAGCCGGTACGGGCCTTGGACTGATGCTCTGCAAGGAATTCCTCTCCAAGAACGGCGGCCGGATGCACGTACAGAGCGAACCGGGAAAAGGCAGCACCTTTTCCTTCACCCTGCCCAAGGGAGGAGAGTAAACCTACCCCACCCGCAACCCCTCCGCGTCCGCCTGGCGACCCGCCGTCCGTCCCGCCCCCTTACGAAAGCTCCGAAAGGGTAAATAGCACCCGCTGATATGTCTCTTCCAGACTCAGCGCCTGGGGCCGGAAAGGTTCCCCGATCACTTTTTCATATAATTCAATATACCGCCCGCTGATCGTCTTGATCCATTCCTCGCTCATCTCCGGCACCGTCTGCCCCTCTTTCCCCATGAAGTTGTTGGCGATCAGCCACTCCCTTACAAACTCCTTGCTCAGCTGCTGCTGGCGCTCCCCCTTTGCCTGGCGCTCCTCATAACCATCCGCATAGAAATACCGGGAAGAATCAGGGGTGTGGATCTCATCCATCAGGTAAATAGTATCCCCGATCTTGCCAAACTCGTACTTGGTGTCCACCAGGATCAGCCCCCTTTTGGCAGCGATCTCCTTGCCCCGTTGGAACAAGGCCAGTGTATACTTTTCCAGCTGGCTATAGTCAGCCTCACCCACCAGGCCCCGGCGGATGATCTCTTCCCGGGAGATATCCTCATCATGTCCCACCTCTGCCTTCGTGGAAGGAGTAATGATAGGAGAGGGGAAATAGTCATTTTCCTTCAGCCCTTCCGGCAAGGGCACCCCGCATAATTCCCGCTTGCCGCTGCTATAAGTTCTCCAGGAATGCCCCGTCAGGTTACCTCTCACCACCATCTCTACCCGAAAGGGGGTACATTTCAGGCCTATAGCCACGTGGGGGGCCGGGGTGGCGGTCAGCCAGTTCGGACAGATATCGCTGGTAGCTTTCAGCATATAAGCAGCGATTTGATTTAAAACCTGTCCTTTAAAAGGGATGGGCCGGGGCAATATCACGTCGAAGGCGGAGATACGGTCGGATGCGATCATAACCAGCCATTTATCGGCTATCGTATATACATCCCGCACTTTGCCGCGATAGAAGTTCGTTTGATGAGGAAATTGTAGGGTATTCATGCGCCAAAATTAAATTTTCATTACAACATTACAATCTGTATTTTAGTAATAACTTGTCTTAACGAAAAACTTGTGCTATGAGAATTCCGCTAATAAAGCCTTCCTTAATTACAGCCGTTGCCCTGATTTTGACAACAGCCTCCGTTTTCGCCCAGACCCCAGTCACCCTTTCCGGCAGTGTACATAATGCGACGACCAAAGAGAGGGTACCCGCCGTCTCAGTAGTGCTGAAAGGCTTTACTACCGGTACCTTCACGGACGACAGAGGTAATTTCAGGCTCTCCACCACCACCAAACCACCTTATATCCTGGTATTCTCTTCAATAGGGTTTGAAACACAGGAGATCACCGTCAATGAAGGAGCCGGCCCCATTCAGGTCGACTTCAAACCTGCCTCTACCCTGGGAACGGAAGTAGTAGTCTCCGCCAGCCGGGTGCCGGAGCGGATCCTCGAATCCCCCGTATCCATTGAACGGGTAGGATCCACCGCCATCCGCAACAGCCCCGCAACCAGCTATTATGACGTGATCCGCACATTGAAAGGGGTAGACGTAGTCGCCTCCAGCCTTACCTTTAGCTCCGTGACCACCCGGGGCTTCAATGGCAGCGGTAACCCTAAATTCAACCAGTTCGTAGACGGCATGGACAACCAGGCCCCGGGACTTAATTTCTCCGTGGGCTCCGTGATAGGCCTGTCGGACCTGGACGTGGACAATATGGAGCTCCTGTCGGGCGCGTCTTCCGCCCTGTACGGCTCCGGAGGCACCAACGGCACCCTCCTCATCACCAGTAAAGATCCGTTCAAATACCAGGGCGTCAGCGCCCAGGTGAAGGAAGGTATCATGCACCTGGGAAAGAATGACCCCGTGGGCACCTCCGCCTTCAACGATATCAGCCTCCGCTGGGGCATGAAAGTCAGCGATAAATTCGCCTTCAAGCTGGGCATCCAGTACATCGAAGCCAAGGATTGGGTAGCAACAGATAGCTCCAACTCCACGGGCACCGGCGCAGGCCCCGGCAACTACCCCATCGGCGGCACCCGCACCTCCGACCCGAATTATAATGGGGTCAACGTATACGGCGACGAGACCTCCGTGAATCTCTACCCCTCCGTCCCCGTTGCCTATCGTCCTTTACTGCCGATCGGCACGACCTCTCTCTATGTCTCCCGCACCGGCTACAAGGAAAAGGACGTCATCGACCCTTCTACCAAAGACCTTCGCCTGACCGGCGGACTCTATTATAAGTTCACCCCCCACCTCATGCTCTCCCTCACCGGTAACTATGGGACGGGCAATACCGTTTATACGGGCAGTGACCGCTATTCCCTGCGGAACCTGAAGATGGGACAATACAAACTGGAATTAAGAGCGGACAGGTGGTTCCTCCGCGCCTACACCACCCAGGAGAATTCGGGTCAGGCCTACAACGCCACCGTAACGACCCAGCTCTTCAACGAAGCCTGGAGCCCCAGCACCACCTGGTACAACACCTATCTCACCACGTTACTGGGCGCCCGCGCCCAGGGAGCCGATTGGACCACCTCCAATCAGGCCGCCCGCGCTGCCGCGGACGTCAACCGCCCGCAGGCAGGCTCGGCCCAGTTTAAGAGCATCTTCGACCAGGTCCGTGCCAAACCCATCCCCACAGGCGGTCTCTTCGTCGACCGCACCAATATGTACCAGACCGAAGGCCAGTACAACCTCTCCGACTATGTCAAAGTAGTCGACCTGGTGGTAGGCGCCAGCTGGAGACAATATGTGCTGAACTCACAGGGTACCCTGTTCGCCGACAGCGCCGGCAGGATCAAAACCAACGAATACGGGGCCTATGCGGAAGTATCCAAAAGACTGTTTAGCGACGTACTGAAGCTCACCGCCGCGGGGCGTTATGATAAGAACGACAATTTCGACGGTAAATTCACCCCCCGCTTCTCCGCCGTCGTCACCGTGGCAAAGGACAACTTTATCCGGGCCGCTTTCCAGAATGCCTATCGCTTCCCCTCCAATCAAAACCAGTGGATCAACCTGAATACAGGCAGCTACACCCTGATCGGCGGTCTGCCCGAACTGAGGAGCTTCTACCACTTCGATACCCAGCCCGTCTATACCTATGCCAGCGTATTGGCTTATCAGCAATCCGGTGATCCCACCGTGCTCAAACAGGCCAGCTTTGGGAAATTCAAACCGGAGACCGTCAACTCTTATGAGCTGGGATATAAAGGGATTATAGCTAAGAACCTGCTGATAGACGCTTATGGCTACTACTCCCATTTCAATGACTTCATCAGCCGGACTACGGTGGTGCAATTAAACACGCAAAAAGTATTCTCCGTATCCGTCAACAGCCCCAATACCATCAATAGCTATGGCTTCGGGCTCAGCCTGGATTATCTGCTGCCGCAGAACTTCGCCATCAGCCTCAATGCCTCTTCCGACAGACTGCACAACCCGGACTCTACATTCGTAACGTATTACAATACTCCTAAATACCGCTTCAACATCGGGTTCAGCAACTCAGGCTTCGGCCCCGGCAAGAAACTCGGCTTCAACGCCCAATACCGCTGGCAGGATAAATACTTCACAGAAAGCGACTTCCGCCAGGGTAATGTCAATGCCTTCGGCACCATCGACGCACAGATCAGCTACAAACTGCCCCTGCATTCCCTGGTTAAACTGGGAGCCACCAATCTGCTGAATCATTATTATGTTTCGGCATACGGCAACCCCGCTATAGGTGGCCTCTATTATATTAGCTTGGGTTATAATATTTTCTGATCTCTTTTCGGACCGTTTACAACGGCCGGCAGCAATACTGTTTTTTCGTAAAAACCGAACGAAAAAATAGTATTGCTGCTAAAACCTGTCATATATTTCTAAGTTAATTTGCCTGGAAGTTGCAGCATTCACTCGTCGAAAATTCGCTGCAATCGGGTCAGACTCATTTAGCTAATTGCAGGTTTTGTTACTTGCCTCAGCGATAGCTTTTCTCTGCCGGTCTCTCCTCCTGCTAATCTAAAAACACCATCCATCTCATTACCAGTAGCATGACAGCTGACCGGATCCGGCAGTTGAATGGCCATCTTATGCCCTTATCAGCGATATGGAAGATAATATAGTCAATTACTTATTGGAGAATGCTCTAAGACATCCCCGCGCAACGGCCTTTGTGATCTTAGAGGATGGAGAAGCGACGGAGAAAAAGATTTCGTATGAGGAATTGGTAACAAGGATCCAAACCCTCGCTTTTCAATTGGCCGGCAAAAACCTGCAGGATAAGAGAGTCCTGCTGATTTACCAGGATACCCTTGAATTCATTGTTACTTTTCTGGCATGTAACTACCTGGGTATTGTTCCGGTGCCGATGCCTTATGCCAAAGGGAACAAACAGCTTTTAAGGTTAAGTAATATAATGCAAGATGCTCAGGCCTCCGCGATCCTTTGCTCCGGCTCCTCTCTTGCCCATTTGGAACAAACTTTACACCCCTTTTTACAAGCTGCCGGGTTAGAAATGATTTCCACGGATCCCGGCAATAACCGGCAGGAGAGCAAATGGTCTCAGAAGCCTGTCTGTAGCAACATCGCTTTCATTCAATATACTTCCGGCTCTACGGATTTAGCGAAAGGCGTCATCATTAGCGGAAGGAATTTAATACATAACCAGCAATTGATCAGCAGCACTTTCGGCTGCCGCGAAGACTCCGTTATTTTTTCATGGCTGCCCTTTCATCACGACATGGGGTTGATCGGGAATATACTGCATGCCATTTATATCGGTTGCTCCTGCATCATCATGTCACCCTTTCATTTCGCACAAAGACCGCAAAGATGGCTGGAGGCGATTGCTAAATATAAAGTCACACATAGCGGCGGCCCCAATTTCGCATACGACCTTTGTGTGGACCGGATACCCCCGGATGAATTGCCAAAGCTGGACCTGTCATCCTGGAAAGTTGCTTATAATGGATCCGAACCCGTCGGATTTGAAACGATACAACGCTTTGCCGCCTATTTTCAACCCTCCGGCTTTCAACGCGACGCGTTCTCCCCCTGCTATGGATTAGCAGAAGCCACCTTATTGGTTTCCGGATATAAAAAAGACGTTGCTCCCTCCACCATCTTTATTTGCAAGGAACCTACTGCCGGCGATCAATTGACTTTGACGGATGAAAAGGACCCGCAGGCCCGGCCCCTCGTGGGCTCCGGCAGGCCCGCTGATGGAATAGCCATTAAGATAATCTCCAGGCAGGGCGGGCATGAATGTAATGAACTGGAAGAAGGAGAAATATGCATTTGCGGGGACAGCGTTACGCAAGGCTACTGGAACAAAGAAAATAAAGACACCTTTTATATAGGGAATGGATCCTCATTCCTCCGCACCGGAGACCTTGGTTTCTTTTACAAAGGCGAACTTTTTGTCCATGGAAGACTCAGGGAAATGCTGATCCTGCGCGGCCGGAATATCTACCCCCACGATATTGAAAAAATGGTCTCCGAAGGTCATCCTGCCATCGGGACAAATGGGATAGCCGCCTTCAGCACCGGTAACCCGGAAGAAAAGGTTGTCATCCTGGCCGAGATAAAAAGGTCTTTCCTGAAAGACCTCAAGGCGGAAGACCTTATCCGTTCTATCGATACGATGGTAACGGGCTCATTTGGCATTACCGCCCATGACATCGTACTAACTACCCCTTTGGGAATTCCAAGGACTACCAGCGGCAAGATCCAACGGTTGAAATGCAGGGATCTCTATCAGGGGAACAAACTTAACATCATCGGCTCCAAACTGGGATATGCTGTAAATTGGATAAAGAAAGAAAAAAATCCCCTTTTACGGACGGAAGTCATTCATAACGGGAAGGTTCCTCAAATAAGAAACTATCTGGTAGATCTGATTGAGTGCGGGACCGGAAGAGGAATGGACACCCCCTTGCAGGATGAAATGGAGTTTACAGAGATGGGAATAGATTCCCTTAAAGCAACGGAACTGGTCAATAATATTAACAAAGACCTGCGGATCGATATGGATGCCACGGTTATGTTGGAGAATAATACGCTGGCCGGTCTTATCAGTATTATAGAGAATAAATTGAGCAAGAAAAATGAACAGGCTTCAATCCCTCCCGTTCAGCAACACCCATACTATCCCGCTTCTAACGGGCAGCAAAGAATCTGGATACTCAGCCAGTCCCGGGAAGCAGCCTCCGCCTATAACATTATTACGAAGCTTTATCTCAAGGGAAGGGTTATCCGGTCCCACCTGGAAAAAGCCATCCAGGCGTCCATTTACAGGCATGAAAGCCTGCGCACCATTTTTAAAGAAGTTGCAGGAGAACCTGTACAGGTA
>DATJJD010000200.1:0-8107 GCA_035492545.1 Puia sp.
TATCTTTTTGAGTTGTATATGCAATTAGGTAATTGGGCCCCGTTTAGAAAATGAGAGAGTTGTATATACAACTGCTGGGGGAGGGGGCGGCTGTTTTTATAAGACGTTTTGTTCTGCGTGAGGGATTGAAGCATAACCGAGCGAAGCGAAGGTTACGGCCGAGGAAGAGCGACTAAATGTCGCTCGGACGAAGGTCTGCCTGGAGCTGCGTGAGGGATTGGAGCAAAGTGCCGTGCACTGCGTAAAGCCCGACCCTGAGGGACGGGGCGAGGACGCCGCAGCTCTGCCCGACCCGAAGGGGCACGCCCGGATAACCCGCTTTGGCAGGAACCTTCCCACCCCCTATATTTGCGCCCTAAACGATTGAAATGGTAAAAGAAAAAGTACTGGTCATCGGGGCAAGCGGGCAAATAGGGGTGGAACTGACATTAGCCTTGCGGAAGATCTATGGCAATGCCAACGTGGTCGCTTCCGACCTGCGGGAGGAGAACGAGCTGTTGAAAGGCAGCGGCCCTTATGTATCGCTGGACGTAATGAACAAGGAGATGCTGCATGTGCAGGTGATCCGGCAGAACATTACCCAGATTTATCTGCTGGCGGCTATCCTCTCCGCCACCGGCGAAAAAAATCCCAACCTGGCCTGGCATCTCAATATGCAGGGGCTGCTGAATGTCTTGGACATCGCCCGGGAGGAGAAATTGCATAAGGTATACTGGCCCAGTAGCATAGCCGTATTCGGTCCCACCTCTCCCAAAAAGAACTGCCCCCAGCGTACGGTCATCGAGCCCAGTACGGTGTATGGGATCAGCAAATATGCAGGGGAATTCTGGTGCAATTATTTTTTCGAACGTTATGGCGTAGATGTAAGAAGTATCCGCTATCCGGGTTTGATCAGCTATAAATCCGCTCCCGGCGGCGGTACGACCGACTATGCCGTCGAGATCTTTCATGAGGCGCTGGAAGAGCACAAATACAAGTGTTTCCTCCAGGAAAATACTTACCTGCCGATGATGTATATGCCGGATGCCATCCGCAGCACCATCGAACTGATGGAGGCGCCCGCTGACAAGCTGACTGTCAGGACAGCCTACAATGTGGCGGCGCTAAGCTTCTCTCCCAAAGAGATTGCCGCCGAGATCAAAAAACATATCCCTGATTTTACCATCAGCTACGAGCCTGATTACCGGCAGAAGATCGCCAACAGCTGGCCGGAGAGTATCGATGACTCGGTGGCCCGGACAGATTGGGGCTGGAAGCCGGAGTATGACCTTTCCCGGATGACGGCGGATATGCTGGAAAATCTGTAACCTATCGATTTGGTAGACTTTGTCTCCCGACTGGGCTTTTTTCAGTAAATTGCCCTTTCAATTTTTAACCCTGGGTTTTATGGTACGTATTCTTTCGTTGACGGCTCTCCTGTTGGTTCAATTCATCGCATTGAACGCCATGCCTTCATCCCGGCCCGGTCCGGTCTTACGTAACGGGCAATGGCGGGCTGTCCTGCAGCGAAAGGATGGTAACAGTATCGTTTTCAATTTCGAAGTGAAAGACAGCGCCGGCAAAAAGATACTCTACATCCGCAATGCCGGTGAGCATTTGCTGGTGGACGATATTACCACAGAAGGCGACTCCGTGCTGATACACCTGCCTTTTTTCGAATCGCAGTTCAGGGCCGCGCTGACAAAAGAGGGCAACCTGGAAGGAGTATGGCTCAAGAGGGGCGCCGACAATTACCAGTCCGTCACCTTCCGGGCAGTCTACCGGGAGGCTTTTCGGTTCCCGGCGGTAAAACCCGCTCAGGCGGATCTTTCAGGTCGCTGGAAAGCCGTATTCCGGACAAAGGATGGCAAGGATACCACCTTACGGATTGGCGAGTTTGTCCAGAAAGGACAGCGGATAACGGGGACCTTCCTGGACGCGGGGGGAGATCTGCGCTACCTGGAAGGAGTGGTGACGGGGGATAGCCTGAAACTTTCCTGTTTTGACGGAGGGCATGCCTATCTCTTTACGGCCCGTATCGGCAGCGACTCCCAATTGTCCGGAGGACAGTTCTTTTCGGGAGCGGCCGGCTACGAAACATGGACAGCCTATAAAGATGCCGATGCTAAACTTCCTGACGAATTCAGCATCACCAAATGGAGAAAGGATGCAGGCCCGCTGAATTTCACCTTCCGGGACATCGATGGCCATCCGGTATCCATCGGGGATCCCCGCTTTGCAGGAAAAGTAGTGCTGATCCAGATCATGGGCTCCTGGTGTCCGAATTGTATGGACGAGACCCGCTTCCTCAGCGGCTTTTATAATGAGTATAAAGGGAAAGGGGTGGAGATTGTCGCCCTGGCGTACGAGCGCAGCACCGATTTTACCCGTTCACAAACCAGCCTTCGCAGCTTCCAGCAAAGATTCCAGGTACAATATCCTATGCTGATCACGGGAGTCAGCGTGGGTGATCCTCAGCGCAGTGAAAAGACATTGCCGCAGCTGGAGCAGATCAGTAATTTTCCCACTACCATCTTCCTCAATAAAAAGGGTGAGATCGAAAAGATCCATACCGGCTTTAGCGGACCGGGGACGGGTGCACACTACGAAGATCAGAAGAAAGAATTTTACGAGACCGTAGACAGGCTGCTGGTAGAGTGAGGGGGCAGACCCGGACGTCCGTCGGTTTCCATGCGGATCTACTTCCCTAAAACAGTTCCCACATACTTCGATTGTTCGATAAATCCGTTATACCGGGAATCCTGGACATTCTCACGATTATCCGCCAGGACAAAGAACTTCCCCTTAGGTACCCGCAGGGGGCCGAAATGATCACGGTTCCAATTCTTTTTATATTGCTGAAAGATGCCTTCATCCCGCATACCGGGGGGTAAAATATATAACGCACAAGGTAGTTGACTGCGCTGTACATATTTATCCTCCATCGGGGCATAAATGGTATCGGCATAGGGAGGAATGGTATAGGCCTTGCTCCGGTCATAGACGATGCCAAAGGTGTCTTTCTGATCGATCTTATAAACATGCATGAGGGAAAGGTGCTGATCTTCATTCTTTCCATTGACATGCAGGACGCCGGCTTTAACCTCGACGATATCTCCGGGAAGGCCGCACAGGCGATGGGTCCGGATAGCAGGTCCCTTGTCTGGCGTCACTACCCGGTAACAGATCAATCTAAATCGCTTGGGCTTTATCAGGTTAGAGGTAAAAAAGAAACGGCCGGGCCGCAGCGTTGGCAGATTGGCAAAGCCGCTCACAGAAAAAAACTGGAGAGCAGCAGTAATTCTGCCTATGATCCCAATAGCGACAACAAGGCCGGACGCAATGGCGGCAATTATAAGGGGTTTCAAGGTAACGGTATATACGGTTGTTAGAGTTGCGGGCAAAATAGAGAAGTTCTTTAAGACTACAAACAGAAGGAAGGAAATTTCTGTAAATTGCACCCATGCAACAATACCTGGATCTACTGCAGCACATCCTCGAAAAAGGGGCGTCCAAGACGGATCGTACCGGCACCGGCACCCTCAGCTGTTTTGGTTACCAGCTGCGTTTTGACCTGGCTGAGGGGTTTCCCCTGGTGACCACCAAAAAGCTGCACCTGAAGAGCATTATTTATGAATTACTCTGGTTTTTGAGGGGAGATACCAATATAAAATATTTAAAAGACCATGGGGTCAGCATCTGGGATGAGTGGGCCGATGCCAACGGCGACCTGGGACCGGTATATGGTAAACAATGGCGCAGCTGGGAAGGGGCAGACGGGAAGGTAGTGGACCAGATCACCCAACTGATCGACCAGATCAAAAAAACACCGGATAGCCGTCGCCTGATCGTAAGCGCCTGGAATGTAGCGGACCTCCCGGAAATGGCCCTGATGCCCTGTCATACCATGTTCCAATTTTATGTGGCCCCCTCTTCAGCAGGAGAAGGCCGGGGAAAGTTGAGCTGCCAGCTTTACCAGCGCAGCGCCGACTCTTTTTTGGGCGTCCCTTTTAATATCGCCTCCTATGCGTTGCTGACCCTGATGATCGCACAGGTCTGCGGGCTGGAGCCGGGTGAATTTATTCATACCTTCGGCGACGTGCATCTGTATAACAACCATTTGGAACAGGCCCGGCTGCAATTGACCCGGCCCCCCTTCCCCCTGCCGGTCATGAAGCTCAACCCTGCCGTGAAGGATATTTTTGGATTTAATTTTGAGGATTTTACCCTGGAGAATTACCAGAGTCACCCGGCTATCAAGGCGCCGGTGGCTGTATAACTCTACGTATGATAATAAGTTTAATCGCCGCAGCCAGCACCAATAATGTGATCGGGAAGGATAATCAGCTGCTCTGGAATTTGCCGAATGACATGAAGTTTTTTAAGAACACTACCTGGGGTATGCCGGTAGTCATGGGACGAAAGACCTATGATGCCCTGGCGGGACAACCTTTACCCGGCCGGTTTAATTTTGTCATTACCCGCAACAAGGCCTGGGATCCCCATCACGAAAAAGTGACCGTCACCGGCTCCCTGGGGGAGGCGATCCACCAAGCGGGTGAGACGGATTGCAAAGAGACCTTTGTCATCGGGGGGGGCCAGATCTATGCTGAATCCATGGCTATCGCGGATAAAATATATATGACCCGGGTGCATGCCGTCCTGGAAGGAGATGCCTGGTTTCCCGTCATCGATGAAAAGGAATGGCAATTGACCAGCAACCTGGATTTCCCAGCCGATGAAAAACATGCCTATGCCTATAGCTTCCAGGTTTGGGAACGGAGGTAAATACTCTCCCTTTCAACTGGCGAAAAAATATTCCCGGTATTATCTGACGGCCTCTAACGGAAAAGGGCATGGCATCCATTCTCCTTTCGTTTATGATTTTGTACGTAATGTCCTGAATGACTCCCGGGATTTCCCTGAATATGCTATCATTGAAAGATTGCGGCGGCAGCTGGTACAAGATCGCACGATCCTGCCGGTAGCCGACATGGGCGCCGGTGGGGCGCTGCAGGCGACCCGGCAACGCAGCATAACGGATCTCGCGCGACACGCGGCCAAACCCAAAAAACTGGGGCAGCTGCTCTTTCGTATAGCCCGGTACTACCGGCCGGAGACCGTGCTTGAATTAGGAACTTCCCTGGGTTTGTCCACTGCCTATCTGGCGATGGGGGCCGGAGGAGCTTCGACCGGTGCATCGGAGACCAGCCATGGACCGGCGACCGACAGGCCGTCACCCCACGTCTTTACCATCGAGGGGGCCCCTGCCGTTGCCTCGGTGGCAAAAAAGAATTTCCACTCCCTGGGCCTGGAGGGCATCGACCTTACCGTTGGCAATTTCGACGCAGTATTGAATTCCACCCTGGACAGAACAGGCCCTGTCGACCTGGCCTTTATTGACGGCAACCACCGGCTGGCCCCCACCCTTCGATATTTTGACCTGCTGATGGACGGTAAGCCCCCTTCCGCTGTTCTCATCTTTGACGATATTCACTGGAGCGGGGAAATGGAAGCCGCCTGGGAGTCGATAAAACAGGATAGCCGGGTATACCTGACCATCGACCTTTTTTTCATCGGACTTGTCTTCTTCCGGGACACCTTCAAAGTAAAACAGGATTTCGTCATTCGGTTCTAGGAATGGCTGGCCACGGCCCCGCCAGGCGGCTGCCAGGTACCCCCGATAGGCCCTTCCTGCGCGCCTCAAAAAACTTTTTCCAGGACGTAGGGGTAAAGGCTTCACCGGTTGTCTTATAATCAAACCTATAGTTATCAAAGGAGTTACCTTTGAAGGATTTTATCCAATGGAAGGGAATATGCTATCTATAACAGGCATTTCGCGGGACTTAAGTCAAAATGACTTGTTTGAGCAGGTTTTTAGATCTCATTTTAAAAGCCTGCATGCCTATGCCTGTACCATAACAAGAGACCCTGTCGCGGGGGAAGAGATCGTACAGAATATTTTTGTAAAACTATGGGAGAAAAAAGAAGAGATCGAGATCCGGGGAAATGTCTCCGTTTATTTATACCGGGCGGTTCACAATGAGAGCCTCAATCATTTAAAGCATCTGAAAGTAAGGGCCGCCTATCAAACCCATACCATGCGCCGTCATACATTAAATGATCATGAGAAAGCTTCCGGCAAAGTAATGCTGGGCGAATTGGAGCAGAAGCTGGAGGCGGCCCTCCGGGAGCTGCCCGAACAGTGCCGGACGATATTTCAGCTCAGCCGGTATGAAGACCTGAAGTACCGGGAGATCGCCGATAAACTGGACCTGTCCGTAAAGACCGTCGAGAACCAGATGGGCAAGGCATTGCGTCTGTTACGGCTCAAGCTGGTGGATTTTTTACCATTCATTTTTCTACTACTACACACTTTATTTAATTTAATGTGACAGACAACGTAAACAATAATATGGATGACCTGCTGGTAAAATACCTTCTCCACGAAGCTGATGAAGCGGAGTTGGAACAGGTACAGCAATGGATATCCCAAAGCCCCGCGAACCAACGGTATTTAGCCGATTTTTCGAAGATCTGGGAGGAAAGCAGAAATCTGGCTATCCATAGCACGGTAAATGAAGATGACGCCTGGAAGGATTTCCAGCGACGTATCGGCGCAGGCGCCAGCCGATCGTCCGGAGGAGCCGGGGGAAGGGGTGGCGATCATAAGGGGATGGCAGGCCAGGAACCGGATGGCGGGGAAACGGCCGGCAGCCGGCTGATTATGAGAAAAGAGGTTATCGGCAGCCGGCAGTGGCTACGGGTAGCAGCAGTTCTTCTGGTGCTGTTTACCGGCAGCTGGCTCTATTATAACTACGGGTACAAACCGGCCCAATATGTTTCGGTACGGTCCGATAATCAGGTCTTTACAGATACCCTGCCGGAGGGCACCGTCGTCACTTTAAACAAACATTCCTCCATTCGCTACCAGCGCCAACTGGCCGGAGACGTAAGGTCCGTCGAATTGGAAGGAGAAGGTTTTTTCGACGTGGCGCCGGATAAAAACAAGCCATTCCTGGTCTATACGAAGGGAGTGTTGATAAAAGTGATCGGCACCTCTTTCAACGTGCGGACAGCGGGCAGCGCCACCGAAGTCATCGTAGAGACGGGAAGAGTAGAGGTTACCCGCGACCAGCATACCATCAGCCTTGGTTCCCATGAAAAGGCCCTGGTCACCGAAAGTAATGTATCCCTGGTCAAACAGGACAACAAGGACGACTTGTATAATTACTACCGTACGCACGAATTTGAATGCAATGGCATTTCCCTGGGCCGTCTGGTGGAAAAATTAAACGAAGTATATAAAGTGCATATAGTGATCGGCAATGGCCGGCTGCGGGATCTCTCCCTGACAACCACCTTCCGGGACGAATCGCTTGACGAGATCCTTACTATAGTCACCCGGACTCTAAAGATCAACCTTGTTCACAATGGATCGGAAATTATTCTACAATAGACAGCGGTGCCACTTAAATTTTATGATCAGGCTTCCGACCCTCGTGATGCTGCTGGTTTTACTCTTCGGGCACGGTGTCTTTGCACAGGGCAAACTGGAAAGGCATATAACAATAAAGATGAACCAGAAGCCATTGAAGCAGGTATTGACGGAGATCGGCCGGAAGGGAGATTTTTATTTCTCCTATAATACGAATATTATCAAAGGCGATAGCCTGGTAAATCTGGGGGAGGAGGACAGAACCATCAGACAAATACTGGAGAAGCTATTAGGAAGCAACTACGAATTCGTAGAGAGCGGGCGGTATATTATCATCCTGCAGAAAGCTGCCGCGGCGCCCGTAAAGATCTACACCATCAGCGGCTATGTGCTGGACGGGGCTACGAAAGAGAAGATAAGTAATGCGAGTATTTATGAAAGCAATCAACTGGTGTCCACCCTCACGGACACCAGTGGGTTTTTCCGGCTGAAGCTAAAAGACCGGAATGCTCATGCCACGCTGGTGGTAAGCAAACAGTTGTACAGCGACACGCTGTTTTTGGTAGAGCCGGGTTATGATCAGCAGTTCACACTCACCATCCAACAGGCCCGGTTTGCAGAATTATCCCCTTTCGTAGTCTCCCATCATCCCGTAGAAAAAACCTGGCTGGGCAAATGGATCCTCTCTTC
>DATJJD010000201.1:0-21819 GCA_035492545.1 Puia sp.
CACCGGCTCAGCACCATCCGCCATGCCGACGAGATCATCGTCCTGCAAAAAGGCCAGATCGTGGAAAGGGGCACTCATGATGAGCTGATCCGGCTGAATGGGTTTTATAAGAAGCTGGTGGATATGCAGGAAGTGAAATAACTCAAAAAATAGTCCGATGAGAACTGTTATTCTTGGTACAGGTAGCTTTATTCCGGATAATATAAAGACCAATCGCGACTTCACGATCCATGATTTTTACGATGAACGACAGCATCGTATCCCCAATGCCGCCCCGGAGATCGTCCGCAAATTCGAGCAGGTCACCGGCATTTATGAGCGCCGGTATGCCGCTACGGAAGTCAATGCCTCCCACATGGCTGCCATTGCCGGCGCTGCTGCTATCCGCGATGCAGGCATCGATCCCGAGACCATCGACCAGGTCATCGTAGCCCATAACTTTGGTAACGTCAACAAACATTCCATCCAGTCCGATGCGGTACCTGCCCTTGCCTCCCGGGTAAAAAACGCGCTGGGCATCCGCAATCCTGCCTGTATTCCCTATGATATTTTATTCGGCTGTCCGGGCTGGATCCAGGGATTAATTCAGGCACATGCTTTTTTTGAAGCCGGTCTGGCCAAAAGATGCCTGGTCATCGGCGCGGAAACATTAAGCCGGGTCATCGACGAATATGACCGGGACAGCATGATCTTTAGCGATGGGGCCGGTGCGGCAATCGTTGAGGCGCAGGCAATGACTCCGGAAGGTCCCGGCGTACTGGGGCATACCACCCAATCCCATGTGCTGGACGAAGTAGGCTATATCTATATGGGAAAATCGTATTTCCCTGACTCCGACCCACGCATCCGCTATCTGAAGATGCAGGGCCGCAAAGTCTATGAATTTGCCCTGAAGCAGGTGCCGCAAGCCATGAAAGCGTGTTTGGACCAAAGCGGAGTCCCTCTTTCTTCCCTGAAAAAAATCTTTATTCACCAGGCCAATGAGAAAATGGATGTGGCCATTATCAAGGCGTTCTACCAACTATATGGCGTAGATGAGTCCCCCGCGAACATTATGCCCATGAATATCCGTGAATTAGGCAATAGCTCCGTGGCTACGGTTCCCACTTTATTCGATATGGTGAGAAAAGGTATCTTGCCAGAGCATTCGCTTAGCCCGGGAGAGGTGATCCTCTTCGCTTCCGTGGGCGCCGGCATGAACCTGAATGCCGTATGTTACCGGATCTAGTCCCCCTTTGAAATAAACCGGCCCATTCGGATTAATAGTCCTAGCTTACAGGGGAAGGCAAATCTTAAAATCAGGTAAAATGTCTCCCTCCCAGTATTTACTGTTATTTGTCTCTCTCGCTGTCATCGCTCTGGCAATTATTCTTTTTATTCTTCACAAAAAGAACAGTCATACGGAATTGTACAGCGAAGGAGTACGTAATGAGAATGAAGGCCACTATCGGCTTGCCCTGCGTAATTATGAGGACGCCCTGCAGGAGATCCGGAAGCTTAAAATAAACAAGGAATTCGGAAAAAAGATCGCCGGGCGAATAAAGATCCTGCGCACCACCATTGACTACGAAAAGAATTTTCAGGAAGAAAAAGAGAAATATGAAAATATTAATAATAGCGACATCGCACGAGCAATTGGGAAACACCGGCCGTAAGACGGGTTGCTGGTTGGAAGAGGTAGCGATACCTTATTATATTTTCAAAGAGGCCGGGGCTACTATCACCCTCGCTTCACCCAAAGGAGGACCCATTCCCCTGGATCCCAAAAGCGAATCCATCATCGTCTCTACCGCAGCCATCAGGCGTTTTCAAAAAGATCCGGAGGCCATCACTTTTCTGGCTCATTCCATCTCCCTGGATACCCATCTCAGCGCCGAAAACTTCGACATGCTCTTCATTACTGGCGGACATGGGCCCCTATGGGATTTCCCGGAGAGTCATCCCCTCCGGCAGCTAATAGAGGAATTTAGCCGGCAACAGAAGGTCATCGGAGCCGTATGTCATGGCGTATCCGCCCTGGTATCCACGAAGAATGAATTGGGAGAGATGCTGGTAAAAGGCAGGAATCTCACCGCTTTCAGCAATAGCGAGGAAAATTCATCCGGCCTGAAGGAAGAGAACCTGCCCTTTCTTTTAGAATCAAACCTCGTTGCCCTGGGCGCCCATTACAGTAAATCCGCCGATTATACCAGTCATACCGTGACGGACGGCAATCTCATTACCGGGCAAAATTCTGCCTCCGCCCGGGAAGTCGCCCGGAAAATGCTGGTTCTGTTAAAAGAGTTACCGGACAAAGCGCCAACCCCCGCCCAACTGAATTAATCCTCTATATCCCCATCCTCCTCTTCATCCGGAGCCCGGTTGCTGCCGGCCCCCGCTTTATTGCCCCCTTGTTGCAGTTCCCGGTTCATCTCCTCCAGGTCAACGGGTCTTTCCGTCTCGTCTCCTATAAGGTACCTGGAAAAATAATCGGCCATGCGCCAGAAGAAATATTCCGTCATATCGGCGTAGCCATGTCGCTGTCCCGGGAGCAGCACCAGGTCAAACCGCTTATTGGCTTTGATGAGGGCATTTGCCACGCGGATCGTATTGCCCGGGTGCACGTTGTTATCGATGTCTCCTGTAGATAATAGCAGGTGACCTTTGAGGTTTTTAGCCAGCTCGGGATTTTTCTCGATGGCATATACAAAAGACGTGTCGCCTTTATCACTGATGACTTCTTTCACCCCGTGATGTTTCTCACTCCACCACCGGTTGTAGATCGCATTATCGTGGTTGCCGGAGGAAGACACGGCGACCTTGAAGAAATCAGGATATACCAGCATGGCTGCCGTGCTCATAAAACCACCGCCGCTATGACCGTGAATGCCTACCCGGTTGATATCGATAAAAGGATAACGGTCAGCCAACTGTTCGGCTGCCGCCTTTTTATCCGCCAGGCCATAGTCTCTCAGGTTGCCATACCCGTAATTATGATACCACTTACTGCGTGAGGGATTGCCTCCACGATTGCCGATGGTGATGACGATCATGCCCAGCTGGGCTAACCGGTCTGTCCTGTCCATGCCACGGCCAAAAGCTTTGTTGACGGCTTCGGTCTGGGGGCCAGGGTAGACATACTCCATGATGGGGTATTTCTTCGTCGAGTCAAAATTGAAGGGCTTATACATCACTCCATAGAGGTCGGTGACGCCGTCATCGGCTTTAACTGAAAAAGGCTGCGGGAATTTGTAGCCTGTCGCCATCAGTGAGCTCAGGTCGGCCGTCTCCAGGTCCATGATCTTTTTCCCCATACCGTTATACAATACGGACTTAGGGGCGGTGTTGACCCTGGAGAAATTATCGACAAAGAATTGCTGATCATCGTCCATGTCCATGGCATGGTCAAAATCTCCCGGGTCCAATAAAGACAAACCGGTCCCATCCAGATTCACTTTATATAAATGCAAATAGTAGGGGTCTTCACCCGGTTCACGACCGTTGGCGGAAAAATAAAGAACCCTCTTTTTTTCATCGATGCCGACGATATCCTCACAATGGAAAGCCCCGCTGGTGATCTGATTTTTCAGCTTGCCTTTTTCATCATATAAATAAAAATGGGCCCATCCGTCCCGTTCGCTCCATTCTATCAATTCCTTCCCTTCATTCACCAGACCCAGGCGGCGCACTTCCACATAGGTGTTCAGTCTCTCCTGTATCAATGACTGGCTGGTACTGTCGTTGATATCGGCTAAGCAGACGTCGATCCGGTGCAGGTCGCGGCTGGTCCGGGTGAAATAGAAGCGGCTATTGGTCCCCAGCCATACCAGGGGTTTGAGTTCATCGTCCTGGGTATTGGACAGCGCCGGTTTTGACCATAAAGAAAGGGTCTGGTCTTTGAATTCGGCGATGTTGATCTCTTTATGCGTTTTGGCAACCATGTCGAATAGTACCAGGTGATCGATAGGGGCGTCTTTTTCGCCGGGCATGGTATATTTATAGGTCTCCAGGGTAGGACGGGGCTCTGCCAGGGAGTTGATCACCCAAAGGTCTTTTACCTTCCGGTTATCTGAGTGGCTCACGGCAAAATGTTTGGAGTCGGGGCTCCAGAAGATAAAGGCCGGCTTGCGTTTGTTTTTGTTCTTTTCCTTATCCACATTCGTCTCTCCCCCGCCGCCCTGGACTCCGTTGCCGTGATAGCTGAAATATTCGACGCCATCTGTCGTTAGCGCGTGCTCGACGATGGTGCTGTCCTCTTCGTTCTTCAACGCTTTTTGATAATTGGCTTTGTCCATCCAGTACAGGTTGTAACGACGGCCAAAGACGATGGTATTGGTATCGGGGGAGATGCTGGCCCAGTTGGGTTTGTGTTTGGGTTTTTTGAAACCGGTCAGTTCATTGAGGGTGCCATCCAGCAGGTTATATTCAAAGTAATATACTTTTTTCTCTTTGGCGGCTGCAGTTCCTTTCCGGGAGGTAGTATCCTTTTTCTTCTCCCCGACATCTTTCTTCTCCATCATGTCATCCTCTTTCTTCGCGATGTCCTCTTTGTCGACCTCCTGGGTGCTTTTTACTTCGAACTGTATCCAGTTCTCATCTTTAATAAAACGCATGCTATCCAGGCCCAGGTGTTGGGCGTCGAAGGGATCTTTTACGATGCGGGTGATGGCGGCGGCCAGCCGTTCGTTGTCGAATAATAGTTTCTTTTCTCCCCTGGCGGGGTCGACGATATACCATTTCTTGCCTCCCGTCGTCTCATACATATACCAGAAACGGTTGCTTTTCTTCAACCAATGCGGGTCAACGCTGGTGGTAAAGATCAGTTTCTCGAGTTTTTTGGGAGCGTACCGGGCGGCTGCCTGGTAATTCGCTTTAATGACGGGAGAGGGTTGTGCAAGGGCAATAACTGGAAGGGATATGAGTAAAAACAAAAAAATCCGGGGCATAGCGCAGTAGTTGAGTTGAATGAAGCAATGAAGGCCCAAAATAATTTATTGGGAGCCGATTCTTGCGACTTTCCTTACTCATATCCACACACGGTATGTATTCAGGATGAGCGGAGGTTTGAGAACCTTTTACTTATTCATCATCTGCTTGGCCTCGATGCTTAGCGTAGCATGGGGCACAGCTCTCAGTCTCGCTTTATCGATCAGTTTACCAGTTACCCGGCAAATACCATAGGTCTTATTTTCAATACGCATAATGGCCTTCTCCAGGTGATCGATAAAAGTGATCTGTCGGCTGGCCATCTGGCTCAACTGCTCCCGCTCCATGCTCATACTTCCGTCTTCCATGGTCATGTACCGTGCGTCATCATTATCGCCGCCCATTTCATCCTTGCGCGTAATTAATCCCTGCAGGTAAGCTAATTCTTTTTTAGCCGCATCCAGTTTCCTGTTGATCAGATCTCTGAATTCTCCAAGTTCTGCATCGCTATATCTCATAGTGGGTCCAGTTTGTTCTTCTTGAGGTGTATCTAATACTGATTTCGTGAACTCCGGTTCGTATTTGCGAACCGTTTTTGTTTTAATTTCCGGGATAACAAGCTTTGCCGGTTTCGGGGGAATGACCGGCTTTTTGGGTTCGGCCTTAATAGTAACAGGGGGCGGAGCGGGTACCGGCTTGGGTTCTTCTTTCTTTTCGGGAGTCTTCAATACTGATTTTTTAGGTTCTTCTTTGGGGACAGGCTTGCCGGCAGCGACAGGATTGGTTTGCTTAGCAGCACCGGATACGGGCGGATGAGCAGGCTGTAACTTCTGGGCAGATTTAGAGGCATTAGGCATATTGGGTACAACAGATTTCTTAGCAGGAATGTTTACCGCTTTTTTAGCGGGGCTGGCTGGAGCAACCTTTTTCGCTACCGGTTTGGCAATACTCTTAGATACCGGAGCTTTTTTGGCGGATGACTTAGCTGCACCTGACGAGTGGGCAGGTTTCGCGGCCGCTTTTTTAGCTGGTACTATTTTTTTGACATTGGTAGGTTTTTTAGCGGGCTTTGCCGCTTTCTTCTTGGTTGCCATACAGTTAGGCTTTTTTAGTAACAAACACTTTTAAAAGAATATCATTCACTTCAATTTCAGTGCCATTAGCTAGTTCCTCAACCAATTCAATTGAATCTGCCAAAATTTCCGTGCAAATATACTCATTAAATTGCGTCAAGGATTCCTTTAGGGCGGGAGAATCGGCTACTTTAACGAAGATCCTGTCCGTCAAATCATAACCGTTGTCCTTACGGATTTTCTGGATACGATTAACAAACTCGCGGGCATTGCCTTCCTGGGCCAGTTCGGGTGTTACCGTTACATCCAGGGCTACGGTGAGGGTGTCTTTGCCGGCTACTACCCAGCCCGGGATATCCTCACTGGTAATTTCCACTTCATTAATTGACAATAATAGCGTTTCGTTGGGAATTAACAAATTATATTGACCGTCTTTTTGCAATTTAGCAATGTCATCCTGTGAAAATGCACCCAAAGCTGCGCTAACGGCCTTCATTTTAGGTCCCAGCCTCTTCCCCAGAGCTACAAAATTGGGTTTGATCTTCTTTCGGATGAACCCGTCCGAGTCCGAGAGATATTGTACTTCCTTTACATTGACTTCCGCCTTGATCAGTTCCTCCACCCGACCCAGCTGTTGCTCCATCAGGGGGTTCAATACCGGGATCAGGACCTTCTGCAGGGGCTGCCGCACTTTGATATTGACTTTTTTCCGCAGGGAAAGGACCAGGGAAGAGGCATCCTGCGCCAATTGCATCCTCTCTTCCAATGACTTATCTATTACAGCGGCATTGGCAACGGGGAAGTCAGCATGATGAACGGAGGCGACTCCCACCCGGCCCGTCACTTCATCCAGGTTGGAGAAGAGCCAGTCCGCAAAAAAGGGAGATACCGGGGCCATCAGCCGGGCTACGGTCTCCAGACATTCATACAAGGTCTGGTAAGCGCAGATCTTATCATGTTCGTATTCGCCTTTCCAGAACCGGCGACGGCAAAGGCGGACATACCAATTGCTCAGATGTTCGTCCACAAAATCCTCGATAAGCCGGCCTGCCAGGGTAGGTTCATAGTCGTCCAGGCTGGCCCCCACTTTTTCCGCCAGGGTGTTGAGGGAAGAGAGGATCCAGCGGTCTATTTCCGGCCGTTGGTCCAAAGGGATATAGGCTTCCCGGAAGACAAATCCATCTACATTCGCATATAAAGCATAGAACTGGTAGGTATTATACAGGGTTCCAAAGAATTTGCGCTGGACTTCTTTGATCCCGTCGATATCGAATTTCATGCTCTCCCAGGGGGAGGCATTGGTGATCAGGTACCAGCGGGTGGCATCTGCCCCGAATTGGCCGATGGTCTGAAAGGGATCTATCACATTTCCCACCCTTTTGCTCATCTTATTGCCATTCTTATCCAGGACCAGTCCGTTGGATACTACGGTCTTATAGGCTATCCCCGGGTACCGGGCTTCCAGGTCATTCCCACCCAGACCGGCCGCTTTCAGCTGCTCGTGCACCGACTCTTTCAGCAGGCTGCCCAAGGCATGAAGGGTGTAAAACCATCCCCGGGTCTGATCCACTCCTTCCGCGATAAAGTCGGCAGGATAATTCTGGGCAAAGGTGGCCTTGTTCTCGAAAGGGAAATGCCATTGTGCGTAAGGCATGGCCCCGCTGTCAAACCATACGTCGATCAGGTCCGGGATCCGTTTCATCGGCTCTCCTTTGTCGCTGACCAATATAATATTGTCTACAAACGGTTTGTGCAAGTCGGCCGTAAGCCTTTCCACAAAGGCGTCTACGTCCTTGTCACCGGCTGCTGGCTGCATGAAGCCTGCGGCGATGGATTTCCGGATGGCCGCCTGGAGTTCGGCGATGGAACCGATGCAGATTTCTCCGCCGCCATCCCCGGTTCGCCATACCGGGAGGGGGGTACCCCAATACCGGCTGCGGCTCAAATTCCAGTCCACCATATTTTCCAGCCAGTTGCCAAAACGGCCCTCTCCGGTGGACTTAGGCTTCCAGTTAATGGTCTTATTCAGTTCTACCATCCTGTCTTTCAATGCCGTCGTCTTTATAAACCAGGCATCCAGCGGATAATAGAGGATCGGTTTATCAGTCCGCCAGCAATGAGGGTAGTTATGTTCGTATTTTTCGATCTTAAAGGCCCTGTTCTCTTTTTTCAGCTTGACGCAGATGTCCACGTTGACATCCACGTAATTCGGATCGTCCTTATAATTTTTTACATAGCGGTTGCTAAATTCTCCCAGCCCGTCTACGAATTTACCCTGTTTGTCCACCATGACCAGGATGCCGATATTGTATTTCTTCCCCACTTTGTAGTCATCCGCGCCAAAGGCAGGGGCTGTATGCACGATGCCCGTACCGTCTTCCGTCGTGACAAAATCTCCCATGATCACCCGGAAAGGGTCACCCCCGGCTACTTCAGGGCTGTTTGCCTCGTAGGGCAGTAATTGTTCATAGCGGCATTCTTCGATATCCCGGCCTTTGAAGGTTGTCAGGATCTTCCAGGGCAAAAGTTTATCCCCTTCCTTATATCCGCCCAGGTCGCCGTTTTCCCCTTCCGGTTTGAAATATTTTCCCAATAAAGCTTTGGCCAGCACTACGTTAATGGGTAAATGCGTGTAGGGATTGAAGGTCTGTACCAGAACGTATTCGATGGCGGGACCCGCCGTGAGCCCAAGGTTGGAAGGCAGGGTCCAGGGGGTGGTCGTCCAGGCCATAAAGAAAACTTCGTCGCTGCCGGCAGCCGGTGCCCCGGTAGTCGGTGCCCCGGTAGTCGCGGCGGTCGCGGCGGTCGCGTTGCCTGCGGTCGCGTTGCCTGCAGTCGCGTTGCCAGCGGTCACGTTGCCAGCAGTCGCATTGCCAGCAGTCGCTCCCCAGGCCGCGGCTGCCGCCTGGAAGAGGAATTCGCTCTGTTTATTCCGGATAGCTTTGAACATGGCTACCGCGGAGGTATCTTTTACATCTTTATAGGTGCCCGGCTGGTTCAGCTCATGGGAGCTGAGGCCTGTGCCCGCAGCGGGCGAATAGGGCTGGATGCTGACACTTTCATATAAGAGGCCTTTCTTGTATAACTCGCTAAGGATCCACCACAGCGTCTCTATATATTTATTGTCAAAAGTGATATAAGGGTCTTTCAGATCGACCCAATAGCCCATCTTCTGCGTCAGTTCATCCCATTTGTCCTTATATTTCAGCACTTCGCGACGGCAAGTGGCATTATATTCTTCAATGGAGATCTTCTTACCAATGTCTTCCTTTGTAATGCCCAGCATTTTTTCCACCCCCAGCTCTACGGGCAGGCCATGGGTATCCCAGCCTCCTTTACGCCGGACCTGGAAGCCTTTCATCGTTTTGTAACGACATACCAGGTCTTTGAGCGTACGGCTGATCACATGGTGAATACCCGGCAGTCCGTTGGCGCTGGGAGGGCCTTCATAAAATACAAAGGGGGTAGCGCCTTCTCTTAATTCCACACTGATTTCAAAAGCCCGTCCCGCCTCCCATTTAGCCAGTATTTCCTGGCTGATGGCGGGCAGGTTCAATTGCTGATATTCCTTATATTTCTTCGACATAATTATGAATATGAAAAGGGTGGCAAAGTTACACAAAATTCATCAGCAAGCGGCCTGCAGCCGCTTGCTGATGAGAACCCAATCCCGATTTGTTAAAATCTTGTAAAAGCCCCGGAATTATCCACATTATCCAGCTTTGGCATAATTTGTGGTTATTATCTTTTCAGAAAACGACAAAAAAGAGGGTATAAACACCCTGAAGCTCATATAAATAAAGTAATTTAAATCCCTTAATGTATCACATTGATTATGAATACATTAATCGGACAACTCTTTCTACGGTTTAGGGTTTAGGGGTTAAAAAGGGGGGTATTCCTACTCCCCTTCCTTTTTATCTTACCCTCCGTACGCCCATTTTGCCTTACTCCGTGTTTCCACCTTATTCATGAGCTCCGTAACCTACCCGTTTTTAATCTCTGATATTACCTTTGGAAGAACCCGATCGACAAGCAACAGGCCAAATTATCCCAATTCCTGAATGACCAATCCAAGAGTTCAGTCTCCGGAAAAACTACCTTTTTACCCCGGATAGAAAAAAAACCCTCCCGACCTCAGCGTCGGGAGGGTTTTCTTACTTTATTAGCTTTCTATTTCGCCCGCAATTTTTTATAGATCCGTATAGCACTCATCAGGACGATAACGAAGCCTAAAAGCCCCGCCAATCCCCAGGCCCAGCTCATACTCTCCTTGACTACGACCAGCATGACGATCGCCACTAAAAAGATGGTAGCCACTTCATTCCAGACACGCAGCTGCTGGGAAGAATACCGGAATTCTCCCTTCATCTGCTGACGGTAGATGACCTGAAGGGAAAAGTGATAGACATATAGCCCCAGCACAAAACAAAGTTTGATCAGGAGCCAGGTGGGCATCGAGCCCATGAGGATCATCATCCAGGGGCCAAAGATCAGGGTCAGTATTGCCGAAGGCCAGGTAATCCCCAGCCATAGGCGCCGGATCATGACCTGATACTGTTGCCCAAGGATGGTCTTTTCCGGCTCGGGCTTTTGGGCAGCCTCCGCATTATAAACAAAAAGGCGCACCATATAGAACAGTCCGCTGAACCAGGTGACAATAAAGATGATGTGCAGAGCTTTGACGTAATTATACATGGCAGTGAATTATAGGCAATCAACTTCCCTAAACCGGCCGGCATTCATCAGCCCAGGATCATTCTCTTCTCTCCGGCCCTGATATCTCTGACCCATCCCGCCAGGGCTTGTACCCACAGCGGTTCGGTATTCAGACAGGGTATCATCGTATAAGTCTCTCCCCCGGCTGCCACAAACGTCTCTTTTCCTCTTATGGCGATCTCTTCCAGGGTCTCCAGGCAATCGCTGACAAAGGCAGGACAGAGGATCAGCAATTTTTTTATCCCTTCTTTGGGCATCTCTTCCAAACGTATGTCAGTGAAGGGTTCCAGCCATCCTTTGCCCAGCCGCGACTGAAAAGAGTTACTGTACTTCCCGGCCGGGATATCCAGGAGACGCACCATCTCGCGGGTCGTGACAAAACACTGGTGCCGGTAACAACGGGTATGCGCCGGAGAAGCCGTTTCGCAACAATCGGCCGAATGCAGACAATGGGTATGAGTGGGGTCCGTCTTTTTTATATGCCTGGCAGGTATTCCATGATAACTAAAGAGAATATGGTCGTAATCCTGTGAAAGGTAGGGGCGGATCCGTTCACTCAAAGCCCGCAGATAAGCCGCATCGTTATAAAAAGGCTTGATAAAATTCAGGCGGAAAGAGTATTTTTTGCGGCGGTAAACTTCTTTGGCATATTCCACAGCCGTCTCATAAGAGGCCATCGCATAGTGCGGGTATAATGGAACGGCTATCACTTCTTCCAGCCCGGGCATTTTTTCCAGCAGGCGCTGATAGGCCGTCTCCATCGACGGGTTGCCATATCGCATGGCAATCTCTACCGGCTCTTCTATTTCTTTCTGCAAAGCTTCCTGCAGTTGCCGGGTCAGGACGATGAGCGGAGACCCCTCCTTTGTCCAGATCGTCTCATACGCTTCCGCGGATTTAGCCGCGCGGAAAGGCACGATGAGTCCCCCTACCAGCACTTTGCGAAAGAGATAGGGGTAGTCGATAACCCTTCCATCCATCAGGAATTCCATCAGATAATTCCGTACATCCGGGACGGAGACAGAATCCGGTGAGCCGAGGTTCATTAAAAGGATCGCTGTTTTGCCTGCTGTTGCTGCCATAGAGAAATTAATTTGCAAATATAATCAGGATGCACTACGATCCATCGCCGCAAATCTACAATAGATCCCCGTCTGTCCTCAACTGATAAAGATCAGGGGGATAAATGACATTCTAATGACAGAAAAATTCGTTTTATAGGAACTCCTGCGAGTACTTTTGCGTATCTATTTCTATAAGCTGAATGATGATGGTTAATAAGAGTGCTGATATTTCCCGTTTTTTCGTCGCAGGGATCAACTATAAAAAAACAGATGCCGCTATCAGGGGGCAGTTTGCCATCAGCCATGAACAATATGAAAAGATCCTCACCCTGGCCCCATCTTACCATCTTAACGAATTATTTATTTTAAGCACCTGTAATCGTACTGAGATCTACGGGTTTGCAGAAGATGCCGCCCAGTTGATCCGGCTGTTGTGCACACAAACTGCCGGAGATGCCGAAACATTTACAGCGCTTGCCTATATAAAAAATGGTCGGACCGCCATCGATCACCTCTTCGAGGTATCCGCCGGCCTCGACTCACAGATCCTGGGTGATTATGAGATCGTGGGGCAGATCAAACAAGCCGTCCGGATCTCCCGTGAAGGGGGATTTATCGGAGCCTTTACCGAAAGACTGGTCAATTGCGTGCTGCAATCTTCCAAGTCCATCAAGAACCAGACAGCCCTCAGCGGAGGCACGGTCTCTGTCTCTTTTGCCGCCATTCAATACATCAGAGAAAAAATACAGGAAGTCGCCGGCAAAAAGATCCTGCTGATCGGCGTCGGTAAGATCGGCAGGAATACCTGCCGCAATATGGTAGATTACCTGGACACCCCGGATATTACCCTGATCAACCGGACGGAAGAAAAAGCCGCCGGGCTGGCCGAAGAAATGGGGGTTGGTTATGCGGCGCCGGAGCACACCGAAGCACACATCGCCTCCTCCGATATCATCATCGTAGCGACGAATGCCGAGCAGCCGGTCCTGTTGCGTTCGCACCTTGAAAACAAAGGGGAGAAGCTGATCATCGATCTGTCCATTCCCTGCAATGTAGAAAAAGCCGCCGGTGAGCTGCCGGGTATTACCCTGGTCAACGTCGACGAATTATCCAGGCTGAAAGACGAGACCCTGCAGAAAAGGGAAGCGGAAGTGCCAAAGGCGAAAGTTATCATTGCCGAACATATTGCCGAATTCATAGAGTGGCAGGAGATGCGCAGGCATGTCCCGGTGTTGAGAGCTGCCAAAACAAAATTAAAAGAACTTCATACCTGCCCCATATTCAGCCGGCTCTCCGGTGAATCCTTTCCGTTCACCACCAATACGGATCAGCAAATCCAGCGCGTAATCAACGGAATGGCTACCAAAATGCGCCAGCATAACCAGGGAGGTTGCCATTATATAGAAGCGATCAACGAGTATATCGCCAGCCCGGCGGTTGCCAAGAATTAATGCTCACCATGCAAAAAATGATCCGGATAGGCACCAGAGAAAGTCAGTTGGCTGTCTGGCAGGCCACACAAGTAAAAGATTTATTAGCCGGGCAGGGTGTCCTCTCCGAACTGGTATATATTAAAAGCGAAGGGGACATCGACCTGAAGACCCCTCTTTATGAAATGGGCGTGCAGGGCATCTTTACCCGCAGCCTCGACAGCGCCCTCCTTAATCAGCGGATAGACATTGCCGTTCACTCCATGAAAGATGTGCCCACCCAGTTGCCGGAAGGCCTGCAGGAAGCAGCGGTCCTGAAAAGGGGGCCGGTGAACGATCTGCTGGTTTTCAAAAAGGATATGGATTTTCTGGGCCGGAAAGAATACATCGCACAGATTGCCACCAGCAGCATTCGGCGCAAAGCGCAATGGCTGCATAAATATCCCGCCCATCAGCTGCACAATCTCCGGGGCAACGTGAATACCCGGCTGAAGAAACTGGAAACAGAGCCCTGGGATGCCGCCATATTTGCACAGGCCGGGCTGGAGCGTATTGCTCTGCGTCCTGCCAATAGCATCATCCTGAACTGGATGCTGCCGGCGCCCGCGCAAGGCGCTATCCTCATCGTATGCAGGCATAATGACGAAGCCGTCGTTCAGGCCTGCCAGCCTCTCAACCACCCCGATACAGCCCTTTGCACCCGTATAGAAAGAGAATTCCTGCGGACGCTGCTGGGAGGGTGCTCCACCCCCATCAGCGCCCTGGCGGAAGTGGAAGACGATGAGATCTACTTCAGGGGCCAGCTGTTATCCCTGGATGGCTCCCGCAAAGCGGAGGTGGAAAAGATCCTTCCTTTGGACTGGGCTGCAGGATTAGGAAGATCAGCGGCAGAAGAGCTGCTGGAGAATGGAGGGGCAGCCATCGCCGACAGCATACGTACAACATCGGGCAAACCCGGGGAGAAATAAATGGCCGACCAACCCATACGCATATTATCTACCAGGCCCTTAGAGGCGGCCCTCCTGGAGCAGGCGGCCGGCAACGGCGTGCTGATAGATACTCTTCCCTTTATTCTGACAGAGCTGGTCGTGGAGCCGGCGCTGCACGACCAGCTCCTTGAACTTTCCCGGCGCCCCCTTGTCGCTGTATTCACCAGTATGAATGCCGTGGAAGCCCTGGCGTTGCACCTGGGGCTGACCGTTGGTGGTGAAGCGGCGAACATCCGGCCCGCAGCGGTTGACCGGTTGACCGGGATCAATACCCGCCCGGCAGCGGGTTGGCAGATCTATTGCATGGGTTATGCCACGCAGCAGCTTGTCCGCCGCCATTTCGGGGAGAACAGCATCGTCGGCACCGCCGCCTCTGCCACGGCCCTGGCAGCCGTCATCGTAGGACAGCAGGCGATCGGACAACCCGTACCCGGTAGAGCTGATGCCCTGGTCGGACAGCCGCCAGACGCCCAAAACAACGCTCCCCGCGAGCTGTTCTTTTTCTGCGGTGACCAGCGCAGGGACGAGTTGCCGGAGAAGCTGCGGCAACAGGGCATCCGGGTGAATGAATGGGTCGTATACCGGACGAAACGAACCCCTCATAAGGTGGAGGCCGTCTATGATGGGGTGATCTTTTTTAGTCCCAGCGCCGTACATAGTTTTTTTACGGCCAACGCACTTCCGGCCGGCACCCTTTTATTCGCTATCGGAGAGACGACTGCGGGTACGATCCGGTCCTATACGTCTAACCGGATCCTCCTTAGCGGTTCTCCCGAAAAAGAGGCGCTGATCCGGCAGGTCATCGATCATTACAACATAAAACTATAAACCCGGATCAGGAACCGGCATTTTATTATGAGCACACTCAGGAACGACTTGTTATTAAGGACCTTAAGAGGAGAACCCACAGAGCGCACCCCCGTCTGGATGATGCGACAGGCCGGCCGCTACCTGCCCGACTATATGAAGCTGAAGGAAAAATATTCTTTTTTCGAACGGTGTCAGACTCCCGAACTGGCTACGGCCATCACCATCCAGCCGGTAGAACAGGTGGGGGTAGATGCCGCCATCATCTTCTCGGATATCCTGGTAGTACCGCAGGCCATGGGCATGGAAGTCCAGATGGTGGAGGGGAAGGGTCCCTTCTTACCAGACCCCATCCGGCAGCTGAAAGACCTGGACAAACTTCATTTACCGGACGTGGAAGAGAAACTGGGCTATGTATTCGATGCTTTACGTCTGACGAAAAAGACCCTGGATGGGCGCGTGCCGCTGATAGGGTTTGCCGGGGCGCCCTGGACCCTGCTGTGTTATATGGTACAGGGTAAAGGTTCCAAAACATTCGATGAAGCCAAGGCTTTCTGTTATACACAACCGGAGACGGCCCATCGCCTCTTACAAATGATCACCGATACTACCATCGCCTACCTGAAAGGACAAGCCAAAGCCGGCGCAGATGTAGTACAGATCTTTGATTCCTGGGGCGGGCTGCTGGGTCCGGAGGATTTTGAAAACATTTCCCTTCGTTACATCCGCCAGATCGTAGCGGCCCTGAAAGACCTGGTGCTGACCATCGTCTTTGCCAAGGGGGCCTGGCATTCCCTGGAAAGTATGGCCGCCACCGGCGCGCATGGCCTGGGCATCGACTGGTGTATCCGGCCGCAGGTGGCCAGACAGCTGGCGGGCGATAAAGTTGCCCTGCAAGGGAATTTCGATCCCGCCAAATTATTGTCTCCCATCCCGGTGATCCAAAAGGAAGTGAAGGCTATGCTGGACGCTTTTAAAGGACAACCGCATATTGCTAATCTTGGACATGGCATTCTACCCGATGTCCCCGTGGACCATGCCAGGGCATTTGTAGATACTGTGAAAAATTATCGTTGAAAAAATAACCATGGAGCAGCCCGTTACTATATTTTCTAAGACCGGACCGGATCCTTTCCGGGAGAAGTGGATCCACTTTATTCATTCTTTACAGACGCATATCTGTAAGACACTGGAGGAGGTGGACGGAAAAGCTGTATTTGCCACCGACGAATGGGAACGGGAAGGAGGCGGGGGCGGCCTGACCAAAGTGATAGCAGAGGGCGCTGTGATCGAAAAAGGAGGCGTCAACACTTCCGTTGTCTGGGGAGAAGTCACCGAACCGATGCGTGTGCAACTAAAGATTGATGGAAATAGCTGGTTTGCCTGCGGGTTATCCCTGGTGCTGCACCCTCTCAATCCTTATGTACCCACTACGCATGCCAATTGGCGTTATTTCGAAGTATACGGGAAGGATGGCCAGTTGACCGACCGCTGGTTCGGAGGGGGCTCGGACCTCACCCCCTATTATCTTTTTGAAGAAGATGCCCGGCATTTTCACCAGACTTTGCGCCAGGCCATGGATCCCTTTGGAAAGGAAAAATATCCCCGGTACAAGCAGTGGTGTGATGAATATTTTGTCAACCGTCACCGGGACAATGAGATGCGGGGTATCGGCGGTGTCTTCTATGACCATCTTCGTCCGGCGGATGCTGCGGAGGCCGATGAGCTGTTTCGTTTTCAGCAGGCCAATGGAAATGCCTTTCTGCCCGCCTATGTTCCCATCGTGGAAAGAAGGAAAGATACTCCTTATGGCGAACGGGAAAAAGAATGGCAGGAGATCCGGCGGGGTCGTTATGTGGAGTTCAACCTGATCCATGACCGCGGCACCCTTTTCGGGCTGAAAACACAAGGCCGTACAGAAAGCATCCTGATGAGCCTGCCACCCCGGGCCCGCTGGGGTTATAACTACCAGCCGGCAGGCGGAAGCCCGGAGGCTATCCTGTTAGACGCCTGTCTGCATCCGAAAGAATGGGCCGGCGTCCTCCCCGCCGGGGGCATCACTCCCCCCGACGAGGGCATCAGATAAATATTAATAAAACTTAGCAATATGTACCTGCAACGCCGCAATCGTATCTTACGCCAGTCGCCCGCCATCCGCTCGATGGTGGCAGAGACTGTGCTGCGCCCGGATGATTTTATCGTTCCCCTCTTCATCGATGAAGGAAAAGGCCAGGAGCACGAGATCCCTTCCATGCCGGGTTATTTCCGCAGGAGTATCGACGGGACGGTAAAAGAAGTGAAAGAACTATGGGCATTGGGCATTAAAAGCGTCTTGCTGTTCATAAAGTGTTCAGACGAACTAAAGGACAATACCGGGAGAGAAGCCTGGAATGCCGGCGGACTGATGCAAAGGAGCATTCAGGCAATCAAGGCGGCCGTTCCCGACATCGTGGTGATGACGGACGTGGCCCTGGACCCCTACTCCTCCTATGGACATGACGGTATTGTTGAGAATGGGGAGATCGTGAATGACCCCACGGTGGAGGCCCTGGTGAAAATGAGCCTGAGCCATGCGGCGGCAGGCGCCGACTGGGTAGCGCCCAGTGATATGATGGACGGCCGTATCGGCGCCATCCGAAAAGGCCTGGAAGAAAACAATTTTACCAGGACGGGTATCATGGCTTACAGCGCCAAGTATGCCTCCTGTTTCTATGGCCCTTTCCGCGATGCCCTGGATTCGGCCCCCGGTTTTGGTGATAAAAAGACTTATCAGATGGATTATGCCAACCGCCGGGAAGCGATCAAAGAGGCCCTGATGGATGTGGAGGAAGGGGCCGATATTGTGATGGTCAAACCAGCCCTGCCCTATCTCGATATCATCCGTGAAGTGAAAAATGCCGTGGAGGTGCCGGTCAGCGCCTATAATATCAGTGGGGAGTATGCGATGATCAAAGCCGCCGCGAAAATGGGCTGGATCAACGAGGAAAAGGCGATCCTGGAGACCCTCACTTCCATCAAACGGGCCGGGGCTGATCTGATCGCCACTTATTTTGCTAAAGATGCAGCAAAGATGTTACATTCATAAACGCACCCGTTAAGGTATCATAAACTCATCAACCATGTACGCAAAAAGCGAGATCCTTTTCGAAAGAGCCAGGCATAGTATTCCCGGAGGCGTCAACTCTCCCGTCCGCGCCTTCAAAAGTGTGGGAGGGACTCCGGTTTTTATGCAGAAAGCCAAAGGGGCCTATCTCTATGATGTGGATGGCCATCGTTATATCGACTACATCGCCTCCTGGGGCCCGATGATCCTGGGTCATGCCTGGGAGCCGGTCGTTGCCGCCATACAGGAATATGCCGCTTATTCCACTTCTTATGGCGCTCCCACTCAGCTGGAGGTGGAAATGGCCGAGCTTATTTGCAGTATGACGCCGAATGTGGACCTGATACGGATGGTCAGCAGTGGTACCGAAGCCTGCATGAGTGCTGTGCGGCTGGCCAGGGGATATACGGGACGCAATAAGATCATCAAGTTTGAAGGTCATTATCACGGTCATGCCGATCCTTTTCTCGTAAAGGCAGGCAGCGGAGTAGCGACTTTCAACATTCAGACGGTGCCCGGTGTGACACCGGGCGTCGCCCAGGACACGCTTACCGCCGCCTACAACGACCTGGACGCCGTAAAGAAACTGGCGGCTGCCCATAAAGGAGAGATCGCAGCCATCATCGTGGAACCCGTTGCGGGCAATATGGGCTGTATCCTTCCCCAGCCTGGTTTCCTGGAAGGATTGAGGGCACTTTGTGATGTGGAAGGCATCATCTTCATCCTGGATGAGGTAATGACGGGTTTTCGCCTGGCTCCCGGTGGCGCGCAGGAACGGTTAGGTATTCGCGCAGATCTGTTGACTTACGGCAAAGTGATCGGAGGAGGGATGCCTGTCGGCGCCTTTGGCGGCCGGAAAGAAATTATGCAGCACATTGCCCCCCTGGGCAATGTCTACCAGGCGGGTACGCTCAGCGGCAATCCCATTGCCATGATAGCCGGTTATACCTTGCTAAAAGAATTGAAAAATAATCCATCTATCTACCGGGAGCTGGAGGAGAAGACCCTTTATCTGCGGGACGGTCTGCAAAAAGTCTTGCAGGAATGGGGGCAGCCCTACCAGATCAATCAACTGGGTTCTATGATCAGTCTACATTTCAGCGATCATCCTGTAACCGACTTCGCCTCTGCCTCTGCCGCGAATAATGCCCGGTTTCCCGCCTTCTTTCATGCCATGCTGAAAAGGGGCGTCTATTTGCCTCCCTCTGCTTTTGAAAGCTGGTTCCTGAATAATGCGCTGACCCGGGATGATCTGGATGCTACTATTGCAGCAGTGGAAGCAAGCCTGAAGGAGTTGAATTAAACTTTATCGTTCAAAATAGCTGAATATTTTTTGTTATTAAAACTTTTTAGTTATTTTTGCTAAAAATATTGGCTATATGGAACGGCGGGCAGGGGTGGAGCAATTTCTCAAAGACTTTATTTTTAAATTGGAATTTTGGGGAATATTGATCAGGCTTGACCGAACGAATTCCAAAAATACGACCACTCTATTAGCCCTGGAGCTGAAGCGTGCAGATATAAAAGAGATCCTGAAAGAATTAAAGCCAGAAGATTATTCACAAGGCCCCTTGCCTGATAAGCTATATCATAATTCTGATATGTGGGTGTTTGGAAAAATTATAAAGAAGAGGGAAGTGTATATAAAGATCCAGTTGGGAGCACAGGATGCTGAGGTCATTTGCATTTCCTTTCACTTTCCTGAGCACCCAATGAATTATCCCTTTAAAAAAATAATTGTATGAAAAGTCCCATCACAGGAAGTCCGATGGAGTTATTAAGAGAAAAGAGGGTATTGGAATTCCGGAAGGAATCGTTTGAAATCATTTATCATTATTACAGGTGTAAGGACACAGGGGAAGAATTTGAGGATGATCGCATTGGCGATCTGAATCTGGACCAGGTGTACAATGCTTATCGCACCAGGCATAAATTGCCGTTCATAGAAGAAATTAAAAATATCCGCAGTCAATATAATTTGCCTGCGACCACGATGTCTGAGATCTTAGGTTTCGGCGTAAATCAATACAGGCTATATGAAACAGGAGATATTCCCAGTGAAACAAATGCCCGGTTAATTCAAATGGCAGGCAATCCTGATGAATTTTTGCGTTTGGTAGAGTTAAGTGATATCCTGCAAGGCAAACAAAAAGAAAAATTGCTTAAAAAAATTTCTGAATTAAAGGAAAGCCAGACCTCATGGGATGTGATCTCAGAAAAAATGTTAGGAGGAAATATGCCTTCTGAATATAATGGATATAAAAAGATTCATCCGGAAAAAGCTTATCATATGGTACGCTTTTTTGCCGATAGCCTGAGTCCTTTGAAAACAGCCCTTAACAAACTTTTATTCTATGCAGATTTCTACCATTTCAAACATTTTGGATCAGGAATAAGTGGTTTACAATATCGCGCAATACAATGGGGACCCGTTCCCAGCCAGTTCGATTATTTATTTAAAATGGCAGAGGAAAGTGATATAATTAATGTCAGGTATGAAGTTTGGGATGGAGATAAAGAAATGGTGGTCATTGATCCCTCTGCAAGCCAGGCGTTCCGGCATGACCTTTTTACATTCGAGGAAATAAATAGTTTGCAAGTCGTTTTAGGGAAGTTAAAACATTTAAAAACTAAACAATTAGTGGATATAAGTCACAGCGAGCCCGCATGGAAAGAAAATATTGAAGGGAAAAAACTGATCAATTACAAATATGCGTTCGAGCTTCTAGCCCTATAATTGAAGCCAAAGGCTCAATGACCATCAATGCAGCAACAGCTCGCAGGGTTTCAATCCCGTATGTTTCTTAAATGCGGTGGAAAAATGAGAAATGGAGGAATAGCCCAGCATGACGGAGACCTCCGTTACGCTCAACCCTTTTTCATAGAGCAGGTAGCGGGCATGCTCCATACGCTGACTCTGGTAGAAGTCGAAGATAGTCGTGCCGAACATTTCCTTAAATCCTTTTTTCAGGTAACATTCGTTGATGGCCACTTTCCGGCTAAGCTCCTTGATGGTGAGGGGTTCGCCGATGTGCTGCAGCAATACTTCCCGGGCCTTGATGATCTTTTCCCGGTCGGACTCATTGGCGAGGAATTTACACTGGAAGCCTTCCACTTCTTTTTCCCCCAGCATACATTCCAGGCTATAGAGCAGGAGCATCTGGCTCTGGGCATTGATAAAAATATTCTCCAGGCTGTCCGTGAAGCTATGATTGAGCAAAGCCTCCAATACCATCCGGGTTCTTCCGCACAGGGATAATACTTTCGAAAAAGAGGAGATATGTGAAAAGTTCAGGATGTCGTCACTGATCGTATTCTCCAGCTTCCGGGGTTTGGCGAATTGGGAGAGGTGGACGGCGAGGAAACGGAAGCTGAGCACGTCCACGGTTTCGATCCTTTCAGCGCATCCGGGGGAGGAATTCAACTTACAGGCATTACATTCGATCTCTTTTTTCCGGCAGTAGGCATTGCCGGCGATACAAAACCGCAGCTCCAGGTAGTTCTGTCCCGGATCTTCCCTTTTGTAATGGTAGACCATCATTCCCATGTCGTCCAGGCTCCACTGCGGGTGTTTGTTATATCTTTTGATGGCATATTGTACCGAACCTGGGATATGCCGTTCCTTTTCCTCCAGCAATGCCAGCTCATCCTGCATGACAGGTTGCTTATATGCCATCATCAATATATCCGGGGCCTGGTACATAACTTGCGCAAATTTAGGTCAGAAAC
>DATJJD010000202.1:0-50471 GCA_035492545.1 Puia sp.
TTTGGGATTACCCAGATCGTTGTTGCCCACGGAAGAGGGCAGGATACCCGACATCTGACCATAGTACTGGTCAAGGGAGAATAATTTACCTCCCTGACGGACATCGATGAGGAACGAAAGGCTAAAGTCCTTATACCGGAAGGTATTGGTGATGCCACCGATCCAGTCGGGGTTGACATTTCCGATGGGGTTGGTGGCCAGGCTGGGCACGATATAGGTGCCAGCTGCATTGACGGTGGGTTTACCGTTGGTGAACTGGTAGGTCTGGCTTTGCAGGACGCCATAGGGCTGGCCGATGGTCGCGTTGAGGGTGACACCGCCCTGGAAGCTGCCCAGGACCAGGTTGGTGGCCCCGTTGTTGAGGGAGAGCACTTTGTTGCGATTGCGGGTCCAGTTGATATTGACATCCCAGGAGAAGTTCTTTCTCTGGACCGGGGAACCGAACAGGGAGAGCTCGAAGCCCTGGTTCTCGATATTTCCCGCATTTACATATTTAAAAGAATACCCGGTGCCGGCGGAGACCTGGCTTCTTACAATTTGATTGATCGAGTTGGTATGATAGAAGGTAGCGTCGAAGCCAAGACGGTTATGGAGGAAGGATATTTCCACTCCCACTTCCTTGCTGTTGGTCCTCTCCGGTTTCAGGTTGTTGTTGTTCTTGGTGGTGGGCAGGGAGTAGAGATAGCTGCTGCCATAGATATTGTTCACCGTGTATACATCCTGTACGGAGGCAAAGGGTGCGTCATTACCTACGGTGGCATAGTTGGCGCGCAGTTTGCCGGAGGATAGCCAGGGAACATTCCGCAGGTGCTGGAAGAAGATCCAGCTGCCGGAAATGGCGTAATAGTTATAGGCGTTGGCATCTACGGGTAAGGTAGAGGAGCGGTCGCGCCGGAAGGTTCCGTCCAGGGTGAGGAAATCCTTGTAGGTCAGCGTAGCGCCGGCGAAATAACCGTCAACGGCTTTGGGCTGTACCTGTTCGTAGGGCGGGGAAACGGCGCTCTTGGAGTTGGCGATATCATACAACCCCGGGATGGCCAGGCCGCCGTTGGTGGTCTGGTAGATACTGGTGTAATAATCCCGCCGCATGTTGATGCCCAGCAGTTCGTTCAGCTTGAAGTTGGGGGACAACTGATGATTGCCGGTGGCCAGCACGTCGTAGTTCAGTTCCCGGAAGCTGGAGTTGGTCCGGGTGTAGAAAGGCGTGCCGGCACTGGTAACGGCCGATCTTTCTTCCGCCAGCATGTTATAGGAGTCGATGGAGACCCGGGCCATGAAGTTAAGCCAGTCCGTTACCTGGTAGGTGAGGGCCGTATTGCCAAAGATGCGGTTGCGGTTGTCGTTCTCGTAGTTCTGATAGACATTCCAGTACATGTTGTTATAAAACCCGGCAAACAGTCCTGTAGGTGTCAGTGCGTTGGACCAGTTCCAGGTGATGTTCTGATGATGTCTGTTATAAGCCTCTTCCTGCTCCTTATAGTCGACATTGGTCTGTCCATACTGCCGGAAGACAACATTGGGGTTGCGGTTGCCATCGTAACCGGTGGCATAACGGCCTATGGCGTTGTCCTGGGAGTAATTGGCCGCGGCAGAAATGGTGAGTTTGTCGCTCAGCTTATAAGTAGCGCTGAAGTTGACCTGGTTGCGGGTCAGGGTGCTGTTCGGCACGGCTCCTTTGTCGTTGGTGCGGGTATAGCCCAGCTTGTAGCTGCCTTTGTCGGAGGCGCCGTCCAGGTAGATGCTGTTGTTATTATTGATCGCCGTCTTGTAGAAATAATCCGGGCCATGTGCGCCGGCTACCCAGGGAGTCGCCTGGTGGTAGGTGGGGCTGGCCGGGTCGAAAGCGTCCCATTGGTATACATTGAGGGTGGGATCAAATTTTGGGCCCCAGCTACGGGGAGCGACGGTATTTACCACCAGGTCGGGGTTACCGTCACCCGTTACGTCGGCATACTGGAAGCCCGTGTTGATATTGGTCGGGTTGGGGAAATAATCCGAGCGACCTGCGCCATATTCGTGTTGGAGTTTGACAAAGGTGGATTTGTCGATGCGGCCAACCGTGATGCCGGAGTTGATGGAGATGTTGGACCCGCTGCGGCCTTTTTTCGTGGTGATCATGATCACGCCATTGGCGGCTCGTGAGCCATAGAGTGCCGTGGCGGCTGCACCTTTCAGCACGTTGATCGTAGCGATGTCGTCCGGGTTGATGTCGCTGGCGGCATTGCCATAGTCATAACCGCCGGCTCCCGAGGAGGTGGAATTCGGGTTGGGAATGCCGTTAGCGGGCAAACTAGCCGTGCTGGACGTCGTGATACTATTGTCGAAAGGCACTCCGTCGATGACAAAGAGGGCCTGGTTATTGCCGGAAAGGGATTTGGCGCCACGGATGACCACGTTGACGGAGCCGCCGATGGCATTGTTCTGGATGATCTGCAGACCGGAGACCTTACCGGAGAGCCCGGCGGCGATGTTGGTGACGCGGGTTTTGTTGGCTTCGTCGCCACTGATCTGCTGGGCGGCATAGGGCAGCGTATTCTTCGCCCGTTTGATGCCGTAAGCTGTGACGACCACTTCGTCGAGTTGTTTGTTGGATTTCTTTAAGCTAACGGTGATGAGGTCCTGCTGCCCGTTGAGGCTTATTTCCTGTTCGGCAAAACCCAGTGCCGATATGATAAGGGAGCCTTTGCCGGTGGTTGGGATGGTGAAGGTGCCGTCATCTTTTGAAACGACCCCTGAAGCTTTTCCTTTGATCCTGACGGAGGCCCCGGCTACCGGGTTGCCATCTTCGTCTGAAATTTTCCCCTTTAATGGGGTAGTTTGGGAAGATGCGAACAAGCCGCATAAGCATAATGCACAGGTTAGCAGAAGCATGGAGAGTCTTCTTCTCATGAGCTGAAAATTTTGGTTTAAATGAATAATTAGCAGCGTCTCGTCAGACGCATACGGTCGGTTTTGGCAATAATAGACGTGCCGGTGGTTTTAAGCACCGGGGGCATTTTTTCGGACAGAGTTTGTTGATTGGCTATTGGTTGACCAAACTTACTAGGATAAAACGAAGAGGTCTCATTGCTTTTTAACTACTCCTTCACGGATTTTAACCTAAGGAAAAAGTTAGTGATAGAGGATTTTCTTTAAAAGAGAGTCAAAAGAAACGATTAGATTTGCGCCCTTTGTGTATTATAAAGCCCATGCTATGAATCAATTCCCGGTTTCCCATTCCAATCTTTCCGCCAGCCATCTTGGGCTTTTTTTGCAGGACCTCTATTCACTCTCTCCTGATACCCGCTGCCGTATTATACGAGCGGGTGTGAACCATACTTACCTGGTGGAAGATGGCGCCAATAAGTTTGTGTTCCGGGTATATAGCCTGAACTGGAGGACGGAGAAGGAGATCAACGAGGAGTTAAGATTTCTCACCTTGTTAAAAGAGCGGGAGATCCCCGTATCTTATCCCATTGCGGATAAGACAGGGAATACCATACAGGTCCTGCCCGCGCCGGAGGGGGATCGGCCCGGTGTATTGTTCTCCTATGCGGAGGGTGAAAAGATCCATAGCTATTCTCCGGAGATGAATTACCGGATCGGGGTGGTAATGGGAAACCTGCATGCGGTGACCCGGGATCTGCCGCTGGACCGGGTGATATATACGCCGGAGGTGCTGCTGGCGGAGCCGATGGAGCAGTTAAAGAAGTTCCTTTCGACAGCAAGTCCGGAATGGGCCTTTATGGAGTCTGCCAGGGACCATATGATTGCGCAATTGAAGGGGGCGGATAGTTTGCAGTTGCGGCGGGGGGCGGTGCACCTGGACATCTGGTTTGACAATCTGAATATCAGCAAACAGGGGGAAGTCACTCTCTTCGACTTCGATTTTTGCGGCAATGGGTGGCTGGGGCTTGATCCTGCCTATTATATATTACAATTGCACAATATTGAAAGGGACGAGCAGGAACGTAAATTGAAGGTGGAAAGCTTTCTGCAGGGCTATGAATCGGTTACTCACCTGACGGAGGAGGAGCGGCGGCTGCTCCCGGTACTGGGTCTTAGTATTTATTTTTTTTACCTGGGGAGCGTGCAATGCCGGCGTTTTGAGAACTGGTCAAATTCTTTTTTAAGCGAGGATTATCTGAAAAGATTTATTAACAATCTTATTAAAAAGTATTATGATCTTTATGGACTGGGAAAATAAATTTATGAATATAGGATTTATCGGAGTGGGGAAGATCGCCGGCGCCATCGTCGAAGGGCTTTCAAGTGTCGAAAATATGTCCATCTGGCTTTCTCCCCGAAATGAAGGTATGTCGAAGGAGTTGGCGGAGAAGTACCCAGCTGTCACGAGGCTGGGAAGTAATCAGGAGGTACTGGACCGATGTGACATTATTTTTATTGCGCTGCGGCCTCCGGTGGCTGTCGAGGTCCTGAGCGGGCTGATCTTTCAGGAGAAGCATATCGTCATCTCTCTCGTCCCTTTGTTGAAATATGCTGAGCTTGTCCGGGTGGTGTCTCCTGCCAGACAGGTGAGCAGGGCCATCCCCCTGCCTTCCGTCAGACATCATCAATGTCCCATTCCTATCTTTCGATCCAACGAGACCGTTACCCGGTTGCTGAACCATATTGGCCAGCCGTTGTTGGTTGAAGAGGAGGGCCCCCTTCATGCTATCTGGACATTGACGGGGTTGATAACCCCTTTCTATGATCTGTTGAACACGCTGAGCGGGTGGACCATCTCCCATGGGGTGGAGCCTGCCATCGCGGGTGAATATATTGCCAACCTCTTCCAGTCCTTGTCATATGAGGCTCTGCAATCCATGCCCATCGAATATGGCGAACTGGCGGGGCATGCGGAGACGCCAGGCGGGATGAATGCACAGGCGGGGCGGGAGATCCGGGAGAAAGGGGGCCATGAGATCTATCGGATCGCGGCGGATCATTTGCTAGAACGATTTAAATAAACAATACTATGGAAAAAACGCCACGGAGCTATTATACGATCCGGTTTAGTGATTGTGACCCGTTCGGTCACCTGAACAATGCCCGGTATATCGATTATTTCCTGAATGCCCGGGAAGATCATTTAAAAGAGGCCTATCAGATGGACCTACGGCAATATGCCGCTAAAGGGATGGGTTGGGTGGTCAGCGGTCACGAGATCCAATATATACGTCCCGCGAATTATAATGAGCGGGTCTGTATTCAGTCGGAGCTGTTGGAACTGGCCGATTCTTACCTGGTGGCGGAGATGTTGATGCTGGATGAGGCAGCGGAGAATGTCAGGGCTATCGTATGGACGAAGTTCACCTGTATCAATCTCAAGACCGGGAAACGGGACAACCATAGCTCCGAGTTTATGGAATTCGCCCGGACATTGTTAGTTCCCGGAAAGGACATGCAGGGCGGACTAAGAGCAAGGATCGAGGAGTTGCTGATGAAGCGATGAGGGAGGGCTATTGAAAGCCAGATCGGCCGACGTAAAGTTGACTATTTTAAAGTTGGTACTATGATCGATGGCTATGACTTTGCGGCAGATCTTATTGCGGAAAGTGATCTCCATTCTATAATTCCCGTTGTTTATATTGCCGATGATGATCCTTCCATATTTGTCAGTTGATCCTGTAAAGACTTCCCTGTTGGCGGCATCGTATAGCTTTATAGAGGAATAGGCTACATAGGAGGTGGAATTGCCCTGCCAAAAAGCGATCTGAAAATTATCGGCCCGTGTCTTACTGGTGACCAGTAGCAGGTATAAGAGGAGGATGGTTGCGTATTTCATATCTTTAAGTTATAGTGGTCAATAAAAATTAAGCGGTAGTTTCTTATAGTAACGTTCATGAGGATTGGTCCCGCTAAGCAACGAATGTTGGTTTTGCCTATATTTTTTAAATTCGTTCATGGGAAGGAGGGGCTCTACCTGGGCGCTGTCCAGGGTAAATTGTATGGATTCGATGGCATCTTCAAAAGAGAGTCCCTGGTCCAAAAGAACACTGATGGTGAAGATTCCGTTGTTATCGATGCGGGGAGGTTCGGTCAATTCGATGGGTTTAAGCCATATATCGCTTTTCTCCCAGTTGATCTTTTTATTCGGGGGGGCGGCGAAGGAGCCTTGTATGGTCCAAAGATCTTTGCTTTTGGTTTTGTTGAAGGCAAAGTAAGCGGCCGCAAAGCCCAGGAATATAAAGACCAGGGCCGGGTAGTTGGTCTTTAATTTACCGAGTACGGGGACTTCCACCTCTGTGGGTTGTTTGGTCTCCGGGTCGATATAAGTCTTTTGCTTTAACAGGGCGATGAAGCCCAGAATTATCAGCAGGGTTGAAATCCCATACATCATAAATATCGCTGTCATAAGCACCTCCTCTGGAATTTAATTTTTAATGCGGATGATGACGCGGGCAGGAGTCACCGCTATCAGGGGGTAGAGGACCGGGGATGAAAAGATCAATAGCAAAATTAGGAGTGATAAATGCGGATGTCAATACCCTTTTCGTGGTATGATTAT
Organism: Puia sp.; assembly: GCA_035492545.1. Classification (GTDB taxonomy): domain Bacteria; phylum Bacteroidota; class Bacteroidia; order Chitinophagales; family Chitinophagaceae; genus Puia. The sequence continues at coordinate 6,491 of DATJJD010000202.1, forward strand.
GATAAAATAAAAGGTAATGGAGTCATTTTTTAAAGCGGTTGCCGCTTTTATGCAGCTGTCTGAAGAAAGTAAATTGGCGTTGTCTTCTATTCTGAAACCGCTGGAGTTTCCGAAAGGACATGTGTTGGTGAGACAGGATAGTGTCTGCCAGTATGTTTATTTTATCGAGAAGGGGTTGACCAGGACCTTTTACTATAAAGACGGGAAGGATGTAACGGACTGGCTGAGTGCGGAAAACATGTTTGCCTGTTCGATCATCAGTTTTTTGACAAGACAGCCGGACAGGAGAGGGATTGAGTTGTTGGAGGACAGTTGTCTATGGGGACTTCATTATGAGGACCTGGAAAGACTGTATCGGCAGTATCATGACGTGGAAAGGCTGGGACGGCTGCTGGTCAGTTCCGGTCTCATCCAGTTGCAGCAAAGATTTGACGATCTTCATTTCGCTACGGCGGCCCAGCGGTACCAGACACTGATGGAGACCAACGCGACTTTCATACAAAGAGCACCTCTTGGCATAATTGCTTCTTACCTGGGCATCACACAGGAGACCCTGAGCAGGATCCGTTCCCAACATTAGGGGATCCAGCCAACGGCTCTTTTTGACAAGGCCGATAGTCCGACGTTTGCCGGCGAGGCGGGTGGGTGGTTTTTGACAATTGTCAAAAAATATCCGGCAAAGGGGCAGGACCTTTGTGAAAAGAATATTTTATGAATACGATATTATGGTCCTGCCAGGTAATCCTGGCGCTGGTGTTCGCTTATTCCGGTGTATGTAAGACTTTTTATTCCCGGGAGAAGTTAATGGCGATAGGGCAGACGGGAGTCGCGGCCTTATCCGATATTCTTATGCGTGTTACGGGGATTGCCGAGCTATTGGGGGTAGTCGGGATTATCCTTCCGTGGTGGCTGGGCATTGCACCCATCCTGACGCCACTAACGGCCCTATGTTTTGCCATCATCATGGTGTTGGCTGCCCGGGTCCACTACCGGAGAAAGGAGGTCAAAAATGTCCGGAACAATATTATACTGCTATTTATCTGCCTGTTTGTAGTCTTTGGAAGAATGGCGTAAATTGGAGGGGACCTGCAACATTTGGAAGCCTGGCCGGTCTAATTATGTAAGTGAGCAAACCAACCGGAAATAATCAGACAGATAAGCACCTGGTCGAAAGGGTATTAAATGGGGACCGGGATGCATTTGGGATGATAGTCTGCCAAACGGAGGGATTGGTCGCTCAAATCGTTTTTAAAATGGTGAGCCAAACCGAGGACCGGAAAGATATTGCTCAGGATGTCTATTTAAAGGCATACCAGGGGTTGGCCCGTTTCCGGTTTAGCGCCAAACTTTCTACCTGGATCGGGCAGATCGCCTATAATACCTGTCTAAGTTATCTTGAGAGGAAAAAGCTTGTTCTGCCCGGTGACGGACAGGAAGGGGAAGAGCCGGAGGAGACCTCGAGGGCTTTTAGCGGAGGGGCATTCCCCGGTGTCAGTCATGATAATGTCACTGAGTCGACCCTCTATCAAAGAGAACTTTCAGCCATCCTGCGGACTGCGCTGCAGGAACTTTCTCCCATTTACCGAACGCTGATCACCTTATATCACCAGGAAGAATTGAGCTACGAGGAGATCCGACAGATCACGGGGTTGCCGGAAGGAACCGTGAAAAATTATTTATTCAGGGCCAGAAGGGCTTTGAAAGATCATTTGATGGACACCTATAAAAAGGAGGGATTATGAGAGCCGACCATCTTTCGGACATGGAACTGCAGCAGTGGGTATTGGACCCTTCGAATACCGGGGCGGACCATCGTGCCCACCTTGGTCAGTGTGAAGAATGTATGATCAGGGCCGGGGAGTACCGGTTGCTGATTGCACAGATCAAACAGGAATCTGCACCTGTATTCGATTTCGATCTGGCCGGGACAGTCCTGTCCCAACTACCGGATTATGACAACCTGGTGGAACCTGGTTATGAACGAGCCCCTCTGGCCGACGCTGCCCGATATCATAGGCCGGTCGGGTTCCGGCGGGGGACGTTGAGCTGGCCTATTTTGCTGGTTATTTCCATTGTTCCCGGCGGACTTCTATATTTATTCGGGAAAGAAGTTTGGGGAATTTTCTCCGGTTTTTCCGGCATGATGCTGTGGATGCTGGTCACCAGTGCTGCCCTTATTTTACTGTTTCAGGGTATGGAGGTGTACAGGAAGTACCAGCGGAAAATCGACGCTTTGAATTTATATTGATCCATCGGCAACATTCTGCGAAGCTGGCAGTCTCATTATTTATAAATACTATTAAAATGAAGAAGATCGTAAGCATAGCCACTGTACTGACCATTCCCTTTCTATCCAACGCACAAAGTATTTCCAGCCTGATCGGGGACCAGGATATCAGCCGATCGATGGTAGCCATCCTGGTCCTTTATCTGGCGGGCATATTTACCCTGGCGATGATAAAAGCCATCCAGGATTACCGGCTGAAATTTAAGATGATGGAAAAAGGGGTTAGTGAGCGGGTGATCGAGCAATTTCTTCAGCCCGCCACCCGAAAGGACGCCAAACAGCAATCTATTAAATGGTTCCTGGTTTTAGCAGCCATTGGCCTGGGGTTAACGATCGTCAATTTTACTTTACCTCTCGGCATTCACTCGGTAGCTATTATGGCATTTAGTATTTCCCTCAGCTTTTTGGGGTACTACTTTTTTATCCGGAAGTCGGATCAAAAGGGCAACGAATAATCAGTCGTCCGGGTGAAGGAGCTTATTGTGACAGCTGGAATCTTTCTCTCACCACTCCTTCGAAAGCATAGTTACCCAGGTTGATCACTCCCCCTTTTTCAAAGAGATACGTCAACACATAAGTAGTGGGCGGTGAGGGATTGGGGGAATTTGCCGGGTTTATCTCAAGGGTGCTGTCGCTGAGCCGGGCATAGGTGCCGATGAAGGTATACACGGTATCGAAGGAATATTTCCGGTAATATTTTTTATCGGCTGTAAACCGGATCTTTGTCTCGGCGCTGGTGGACCGCCAATACAGGGGGCCACCCCAGTAGTCATTGCCATAGACTTCGGTGAGGTTCCAGGTACCCACTAAATTGGTAGGTGCGGGGGCCGGTTCGTTATCTTTTGAACAGGAAGCGATCATACCGATCAGTAGCAGCCCAAAAATCGCCCGGATTTTCTGCATTTACGCCGTTTCTTCCAGTGACAACGGAAATATCCGTTTCGTTGCACCCAGCTGGTTATGGAAGGGCATTTTAAGGATATTTTAAGCTTTGGGGTGGAGAAAGGGTCTTGGATCAAAGATCACTTTTAAAGAGCTGATCTTACCGTCTTCCAGGTGATACCAGCCACAGCCGAAAGTGGTGATGTCTCCCATGGTGAAATCGTAAAACAGGCAGACATCGTCCTCGTCTGCAAACGTTTTTTTGATCCTGTATTTCATTTTCATCTTTTTCATATCCCCGAAGTATTCTTCCGCCCCGTTGCGGGAGCCCAGCACTCCGTGAAAGGTCATGCTGTCACTGGCGAAAGTCCTGGCATCCTCAAACCGCTCGTCATTGAGGGCCTTTATGAAGGATAATACGATATCCTGGGCGTCGCTGTCCACGGACACAGCTGAATTTTTGTGTGTCATGTTGATATAGTTTAATGGTGAGCACTTTAACGGGTCCTACCCGGTTATACAGGTAACCATGAAATTATTGTGCCATTTATTGTGTTTTTTATTTATTAACATTGGCTTCGTGCAAGCGCATATTTCGTATATTATAGTGAGCCGCTGCCAAATTTGTGGAGGAGTTCCAATCCGAAGCCGGAGATGAGCAATCGTTCTTTTTTATTCTCCAATAACTGCTGGGTCCAGTCGACAAAACCACCATCTGCCATTTCTCTTTCTTCGCCCTTTATCTGGACGATCATTTTAAACTGTAATCCCTTGTAGTAGTTATTGGGTACGGGGGCTTCTTCGGTGATAATATTCAACCGGCTATTCGTTTTCAACCAGGCCGTTACTTTTTCCAACAGGGAGTCCGGGTTGTCATAGCCAAGTCTGCTTTGTATTTTGAAACGGGTGGAGGTGATGTCAAAGACGGTTCGCAGTAAATTATCCAGGGTCAGCAGATGTTCCAGCAGGCTGGTGCATTCAAACTGATAGCTGCCGGTATCGCGACCCGAGGAGACAAGGCAACCGATCTTGAAATGGGGGGTATGTCCTTTTGCTTTGAATTCCTGCGTCCGTATGTGCCGGTGGGTGGTACAAAAACGGAGCAGGCCTTCTTTGTTTCCGGATTTCTTTAGATCGGCAATATAGAGGGCCAGGGCATTGGTGGCATCCGCCATTATCTCCGTGTTGCGGGTGGCGGAGATGATCTTGTGCTGGTCTGCCGGAGCAACGACGGAACAAGTGCCCAATTGGGCTGCGGGCGATAGTTCGATGGGTTGAAAATGATGATCGCGGAGGAATTGCAGGCTTCTGAGTTCCAGGGTCAGCAGATCGATCATATCCGAATCCGCGGGATGAACAAAACGGTTAGCCTGGTATAATTTCAACAACCGGGCCGGGGTCATATCCTGTAACTTCTTGTTGAAAACTTCCAGCAGCAAGGAATTCAATTCCGAACCGGAGAGGTGGTGGGCGAGCAGGTCAGCGAGCTGGGGAATGCCTGTTTTCCTGGCAATGCCTTCCATGATATCAGCCTTCATCTGTTTCTTTTTATTATATTAACGGGAGTTCAAAAAAGAAGGTCGATCCATTGGCTCCGGAGCTGTTGACGCCCATCTGTCCCCCATGGGCTTTGATGATCTCCGAAGAAATGTAGAGTCCCATGCCAAAGCCTTCTATTTTGGTCGCCTTGATATTATCGGTCCGGAAGAAGCGCCGGAAGAGGTCGGGCTGATATTCGGGGGGGACACCGATGCCATGGTCCTGGACGGAGGTACGGACCCATTTTTTTGTTTTGTCCACACTGATATTGATGAGGATCTTTTCTTCGTCGGGAGAATACTTGATCGCATTGGAAAGCAGGTTGGTTATGACCTGTCCGATGCGGAAGCGATCGGCCAGCACGCTGGCGTCCGTTACCTCATCCAGGATCAACTGGTGTTTGCTGTTGCTCTGTTTGAGCTCGTTTACAATTTCCAGCATCAGTTCCAATAATACAAAGGGTTCTTTCCGGAGCTGAATGGTGCCTGTCTTAAACGCGGAGACATCCAGCAGGAAGGAGGTGAGTTTGGTGAGCCGTTCGGACTGAATTAAAATGCGATCCAGCGTCTGTGTTACCCGTTCGCTGGCGGTGCTTTCCAATTCCATTCCCAGGATTTGGGCATAGGCTTTTATGACGGAGATGGGAGTTTTCAACTCATGACTGGCAATACTGATAAAATCCTCCCGTGCCTGCTCCATTTTCCGCTGGAAGGTGACGTCTTCGAAGGTAAGGAGGATCTGTCCTACGGATTTGAAGGTCCGGAATACCTTACGGCTGGATACCAGCAGGATATGATCATCCTGTCGAAGCTTGTCTGTATAGTCCAGTTCGAAGTTCTCAAAACTGTCGTATTTCTGCATCTGCTCCTGTAGGGGGAGAGGGTCGAACTGATCGGTTAATATTGAGAATAAATTTTTATTCTCCACCTCCTGTTTGACGAGGCTGAAGAGTTTAAAAAAAGCTTTGCTGGCAGAGTTGATGGTCAGGTCGATATTGAGGATGAGGATGGGCTCCTTGGAGGTCTCAACGATGCTCTGCGCATAACGCCTTGCTTCCAGCAATTCAGTCTCCGCTTCTTTACGGTTGCTGAGGTTGCGGAGGATCTTGGTAAAGCCGATATGGAGACCTTCGGCGTCATAGAGGGGGAAAATCAGACCGCTGGCCCAGAACAGGGAGCCGTCTTTTCGTTGATGATACCGTTCGTCCAAACCCCGGCCTTTTTCCATGGCTTCGGCAAATTCATGTTCGGGGACTCCATTCTTACAGTCTTCATCCGTAAAGATGACCTTGGCCGTTTTGCCGCAGATCTCTTCTTCTGTATAGCCCATGACATGTTCGGCCCCTTTATTCCAGCTGGTGACGATGCCTTCTATATCGGTGGTAAAGACCCCATAGTCTTCCAGGCTTTCTAATATGTTCTTATAAAAATCGTTATGAAAAGACGGGAATGGGAGGAACTCACTCATACAAGACAATTGCCACAATTAATAATAAATATTCAGCCTTAACCGGGCCGTACCCGGTTGTGAGTAAGGCCCGAATGCCGAAGTTAACTAAATTAGCAACATGAATGCCAAGCTACTGTCCGTCTCCTTTTCGGTCTTTTTTTTTCTAAGCTGCAGCCCGCGTGTCAACCTGGTCAACCCCGGGGGCGGGGCCTTTCATAAGAAGGCTCCGTCTGTATTTAATGTGCTGCTGGAGACCAGCAAGGGGGAGATTCTGCTGGAAGTACACCGGGACTGGTCGCCCCATGGGGTGGACCGATTCTACAACCTGGTACGTACCGGATATTATGACAACAACTATGTCTTCCGGATCCGGGCCGGCACCTGGGCTCAATTCGGGATCAACGGGGATCCGGAGGTTGCCCGGGCCTGGCGTGGGCAGACCTTGCCCGATGATGTGCGGAAGGAGTCCAATACAAGGGGGACGGTGGCATATGCCTTCAAGGACCCGAATGGGCGTACGACCCAGGTCTTTATTAACCTGCGGGATAATAGCGCCACGCATGATGGCGAGCCTTTTGTGCCTTTTGCCCGGGTGGTCCGGGGGATGGAGGTAGCCGATTTGCTGTATGCCGGTTATGGGGAAAAATCCGGGGGTGGTATACGGGCGGGACATCAGGATCCGCTGTTTACCGGGGGCAATGAGTACCTGCGACAGCATTATCCCTTGCTGGATTCGATCCGGCGTGCGAGGGTGGTGAAGTAAGGGGGCTACGATGCAGGCGGACAGGCCGGGTAACCGTGATCGGGTAGCCATACGTCCGATGACCGTCGACCCATGACGGCTTATTTGGGCGACACCGCCATCTCTTCCACATTCCATCCTTTCACAGTCACCACTGGCGAGGGACTATCCGGAGAGGGGCGATATTCCAGGGTGAGGGTCTTACTGGCCCCGGGAACCACGGAAACATAGTTATCACTAAAAAAGACAGGTAAAAGCCTCTTTTTCGTCCGGGGATCGATCAATGCCACCCGGTTAAAGAAGGCCACGGGATTACCGGTTGGATTGGTCAGCGTCACATCGATCCTGCCCTGTCCGGACTTTCTTGCTTCCACCTTCAGTCCGGCGGTGGCCATGTGCTGCAGACCCGAATATTGGCCGGTGGCGTCGGGAAGCCAGTAGAAATTCTCGCTGATGGGCTGTCTTTTTTCATTCAGCAGGCGCAGGGAGAGAAAGCCCCCTTCGTCCTTTCTAAGCTTGTTGAGCTGACCGCCGATACCGACGTATTTACGAACGGTAGAAGGACCTATCTCTTCATAGACCTGTGTCAGTAGTTTTTCTTTTCCCTCCTTGTCGTAGGTTTTTACTTCCAGCATCATGTTGCGGTGGAAGTTGAATGTGTTGTTGACGATCATCACCATATTCTCTACCGGATCGAACTGTACGTGGAGAGGTTCGCTTCCGCTGTGAAGGCCGTAGAGACAAGCGTTGACATCCAGATAATAATCATACATCTGTCCCCGCAGGGCTGTCCAGGGGTTCTGGGTCTTCCAGATGATGGAGCCAGTATACCATTCCCACATGTGCGAGCTGAAACCTTCCATCAGGGCCCGGTACTGATCATAATTCACCAACTGGGCCTTCAGGGTAAAATCCTTCAGGTCTTTGACGGGGCCGTAAGCGTATACCGTGGAGTCATACCCGATATATTTATGATAGGCCCAGACAGGGTCTTCCTTACCGGGGTATTGGGGGGCCGTGAGGTGGTCAGCTGGCAGAAAACGTTCCAGCGACTCGTAGTCACCCACGCCTACGGAGCCTACTTCCGAGTTGAAGGGGAAGGTGCGGTCGGCCCAGAAAGTGCGAATGGGTTGTACGCCGTAAGGGCCGTCCCCATTACCTCCCAGGGAATTGAAGGACATGCTGTCCGAATTGGAGTAGTCGAAGAGATAACGGGTGCCGTCGAGGGAGGGCAGGATGGAGTCCTTCATGGGCAGCAGGATATCATCCGTCGGAGTGATCTCATTACCGCCGCACCAGAAAGCCAGGGAGGGATGGTTGCGAATCATCTTTACCTGGTCGACCACCGATGCCAGGAATAGGCCATGATCATCCGGGTACTGGCGGCGGGTCCACTGGTCTTCTTTTTTTTGTGGGTCCAGCCAGCGGCCGTTACAGTCGCCGGAATTCCAGAAGTCCTGGAAGACCAGCAGGCCATATTTATCACAGGCCTGGTAAAACTCTCCTCTTTCCGTCAACGCGCCACCCCAAACCCGGATCAGGTTCAGGTTCATGTCCCGATGGAAGCGCACTTCCGCGTCATACCGTTCGGGGCTGAAGCGAAGGAGTTCGTCAGATACAATCCAGTTACCTCCTTTTATAAACACGGGCTGGCCGTTGACCCATGCCTGCCGGCTATGGGTAACCGAATTCCAGCTGGTGCTGATCTCGCGGACGCCGAAGTCGAGGGGCTCCTTGTCGGAGAGGGTGGAAGCGGAAACGGGGGATTTCGTGTCGCCGGGAGCCGGGCTGCCAGCAGATGCTGCTGCGGAAGCCGCGCCGGCTGACGATGTGGGCGTCGCACCTACTTCAAAAACAAGTTCCGTATGATAGAGGTTCTGCGGGCCATACCCATTGGGCCACCAGAGGCGTGGATTAAAGAGCAGGTGTGCGGGCAGTCGAACTTCCCGCCGGGACTGGGGTTGGAGGGTCACCGGAACGGAGACTGTCTCGCCCTGCAGGTCATATTTTAACAGACCGCTGACGGGTTGTGCCGATGTATTCTCCAACTCGGCGCTAACCTTCAGGATAGCGGGCTGCTGGGTAGCTGTTTCCGGCATCCGGGTGCCAGGGACCTCGGTTATGATATGGGGGTTGCTGATGTTGACCGGGCCGGTTCTTTCGATGGTCACTTTATCCCAGATGCCCGTGTTGCGGTCCCTGATGGGCTGGATCCAGTCCCAGCCGGCCACATACTGGTGGGTGATGCTGCGGGCTATTTCTCCATCGCCGCCCTGTCCGCCGTTGGGATTGCCTACGGGATCGGGCGGGTAAACGATGACGGCGAGGCGGTTGGCGCCCTCTTTTGATAAAAAGGTGGTGATATTATACGTCTGGCGCAGGTACATGCCCTGGTGGGTCTTGTTGTTCAGCTTATGGCCGTTGAGGTATACCTCACAGCTGTAGTTGATGCCCCGGAAATGCAGCCATACCTGCCGGTTGCCTTCGGGGACGGTCTCTTTGAAGTCTTTTATGAACCAATAGGTGTAGTAATCTCTGCCGGTGGTATAGATATCGGGGATCTTTTCATTGTTCATGCCGTAGAAGGGGTCGGGGACCAATTTGTTATCCAGCAGGGTGGTGAGAACCGTGCCGGGTACGGTGGCCGGGATCCATTCTTTGGTGGAATAAGAAGGGTTGGAGATCTTTTCCCCGCCTGTTTTTACCTTGCCGATGTTGATACATTTCCAGCCGGTATTCAGCTCGGTCTGGTCCTGTGCGGAACAATCCGGTGTAAAACAGGAAAGGATCAAAAGGGAAAGGGCGGCGGGGAGGATGTATTTCATAGCGGCGAAAATAAGGCAATGGGGATAGCTAAAAAAAACTAAAGCCCCCGCCGGTGTGTGGATAGGCCGGCAGGGGCGGAGAGCTCATCAATTTGTGACCGGCTGCAAATGCCGGCGGGGTAATGCTAAAATCAAGGGTTTTTTACCACGACACCCACCATCATATTGCCGGTGAAACTAAATGGAATAAGGGCCGCATAGATCATTTTAGCGGCCTGCAATTTAAGCTTAGCGGGAAATAATTTTGCCAGTTTACCCACAACCACATTATGGTCCCAAAACCTGAAGACACGGATGGCGCCATGCCGTTTCAACAAAAAACTTTTGACGGTCTGTTCAACCATCTTTCTGTCCCAGCGATAAACATAATTAATGGCATCCTCATGCTCTTCCCATTCTGTACCGATCATTTTGCCAACAACACTATTATAAGGTTCCACTACGATGATAGCTTTACTGGCAACCCGTAACATTTCTGTAAAACCAAGAGACGGTCTGGGCAGATGATGCAATCCATCCTGGACTACGACGAGATCATAAGCATTATCAGGAAGGTCCAGTGCTTCGGCATCCAATTGCATCGTCTTTAAATCTTTATCGAACTGTTTGGCAATTATTAATGAATTGGCGGAAAAATCGCTGACGGTAACATCTTTAAAACCGGCGCGAAGGAAGAACATCCCTTCTCCTCCTACACCTCCGCAGACCGTTAAAACCTTCCATTGATAAATTTCATCCTTAAAATTGGCTTTCAGATAGTCCAAAGCCTTTTGCAACCGGCGGTCCCTTAAATAACGGATAAATTTATCAGGAGTTATATGAAAATTAAATCTATCTAATTTTTCCAGGCTGTATATATCTTCAAATGCTTCTTTTTGCTCTAATACATTTTTAATCATATCGATTCTGGGTTGGAGAATGAAATTATACCTTATTTACATTGTAGCAAATTTTGTTCCATTTGCAAATGAGGTAATATTTCCCCTGGAATTCAGCAATTTAGCGGGCGAAGGGCTGGTTGCATGGCGGTGGAAATGCCGATGCGGTTCCAGGCGTTCATGGAAATGATAGCCATGATAACCTGGGCCAGGTATTTTTCGCCCAACAGATCGGCCGCCCGACTGTAGGTTTCATCGGAGACATGGTGTTGAATTAACGTCACTTCTTCCGTCAGCGCCAGCAGGGCCCTTTCTTCTTCCGTAAAAAAGGGGGTGTCACGCCATACGACCAGGGCGTGGATCCGCTGTTCGTTCCCGCCCGCTTCTATGGCCTCCCGGATATGCTTGTCGACGCAATATGCACAGCCATTGACCTGGGAGGTCCTTATTTTGATCAGGTCTCTATGAATCCTGGTAAGCCCGGTTGTGTCCAGGTATTTGTCAAAAGCCAGCATGGCTTTGTAGGCATCGGGTTCTACCCGGCCTATGCTAATTCTCTTGTTCATGATAACATCGTTTTGTGAGGACAAATTTCGGAAGGAGGGGGTGAGAAAAACTTAATCCGGTTCAAGAAATGGGGTGGGCCGCGACGAACCAAAGGTGTGTTGGGCAGGATCGCGTCCAGACAGCGCAAGGCCGTATCGTACAAGGGCTGTGTTGAACGGTCAACGACGACGAGAGGAAGGCTGGCGTTTGGCTGCAACCGCCTTTGCCCGGATCTTGCTGAGGAATTCGGGGGTGAAGCCAAGGAAGGAGGCCAGCATATACTGGGGCACCCGCTGGACAAATTCGGGGAAGTTGTTAGAAAAGTGAATATACCTTTCTTCTTTTGTCAGGCAGAACATGTATTGCAGCCGCATCAGGGAGGCCGTATAGGCTCTTTGGAAAAGCACCCTGAAGTAACTTTCCAGCTGTGGGATCTTATTTAATAACTCTGTTTGGGCAGCCTTGTCGAGGAAAGCAAGTTCGGAATTTTCGACGGCCTGGATATGGAAGCCGGAGGGTCGGTGGCGATCGAAGCTGTCATAGTCACTCATCCACCAGTTGTCGATGGCAAACTGGATGATCTGTTCGGCCCCTTTGTTGTTGATAACGTATAACCGAAGGCAGCCGTTGAGCACAAAATAATTAGCTGTACAAACCCGGCCTTCTTTTAACAGATGCTGTTTTTTCTTTACCTGCTGGTGCTGGAGACGGGACTGGAGCAATGCGGCCTCCGCATCATCAAGGTTGACATATTTTCGGATATGGGCTAAAAGATTCTCGTACATAATTCTTCTAAAAATAATGTAAATAGCCCAAAAACCCTATCTTTATAGGGATGCCTGTCCAGCCCTTCTGAATTCGCCTTTTTCTTTGTATTTCGTTGCTCCTCTGCTAATTATAGCCTCAATATATCATTGTAATATATGCTTTATGGAAATATCCCGGAATGTCAAAGAGTCCTATAGCAGGCAATACTCTGATGCCATGGCTGAGTGGCGAATGTTGGGGGGCAAGGACAAGGCCACCAATATCGTAGAACTTGCCAGGGAGATAAGCTTCAAAAATGTCCTGGAAGTTGGCAGTGGGGAAGGCAGTATCCTATACTGGCTTTCCAGGTGGAATTTTTCGGATGACCTGAATTGTGTGGAGATTTCCGAGAGCGGCCTGGAGATGACAAAGGGCAAGAACATCGAGCATCTGAAAGAGGCCCTGTTATTCGATGGGTACAAAATCCCCTTTGACGACGATCATTTCGACCTGGTTATCTGTTCGCATGTGATAGAGCATGTCGAACATGAAAGGCTGTTGTTACGGGAGATCAAACGGGTTTCCAAATATCAGATCTTCGAAGTGCCGATAGATTTTTCGTTTTATGTGGACAAGAAAGTAAAGCATTTCCTCTCGTATGGCCATATCAACATTTATACGCCGGGGCTTTTCCGGTTCATGCTACAGACGGAAAATTTTATTGTAAAGAAAGACAAATGCGTGTTGTCTACCAAAGAGTCTTTGCGATACACGTACAGGGATAATAAAGCCGGGCTGTTCAAAATGAAGCTCCGGCATTTTCTGCTGAATTTATTTCCCTATCTGAAAGGGATAAAGCCTAATGCCTATACCGTGCTGACCACCAAAAAGAACGAGGACCTCTCTATTTTTTAGGACCGGCCGGCTTTAGGCTGGCGAAGGGTTGTCATTCGCGTGGGGCTGGCCGGTTTTGTCTCCGGCATGTGCTTCGGCAATTTCGTATTCCAGCTCGGGGTCAATGTTCTGTTCTTCGACCCGGCGGGCCTTTTCCATTAGCTCTTCATGATGTTCTTTTAACCAGGTCAGCTGCTTCTTGCCATAGGACCATTTCGTGAACAGCACATAGAGTACCGGTACGATGAAGATAGCCATGCAGGTGGAGGCCAGCATGCCACCCAGGACGGCAAAACCGATGGTATTCCGTGCTACGGCGCCGGCGCCGGTCGCCAGGACCAGGGGCATGACTCCCAGGATAAAGGCCAGCGAGGTCATGATGATGGGCCGCAGCCGGAGACGGACGGCTTCCAGGGTGGATTTCAGCAATTCTTCTCCCCGGTCCACCCGCACTTTTGCAAACTCCACGATGAGGATGGCATTTTTTGCCGAGAGCCCGATCAAGGTGATGAGCCCGATCTGCGCATAGACATTATTCGTCAGTCTTGGTATGAAGGTGAGGGTCAGGATGGCGCCGAAAGCGCTGATGGGAAAGGCCAGCATGACGGAGAAGGGCACGGACCAGCTTTCATAGAGGGCTGCCAGGAACAGGAAGACGAAGACGATGCAAAATAAAAATATGTATACGGTGGTCGTGCCCGCCTTGATCTCTTCATAGGTAATGCCCGAAAACTCATAGGTATATCCTTGCGGCAGCACTCTGGCGGCGATGTCCTTCAAGGCCTGGATGCTCTGACCGGAGCTGTACCCGGGAGCGGGCGAGCCGTCCACTTCCGCAGCGCGGAAGATGTTGAAGTGGGTGATCAGGGGAGCTGTCTCCACGGGCTCGTAGGTGATAAGGGTGCTAAGGGGCAGCATCTGCCCGGCCTGATTGCGGACATAATATTTATCCATGTTGGAGATCATGGCGCGAAAAACCGTATCTGCCTGTATAACAACGTGGAAAGTCCGGTTATATAAAGTAAAATTGTTGACAAACAAGCTGCCCATATAGGCCTGCATGGTATTGAATACATCCGAGATGCTGACTCCCAGTTTCTGGCATTTGTCACGGTCCACCGTCAGGTTATAGCTGGGGGTATGGGCGCCGTAATAGCTGAAGGCGGTAGCAGTGGCCGGGTTCTTTTTACAGGCTGCTACAAATTTCTTTACGACGTTCTCAAAGGCATGTACGTCGTCGTTGGTACCTGCCTGCTGGATCTGTATGGAGAAGCCTGCCGCGCGGCCGATGCCCCGGATGGGGGGCGGCGCGATGACGACCACATTGGCATTCTTGATGCCTGCCTTGGCGATCCGGCCCTGAATGACGTTGATCAGACCGGGCACCTGTTCCTCCGGTTTCTCCCGTTGCTCCCAGGGTTTCAGCATGACGAAGATGGTGCCGTTGTTGGAGTTGGCGCCGCCATTGAGGATGTTCAGGCCGGAGAGAGCGGCAAAGTGATTGACTCCGGGGGTACTGCCGACGATGCCCATGAGCTTGGTGATCACGTCCACCGACTGGGTGACGGAGGAGGCCTCCGGCAACTGGTAAGTGACATAGAGCCTGCCGTCATCCTCCGAGGGGATGAAGCCCGCGGGTTTGCTCTTGAATAAAAGTATCGTACCGGCAATGACGCAGACCAGGATAATGACGACATAGCGGGCGCCCTTTATACAGCGTCTGACGCCGTTGCCATATCTCTCTGAAAGGCGTTCGAAAAAATGATTGAAGGCGACAAAGAACCGGGCCATAAAATTCCGTTTCTCCTCCATGTGCGAAGGCCGCAGGAGCAGGGTACAGAGGGCCGGCGTCAGCGACAGGGCTGTAAAGGCGGAGAGGATCACCGAGATAGCGATGGTGATGGCAAACTGCTGGTAGAGCCGGCCTACGATGCCCGGGATAAAACCCACGGGCACAAAGACGGCAGCCAGGATCAGGGCGATGGCCACCACGGGTGCGGAGATATCCTTCATCGCATGATAGGTGGCCTCTTTGGGGGACATCCCTTTCTCATCGATATAATGCTGCACCGCCTCCACTACGATGATGGCGTCATCCACCACGATACCGATTGCCAGCACGAAGCCGAACATGGTGAGCGTGTTGATGGTAAAACCCAGGGGGATAAAGAAACAGAAAGTTCCCAGGATAGAGACGGGGATTGCCAGGATAGGTATGACCGTCGAACGGAGGTTCTGCAGGAACAAAAATACAACGATGGCCACCAGCCCCAGGGCTTTCAGCAGGGTATCCAGCACTTCGTGGATGGACACTTTGATGATGGTCACCGATTCAAAAGGAACTTTATAATCTACATCCGGCGGGAAGAATTTCTTTAGCTTTTCCAGTTCGGCGTAAACGTTCTCGGCCGTTTGCAGCGCATTGCTACCCGGCGCCTGGTAGATCATGAGGAAAGAAGCCCGTTTGCCATCCACGAAGGAGTTGCCGGAGAACGTGAATTTCCCCAGCTCTACCCGGGCTACGTCCTTGAGGTAGATCAGTCGTCCTCCGTGCTGGGCGCTGTCCGGAATGGTCTTTACCACGACATTCTCATAATCGGAGGCTTTTTGCAGCTGACCGTTGGGCAGTACATTCAGTTCATAGGACTGGTCGCTGTTCTGAGGCGGAGCACCCACAGCCCCCGCGGCCACATAGACGTTCTGGGCATTCAGCGCCGCGGTGACATCTTTGGGCATCAGGCCATAGGAAGCCATTTTGTCCGGATTGAGCCAGACCCGCATACTGAACTGGTCCGTCCTCACCTGGATATCTCCCACTCCGGGCACCCGCAACAGGGCATCTTCCACGAAGATGTTGGTATAGTTATCCAGGAAGGTGATGTTATGAGTCCCTTTGGGGGCATAGATCGCCACCATCATCAGTTGATCAGGGTTGCGCGCGCGCACGGTCAGACCGAGCTTGCTGACCACGGAGGGCAGGAGAGGAGCGGCAATGCCCACCCGGTTCTGCACATTCAGCGCGGCGATGTGGACATTCGTGCCGATGTCGAAGGTGACGCTGACATTCATGCTGCCATTGTTGGTGTTGGTGCTCTGCATGTATTCCATGCCGGGAGAGCCATTCACCTGCTCTTCGATAGGAATGGCGACTGTCTGTTCCACGGTCACCGCGTCCGCACCAGTATACTGACCGGAGATGGATACGGCGGGGGGGGAGATATTCGGGTATTGGTCAACGGCCAGATTGAAGATGCAGATCGTACCCGAGATGATCAGGACCACCGCGATAACGATGGCCGTTACCGGCCTTTTTATGAATGTATTGGCAATCATCCTTGAACACGTTGGTTTTGACCGCCTTCCGGATCCATTCCGTGCAGGTCGCGTGATTTTTGTATTTCGAATTCCAGTTCGGGATCGATGTCCTGTTCCTCCACTTTCTTTGCTTTCTCCATCAGTTGGTCATGGTGGGCCCGGAGGTATTCCAACTTCTTCTTGCCATAAGCCGCCCGGGTGATGAGCACGAACAGCACCGGCACGATAAAGATGGCGAGGGTAGAGGCCGCCAGCATACCGCCCAGTACGGTATAGCCGATGGTCCTTCGTGCGACGGCGCCTGCGCCGGAGGCGAATACCAGGGGCAGCACGCCCAGGATAAAGGCCATGGAGGTCATCACGATGGGCCGCAAACGGAGACTCACAGCTTCCAGGGTGGACTGGAGAAGATCTTCCCCCCGGTCCACCCGGACCTTGGCGAATTCCACGATAAGGATGGCATTCTTTGCCGCCAGCCCGATGAGGGTGATCAGTCCGATCTGCGCATATACGTTATCGGTAAGACTGGGAACCAATACCAGGGCCAGGATAGCCCCAAAGGCCCCGATAGGCACCGCCAGCAGGACGGAGAAGGGCACGGACCAGCTTTCGTAGAGGGCCGCCAGGAACAGGAATACAAAAGTGATGGAGAACAAAAAGATATAGACGGTGGTGCTGCCGGCCTTTACCTCCTCATAGCTAAGCCCCGAGAACTCATAGGTATACCCGTTTGGCAGCACCCGGTCGGCCACCTTGGTCAGTGCCTTGAGCGCGGCGGTGCTGCTGATGCCCGCGGCTGGGATCCCGTCGATCTCCGCCGAGCGGAAGATGTTGAAGTGCGAGATCAATGGAGCGGTCTCCGTTGGCCGGTAGCTGATGAGCGTACCTAGCGGCAGCATGTTGCCCGCCTGGTTGCGCACATAATACTTATCCATGTTGGAGATCATGCTGCGGAACACCGTGTCGGCCTGCACGACCACGTGGAAGGTGCGGTTGTAGGCCGTGAAGTCATTGATATAAAGGCTGCCCATGTAGGCCTGGATGGTGGTAAAGACATCCCCGACATTGACGCCCAGCTTCTCGCATTTTTCCCGGTCCACGGTGAGGTTGTAAGCAGGGGTATGCGCCGAGAAGAAGCTGTAGGCATTGGAAATTTCAGGAGTCTTATTGGCTTCCGCTATGAATTTATTGACTACTTTCTCGAAGGCGTGTACGTCGTCATTGGTGCTGCGCTGTTCGATCTGCAGGCTGAAGCCCACACTGGCTCCGATGCCGGGGATGGGGGAGGGTTGTATCACTTCCACGTTGGCATCCCGTATGCCGGCATCCGCGATGCGCTGTTCCAACACGTGCAGGATGTTGGGGACTTTCTCCTCAGAGGCGCCCCGCTCGTCCCAGGGTTTGAGCTGGCAGTAGACAGTGCCGCAGTTGGAGTTGGTGGCATTGGTGATGACATTGAGACCGGACAGGGCCGCATAGTGGGCGATGCCCGGGGTAGTGGAGATGACCTTCATCAGCCGGTTCATCAGGCCCACCGATTGCGTGGTGGAAGAAGCCGGGGGCAGCTGGAAGGTGACATAGATATTACCGTCATCCTCAGAAGGGATGAACCCGGTGGGTTTGCCCTGGAAGAGGAAATAAGCGCCTGCGCAAACACAAATCAGCAGGATGAGGATATATTTTGATCCTTTGATAGACCGGTTGACCCCATTCGAATAGGATTTTGTCAGGCGTTCGAACCAGGCATTGTAGCGGTAGAACAGCTTGTTGATCCCCTTTGCTTCTTTTGTGATCCTGGTAGGCTTCAGCAATAGCGAACAAAGGGCCGGGGTGAGGGAAAGGGCGATGAAGGCCGATATGATCACGGAGATAGCGATGGTAATGGCGAACTGCTGATAGAGCCGGCCTACGATGCCGGGGATAAAACCCACTGGTACGAAGACGGCGGCCAGGATGAGGGCGATGGCCACTACGGGCGCCGAGATGTCTTTCATGGCATAGTAGGTCGCTTCCTTGGGAGACATCCCTTTTTCGTCTATATAGTGCTGCACCGCTTCCACCACGATGATGGCGTCATCCACCACAATCCCGATGGCCAGCACAAAGCCGAACATGGTGAGGGTATTGATGGTAAAGCCCAGGGGGATAAAGAAACAGAAGGTGCCGAAGATGGAGACGGGGATTGCCAGCACGGGGATCAGGGTACTGCGGAGGTTCTGCAGGAATAAAAATACGACGATGGCCACCAGGCCCAGAGTCAGCAGCAGGGTATAAACGACGTCTTCCATGGAGACCTTGACCACGGTAACGGATTCGAAGGGCACTGAATATTCTACATCGGCGGGGAAGAATTGTTTGAGCTGGGCCAATTCCTTGTAGATGCCCTGGGCGGTTTTAAGTGCATTGCTGCCGGGGGCCTGGTAGATCTGCAAGTATGAGGCTCTCTTGCCGTCGACAAAAGAATTGCTGGAGAAGGTGAATTTGCCCAGTTCCACTCTGGCCACATCTTTCAGGTAGACCATTTCACCGGTAGCCGGGATTGTCTTTACGATGATGTTCTCGAACTCGGAGACTTTACTCAAGCGACCGTTGACGAGGATGCCTATTTCGAAGGTTTGGGTTTTCTGTTGGGGAGGCACGCCCGCCGAACCGGCCGCCACTTGTACGTTCTGGGCATTCAGGGCATTGATGACATCCTGAGGGGTGAGGCTGTAGGCGGCCATCTTTTCGGGGTTCATCCAGACGCGCATGCTGAAATCGTCCGTAAACCGGGTGATGGTGCCTACGCCGGGGACGCGCAGCAGGGCATCCTGTACGAAGATGTTGGTATAGTTATCCAGGAAGGTAATGTTGTGGGAGCCTTTGGGGGCATAGATGGCGACCATCATCAGCATGCTGGGATTGACCGCCCGCACGGTAATGCCCAGACGACTGGCCACGGCCGGCAAAAGGGGGCTGGCGATGCTGACCCGGTTCTGAACGTCCAGCGTGGCGATGTCGATATCGGTGCCGATATTGAAGGTCACGTTCATGTTCATCAAGCCGTTGTTGGTGCTGTTGCTCTGCATGTATTCCATGCCGGGGGTACCGTTCACCTGCTGTTCGATTGGAGTGGCCACCGTCTGTTCTACTGTCTGGGCATCGGCGCCGGTGAACTGGCCATTCACCTGTACGATGGGAGGGGTGATATCCGGGTACTGGTCGATCGGCAGGACGGCGATACAGATCGTGCCGGTGAGCACCAGGACGATAGAGATCACGATGGCGGTGACCGGCCTTTTGATGAAAGTATTAGCGATCATAGAAATAATGTAGTGTCAAATATGTTGTTTTCCCTATTGCCGTCCCCCTCTGCCACCTGCCGCGGCGGGCCCCTGCCGGTTGGCCGTGGTGATGGGAGAGCCGTCGTGTAAAGCCTGTACCCCGTCGACGACGATCTTGTCCCCATCCTTCAGCCCGGATTTGATCAGGACATCGGCGCCGATGGTCTGGCCTGTCTCCACTTTTACCTGGATGGCCACGAGGCGGGGCCCTTTTTTCTCCGTGCTATCGGCGGCTCCGTCCTTGCCGGACCCGCTGAGGTCTTTATGGCCCGGGGAGGCATTGTCTTTGCCGGCGTCCTCGCCGGCTTTGGCGGAAGAAGAGCCGCCCGTCGAATCACCCCCGTGATGGAGTACGGTATCTTTTGCCAGGTAGACAAAATATTCTCCCATCTGCTCGACAATCGCTTTGCCGGGAATGGTGATCTGTGGGGTGGTCTCTTCATTATGTACCCGGGCTACGCAGCTCATGCCGGCGCGCAGGTCCTGTTTGGGGTTGTTAAATACCAGCCGGACGCGGATCGTACCTGTCTGTGGGTCAACAGCCCGGTCGATGACGGAGATATTGCCCGTCAGCGGGTAGATGGAGTGGTCGGGCAGGACGATGGTGAACAGGGAGTCGAGCTGGTGTTGTTTATGGTGTTGCAGGTCCTGGTAGTGGGCCAGTTGGGATTCATTGATCAGGAAGTCGACGGCCATGGGGTTGTCGCTGGAAACGGTGTTGAGGATGGTGGTGCCGACGGTGACGAGGTTGCCCATTTTGACCTGGCTAAAGCCGATGGTGCCGTCAAAGGGGGCGGTGATGACGGAATAAGTGAGATTCGTGGCGGCTGTTTTCAGCGCCTGTTCAGCCGCGTGTACTTCATTGTTGGCGTTCTGCAGGGCAATGACGGCATGGTCGAGGACCTGTTTGGCCACTGCATTATGCTGGATAAGGTATTGGTAACGGTCAGCATCCTGCTGGGCCTGGTCCCGGTTGCCCTGGGCCACTTTCAGGTTGGCCTGGGCCTGGTCATAGGCCGCTTTGTAGAGCCGCTCGTCGATCTCATAGAGCTTCTGGCCTTTTTTTACATGGGTCCCTTCTGTAAAGAAGATCCCGGTGATCTGGCCCTGAACTTCTGGTCGCAGGTCTACCTGGCTGAGGGCCTGGGTGGTGGCCGGGTAGTTGTCGTAATACCGGACGGGCTGGGATCTGACCGTCATCAGGTTAACGGGCGTAGGGGGATTGGGGGCCGGCGGCTTTTGCTGGCAGGAAAAGAGCGCCAGGCTGCTGATAAAAATCAAACTCAATGCCAGTCTATTCATAAAAGGGATGTATTAATAAGGTGATGTGGTTAGATGTTATACAAGTTGCGATGCTTAGTTAGTTTATGGTTTGACGTTGATCACACCCATTGATTTTTCCAGGTCGATCTTGCTGGATAAGAGCTGGAAGAGGGCATTCAGATATCCTATCTCCGAGGTGATGAGGTTCGACTCGGCGGTGATCACGTTGAGATAGGCCACTACGCCTTGCTGGTATTGCAGGGCGACGATGCCATAGGTGCGGCGGGCCAGGTCCACATTTTCGCGTTGGGAGCTGAGGTCATAGAGGTTGCTTTTATAGCTGGCCAGGGCGGACGTATACTCTGAATAGATCTGCGACTTGAGACTGACCTCGCTCCAGTCCAGCAGCTGTCCCTGCAGTCGGGCCCGGTGGAGGCTCTGGGTGCGGGCGAAGCCGGTGAAGATGGGCATACTGATGGATAGTCCTACATAGGAATAGGGATAGGCGTTGGAGAAAAGATTCCCGAAGGTATTGTTCTGAAACGCATAGTCATAGTCGAAGAAGGCCCCAACGGTGGGCAGCCAGGCTTTCCGGTAATAGTCGATCAGCTGGCCCTGGATCTTTTTGGAGGTTTGCAGCTCCTGGAACTCGATGCGTTTGGGATATTGGAGGGCCAGGGTGGTATCGTAGGCGATGTCCTTCATCATCTGAAGGGTATCGAAGCTGACGTTGAATTGTTGTTCGGGAGGGAAGCCCATCACCTGTTTGAGGGCGGCGTATTGGGGAACAATGTTTTCCGTGGCTGTCTTCAGCTGTGTCAGCGAGTTGTTGAGGGTGATCTTCGCTTCATTATAATCCGTCTCGTCGACAATGCCGCCGACATATTGATGATAGGTATCCTGAACATTCTTTGCCAGACGGGCTGTGTCCTCCTTCAGGACATTGATCTGTTCGAGGGTGAGCAGGAGGCCGTAAAAGGTCTTGCTGACGGCCGCTACGATATTGATCTTAGTGCTGTCGGTGATCTGTTCGGCCTGTTGAATATACAGCGGAGCGGCTTTAGCGGCATAGATCAGTGACGGGTTAAAGATCGTCTGGGTGGCGGAGAGAACGGGTGTAAAGGTATTGACGACCCCCGATTTCTGCTGTACGATGGTATTGGTGGAAGAGTTCTTTACAAACGCTGTGGGGAGGGAGAGGTAGTGGGTCAGGTTACCGCTGACGCCTACCTGGGGAAGCCAACCGGCCAGGTTGATGGAATTGGTGGCCCGGGCTATGTCTGTGCCGATCAGCGCCTGATGAAGGACCGGCTGATTTTTTAAGGCATAGGCGACACACTGGTCCAGGGTCAGGGCCTGGCCGGAGTCGGGAATGGGTCGGGCCGGAGAACCAGCGGCCGGTAGGGGTTGCAGGGGCTGCCCTGTTTGCGACAAGGCAGAGACCGAGCTACCGATAAGACCAATAATAAGAAAGGGAAACTTCACTGCTGCTGCTGTAATTTTTAGCATATACTTTTCAGGATCTTTTAAATAGGTTAGTCCTGTACGTTGTGGTATTATAGGGACAGGGGTTAACCAATGGTGAACCTTAGGCTAGCTTTCGATTATTACTATTTTCCAGGCAGTGGAGTGTTAAGAAACCGGGCTCCCGGGAGGAGGAGTCCGGTGGGGAACAAAGGTGATAGAATTTTTATAAATGAAAAAGTAATTTCTTTATTATCAATGAATTTTAATCCCTTTTCAATGTCGGCCGGCGACCCGGCTGCATGGGAAAACCGGTGAAAGAAGAGCATTGGCCCGGTTATCTGATTTTTGGGCCGGGTGGCCGGGTTTGGGACCGTAGAATTTTAAGGTGATGAAATCCGGATGAACATACGGGAATGCGGCAACGACGAGCGAGGTGGATCTCAGGTTGGCAGGTTATTTGGAAATGTTAAAAGATGAGATCATTGACCTTTGGACAGTTTAATTTTTTTTCATATATTTAATTGATTAACTCTGCACCCCACCATGAGAATTGCCCATATCATTGTATTCCACCAGGACTCCATTGCTATCGAGCGCCTGTTACAGGCATTGGCCCATCCGCAGTTTGACGTTTATCTGCACCTGGATCAAAAGGTCGATCTCGCTCCATTTGCCTATTTATCACGATATCCCAATACCTATTTTGTTAAGAACCGTAAGCAAGTCCGGTGGGGAGGATTCAGCCAGATCGAAGCCATGCTGAACTCCCTGCATGAAATTTTGGATAGCGGCAGGTCCTATGACTTCGTTAACCTTCTTAGCGGGCAGGATTACCCCGTAGTGCAGGCAGATTATATTTATGACTTCTTCCTGCAGCACCGGGGCAGGTCCTTTATGACCTGCGAAACACCTCCTACTCCCTGGTGGAATGAAGCCATGCACAGGTTCATCAATTACCATTTCATCGATTATGGATTCAGGGGAAAACATCGGCTTGGCATGGCTTTGTCGGCCATTTTGCCCGGCAGGAGATTTCCGCTTCCTTACCAGTTGTATGGGGGAAGTGATGCGGCTTACTGGATATTAAGCATCGAAGCTGCCAACTATATTTGTTCGTCCTTAAAAAAGATAAATAAATATCGTACCTTTTTTAAGCATACGTGGTCGCCGGATGAATTCCTGGTCAGCACGCTGTTGATGAATTCTCCCTTGAAAGGAACGGTTATCCAGGAGAACTATCACTATATGGACAGGTCCCTGGGGGGATCGCACCCGAAGGTCCTGACGATGCAGGATTTCCCCAACATCGTAAACTCCGGGAAATTTTTTGCCCGCAAGTTTGATCGCAGCGTAGATGAGGATATCCTCAACCGGATCGATGAAGAACTATTATTCCCCAAAAATAAAATCGCACGTTCAAAATAACATACCGACTTGCAAACACAAACTTCCTGGAAATGGAAAATAGAAGCCCATACAAGATGGTTTCAATGGAATTTAAGAGAGGTATGGCAATATAAAGACCTCCTTCGCCGGTTAGTCAGAAGGGACCTGATAGCCAGCTACCAGCAAACGGTATTAGGCCCTTTGTGGATATTTGTGCAGCCTGTATTAACCACCATTGTATATTGGTTGATCTTCAGTAAAATAGCCCGGATCCCCACGGACGGCATTCCTCCTGCCTTATTTTACCTGCCGGGTATCATTATCTGGAATTATTTCTCGGACTGCCTGAACGGGACCATGTATACGTTCCTGCATAATTCAGCCACCTTCAGTAAAGTATATTTTCCCCGTCTGATCGTTCCTCTCAGTATCATCACATCGCATGCCGTACGGATGTCGGTGCAGATGGTCCTGTTCATAGGAGTATATGCATTTTATCTATTCGTTGCCGGCAACGTCAGGCCTTCCTTCTATATTCTCCTGCTGCCCTTTTTGATATTGCTGACGGCAGGTTTCAGTCTGGGGGCCGGGCTTATTATCAGCGTCATTACGGCAAAGTACCGGGACCTGGATTATGCCCTGCAATTTGTCCTGCGACTGTTCATGTTCGCCACTCCGGTAGTCTATCCGACATCCATTGTTCCCTTGAAATACCGGTTTGTCTTTTGGCTGAACCCGCTTACACCTGTTATAGAGACATTCAGGATGGCTTTTTTTTCCAGCGGGGTTGTGCATTTTGGCTATCTTTTTATCAGTTTGCTCTCTGTTGCCGCGCTATTGGTGACAGGGGTAACGCTGTTTAAAAAAAGGGAATTAAACGTGATGGATATCATTTAAGCAATTAAGCCCCCAAGCATGACTGAGGTAATGATCAAAGTTGAAAAGATTTACAAATACTACCGACTGGGGAAACTGGGATCGGGAAGGATGCGGGAGGACTTTTCAAACTGGTGGACCCGGACGATGAGAAAGGGCCGTGAGGAGCAGACGGTCAGTAGGGATGCCGGCCGGTTTTGCGCCTTGAGGGATATCAGTTTCGAGGTGGTCCGGGGGGAAGTGCTGGGAATTATTGGCCATAACGGGGCCGGCAAATCCACCTTATTAAAGATCATTTCCCGTATCACGGCCCCTTCGTCGGGGTGTATAATGGGTAATGGCAGCGTGGCCAGTCTCCTGGAAGTGGGGACAGGTTTTCACGGGGAGCTGACGGGCAGGGAAAATATCTTTCTCAACGGTCATATTCTCGGCATGAAGAAAAGGGAGATCGCCGCCCGGTTCGACGAGATCGTAGACTTTTCGGGAGTGGAAGAATTCATCGATACGCCGGTGAAAAGATACTCCAGCGGAATGTATACCCGGCTGGCTTTTGCCGTAGCGGCCCATATGGAGCCGGAAATACTGATCGTGGATGAAGTGCTGGCGGTAGGGGATGCGGAATTCCAGCGAAAATGTATCGGTAAAATGCGGGAGGTCGCGTCCAACAAGGGCAAGACCATCCTTTTCGTCAGCCACAATATGCAGGCATTACAGAACCTTTGCCATCGTGTCATTACTTTGGAAAAGGGGGAGATCGCCGATATGGGAGACCCGGAAGCCGTGATCGGGGCTTATTTGAAAGGGGCGAAGAAATCCAATATGGTTGCGCGGGAATATGAAACACCGGAGTCAGGTCCGGGCAATGATGCCATACGCATAAAAAAAGTGGCGTTGGTACCGGAGTACCTTCCCGGGCAGCAGGTTATCGACATCCGGACTCCGTTCACTATTCGTTTTGAATTCTGGCACCAGGATCCGGTACCGGGCAGCCTGGTAGTGAGCGTATATTTATTTAACATGGCGGGGGAATGTATTTTTGATGTCTGTTCCGAAGGTTTGGAGGGCGTCCACGGGCTGATAGAAGGGGATTGCAGGATACCGGGCAATTTCCTCAATGACGGAGCTTATTATTTTTCAATGTCGTTTGTAAAAAATGCCAATAAGCGATTGTTTTATTTTGAAGCCTGTCTCTCTTTTGACGTGGAGGATTACCGGAGGAATATATCCTGGTATGGCAAATGGATGGGATATGTAAGACCGGCTTTCCCCGTAAACCTATTTCCGAAAAAAATATAGCTTTTAACCTTGTTACCCTGATGCCGGCGCCTTATACCATAGAGCATTTGCAATTGAGCGATCTGAGTGATCTGGAGGACTTTCCAGGTAACCGGTACCTGGTATTCTGGCTGGGGGACCTGCCCCTGGGGCATCTATGGTGGGCAAATCCGGGGCAAACGGGGAGATCAGCCGGAGAACAAGCCATCACCGGGTGGGTCAGGAACGTACTGGAACCTGCGCTGGAATATTATCTGGGCAAGTGCAACGACCTAGGCCCCGGGGAATGGAAGGGATACCTGGCAGGGGGCGAATACAGCCGGCTTGCTGCTCTATTGACGAATTGCATCAGGCAGTCGGCACCCGATTACAGGCCTCAAAGCATATCCGTGGTCGTCTGCACCAGGAACCGGCCGGCCGCCGCAGAGCGTTGCTTACAATCGCTGAAGGCCTGTGATGATCAGGATTTTGAAGTCATTGTGGTGGATAATGCATCCGATGATGACCTTACCGAAAAGATGGTTACCGGATTTCCGGGTGTCAAATATATCCCGGAGAAAAGAAAGGGGCTCGATATAGCCCGCAATACGGGGATCCTGCATGCCGGTCATGACATTGTCGCCTTTACGGATGACGATGTCAGCATTCCTTCCAACTGGATACAGACCATCAAATCGTGTTTTACCGATCCGCTAACGATGGCGGCTACGGGATTGGTGATACCTTTAGAGCTCAAGACCCCATCGCAGTTTATTTTTGAAAAGGAATGGAGCTTTAACAAGGGATATCTTCCGGTGGTCTTCGATCACCAAACCCTGGAGGGCTATTCCGGCAAGGGAGCATGGGAAATTGGAGCTGGCGCCAACATGGCCTTCCGGAAGCGGGTGTTTGAGCTGGTGGGATTGTTTGACGAACGTCTCGATGTGGGCGCGGCGGGTTGCAGCGGGGACTCGGAGATATGGTACCGGATCCTGGCAGAAGGATGGCGTTGTAATTATTTTCCGCAGCTATATGTTTATCACCGGCATCGTCAGTCAATGGAAGACCTGCGGCGGCAGCTTTTCAGCTATATGCGCGGGCATGTTTGCGCGTTGCTGATTCAACATGAAAAGTACGGACATAAATGCAATCTTGTCCGATTGTACCGGGTGCTGCCTTTATATTATTTTAATCGCATCAGACAGTATTTATGTTATCGCCATAAAAGAGAGGATTCAACCTTATCAGCAGAAATAAAGGGCTGTATTTCAGGATATAAATATTATCAATCGAATAAAAAAGGAAAAGGGTATGATGAATGAGCGCACCCCTTCCTCACCACCTCGCATAGCGCCGGTGGCGAATGTGGCAAACCGCCCGTTATGGTCGGTAATGATCCCCGCCTATAATTGCCACAAATTTTTGAGGCAAACCCTGGAAAGCATTCTTGCACAGGATCCGGGGCCGGACAAGATGCAGATAGAAGTGATAGACGACGCCAGTACAGATGCTGATATCGGCCGCCTGGTGGCTGAGGCAGGCGGGGGGAGGGTGGGATATTACCGGCAGCCGGAGAATCGCGGAAGTCTGCGTAATTTTGAGACCTGCATTAACAGGGCTCATGGTCAGTGGGTTCATATCTTACATGGAGATGATTATGTCGAGAATGGGTTTTATAAAGAGATCGAGCAATTATTCCTCCGGTTTCCTCAGGCAGGCGCCGCCTATACCGGATTTTCCCATGTAAATGAAAAAGGGGAATATCTGTCTCCTCATGATCAGGTTTTGACAGTGCCGGGTATTATAGAAAACTGGCTCTCCATCATTGCCCG
This sequence comes from Puia sp., assembly GCA_035492545.1. Taxonomy (GTDB): domain Bacteria; phylum Bacteroidota; class Bacteroidia; order Chitinophagales; family Chitinophagaceae; genus Puia. The sequence goes on from DATJJD010000202.1 coordinate 33,996, forward strand.
GTTCCAGAGGGTTCAGACCCCTGCCATCGTTGTTAAAAGATGCGTTTACGAAAAACTGGGGAGTTTTTTTGCAGTCCATTATGGAGAAGACTGGGAAATGTGGGTAAGGATAGCCGCCCATTACCCGGTAGCCCACTCGCCCATGTGCCTTGCGAATTACCGAGTCCATAACAGCAATATTTCGAGTCAGTATTTCCTCTCCGGTCAAAATATGCGGGATATTGCCAAGGTGATCGACATCAATCAGCAGTATCTTCCTTCCGATGAAAAGACAAAGCTGACGCGGGCGGCCAAAAGGAACTGGTCCCATTATTTTGCCCGTGCATCGGACATGACTTATGGCCGCTATAAGTCCCCACATCAGGCCCTGGTGCAATCCAGAATGGCATTTTCCTTACATCAAAATAGCGTTTCGCTTTATTATCTGGTGAAGACCTACCTTAAAGTGCTGCTCAGGTATAAGCAACGTTGAATTTACATAGCGACAGGATCGTATCGAGCCTGGCAGGCAGGGACTGACAGAAGGCTGCGGAGGTAAGGATGAGTGTTGTAAGAAGGGATATAATCTGTTTCATAGAAGGTTTTTAATATTCTCCACCGGCGCCGCCTCCGCCGCCGGAGCCACCGCCAAATTGGAAATCATTGGATGGCGTTGGGGTGGTGGGGGCAAACGTCTCGGCGATGACCAATGACTCGAGGTGAAGCCCGGCCAGTATATGTTTTGCGTCAGCCGCTTCGGAGGTAAAGCCGTGACGGGGTGTTCTCAGGTATTTAATAAGCGTATAGGATAAGACGATCATTACGATACCTCCTGTAACCAGGGCCCATTCCAGGGGCAGGACACTATAATAATGCCGGATGGTAAAAACGGCCGCGGCTATCAGGGCCAGGCCTGTCCAGAGAAAAACGGTGTCTTTTTTTTGTATACCCCTGGCGACGTATAAAAAAGGGAGGGAGATCGTCAGGATCCAGAATAGTCCGCCCAGCGGAAGGGCAGCGGATGGCGGGCTATCCAGCAGGCTGATGCTGGTCTCCCGTACTATGAAGTAATTTCCCGCCGCATAAAAGCTAAGGAGGGTGGCGGCTGTCAGCAGGGTAAGGCCCCCGCGGTAGTGCCGGTATCTCTCTTTTGAGGAGAGAGCCGTGCTGAGGATATAGATACCCGTGGAGACGGCCATTACCAGGAAGGGTAAGATCGTCCGGCCGATACTGCCCAATTGGAGCCCAGTGTTAAAGACGATACCCAGTAAGGCTGCATAAGCCACCAGGGCCATCACGCTGTCTGCAAAGCGAAGCGCGCCAAAGAGGGCCAGCAGAAAGACGATGCGGCAGAGGGCCATGGCAGAGAGCATGTCGCCGGCTAACTCTATGCCTGATACGATCAGCACCATGGCCAGCCATAATAGGGCATCGTCGACCCCGGACCGGAAATGGTGCTTATTATATACGATGAATTCCAGCGCCCCGCAGGTGATGAGTCCGGTGATGATGAATAGGGCGGCAAAGGCATTTTCATTCGAAGCATTCGTGATCAGGGCCAGCAGTCCCAGCGAGAATGCGATGATCACTACGGTCAATATAAACAGCCCGATCCGTATAAAAACATTGGGGGTATAGAAGCCGACCGGGTGGGCCATTTTTACTTTCCCGTATTCTTCCTGGCTGATAGCCCCTGCTGCCAGGGCCTCCGCGGCCTGTTGTTCTACCAGCCTGTTGTCCAGGCTGGTCTTGTTATAGGCTATCATGGGCTTTCATTTTCCGGTTGACGATGATTAGGACCTTTATCAATACGAAGGCGGAAAAGATGAAGTACACAAAACCCAGGTAGAGGGGCCCTGCATCCTGAAAGGCCATGGCGGCCAGCAAACGCACGATCATATAACTAAGGGAAATATAGGTGTAGAACGTGAGAACCAGGAAAATGTAAAAAGAACGTTGTTTCATGGCGTACCGGTAAAAATAATAAGCGATGCCTACCACCCCTAAAAACCAGAGCCCGTAAACCCTGTACTGCGTGAACTGACCGGCCAGGGCGGCTATAAAGAGAAGATGCAGGCCAAAGTTGGTATAGGTAAATTCAAAATGAGATTTGAAATTCCTTCTTACGCTGGTAAGTCCCAGTAGCACCAGGAGCAAACCCAGGACAAGCCCCGTATAAATGAGCCGGGAGTCTTCAAAAGCGTTGTCTCTCAGGATCCGCAAGGGGGTGACCGCAATGCCGGCCCAGGCGGCCAGGTTGGTGATGGCCAGGCTCAGCACGCCCAGGTGATCGAAATAATAAGCGCTGAAAAACAAGATGACCATGGGGATGAAGGTAGCCAGTCCGTAGGCGGTTCCGAAGACCGTATAAGCGAATTGCAGGTAGCCGATGAAGGCGACGAAAGTGAGGCAGCCCAACAAGAGAATGTAGTCAAAGGCTGTGTTGGGAGCCGGCACTTTGAGGGGAGAAAAGGGCGCCTTGTTGCGAAAGCAATAGGTAAAGCAGCCGGCGCATATGGCCGCTATAAAGGCCAGGATGGCCTGGTGACCGATGGTGTCGATGTTCTTATAGATAAGGATACCCAACCCTCCGCTGAGCAGGACCACCCCCAGGTACAGGATGGTCTTCAGTTCCCAGTGGAGGGAGAACAGGCGATGTTCTTCCAGGGTGGTAACTTTTTGCAAAGCATCGTCCGTGATGAGCCCTTCGGCGTGCAATTTCTTGAATAGGTGGGGGTCCATGTGTCGGGTTTCCTGGGAAATATACTGTAATTATCCTAATTTAGGTACAATAACTGTTAATGGACAAAAGATCATTTTTGAAAGGAATGGCCCTTGCCGGGCTGGCGGCGCCTTTTTCCCGGAGCGCGATGGCGGAATGGGTGGGCCGGTTCGGTCATCAGCCGGCGGGGACGCTGGCGAACAAGGAGGAATTCTGGGCCGGGATCCGTGGCGGGTACCGGCTGAAACCCGACTATATCAACCTGGAGAACGGGTATTACAATATCCAGCCGGGAGAGATCCTGGAGGCCTTTATTAGTCATGTCCGGGCTGTAAATTATGAAGGCTCGTATTATATGCGTACGGTGCAATTTGATAACAAGAAAGCCGTCGCGGCCAAACTCGCTGTCCTGGCCGGCTGCTCTCCCGGGGAACTGATCATCACCCGTAATACTACCGAATCCCTGGACATGATCATTGCCGGTTATCCCTGGAAGGAAGGGGATGAGGCCATTATGGCGGAGCAGGATTATGGCGCCATGCTCAAGATGTTCAGGCAGGCGGAACGGCGTCATGGCATTGTCCGTAAGGTGGTCTCCGTGCCCAATCATCCCGGCTCTGACGAAGAGATCGTGGCTGTTTATGAGCGGGCGATCACGCCACGGACCCGTTTGATCATGGTCTCTCATATGGTCAATATCACCGGGCAGGTATTGCCGGTGCGGAAGATCTGTGATATGGCCCATGCCAAAGGCGTGGAAGTGATGGTAGATGGGGCTCATGCATTTGCCCATATCCGATATGCCATCCCTGACCTGCATTGTGACTACTATGGCACGAGCCTTCACAAGTGGCTAAGCGTCCCGCTGGGGGCTGGATTTTTATACGTCAAAAAAGAACATACCGGGAAGATATGGCCGCTGTTGGCTGAGCCGGATGATGGGGCTACGGGCATTGCCCTGCTAAATCATACCGGTACGCTGCCTGTTCATACGGACCTGGCTATCAGCGACGCCATCGACTATTATACTACGCTGGGAGCGGAAAGAAAAGAGGCCCGTCTCCGTTACCTGCAGTTATACTGGACTTCGAAGGTGAGGGATCTTCCGAAGGTAGTGGTCAATACACCGGCCGATCCGGCCCGGGCTTGCGGCATCGCGAATGTAGGGATTAAAGGGATGAAACCCACCGACCTGGCGGCCAGGCTATTGGACCAATACAAGATCTATACGGTGGCCATCGATTCTCCCGCCGCCCAGGTACAGGGATGCCGCATCACCCCCAATGTCTTCATCCTGCCGGAAGAACTGGATGTATTGGTGCGGGCTTTGAAGGAGATGAGCGCATAAAAAACACCCAAAAACATACTCCTATGGCCGAATTAAAAACAAAAATAACGGAACAGACCGTCGACGCCTTTCTCAGTAAAATTGAGAGCGAAACCGTGCGGGAAGACTGCAAGGCCCTCGTCAAAATAATGAAGAAGGTGACAGGCAAACCTCCCAAGATGTGGGGCCCCAGCATCGTGGGGTTTGATCAATACCATTACAAATATGACAGCGGGCATGAAGGCGATATGTGTGTGGTAGGCTTCTCGCCACGCAAGGCGAACCTCTCCCTTTATGTGAGCCTCGGCGCACCCGGACAAGAAGTTCTGTTGAAAAAGCTGGGCAAACACAAGGTGGCAAAGGGGTGCCTTTATGTCAAAAAATTGGACGATGTCGATCTGGACGTGCTGGAAAACATTATCCGGAATTGTGTCGACCATGTTAAGAAGAAGTATCCCGTCACCAAATAAGGGGAACCTGGCTGCCGGGGTCAGGCTAATGTTTACCGGACGCGCAGACGGGCAGCCTGGCTTCGCCCCTCACTCGCTCCAGGGAGACTGCAGGATACAATCGCAGAAATTCTTCCTCTGAAAATTGGGGATCATATACGCGCATACATCCGCTTTGATATTGCCGAAGGTTGTCTCCGTCTTGTGTTCGAAGCCCGAGAAGAAAGTTGGGATGATCTTTTTCTTGAAGCCATTCCGGGGAAAAGCTGCAATGATCTCCTCGCGATGGGCTTTGCTCAGGTGCTCATATCCTTCGCCCATCACATCCAAGCCTACTCCGGAATACATCAATGCCACTTCCGCCTCCTTGTATTCAGCTATGCCGATGGTGGTATGCAAGGCAATGGTATCCCATACCCGTTGTAACGATCTTTCCGGCAAGCCGTGCGATTGCAGAAATGCGCGGGCGGCATTGGCTCCATCCACTTCAAACCGTTTGTCGGGGCTGCTGTACGGAGGGACCAGGCCCAGGTCATGAAAAACGGAGCTGACGTATAACAGTTCGGGATCATAGGCCAGGCCCCGGCGTTTGCCATTCAGCGAGGAGAAGAGGAAGACCCTCAACGAATGACGGTAGATAAATTCGGTACCGTGTTGCCGTAACAAATCAGTAGCCTGGCGTGCGATGGCGCTGTCGGGGATGTTAATGCCTGCTATTTCTTTGGGTTGTTTGACTGACATGATTTCGTGTTTTTGATGAACACAAAATTAGGTCGGGGGGAACCCGTGGGAAATGCCAAAGACCGTGGATCACCTGTCAATATTTACAAAGGTCTCCCGGTATAAAAGAGGAGAGACCCGGGCGTGGGTCTTGAAGAAATGACTGAATTGTTCGGGGGTATGAAAGTTAAGGTCAAAGGCGATCTCTTTAACGGGTCTGGATGAAAATTGGAGGAACCGTTTGGCCTCGGCGATGAGCTGGTCGTTAATGATCTCCTTAGCGCCTTTGCCACTACATTCCTTGCAGCAATCGGATAGTTTCCTGGGGGAGATATTCAATTGGCTGGCATATTCCGTTACATCGCGGCTGGTGCGAACCTGGTGATGGACCAGGTCCAGGAACTGCCGGTAAAGCTGCTGGTCCGGGCTGTCATAACCCCGGATCAGGGAGTCATTGATATTTGCGATCTTGATCATGATAATCTTCAGGTAGGCAGCCAGGGCATCCAGTTTATTGATATAGTTCCCCTTGGTGAACTCCTGGTAAATGGTCCGGAAGAGGAATCCCAGCTCATCATTGTCCGCCTTTTCGATGGGAAGCTGCTGATGGGCGGCGACATTATTAAATAATACGGCTTTGCAGTTGTTGGCGCTGGCGGGCGACCTTTCCCAGAAACAATCGCCGAAGGAGAGTTGGTACCCTTCGAAACGGCTCTCCGGCTGGAAGATAAAGGATTGTCCCCTGGAAAGCAGGAAGAGGGATGGGCCTGTCAACCGGAAGGTCCTCTCGTCGATATAGATGGCCCCTGATGCCTGTCGCATGAAATAGATACGGTGATACCGGAGACGGCAGGCCGATGGCTCCATTTCTTTTTTACCGTTGAGGGAAGTTACCTGAAAGGAGTCTTTGATCTCCTGTTCGGGGAGCAGTTCCTCTGTATATTTTTTGGCCATTCGATCATGATGATAGGCAAAATTAGAACGGAGGGGTGTATATTCGTGCGATATGAGAAAATATTTGCTTATTGTCACCTCTTTTGTCCTGGCCATGGCCGGGCAGGCCCAATCGGGCAATTCTTTAACCTTTTCAGATTATGAGCATGCGGAAAATTCGATGTACTACAATACGGAGCCTCTGGTGGATCATGGCGGCGTACATCCCAACTGGCTGCCCGGTGATCAGTTCTGGTACCGTATTTTAACTCCGCAGGGTAGTGAATTTATCCTGGTCGATCCAGCTAAGAAAAAACGTACGGCAGCCTTCGACCAACAAAAGCTGGCAGTTTCTCTTTCTGCTCAGACCGGCAAACCCGTCGAAGCGTCGATGCTGCCTTTTCAGACCTTTCAATTCACCCCCGACAAAAAATCCATTCTGTTCCGGGCTTTTGATAAAAAATGGAGTGTTGATCTAAGTACCTATACCTGTACCCCGGATAATTCCACTCAGGTAAACCCGTCACAAGCCAAAGAAGAAGGCAGGCGCAGGAGCATCGGCGAGGAAGTACTGTCTCCTGACGGCAGCCGGGCGGCTTTTATAAAAGAGTATAACCTATGGGTCCGTGACGTGAAGACCAACGAGTCGACCCAGCTTACGACCGATGGCATCAAGGATTTTGGGTATGCGACGGATAATGCCGGTTGGAAGAGCGGGGACGGACCGGTGCTGTTATGGTCCCCCGACTCCAAAAAGATCGCCACTTTCAAACAGGACCAGCGTAATGTCAGCGATATGTACCTGGTGACTACCAATGTAGGCCGGCCTACGCTGAAATCCTGGAAATATCCTTTGCCGGGAGATAAAGAGATCCCCACTATTCAACGGGTCGTTATCGAAGTGGACAACAAGAAAGTGATCAACCTGCAGATCCCGCCCGACCCACATAGAGCCACCCTCAGTGATGATATCTCCAGTAGCGGCAGTTTTGATGACGTGGACTGGAGTGATGGCGAGCAACTGGCTTTCGTCTCTACTTCCCGCGATCATAAGGTGGAGAAATTCCGGATTGCAGACCCTGTAACGGGGACGGTAAGAGAGGTTATGGAGGAGTCGGTACCCACGCAGTATGAATCGGGATGGGGCACTATTAACTGGAAATATCTGCATAAGAGCAATGAAATTATCTGGTTCTCCGAACGCGACAACTGGGGGCATCTTTACCTCTATGATGCACAGACGGGGAAGCTGAAAAACCAGATCACGAAAGGGGAATGGGTGGTTACCAGCCTGCTGAAGGTAGACGAACCCCATCGTCTTCTTTATTTTTTAGTTGATGGCCGGCAGCCGGAGAACCCCTATTTCAGCCAGTTGTATAAGATCGGATTTGATGGAAAGGGCTTGACCCTGCTGACTCCCGAAGCGGGCAATCACAATATTACGTTGTCTCCGGGAGGAAGTTATTTTATAGACAGTTATTCCAAGCCGGATGTGGCTCCCGTTACTATATTAAGGGATTTGAATGGCAAGCTGGTCGCCAACCTGGAGAAAACCGATGTATCCAGGCTGACTGCTACCGGCTGGAAGCCGCCAACTCCTATAGTGGTGAAAGCGGCTGACGGGCAGACGGATCTGTATGGTTTATTGTTCCTGCCATCCAGCCTGGATCCTGCTAAAAAATATCCCATCATCGATTATATCTATCCTGGTCCGCAGGGTGGGAGTGTGGGCAGCTGGTCTTTTGTAAGTGCCAGGGGGGATAACCAGGCGCTGGCTGAACTGGGATTTATTGTAGTCGAGATCGAAGGCACCAGTAATCCGCTGCGGTCGAAGAGCTATCATGATATGAGCTATGGAAACATGTCGATCAATACGCTGCCGGACCAGGTGGCGGGCATCCGGCAACTGTCACAGCGGTATGCTTATATTGACACGAGCCGTGTCGGGATCTGGGGACATAGCGGGGGAGGGTTTGCTACGGCTTCAGCGATGTTTCGCTACCCGGAATTCTTCAAAGTAGGCATCTCCGAATCCGGAAATCACGACAATCGGAATTATGAGGATGATTGGGGCGAACGATATGACGGGTTGCTGGTGCCTCAGCCGGGAGGTAGCTCTAACTATGAAGCGCAGGCCAATCAGAACTATGCTGCAAACCTGAAGGGTAAGCTAATGCTGGCCCATGGGTTGATGGATAACAATGTTCCGCCTTCTAATACGATGCTGGTGGTGGAGGCTTTAATCAAGGCCAACAAGAATTTTGACCTGGTGGTATTCCCCAATAGTGCGCATGGCTATGGCAGTTATTCACCGTATATGACACGTCGGCGCTGGGATTATTTTGTGAAGAATTTAGCGGGCGTCGAACCTCCATTGGAATATCAATTAACACCCAAGCCGGATTCCCGTAATGGGGGCCGGTAAGACGTCGGTCCGCCGAAAGCCGGCGGCCGAACGATGAGACCATGGGTTTACGATATACAAAGGCCACCCTGTTTTGCAAGGTGGCCTTTGTATTTGTTTTATTTAGGATTCGAATTGGAAAGTGATCGGCAGCTCAAGCCGGGTCTTTACATTTTTCCCCTTCACCTTTCCTGGTTTCCATGCGGGCATGTTATTAACTACTCTAAGGGCCTCTTCGTCTAATCCCTTCCCCAGTTTGTTATTATCGATCAAATGGGCATTCGCTATTTTACCATTCTCATCCACTACAAAGGAGACCTTTACGGTTCCGGTAGTATTATCGTCTATGGCCTGTTGAGGGTATTCTACGTGGTTGTTGACATAGCTCGCCAGGGCATCCTGTCCTCCGGGGAATTCCGGCATTACCTGCACACTGCTGTATACCCCATCCTTATCCTTTACCATGGCGCCCTTGGCAGCCATATCATTGCTGCCCGCCGGCATCAGGATGGAAGCGCGGCCTTTTTTCTTTGTTTTTTTCGTAGCGGCCATGGCTGAACTGTCTCTGGAGGCGGTGCTGTCAGCAGAGGCAACCTTATTACTATTTATAGCGGTGGAATCCGATGCGTCAGAGGATCGATAGTCATTACTGTTACAAGCGACTAATCCGCCGATGCTGAAGGCAGCGATCACACAGATATTAGTCAGCTTGCTGGTGTTTGTAATTGCCATAAAATTGATTTTAGTTAGAAGAAACTTTGCTTATTACCGGTTGGTAGGTGCAAAGGGCATACCATGGCGATGGGACTGCTTGGCAGGAGGGGGAGGCTGGGGAGTTTTTTGCTCAAAAGGGGGGAAAGACGATTTTCGTATATTGTGAAGCGTTTATGACCTATTACCATCAATATCAACCAGGTACCCGGCTGTCGGCATTTGTAGAGTGCTATTGGGTTTCTCGTTCTTCCGGAAGCGAAGGTAGGGAGGAGCGGCTGATACCGGGCGGAAGGGTAGAGATGATCTTTCACCTGGGAACTTCTTTTCATTGGCTGATCCATCCGGAATCACCCCAGGGCGAACTGGTCACCGGGGTGCAGTTTATGGGACAGCGGGACCGGGTCTATTTCGGACGTTGTCCAGGTCATACGGAGATGCTGGGAGTACGATGGAAGCCCGGGGGCCTGGCGGCGTTGACGGCGACGCCCCTGTCGGGGTTTCTGAATAAGATGGTGCCTGCGGAAGCGGTATTGGGTTCCCGGATAAAAGGATGGGAAGACAGACTGCAGGACCAGCAAGGCGATCTGAACCGGGTCGGCTTGTTGGAGCAGTTACTGACCGGGCTGATCGGGAATGGGCAAATTGGGCCGGGTAGTCCCGGTGGGCCGGGGGTTCTTCAAGCTGCGGTCGGGATGATCCGGGAGCGGCCGGATGAGCTGTCAGTGCAGGCGATCTGCCAGCAAACGGGCTGGTATTATAAGAAGTTGGAGCGGGCCTTCCAGGAATCGGTAGGGTATAGTCCCAAACAATACTGCCGGATCATCCGGTTTAACAGGGCGATACGGCTGATCCATCAACACCAATCTCTCTCCCTCACAAAGATCAGCCATGGGTGCGGTTATTATGATCAATCCCATTTTATAAAGGATTTTTACCGGTATGCAGGGGTGGCCCCGGGCAGTTGGAAGCCGGGGGAACACAGTATCGCTGATTTCCTGATCCGGTATCAACCTGTCTAATTTTTACAATTTTAGGGTTCCGGAAGGCTATAGTTTTGCTCTTATGAATTTATCCAAGAGAGGGCGGGTCCTTTTCGGGCTCATTTTATCAGGGCTGTGCTGGTATGCAGCCTTCGATCTTTCCTTCCATGCCTGGTGGGCCCTTTGGCTGGCCCCTCTTCCTATTTTGTATTTATCGGTAAACTTGTCGGGGGGACAGGCTTTTCTATTGGCGTTTGTTGCTTTTTTAATTGGGCGGCTCAGTTGGTGGACCTATTTGCATTCCGTGCTGCCGTTGCCGCTGGCACTGATCTTCACGGTATTCTTTCCATTGGTCTTTGGCGGGATAGTGGTGGCGGTCCGTAGGATCGCAAGGGTGGCTCCTCCTGCGGTAGCCGTTTTTGCCTATCCGGTCCTTTGGACGGCTTTTGAATTTCTTCAATTCCTTTTCTCCCGGGATGGCACCATCGGGAGTATTGCTTATACGCAATGTGATTTTCTTCCCCTGGTGCAGCTGGCGGCTATCACAGGGGTGCTGGGTTTGACCTTTGTGGCAAGTTATGTCCCTGCCGCGGCGGCCCTGGCCTTGTATTACCGGCGTCAGGGCAAAAGGGTGCAGGGGGTGTTGATCCCGGCGCTGCTCCTTGTCGTCGGGGTGTTGACGTATGGATCGCTGCGGCTGCATGCACCGAACCGGGCATCTTCCGGGGAGGTAACGGTTGGGCTGGCAGCTATTTCGAAGAAAGCCTATGGGAATGATTACGATCCAAGACCAGAAGTAGAATTGCCGCTGGCCGAACGCTACCTACAGGAAATCAGGGCACTGACCGGTCAAGGCGCCAGGGTGGTGCTGTTGCCTGAGAAAGGGGTACCGGTGTCCGACTCCGTCGAAGCTATTTGTATGGGACTGTTACGGGATGAAGCCCGTCGATCGGCCATGACCATCATCGCGGGGGTTACCCGTATCTATAAGGATCATCCGGAGTGTCAGGCCTGGGTCATAGGGCCTGATGGTCAGTGGCTGCTGAATTACCGGAAGGTGAATCTTTTTGAAGGAGAGGTCTTCGATGGATTTGTCCCGGGTAAAGCGCCCGGCTTCTTTCAGGGGGATGGGATCACTAACGGGGTAGCCATTTGTAAGGATTGCGATTATGATACGTATATCCGCCGTTATAGCGGGCAGGGAGCGCGGGTCCTCTATGTGCCGGCCTGGGATTTTAATGCGGATGGCTGGTTGCATTCCCGGATCGCGATGATGCGAGGGGTAGAGAATGGTTTTACCCTGGTGCGAAATGCCCAGGAAGGAAGGCTGACCATCAGCGATGATCGGGGAAGAGTCTTGTCGGAAGCAAGTTGTGAGGGTGGGAAGAGGGCTTCAATCATTGGGCAGGCAGGGCCTTCGCGTGCCCGGACCCTGTATAGCCGGTGGGGAAATTGGTGGGGTTGGATCAACCTGGTGGCGGCCGTTGGTTTTCTGGGGTTGATGATAGGCAGGAAAAGAAAAGGCTGATAAGGGCCCTATAGCTTTGTTATGATCTTATCATATTCCAGCCGGGCAATAAAGTAATTCGTAGCTTTCGTAGTAGCCGTCGAAATTCCAAAATCTCCGAAGACTTTTAAACTACCTTTCCAGGCAAGGTTGTCAGGCGTCTTATCATATAACTTCAGGTCAAAGGTGGCTCCGTTGGAACTGCCTCCATTTCCTATATTATAGGCTACCCCCGCTGTTTGATCGATGATGAGAATAGCGTCGGGATTAAAATCGACGATTTTCTGGCTTATCTCTCTTGCGGTGTCGGTCTTTATTAAGATTTCGGAGGTGATATTCCGTTGGTCGAATTCCTCTTTTACATTCGAGGTAAAGGCCTTGATGAATTTTTCCGCCCGGTAGGAACTATTGATCACCACAAAGATCCTTTGATAGGGGCCATTCAAGTGGTCGCTGCTTTTGGCGATGATGGAAGAACTGGAGCAACCGGCGATCAATAATGCAAATAAAATGAAATGTGTTCTTTTCATTTTAGAGAAGCTTTTAGGGTACACCCTAAAAATATTCAGAAGACTTGAATTATCAAACAGGTATTTTATTGTTGATGTTAGTAAATTGTACCATGAATTTTGACCATTTTGTAAAGCTGGACAATCCTGCCTGGTGGGCGCTGACCGGTCCTCAGCAGTCCTTTGCTACGGGAACTTCGCGGGTCAGGCGTTACCAGCGGGGGCTGTTGCCTTTTGCCGCCTTCGAAGAGGGAAGCCCTGAAGACATGGGCGCGCTGGGTCCCTGGCTGGAAACGGGCGAAGTCTTTTTTTTGATCGGGGAATTGCCGGCACTGCCTGCTCATTGGAAGGTACTCAAAGAATTGCCCTGTGTGCAGATGGTGTTTCAGGGAACGGGGGGCCGGGAGGGTACTATAAAAGAAGAACCCGAAGTCCTTGCTACACAAGGAGAGCCTGTTGTTATTTCCCGGCTTACGGACACTGACAGCCGCGAACTATACGACCTGATCACCAAAGTACAGCCCGGCTATTATGAACCCGATACGTACCGGTTGGGCGCTTATTATGGTATCCGGCAAAGTGGCAAGCTGGTAGCCGTTGGGGGGGAACGTCTCCGCCTGGAGGGGTTGACGGAGATCAGCGCAATCTGTACCGATCCTGATTTTACCGGACGCGGATATGCGCAGCGGCTGATCGCCCATCTTTGCCAAACCCATCTCTCAGCGGGGATCACCCCTTTTCTACATGTGTTGGAAACTAATAGGCGGGCAATAAGACTTTATGAATACCTGGGCTTTGTACAACGAAGGCTGATCTCTTTCTGGAAATTAATTGCATAAGTTTATCAAAATCATGGGGCTATCCCCATAATTTTTTCAGGACGGGCCAGAGTCCGATGGAAAGAAAGACGGTGCCTATCAGCATCCAGTTGTCCATGTCCATGAATAACATGAACAGGAGGGAACCGATAATAATACAGAGCATGTTTCCCGCAGGGAATTGCTTCCTGATCCATAATCCGACCGCCAGCAGGATCAGCCCGACAAAGGTGAGATAGGAGCAACCGGTATTCCATTGAAGAAATCCTCTTTTATTGGTCAGTTCTATCAGGCCGGCCCGGGCCCCCTCATAATATTGCGGGCCGACGCGGCCAATGGCTGCAAAAGATAACCAGGAAGATACCACTCCTGCCAGGGCGAGGCTTCCGATGATGCCGATGGCGGCGCCCAGGAAAGCAAGCGTTGGGGACGTCTGGCGGAGGTACCAGGCCAGTACCAGGATGGTAACCAACAAGAAAGGGAGGGCCCCGTAGACGATGGTATGGGCCAGCATATAGCCATGCCCTCTACCTGCGGCCAGGGCGTCGAATAATCTGCCGGCATCATAGGGCGGGCGCTGCCATTGGAAATTGAAAAAAGAATGAACGGAATGAAAGTGCAGCAGAAAACCCAGGATAGAAAGGATAGGGAACAGCAGTAAAGAGCTGGCTACTATTTTTTTGGTCATGGATTGATCAGGCATGTTGTAGGTTTTACCTCATAAAAATAGGTCTGTGCCGGTTGCGAAAATGTGACGACGGTCACGAAATGGAAAGATATCTTCTTTTTACCCGGCTGTAGGTCTCCCGGCTCATGCCCAGGTACGTGGCCAGGTGTGTTTGTGAGAAACGCAGGATCCAGTCCGGGTGAGTCTCCAGGAGAAGCCGGTAGCGGGCATCGGGGGTGTCATCGATCAGGGAGGTATAGCGGTTTGAAGAGACCGACCAGCCTTTCATGATCCGGCCAAAGCTGAGGAACATGCTATCCCGGGCCATCAGCTCATGGATGTCATGCAAACTTATGATGGCTATTTCCGCTTTTTCCGTCGCCTGGATATGGTTGACCGTGGGAGCCTGTACGACAAAGCTTTCCAGGTCGCCTACCCAGTCGGTCTCCGTAAAAAAATGAAGGGTATGCTCTTTTTCGGCTGTACGCCGGTACAGGCGAAAACCTCCCTTTAGCACAAGGGCTGTGAACCGGCATACTTTGGGTGGCTCCAGCAGGTATTCGTTCTTTTTAAAGGACCGGATATGCAATTTTTCCAGGAAGAGTCCTATTTGTTCGTCCGTCAGCGGAAAAATTTTTAAAAGAGATTGTCGTATTTGTTGTTGTATATCCAGAGATGGAAAGGATTTTAGGTTAGGGTTTCTTCGGGAAAGGAGAGGAGCCGATGACCGTCCAGTCATGGTTACCATAGCCCTTTTCTATCCAGCGGTCCATTTCAGCCGCTATTGCGGGCATCACCGCCAGTTTCGTGCCGCCCTGCTCGGCAGCTTGCAGGAACAGGCCGGTGTCTTTTCTCGCCATATTTAATTCCCAGGACGGTTGGTCAAAATTACCCGAGGTCATTCGCTTTAACCGGGCGGGCAATACGGCCCCGGGATTCCAGGAATCAAATAAAGTCGTCAGGTCACTAACAGGGATCTCTAAGGCGCCGGCCAGGGAAAGGGTATCAGCGATGCCTGCTGTAAAGGCGACCAAAAATGCGTTGCCAATGAGTTTCATGCCGGCGGCCCGGCCGGGTTCCACCCCAAAGTTGAGGATCTTTCCTGTCATTTTAGCTAATTCGGGTTCCAGTTTGGCAAGCAGGTCCTGATCGCCCGAGACCAGCATATAGCCCGTACTATCGAGCGCATTGGAAGGTCCCATAAATACCGGAGCATGGACATAGGTAAAGCCACGTTGTTGCCATTCCCGGGTCCTTTGTACGGCGCCGGCGGCGGAGGTGGTCGTGTGATCTATGATGATGGCGCCCGGCATCAAACCTGCGCTGGCTTTTGACAATACTTCATCCACCGTAGCATCGTCTTTAAGGGTGAGATGGACCCTGTCGGCGCCCTTCACGGCGTCCGCCACTTCCTTGAAGGCCCTGGCGCCATATTTTTCCAATTCGGTCGCTTTGGAGGCAGTACGGTTCCATACCTGGACCTGAGATCCTTTATTGATCATCGCCTTTACAAAATTAGCGCCTAAGAGGCCCATGCCTAAGAATGTTATCATACCATTGGTTTTGAGATAAAGATAGGAAGTTATTCCACAACGATATATTCAAGATGCCTGGAAAAGTGCATCACCGATGTATGATCGTAGGTTTTAATGGAAGGGTAGCAGGCCACACTCCTGATCCTGACCGCGGTACTATCCAGTCTGAGATATGCAAAAAATAGTTAGAACTAGGTATTGGCAGGGATGAAGACATGAGGGAGATTTGTTTTTATGATTAGCAGAGCGACACTGACTGACTTTTTTAGTAAGAGCAAAGTCATATTTGCCACTTTTGCGGCTATAATCACCTTTTCCATAACGCTTTATAATCAATTTAAAGGCAGCCGGGCAACAGAAATATCGGGGATCGTTGCCGACGAAAAAAATTCCGCGAAGCCAGTGGATGCCGTTGTAAGGATCAGCAGTCCCATACAGGCTCAAACCGAAACCGATTCCCGGGGAAGGTTTAAATTTAGGTTGGAAAATCTCCCGAGCGATACATTTTTACTGATCGTACAAAATAAAAGAACAAATACCATCACCAAACAAAATGAATTTGTCAATGCATCTCGTGGAAGAACTGATATTGTGGTCCTTTTTGATGCAGAAATGAGAGATGGTGGAATATACAATTCGTATGATACGGTCCATCAACGTAGAAGACAGACCAGCCTGAAAAAAATAGTCGAGGGATTATTTCGCTGATTTCTTATTATTTTAGCGGTCTAACCAATTTTCTCTTATGACAGACATCGCTGAAACGATACAGGAACCGCTGGAACAGGCAGGTAAAAATTCCATCAATTCCCGGGTAGCCCTTTTTGTAGCTATCACTGCCACCTTTATGGCCCTCTGCAATGTGAAAGACGGCAATATTGTCCAGGCCATGTCGCAGGCGCAGGCACACTCTATCGATGCATGGTCTTATTTCCAGGCAAAAAGCACCAAACAATCCATCGCTGAAAATACCTTGGAAGAGATAAAACTCCAGAATGGATCGGGCAATGCCGAAGTCATCAAAAAATATGAGGCACAGATTGCCCGGTACGAGAAAGAAAAGGGTGAAATAAAGATCCAGGCGGAAGGTTACCAGAAGGAATACGATGAGATCAACCTTTTCGATGATCAGTTCGATATGACGGAGGCCCTGCTTACCATTGCCATCGCCATGTTTGGCATCACGTCCCTCACGCAAAAGAGATGGCTGCT
>DATJJD010000203.1:0-10488 GCA_035492545.1 Puia sp.
TAGAAAATATTTATGCAGGCCCCCAGGCTTCTTTCGTACCGAAAGATTTTACCAGTCGCTACGGAGAGATGCAGAGTATTGCACAGATGGGCTTCATCGTCGTGCAGATAGACGGCATGGGCACGGCCAATCGTTCAAAAGCCTTTCACGACGTCTGCTGGAAGAACCTGGCCGATGCCGGCTTCCCCGACCGTATCCTTTGGATCAAGGCGCTGGCGGCGAAATATGCCTATGTGGATACTTCCAGGGTGGGACTATACGGGACTTCCGCCGGCGGGCAGAATTCGCTGGGAGGATTGTTATTCCATGGCGACTTCTATAAAGCAGCCGTTTCATCCTGCGGATGCCATGACAACCGCATCGACAAACAATGGTGGAACGAACAATGGATGGGTTATCCGGTGGGCAAACATTATGACGAACAGTCCAATGTCACCAACGCCTGGAAACTGCGGGGCGACCTGTTGCTGATGGTAGGAGAGGGGGACAACAACGTACCTCCCGAATCTACGTACCGGGTGGCCGATGCCCTGATAAAAGCAGGTAAGACCTTCGATTTCCTGCCGCTGCCGGGTTCCGACCATACCGATGGAGGGCCCTACGGACGAATAAAAAGAAGGGATTTCTTCGTAAAGCATTTGCTGGACGTCGACCCTCCCCAAAGAAACCTTTAATAAAAAAGTCAGACGGATAACTTTCCTGTCTGACTTTTTTTTCTCATGTGTTTGATCTCTTAAAGCCGGTCCAAACTGGACGGAGTCCAGTTAACAGATATTATCGAATTTAGATAAAGAGAAGGGCCGGCCCTTTGTTCTTTTTAACTTCTTATGGCCATATTTTAACCCGAATCCCTAAAACCCGCCCCCCCGCGGCGTCTTTAATGTTTAAACGGTTAAAATTTGGGCAGGATTGATTAAAAATGAAGAGACCCCCTTATCGGGTTATGGATATTTTTGAAAAATTTTTTTATGGCAATAGACTGGAGAGGGGTATTCCCTGCACTTACTACGAAATTCACAGCCAAGGATGAATTAGATCTGACCCTGTTTGAAAAGAACCTTCGGTTCCAGATAAAGTCCGGCGTAGACGGTATTATATTAGGAGGCAGCCTGGGCGAGGCCAGCGTGCTGACCCTGGAGGAAAAGGAAAAACTGGTAAAATTTACGGTGGAATCGGTAGAGGGGAAAGTACCGGTAGTGCTCAACATCGCAGAAGGTTCTACCCGGGAAGCCCTGCAACTGGCAGCCTATGCCAAGGCCTGGGGCGCTAAAGGGCTGATGATGCTGCCCCCTATGCGTTATTCTTCCGACCATCGGGAGACAGTGACTTATTTTAAGACAGTAGCGGATTCTACGGACCTCCCTATCATGATCTATAACAATCCGGTAGACTATAAGATTGAAGTGACCCTGGACATGTTCGAAGAGCTGATAGCCTGTAAGAACATACAGGCCGTAAAAGAGTCCACCCGGGACGTGTCCAATGTGACCCGGATGATCAACCGGTTTGGCGATCGTATAAAGATCTTATGCGGCGTGGATACCCTGGCCATGGAAGAGCTCCTGATGGGGGCCGATGGCTGGGTGGCCGGACTGGTATGCGCTTTCCCGGCCGAGACGGTGGCGATTTACCGGCTGATAAAAGCGGGAAGGGTGGAAGAGGCCCTGGCTATTTACCGTTGGTTCCTGCCCGTGCTGGAGCTGGACATCCATGCCAAACTGGTGCAGTATATCAAGCTGGCTGAGGTCCAGACGGGCATCGGCAGCGAATATGTAAGGGCTCCCCGTCTGCCGCTGGTAGGGAAGGAGAGAGAAAAAATATTGAGCATTATCGGCGGATGTGTGGCCAGCAGGCCCGCTCTCCCGGACTACCTGGCTATCAGACTGGAGAAAACTTACGCTTAATGAGTGAACCAAACGTCAATTTCCGCCGGTCGCTGGGACTGCTGGACGCCACCATGGTGGTGGTAGGATCCATGATCGGCTCGGGTATCTTTATTGTCAGCGCCGATATCACCCGCAACGTAGGCTCGGCAGGCTGGCTATTGCTGGTCTGGGCCCTCACGGGACTGCTGACGCTGACGGCAGCGTTGAGTTATGGCGAATTGAGCAGCATGTACCCTAAGGCGGGCGGACAATATGTCTATCTGAAAGAATCCTTTAACCCCCTCGTGGGGTTTTTATATGGGTGGAGCTTTTTCGCCGTGATCCAGACCGGCTCCATCGCCGCGGTGGGAGTGGCCTTTTCTAAGTTCGCCGCCTATATCTTCCCGGCGTTGAGCGAACGGCATATCCTGATGGACCTGGGTTTTATACAGGTCTCCGCCGCTCAGCTCACCTCCATTCTGCTGATCGTCTTTCTTACCTACATCAATACCCGTGGCGTCAAGGAGGGCAAGTGGATACAGACCATCTTTACCCTGGCCAAGATTGCTGCCCTGGCAGGACTGATCCTGTTCGGCTTTTTCCTGGCAGCCCGGAAGGATATTATCCTGGCAAACTGGAACTCAGGGTTTTCCCTGGGGAAACTGGACACCGGAGGCAGCCTGCTTCCCTATACAGGGCTGGCAGCCCTGGGCGCTATCGCTGGCAGTATGGTGGGAAGCCTGTTCAGCAGCGACTCCTGGAATAATGTCACCTTTATTGCGGGAGAGATAAAAAAGCCGGAACGGAATATCGGCATGAGCCTTTTCCTCGGCACCCTCATCGTAACGGCGATCTATGTGGCCATGAACCTGATGTACACTGCGGTTCTACCCTTGCATGACATCGCCTTTGCCGAGAATGACAGGGTGGGGGTGGCGGCTTCTCAACAGATCTTCGGGAATAGCGGGACACTCGTGATCGCCTTTTTGCTGATGGTGTCTACCTTCGGATGTGACAACGGCCTGATCCTTGCCGGCGCAAGGGTCTATTACACCATGGCAAAGGACGGCCTCTTCTTCCGGCAGGTGGGCCAGCTGAATAAAAATGCCGTGCCGGCCAAGGCCCTGTGGATGCAATGCGTCTGGGCATCTCTGCTGTGCCTCAGCGGGAAATATAACGAGCTACTGGACTATGTCATCTTCGTGGTATTGATCTTCTATATCCTTACCATCATCGGTATTTTCAGACTGAGAAAGACGAAACCCTATCTGCCGCGGCCTTACAAGGCTTTCGGCTATCCGGTCCTGCCCCTGATCTATATCATCCTGGCCAGCAGCATCTGTGTCCTGTTGTTCATCTACAAACCGAAATTTACCTGGCCCGGCTTAGGCATCGTCCTGCTGGGCATACCCATATATTATTTTGTCAAGGGCCGTAATCCCGTTGAGCCGGGTACCGGTGAGGACAATGACGTTTAAGCTGGCACTACTGCTGGTTTTGGTTAATGAACCCCTGCTATTCTTAGCAGGGATTTTTTTTTGGTACATTGCAATACGTATGAAAAAGGCAATCTTACTCCTAACGGCGATCAGTATTATTTCAGGCGCTACCAGGCTTATGGCCCAGGTCCCGGCCTCCGCTAAGAATCCGGCGCCTGACGGCCCACATCTCACCATCGACCTGGCCGCCCGGGGGGAGCCATTACGGCCTGTCTGGGCTTATTTCGGTTATGACGAGCCCAATTACACCTATATGAAAGACGGGAAAAAATTGCTGGGCGAGCTGGCTGCCCTAAGCCCCGTGCCGGTCTATGTACGGTGTCACAACCTCCTCACAACGGGAGACGGGGTGGCGGCTTTTAAATGGGGCTCGACCAACGCCTATACGGAAGACGCACAGGGACGACCGGTCTACAACTGGCGGATAGCGGACAGCATCTTCGACACCTATATTCAAAGAGGTATGAAGCCACTGGCGGAGATCGGGTTCATGCCGGAGGCTTTATCCATCCACCCCATCCCTTACCGCCATCACTGGAAGCCGGGTGTAAAATATGACAGCATCTACACCGGCTGGGCCTATCCCCCTACGGATTATAAGAAATGGGGCGGGCTGGTCTATCAATGGGTTCGTCATTGTGTTCAGCGATACGGAGAGAAGGAAGTCGCTTCCTGGTTATGGGAAGTCTGGAACGAACCGAATATAGGCTATTGGAAAGGCACGGAGGCGGAATATTTCAAACTGTACGATTACGCAGCAGATGCTGTCAAAAGGGCCTTGCCTGCTGCCCGTATCGGAGGCCCCGCTACTACCGGTCCGGGTTGGTCGAAGGCAGCAGGATGGCTGGAGGATTTCCTGGTACACTGTAAGGAAGGTCTGAACGGAGCGACGGGGAAAAAAGGCGCACCGTTGGATTTTATCAGCTTTCACGCCAAGGGAAGCCCTCAATTTGTAACGGACCATGTTCAGATGAATATGGCTCCTCAGTTGAATGACGTCGCCAAAGGATTTGGCATCGTGGCTGCATCTTCTTTCCACACCCTCCCCATTTATATTACCGAATGCGACCCTGAAGGCTGCGCCGCCTGTGGTATGACCACCAACCCCGAGAATGCTTACCGCAATGGTACTATGTATTCCAGTTACACGGCTGCTTCTTTTACAAGGATCTATGACCTGGCGGACCGATACAAGGTCAACCTTGCCGGCGCCATCAGCTGGTCCTTCGAATTTGAAGACCAGAAATGGTTTGATGGTTTCCGGGACCTCGCTACTAACGGTATCGATAAACCGGTGCTGAATGTTTTCAGGATGTTTGGCCTGATGAAGGGCAATAGAATCCCGGTGAACAACGACCAGGAGATCCCGCTGGACAGCCTGCTGAAGTTTAGCGTACACGGAGAAAGAGGGGACATCCACGCATTGGCTGCTGCCGGCAGTCATACGGCATCCGTATTGATCTGGAATTACCGGGACGCAGCACTGCCCGGAGACGCCTCCCCGGTCACCCTTCAGTGGAAGAATATACCGGCTGAAAAATGTAGGGTGCAACAATTACAAATAGACGAGGAACACAGCAATGCATACGAAGCCTGGAAGAAAATGGGGTCCCCTCAATCTGTTACCCGCGAACAATATCAGGCCCTGGAAAAGGCAGGGGCCCTGCAATCGGTTGGAGAAGGGCGCCCTTTACCGGTTACCAGCAACGGAGAGGCGGCCCTGACGCTTACCCTGCCACTCCATGCTGTAGCCCTGCTGAGGCTGGAATGGTGACCGGGGATAATGACAATTTTGTAACTTTGAATTCTCTTATAGTAGCAACCAAACCTTAATCTAGCAAAAACCACTCACAATGAAATGCGCTCTGATCGGAACAACAGGCTTTGTAGGCAAAGCCATTCTCATTGAATTACTCGACCGTGATCACTTTGTTACCGCTATCGCCCGCCATCCTGAAAAATTAGGTATCCACCATCCCAGCCTCACCACCAGGGCTGGGAATATGTTGGATGAACAGCGGGTTATCGCCCTGGTGAAAGGTCACGATGCCGTCATCAGCGCCTACAATCCGGGATGGACCAATCCCAGGATCTATGAGGAGTACCTGGAAGGGGCACAGACGATCCAGGCAGGCGTGAAGGCCGCCGGCGTAAAAAGGCTCATTGTCATTGGGGGAGCGAGCAGCCTGGAGATAAAACCGGGTGTACAGTTGCTGGACACTCCTGACTTCCCTCCGCAATTTAAGGCCGGCGCTTCCGCAGCGCGTGACTACCTGGCCATCCTCAAAAAAGAAAAAGACCTGGACTGGACCTATTTCAGTCCCGCCATCCTGATGAATTCGGCCACGTCCGGTGTACGTAAGGGAACCTATCGCACCAGCCTGGATACCCCTGTCTTTGATAAAGATGGTAAAAGTATCCTGTCTGTAGAAGACCTGGCGGTAGCTGTCGTGGATGAACTGGAAAAACCCAAACATATCCGGCAACGATTTACCGCGGCTTATTAACGAATCCGTCCCGTCTGCCTGCTGGCAGATTCGCCCGAACGGCAATCCATTGAGCACATTATCCCTTCGTCTGTACGAACTTTCTCAAACTCGAATCCCGGATGGTCAGCTCCGTCTCCAGGACGCGCTTGTGAAACTGGGTGACGGGTCGCTTGCTTTCGATGAGCTGAACCAGCAATTCGGTAGCCAGGCGCCCCATTTCGAGGGCCGGCTGTACCACTGAAGTGAGGGAAGGGTTGAAGATGTCTGCGGAAATAGAATTGGTAAACCCTACCAATCCGATTTGGCGGGGGATCTCTATTTTCATTTTCCGGAGCTGGCTAAGGGTCGTGGTGCTCAGCCGGTCACTGGCGGTGAAGATGGCATCCGGTTTATCCGGTAAATCTAACAATTCCGCCAGCGCCTGATGGGTCTCCTCATGGATCATGCCCCCGTGCTGACAGAATTTTATATACCGGTCATCCGGGACCATACCGGCGTCTTCCAATGCTTTTTTATACCCCGCCAACCTTTCCAGGGTAATGGAAAGACTGCCGGAGCTGGTGATATGTGCGATGCGTTGGAATCCCTGTTGCAACAGGTGCCGGGTAGCCTCGTAGGCCCCTTTGTAATTGTTGGCAATGACGGTATGGGTGTGGATCTTATCTGTCACCCGATCGAAAAAGACGATGGGCAGCCCTTTTTCATGCAGCTTCACCAGGTGGTCTACATTTTTTGTCTCCGCGGAAAGCGAAATAATAAGCCCGTCGACATTGCGGGAAGAAAGGTGTTCGCTATTGGAGATCTCCCGTTCATAGGATTCCTGGCTCTGCGTGATGATGACGTTATAATCCCTCTGATGGGCAATGGATTCTATGCCATTGATCACCTGGGAGAAAAAATTGTTGTCAATATTACAGACGATGACTCCGATGGACTTACTGCGTCCTCTTTTGAGGCTTTGAGCGATAGGGTTTGGCTTATAATTGAACTCCCGGGCATAAGCCAGTACTGTTTTTTTGGTCTCCTCACTGATCTCATGGCTACCCCGTAAAGCTTTGGAAACCGTCGACACCGACAGATGCAGTGCTTTTGCAATGTCTTTTATGGTTATAGCTTCAAATCTCATAATGTAGGCAGTCCGATCCTTCGCCGCAATCGTTTTCGTAAAAAAAAACAGGTTTTAGCCCTTATCTTAATTAATAAGGATGTACACTTGTTATTCGCATGACCGGGTCCTGCCTGGTAAAGGTAACGAACTGTTCACTAATTATTTACATAACTAGGATCTGCTGAGTTTATGAGCAATCTTTTCAATTTAAGCGGAAAAACAGCCCTTGTAACCGGCTGTAACAAAGGAATCGGCAAATCCATGGCCATCGGGCTGGCAGAGGCCGGAGCCAACATTATCGGGGTTTCTGCTTCCCTGGCAGCGGGGGACAGTGCTGTTGAAAAAGAAGTGTTGGCCCTGGGCAGGAACTTTGCCGCTTACCGGGCCGACCTTACCGACCGTGCTTCACTGTATGAATTTATCAACCAGGTCAAAAATCATCACTCCCGCATCGACATCCTCGTCAACAATGCCGGCATGATCCTGCGTGCTCCTGCTGCCGAACATCCGGATGAAAGCTGGGATAAGGTGTTATCGATCAACCTGGACGCGGCTTTTATCCTGGCCAGGGAGTTCGGCCGGGATATGATAGGCTATAAGGCAGGCAAGATTATTTTCACCTGCTCCCTGCTCAGCTTTCAGGGGGGGATCAATGTTCCGGGATATGCCGCCAGCAAAGGCGCGCTGAGCAGCCTGGTCAAAGCCCTGGCCAATGAATGGGCCTCGAAAGGAGTGAATGTAAATGGCATTGCGCCAGGTTATATCAGCACGGATAATACGGAGGCATTGCGTAACGATCCGGTACGCAGTAAGAGTATCCTGGACCGCATCCCTGCCGGTCGCTGGGGGGAAGCAGACGATTTCAAAGGACCTGCTGTCTTTCTTGCTTCCCCGGCAGCCGACTATGTACACGGAACTATCCTCACCGTAGATGGCGGGTGGATGGGGCGATAGACTAATCACAAAAAATTCAGATATAATGGAAATAAGGTTTGAGCATAGCCCTAAGGAAGTCAGCGGAATGAATACCGGGGAATTAAGGAGTGCGTTTTTGACAGACCCTCTTATGCAGGATGATGTCATACGGCTGTTATACACCCATTATGACCGGGTCATTGTGGGAGGCGCCTGTCCTGTCAAACAGCGCCTTTCCCTGGAGACGCATCCCGAACTGAAAGCGGATTACTTTTTGGAACGCCGGGAACTGGGAATCATCAACGTGGGAGGAAAAGGAAAGGTAACTGCGGACGGAGACGTTCATGAATTGAATAAGCTGGATTGTCTTTATGTGGGCAAAGGGGTGAAGAAAGTTGTTTTCGAAAGCATCGTTGCAGACGAGCCTGCCCAGTTCTATCTCTTGTCGACGCCGGCGCATGCCGTTCAACCGGTACAATTCCTTCCGAAAGAAAAGGCCCTGCCGACGGACATGGGCTCCCCGGAGACTTCCAATGCCCGGACGATCTATAAGTACATCCATGCCCAGGGCATCCAAAGTTGCCAGCTGGTAATGGGCCTGACCATCCTGAAGACCGGCAGCGTATGGAATACGATGCCCGCCCATACGCATACCCGAAGAATGGAGGCTTACTTTTATTTCGACGTTCCGGCCCAACAGCGGGTTTTCCATTTTATGGGCCTGCCCACGGAGACCCGGCACCTGCTGGTGGCCAATCACCAGGCTATTGTTTCTCCTCCCTGGTCCATTCATTCCGGTTGCGGCACCAGCAATTACTCGTTTATCTGGGGAATGGCCGGTGAAAACTATACCTATACAGATATGGATATGGTATCGATCGCGGACCTGCGATAGATACTATATAAATTGGCGAATCTGAACTATCTTGACCATCCATAATTACTCTCGTACATGTCTAATGCTTCCATATCTTCCCAGACAACCAACGTCAACGCCGTCATTGGCCGTTATCGCTGGACGATCTGTTCCCTTCTTTTCTTTGCCACGACGGTCAATTATCTCGATCGGGCAGTGATCAGCTTGCTGAAATCGGCCCTGACGGATGAGTTACACTGGGATGATGGAGATTATGCCAATATTGAGATAGCGTTCAAATTCGCATATGCCGTAGGACTGCTGGGGGCAGGCCGGCTCATCGACAAGATAGGCACCAAGATAGGGTATGCTCTGGCTACCGGCATTTGGAGCATAGCCGCAGTCTGTCATGCGCTGACCAGTACGGTACTGGGTTTTGGGATAGCACGCAGCGCATTAGGGGTTAGCGAGGCCGGCAACTTTCCTGCTGCCATTAAAACGGTGCACGAATGGTTTCCCAGGAAGGAACGGGCGCTGGCAACGGGCATCTTTAACTCCGGAGCTAATATCGGGGCTATTATTGCCCCATTGACGGTTCCCTGGATCAATGAACATTGGGGCTGGCAGTGGGCATTCGTCATTACCGGGTCTTTTGGTTTCATCTGGCTGATCTTCTGGTTCCGCATATATGAGGTGCCGGCAAAACATAAGAAGCTGTTGCCCGCAGAAAGGGATTATATCAATAGTGACGCAGGAACGGCCGTAACGGAAACCGTTGCTGAGGGACCAAAGATCTCCTGGGGTCGGCTGCTGGGTTTTCGCCAAACCTGGGCTTTTGCACTGGGTAAACTGCTGACAGACCCCATCTGGTGGTTCTATCTATTCTGGCTGCCGGACTTTCTGGAAAGTCAATACGGCCTCAAAGGAACAGCGGTTTCTTTGCCCGTAGCAGCGGTCTATACCATGTCCACCGTAGGCAGTGTCTGGGGAGGATGGCTGCCCATGAATTTAATCAATAAGGGCTGGCCTGTTTTCAAAGCCAGAAAGACGTCGATGTTGATCTATGCGTTGCTGGTGCTGCCCATTGTACTTGCACAGGCAGCCGGCAGTATCAATATGTGGATGGCAGTAGTGGTTATTGGCATTGCTGCGTCGGCACATCAGGCATGGAGTGCCAATATCTTTACGACAGTGTCGGATATGTTTCCCAAACGAGCTACGGCATCCGTTACGGGGATTGGCGGAATGGCCGGTGCCCTTGGCGGTATCCTGCTTTCTGCAGTAGTGCAAAAAAACATGTTTGTATACTATCGTTCTATCCACAAAATAGAAGTGGCCTATTATATCATGTTTGCCGTTTGTGGCGGGGCTTACCTGCTGGCATGGCTGGTGATGCATTTCCTGGTCCCGAAGATGGAACCGATAAAGGTGGATTGAGAATTGATTACAATCAAGAACTATTTTTTCACAAAACGCGATTTTTTTAACGCGAATAGGTAAAGCTTTTATATTTGTTCCATAAACTTTATTGTATGGGATTAGTATATAGCGAGGTTAAATTGATCAATGCAGAGGATATCGGTATGGTGCGGCGCTGCATAATGGACGAGGACGAAATAAGACATATCAGTCTTCGGATCCTGGTAGACAGCGGTTCCTGGATGTTGGCGATCAACGAAAATATCCAGGAAATTCTTCAGCTGCCTTTTGAGCGGAGGGATACCGGGTACACAGCCGATGGCAGAAAAGTAGAATG
>DATJJD010000204.1:0-56497 GCA_035492545.1 Puia sp.
CCCCACCGATAAGGCAAGAACGAAACCAAGTGCCAATCCTTTCAATACGGCCTCCATCATAGCAATTTCTTTTGTGCCTACTCAATTTTGCCTGTGTCCAGGAATTTTTGCCAGTCCTGCAGCATTTTACCTTTGAGGACCCTGGGGAATTTATGCTGCCCGCCAATCTTTCCTTTCAGCCGCATGAATTCCATGAATTTCTCTTCCGGTAAAACACTTACGTATATATCTTTTAATGCGCTGCTTCGTTCTACGGCATAGTCATCATTCAACTCTTTCAGCTTGTCATCGATCTTCTGCCGGAGAAGGGCCGGGTCCGCGGCATCGTCACTGGCCAACCACCATTGGTGTGCAAAGAACAGGCCATGGGGAACGCCGGCTACCGTGAACTCCGGAATGGAAATATTCATTTCCTCGCTGGCCAGCTGTACAGCCTTATTCATGTTGTCAACGCTGAGGTGCTCTCCTACCAGGCTCAGGAAATGTTTGGTCCTTCCTGTAATAATGATCTCACACCGCTCTTTATCCACAAACCTTACGGTATCGCCTATCAGGTACCGCCAGGCTCCCGCGCTGGTGCTAAGCAGGATGGCATAATCTTTCCCTTCTTCCACCTCATGGATCATGTACGCTTCCGGGGAAGCCACCAGATTCCCATCCAGGTCAAAATTCTTGTTGTCAAAAGGCACGAATTCCAGGAAAATATGCTGGTTGGTCACCAGCCGCATGCCTTTTGAATATTGAAGGTCCTGGTAAGCGATAAAACCTTCCGAGGCCAGGTAGGTCTCGATGTAGGTTATCGGTTTACCCAATAATTTCTCAAATCCTTTTTTATAGGGTTCAAACGACACGCCTCCGTGTACAAAAAACCCCAGGTTGGGCCAGATCTCATGAATATTGTTCAACTGGTATTTCTCAATCACTTTTTCCATACACATCTGGATCCAGCCAGGCACACCTACCAGGAAACCAATATCCCATTGCGGGGCCAGCTTCACCACTTCTTCCAGCTTCTTGGTCCAATCCGTCGTCCGGGCAATTTTTTTGCCCGGCTTATAGAAGGGCTGGAACCAGAAAGGCACTTTCCTCGCCGTGATACCGCTGAGGTCCCCGGAATAATAACCCGATCCTTTCTGCAGGCTCGTGCTGCCGCCGATCATCAGCCAACCCTTGCCAATGCTCTTTACAGGAATATCGTGATAATTACGCAAGGTCAGCAACTGTTTGACCATCACGATACGATTGCCCCTTAGCAGGTCATTGGTAATGGGTATGTATTTACTGCCCGCCTCCGAAGTCCCGGAAGACAGTGCATAATATTTAATTTTGCCCGGCCAGCAGACATCTGATTTGCCCTCCAGGGTCTTATCCCACCAGCCCGCATAGATCTTGCTATAGTCGAAGGTCGGTACCATCTCCTGGAATTTCTTTCCGGGGTGTTTGCTCATCAGGATTTCATCAAACCGGTATTGCTGACCGAACTCTGTAAATCTTGCTTTTTTGAGCAATTTCCTCAATACCTTCAATTGTTGCCGCCTGGGGGATTTCTGGGGCAAACGTAAAGCTCTTGCCAGCGATTTGGGTAATTGAATTTCAATCAACGCCATTGAGTAACAGGTGCCGTTTGGTTGCGGCCAAAATTAAGGTTATTTAATTACAATACGATGGTCTGCCCCCTCTCTTCTTTCGAATGACTCCCGGCCGCAGAGCCGCTTCCCGCTGCATGGATCTTGCAGGACACCCTTTTCGGAGCCTTCTGCAGCGCCGCGATACAGTCTGCAAAGCGAAAGGACGGCCCTTCGCAGAAGATGATCTCATCCGCTTCCTGCCAACCCGTCGCCAGGACCCTCTCCCCGGAAGAAGACAAGCTGGCCGTCAATCGGGCAAGACCTGCCGTATCACCGGTGACCCAGGTTTTAACTTTCTCCGGCCCGGCTTTCCTGCCCGCCTGCCCGCTGCTCCTCCTGAACCGGAACCAACCGGCCAATGCCGTTATGCCTGCCCTCAACCAGATCGCACCTTCCATCAGAACATTGAACAACGCTGACCAGCCCCCGCTGAAATATTTTTTACGGAACTGGCTCATGGCTTTATAAAACAGTTTTATATACCGGATATCTTTTCGGGTACTCTCTCCCTTAAAATGCAGGATGGCAGGTTCGGCGATATAATAATTGGTGTACCCTTTTTGCCCGATCCGGTAGCTCAGGTCGATATCCTCCCCATACATAAAGAATTGCTCGTCGAAGCTGCCTGCTTTGTCCAGGACTTCCCGGCTCACCCACATACAGGCGCCGGATAAAATAGGCGCCGGATGACTGCGGTCGGACGGTAAATGACCCAGGTAATAACCGGCCAGAAGACGGGAATGAGGAAACAGGGCCGTCAATCCCGCCAACTTACAGAAAGCCACCCACGGAGAAGGAAAGCCCCGCCGCGACTCCTTCAGAAAACGGCCACTCCCATCGACCATCCGTGCCCCCAGCGCACCGGCCCCCGGCTCCCCCCTCATAAAAGAAAGCCAGACCCCGAAGCTATCCTCCGGAAGGATGGTATCCGGGTTCAGGAACAGGATATATTTTCCTCTGGCCTGCTGCAACGCCTGATTATTGCCCCTGGCAAAACCCACGTTGTCTTCGTTGACGATAAACCGCACCCGGGGAAACCTGGGCCGTAAATACTCCACGCTGCCATCCGAAGAGTGATTGTCCACCACAAAAATCTCTGATTCCGGGGCGATGCCGGCTTCCGTCACCCCGCCAGCCACTTCCCGCAGGGCTTTTTCCACAGAATAAAGACACTGCTCCAAAAAGTATTTTACATTATAATTGACTATAATAACAGAGAGGATCATGCAAGTATTAGCCCCACGAAGTAAGCCTTTTTGCCCGATCAGGCAAAACCCGATCGTGCAAAATGTTAAAACCCTGGCTACAGCAGGCAAAAACTTGGATACCTGTATCAGAATTGATATATTTGCATCTATCAATGTAATGTTGTGACACTAACATTTAAACAAATAGAAAAAATCTCCAAGGCCCTGGGCGATATGAATCGTCTCAAGATCCTGAACTACCTTTCCAATCAAGGTGGCTGCGGCGAATGCTCAAGCCTTCAGGACGTAGTGGACCTGGCCCAGCCTTCCATCTCCCACCATGTTAAGATCCTGGTAGACTGTGGACTTATAGACGGTGAAAAAGAAGGGAGGAACTATAAGTACACGCTGAATAAAGGCGTTCTGACAGAGTATATCAAGGGACTGGAAGAGCTAAAGCTCTAACTTTTCCGCCTATCTTTGCGCCATGCTAAAATCAACACTTATCAGGGCCGCCGAGGCAGGGGCCGCTGTCATGAAGCAATATTTTCAGGGCGAATTCAAAATTTCCAATAAAGAAGGGATAAACAATCTGGTCACGGAAGCCGATCACGCTTCGGAAAAAGCCATTTTCGAGATCATTAAAAGTGATTTCCCGGACCATTATATTTTGAGCGAGGAAGCGGGGGAGATTGTCATGGACTCCAATTTTAAATGGATCATCGATCCCATTGACGGAACGGTGAACTTTGCACATGGCCTGCCCCTCTGTTGTGTGTCCATCGGCATTGAACAGGACGGGGAAATAATACTGGGCGCCGTATACAACCCTTTTATCAATGAGTTCTTTTTTGCACAAAAGGGGTTCGGCGCTACGCTGAACGACAAAAAGATACAGGTAAGTGCAGAAACATCTGTCCGCAGCGCCTGTCTGGTAACAGGGTTCCCCTATACGTACCTGGACCAGCCCAATGGACCGCTGGATGTTTTCGACCGCCTGATCCGTAAAGGAGTGCCTGTCCGCCGTCTGGGATCCGCCGCCATGGACCTCTGCTGGGTGGCCGCAGGTCGGTTCGATGGGTTTTACGAACATAAGCTGCAAGCCTGGGACAGCGCAGCGGGTTTCCTTATCGTGGAAGAAGCGGGGGGGAAAGTGTCCGACTTTTCAGGACAGCGTTATTCACCCTACCAGCCCCATATTCTGGCGACCAACGGGAAGATCCATGAGGAATTATTAAAAGTAGTGAGCGATCCGCATTATACGTTATAAGTCAACCAGCCATGAACGAAAACAGGACTGAAATATCCTCTCTGGGGGAGTTTGGATTGATCGAGCACCTTACGAGAAATATCGAGATACAAAATGCTTCCACCATCGTAGGTGTGGGGGACGATGCCGCCGTTATCGATCATTTCGGAAAACAGACGGTGATCACCACAGATCTGCTGATCGAGGGCATTCATTTTGACCTGGTCTATACTCCTCTCCGGCACCTGGGATACAAATCGGTGATCGTCAATATCAGCGACATCTACGCCATGAATGCCATTCCCACGCAGATTACCCTGAGTCTGGGTATCAGCAATCGTTTCAGTGTGGAAGCCCTGGATGAATTCTATGAGGGGGTATATGCCGCCTGTGAAAAATATGGGGTCGACCTGGTCGGAGGAGATACGGCTTCTTCCCAAAAAGGCTTTATTATCTCCGTCACCGCCATCGGGGAGGTAAGCCCGGATAAATTTGTAAAACGCAGCACCGCCCAAAAAGGCGACCTGCTTTGCTGCACCGGAGATCTGGGTGCTGCCTATATCGGCCTGATCATCCTGGAAAGAGAAAAGAAGATCTTTCTGGAAAGCCCCCAGGTCAAGGCTGATCTGGAAGGGGAAAAATATGTGATCGGCCGGCTCCTGAAACCGGAAGCAAGAAAGGACCAGATCGAGTTTTTTCAGCAGTCGGAGATCAAACCAACTTCTATGATGGACATCAGTGACGGGTTGAGCTCCGAGATCCTGCATATCTGCCGGCAGAGCGAGTTAGGCTGTGTACTCTATGAAGAAAAGATACCCATCGCCGAAGAAACCCGTAATGCCGCCTATAAATTCGAGCTGGATCCGACAGCCTGCGCCCTTAGCGGAGGGGAAGACTACGAGCTGCTGTTCACCATTCCTCAGCAGGATTATGACAAATTGCTGCTGAATGAACAGATCAGCGTGATCGGCTATATGACAGAGCCCGAAAAAGAGAAGAAGATCATTACCAAGGGTGGCAATATTTTTGATATTACTGCGCAGGGATGGAATGCCTTTGCCCCCAAATGAGCCCTGCATGAAGAAATTTTTGTATTTATATGTTGCTTGCCCTATCCTGCTCTCTCTTTGTTTTTCCTGCCGGGTATCAAGACAGCCCTATAATCCCGATCTGAAGTATGCACCTGCCGACTTAAGGAAGGATTATCAGCTGTTCCGTCATATCCTGGAAGACTTACATCCCAGCTTGTATTGGTATACTTCCCGGGACAGCATGAATTCTTTTTTTGACAAGGGCTACGCTGCCTTGAATGATTCCATGACAGAGCCTCAGTTCAGGACCCTGCTTAGTTATGTCATCTCCAAAGT
Organism: Puia sp.; assembly: GCA_035492545.1. Lineage (GTDB taxonomy): Bacteria > Bacteroidota > Bacteroidia > Chitinophagales > Chitinophagaceae > Puia. The sequence continues at coordinate 5,432 of DATJJD010000204.1, forward strand.
AGACTGCGGACATACTTCCGTCCGCTATTCAAAGGCCTACGGCAAATACCTGGACACGGCAAAATTGCCCCAGTTTCCCCTGATCCTGAAATTCTGGAAGGATACTATGGTGGTGGCAGCCAATCTCAACCGGAAAGACAGCATCCTGAAAAGAGGCACGATCATCGAAAGTATCAATGGATGGAAGACGTCGCAATTGACGGATACCCTGTTCAATTACTTTGTCACTGACGGATATAATCTCACCGGGAAATATCAATACCTGAGCACCGGCCTCAACTTCAGCTATTGGTATAAAAATGTCATTGGTTTTACCGACAGCTTCCGGATCGGCTACCTGGATGCGGACAGGGCCCTGAAGGAAACCCGGATTCCACTGTATGATCCGAAAGCGGATACCCTGAGAAGAAGCCGGCCTTTGCCCGGCCGGCCGGAGCCGGAACCCGGGAGAAGAACAAGGAGAAAAAGAGAACGATTCCTCACCCGGAACCTGGTGATCGACAGCGCCACCAACACTGCCTTCATGACTTTGAATACCTTTGAGAACGGGAACCGCCTTGTTCGGTTCTTCCGCCGGTCTTTCCGGACGCTAAAGGAACAACAGGTTCAAAACCTGGTCATCGACGTACGCTCCAATGGCGGGGGTGACGCCACCAACTCCACCCTGCTGACCCGTTATATCATCGATAAAAAATTCAAGGTGGCCGACTCCCTGTACACGATCCGCCGTCACAGCCAATATGATAAGTATATCGGGAAAAGCTTATTATACGACTTTCTCATGACGGTGGTCAGCACCAAACGTGCTGACGGGAAATATCACTTCCGGTATTTCGAACGACGTCATTTCAGTCCCATCCGGCGGCACCACTTCGATGGGCAGGTTTATATTCTTACGGGGGGGAATTCCTTTTCCGCCACCTGTCTTTTTGCCGGAGCCTTAAAAGGCCAGAAGAATGTAACACTTATCGGCGAAGAGACCGGCGGCGGGTATTATGGCAATACGGCCTGGATGATCCCGGACGTCACCCTACCCGTTACCAGGGTCCGCTTCCGCCTGCCCAGGTTCCGCCTGGTAGTCAATAAGGACCGGGAGAAGAACGGCCTGGGAGTCCCTCCGGATGTCGCCGCCCCACCAACGGTGACGGCTATCATGAAAGGGCTGGATTTTAAGACCGCAGCAGCAAAGGACCTGATCCGCTCACAGGCTGCCTTAAAAAAATAAGTCGTATTTTAGAAGAATCCATCTTTCATGTCATCTGTCAAAAAAATATTCCTTCTCCCGGGTTTTCTTCTCCTGACCTCTTTCCTGTCAGCACAGGTTTCGCTGGACTCAATACAACTAAGGACCCTGAAAGGCCCTATGATTTCCTATGGAGAGCTGACCCGGAAAACCCCCATTGTCCTGGTTTGTTTCTGGTCGGTGAACTCCGATCGCAGCATAGATGAGCTCAATGCCATCAACAAACAATATGATAAATGGAAAAACCTGGCCTCCTGTAAACTATTAGCTGTTTGCGTCGATCAGGGCAATGTCCTGAACAGGATGCGGCCCACGGCCATTATGAACGACTGGACATTCGATGTCTGCGGGGACCCTAACGGAGATCTTCAGAAAGCCCTTCATGTCAATAACCTTCCCCAATCCGTCATCCTGAAGAAGGATCAGATCCTCTACCAGCAGTCGGGCTTTGAGGCCGGCACGGAGAACTATCTTTTCTCCAAGGTGCAGACCCTGGCGGCGGGTAAATAAGAGTTTTGTGTTTATCCCTCTCCTTCCACAATGACCTGTAATAAATTCAGCTGTTCGTCCAATAGCACAAAGTCAGCGACGGCCCCCGGCTGGATGCTGCCCCATTTTTTTTCCAGCCCCATGACCGTGGCAGGATAAAGAGAGGCCATCCGAAGGGATTCCGTCAGCGGGATGCCCACTTTTTCCACCCCATTCCTCACGGCCTGTAACATGGTGAGGGCTGAACCGGACAAGGTCCCGTCCGGCAGCGTATAGCGGTCTCCTTTAAAGACATGCACATATTCTCCGTAGGAAACTTCGGCTACGGCATCCGTTATAAAGAACAGGCGTTCCTGCATTATTTTTTTACTGATGCGAACGGAGGCAAAATCCACGTGGACACCATCACAGACAATGCTGCTCCGGACATCGTTGTGATCATACACGGCGCCTACCATGCCCGGCTCTCTGCCCTGCAAAGGGGACATCGCGTTAAAAAGATGGGTGGCGGCGGGGATCCCCTGGTAAAATCCGTCAATGGCCTGTCCGTATCTCGCATTGCTGTGACCGGCTGAAACGACGATATTATGCTTTAGCAGGTATTCGATACAGGCCGGGTCGCATTGTTCCGGCGCCAGCGTCATCATGCGAAAAACCCCTTTTCCCTTTTCCACCAGCAGCTGGATCTCTTCCAGGCTGGGTTTTTTAATAAACCGTTCAATATGGGCCCCTTTCTTCTCCGGATTGATATAAGGCCCTTCGAGATGGACGCCCAGAAGACCTTTTCCCCCGCCGGTCTGATATTTCTTTACCACTTCCATCCCCCGGAGGAATTTCTCGATGGAATTAGTGGCCAGGGTGATTAGGAACCGGGTACAGCCCCCCTGAAGGCAATACTCATAAACGGCGTCCAGGGATTCCGTCGTCAGTTCTGCAGAGAATAGCTGGCCATTGCCCCCGTAGATCTGCAAGTCCATAAAAGCCGGCGCCAGCATATAACCCGAAAGTTTCTGGTGCCGGTAATCCGCCGGGATGGCAGAGGCTGCGACGATATCCACTACTTTGCCTTCTCTGACCAGGACAGCTTTACCTGTCAATATTTCTTGTCCCGTAAAGATCTCCCGGGCGATGAATGCGGTTGCCATACAGTACAGTTGGTTGTTTTTTGTTTTGGGTCTTCGACCAGTGGACCTGAGGTCCACTAGATTTCTATCGAGAAATGATCTGCATCCCGCCAAAAAGGGAACCGGTTCCGCACTTCTTCCAATCTTTCTTTCCGGAGGGTATAGGTGAAAACAGCTTCTTCCTTTAATCCATGATAACAAACTTCTCCCAGGGGGTCGATGATCATGGTGTCACCACTATGATCGATCTTATTCCCATCTTCCCCCACCCTGTTTACACCAACCACATAAGACTGATTCTCGATAGCCCTGGCCTGCAGAAGGGTCTTCCAGGCCAGGCTGCGTCGTTCCGGCCAGTTGGCGACATAAATAAGAAGGTCGTATTCCGGCCCGTTTGCCGTCCCGCCCTGCCGGCTCCATACCGGGAAACGCAGGTCATAACAAACGAGCAGGTTGACTTTCCAGCCTTTGACAGAGGCGATGAGCCTTTTATGGCCGGCCGTATAATGCTGATTTTCCCCTGCGTAGGCAAAACGATGCCGTTTGTCATAATAGCCATACTGCCCGTTGGGCAGCATCCAGATCAGGCGGTTATAATAATTTCCTTCTTCTTCAATAATGAGGCTGCCGGTGAGAATGACCTTTTTTTGGCCGGCCGTCCTTTTCATCCAGTCCAGGGTTGGGCCGTCCATCCGTTCGGCAAGGATCTCCGGTCTCATGCTAAAGCCGGTGCTGAACATTTCGGGCAGGATCACGACTTCTGTGGCCTCCCGGATCCCGTTGATCTTATTGTCAAAATAGTTCAGGTTGGCGGTTTTATCTTCCCACCGGAGGTTGGCCTGTATGGTTGTTACCGTAAGTGGCATCATGTTGTTGTAAAGTTAACTACTTCGGCGACCAGCCCCGTCTCATACCCTTTCTTTAATAAATAATCCTGTACTTTTTTCCGCCGGATAAATATATTTACTTCTTCCCGGAGAGCCTCCCATTTATCCGCCGCCAGCTTGCCCAGGGCCCGGCCATAGTCTTCCTCATCGATGGAAGCCAGGGCCTTTTTAATACAATAATCTCCTACCTGTTTTTGCTTTAATTCATAGCGGATCTTCACCCGGCCCCACTTTTTCAAGCGAAACCGGCCGCCGGCAAACTGGATGGCAAACCGCTCTTCATTGAGATAATTGTCTTCGATAAGCCGGGAAAGCGCCTCTTCCACGTCTTTTTTCCATAACCCGAAAGAGTACAATTTCTCCTTTACCTCGCTGTGGCAGCGGTCCTGGTAGGCGCAATAGTGCCTGGCTTTCTGAAGGGCCTGTTCGATGGTAAGTGATGGGCGCCGGATCATAATAGCCTCAAATTTACGAACAAAAAGGGCTGGTTCACGACTGGGCGTCTTCCCCTAAAAGCTCCGGTTAGTCACAAGAAATTAACAATTAGTGGGAAACGGGGATCAACGGCCCTAATATCTTGGCCGTTACCCAACGAATCAGTAGTTTCGCCCCAAAGACATATTCCATGAAGTTTATCGTTTCCTCCTCGGCTTTATTAAAACAATTACAACAGATCAGCGGCGTTATCAATGCGAATACCGTTTTACCGATTCTTGAGGACTTTTTGTTTGAAGTAGAAAAAAACAAACTGACCGTCGTCGCCACCGACCTGGAAACCGTCATGAAGGTTCACCTGGAAATAGAAGCCAAGGACACGGGGAAAGTATGTATCCCGGCCAAGATCCTGATCGACTCTCTGAAGAATATCCCCGATCAGCCGCTCACGTTCAATATCGACAAACATTTCGCCGTAGAGCTTACCAGCGATAACGGAAAATATAAAGTGATGGGAGAAAATCCGGATAATTTCCCGAAAGAACCCGCCACCGACGAAACGACTTCTTTTACCGCTACCTCCTCCGCCCTGGTGACGGCTATTAACAAGACCTTATTTGCCGTCAGCAATGACGATCTCCGTCCTGCTATGACAGGGGTCTATTTCGAGATGGATAAAAAAGGGCTGCAATTTGTCGCAACGGACGCCCATCGTCTGGTCCGGTATAAACGCACGGATATCAGCTGTCCCAAGAGTGACTCCCTCATCGTCCCGAAAAAGCCTTTGAACCTCCTGAAGTCGGCCCTGCCCGACAACCAGGACGAGATCACCATCAGCTATAACAGCAATCATCTTTTTGTGAGCCATGGAACTACCCAGATGAGCTGCCGGCTGATAGATGCCCGATTCCCTGATTATAAAGTGGTTATCCCGGCTGACAATCCCTACAAACTAGTCGTGAGCCGCAATGATTTCCAGAGCGCTCTTCGCCGGGTTAGTATCTTTAGTAATAAAAGCACCAATCAGGTTGTATTGAACATCCAGGGCAGCGAATTACAGCTGACCGCCCAGGACGTAGACTTCTCCTTCGAAGGGAACGAACGCATGAAATGCCAGTATGACGGAGAAGACCTTGCCATCGCCTTCAATGCCCGGTTTCTTATAGAAATGCTGTCTTCAACGGACTCCGACGAGGTGAGAATGGAGCTATCCACCCCTACCAAGGCGGGCATCATCAAACCTACTGAACAGGACGAGAATGAAGAAGTTCTGATGCTGGTAATGCCGCTGATGCTGAACAGCTAAGTACTGGTGGCAGGGTTGGATCATGAATTTATGCGCTATGGAATTTGTAGAATTACGATCCTTCGACAATTACATCTACGCACACATCACCCTGTCCATGTTACAGGATGCAGGCATCAATTGTCACCTGAAAGATGAGTACATGATCACCCTGGATCCTTTTCTCAGCCCCGCCATGGGAGGGATGAAATTAATGGTATATCCTTCACAGGCACAACGCGCCATCGAGCTGCTGGAAGAAACGGAGCGGTAAGCGTTTTTTCGTTAACTTTCTGGTAAATCAAGGGGTATGGAACAGCTTGTCCATTATTTCGAGCATATCCCCTCCTGGCAGCGATCGTTGATCCTGGCCGGTGGGTTATTATTCTTCTGGGTTCTGGAGGGCCTTGTCCCTTTATTCCAATTCCGGTACCGGAAGGTGCGCCATGCGGGATTAAACCTGTTTTTCACGTTTACCACCATTCTTGTCAATTTCGCTTTTGCCGCCCTCATTATAAGCGCCAGTCATTATAGTTCTCAGCACAAGACCGGTTTGCTCTGGTTGTTTCCTCTTCCGTTATGGCTTTTCAGTCTGATAGGGCTCCTGTTGCTGGACCTTATCGGAGCCTGGTTTATCCACTGGCTGCATCACCAGGTAAAATGGATGTGGAAGTTTCACCTGATCCATCATAGCGATACCTGGGTGGATACGACGACGGCCAACCGTCATCATCCGGGAGAGAGTGTCTTCCGTGCCTTTTTTACCCTGCTGGCGGTGGTCATCACGGGAGCCCCTGTCTGGCTGGTCTTTCTCTATCAGTCGCTATCGGTGCTGTTTTCCCAGTTCAACCATGCCAACATCTCATTACCGAAGAGACTGGACAAGGCCATTGCCTGGATCATCGTCTCTCCGGACATGCACAAGGTGCACCACCATGCGGAGCAACCTCTTACGGATACCAATTACGGAAATATTTTTTCTTTCTGGGACCGCCTTTTCGGAACCTATGCTTTCGTCGGCGATATCGCCTCCCTGCACTACGGGATCGACACCTATCCCAAAGAGGAGGAGAATAACCGGATAGGCAAATTGCTGCAGATACCTTTCGGGAAATACCGGCCTCCCCCCGGAGGCAAGTTCAGTGAACCGGATAAAGCGCCCCAGACCGAAGGCCGGGGATAAGCGCCTGACTATTGCTGTTGTTGCATCATCTCCATATACCGCCGGTAGGAGTTCTGTTCCAGGCCATTCCCATTGCTGACGGAAGGCTGAGGGGTGAGGATGGTAGCCATTTCGTCTGTGGTCTTTCCATCTTCGTAGGACACCGATACCCCGACTTCCAATACCTGGCCGGCTGTCCCTTTATAAGTGCCTTTCACCGGGGAACAGTCGGAAAAACTACGTCCTACCGCCAGTCTTACATGCAGGTCCCCTGCCAGGCAGTTATTGGTCGGGTCCAGACCCACCCAGCCATTAAAGGGGATAAATGCTTCGATCCAGGCGTGCGTAGCACCTTCTCCTCTCATTCCGTTCTTATTGGGACAGATATATCCGCTGACATACCTGGCGGGAATATGGATCTGGCGTAATAAAACCAGCAGGATATGGGCAAAGTCCTGGCAGACCCCTGCCTTTAGCGCCCATATTTCATCCAGGGTGGTCTCTACACTGGTGATGCCTTTGATATATTTGAAATGATCGTAGACATAGGTCCTTAGCTGCTCTGCTGCTTCCAGGGGTTTGAGGGATCTGGTTTCGTCGGGATGGGCGCTCTCCAGGATCTCTGCCAGATGAGCAAACTGCTCCTGTTTCAGAAAATCGATATAGGGCACCTGCCAGCGGATCTGTTCCAGGTAAGCCCATTGTCCTTCTCTCGTAGCTTCATCCCTCAGCGGGGGCCTGGGCTTGGTGATCACTTCCAGCTTAGAGTCGATGATCAGTGAGGTATGCGGCTCCGCATTGGTAAAGGAGCCTACTTCATTTTCATAGTAATCCTTATAAACTTCCACGACCGGGTCTCCGGTGATAGTCAGTTCCTGTTTCAGCACTTCCTGGTATTCATCTTTAATAGGAAAAAGGACGATCTGGTTGGCGCTGTCCCTGACAGGACCCTCATAGGTGTACTTCGTTATGTGATGGATATTAAAACGGGGCATCCGGTTGTTTGATGAATTAGGAACAAAAATAGATAAACTCAGGTATACGCAAAATAATGTTGATTGAAAGCATTCCCTACCTCATAGAGATCATCCTTCACCCCATTGAGGTAAGCATGGAGCCCTTGTTGCATGATGGATTCCACGGTGGAATATTTCACCTTACTCCGGATTCGTCCGATCATAAATTCAATCTTCTGGAATCCCTCCTTATTGCGTTCGGACCGCAGTCTTTCAAAATAGCGGTAGAGCTGGTTGACGGAGTAGATCACCGAGCGGGGGAAGTCCTCGTTCAGGACGATCTGCTCCACCACATTCTTTGCATCAAAGGCGCTCCGGTAGGTTTTCAAATAGAGTTCATACCCTGAGATGGACAAAAGCAGGTATTTCCAATAGGTCGTATCTGTCTTGGCAAAGTCATAGTTGAGATCGCTGAATTTTACATCCAGGATATCCGCTGACTGAACGCCTCTTTCCAGGAACTTCCCGATATTCAGAAAAGCATATCCCTCCCCCCGGGCCATGGTGACATCCGCGGTCCCGTAATACAGCAGTCCCTGTTTGATCAGAATGTCCAGGATGGTGACCGGATCATCCTTATGAAGGGCTTTTCCCTGTTGCTCATCCCGCATAGTATGATAAAAATCGTTGAGACATTGCCAGAGCTCCTTGGTGATATGGTCCTGGACACTCCTGGCATTTTCCCGGGCCCGGGTGATGATGCTGAGGACCGAGTTGCTGTTTTCTTTATCCGTAACCATATACTGAAGCACGGCCCGGGAGTCCCGGGCGATGGCGGTCGCCTTTTCGTCATCGAGATAGGTGAAGATCCGCAGCACCGGTTTCCAGGAAAATTCCTGAAAATCGTCCTGTGACGAAGCATAATTGATCCTGAGCATACGCAGGATGCCATCCGCTCTTTCCATATAACGGCTCATCCAATACAAACTGTCGGCAACCCGGCTTAACATGCTATGTCAATGATTTTGATGTTTAAATTGCGGCAAGGAATTATCCCGCCAATACCCAGGTATCTTTACTTCCGCCACCCTGTGAAGAGTTTACGACCAGCGACCCTTCCCGCAGGGCCACCCTTGTCAGACCGCCCGGCACGATCTGAATGCCGCCCGGGCCGCAAAGTGCGTAGGGCCGCAGGTCTATCCGGCGGGGCTTTAGTTTTCCGTTCATATAACAGGGGGCCGATGACAGGTTAATGATCGGCTGGGCGATGTATTGCCGGGGGTCTTTCAGGATAGCCTCCCGGTAGCGGGCCATCTCTTCCTCTCCCGCAGTATGCCCCATCAGCATTCCATAACCGCCGCTCTCGTTGGTCTTCTTGATGACCATTTTATTCATATTCGTGAAAACGTGATCCCTTTCTTCCGGGTTGGCAAGCTGGTAAGTAGGCACATTTTTCAGGATCGGTTCTTCGTTGAGATAATAACGGATCATGGCGGGCACATACGTATATATAGCTTTGTCATCCGCCACCCCATTGCCGATAGCATTCACGATGGCGACATTGCCTTTCCGGTAAGCGCTCATAATACCTGCTACGCCTAACATACTATCAGGATTAAAGACCAGGGGATCCAGGAACTCGTCATCCACCCGGCGATAGATCACATCCACCTGTTGAAGACCGGAAGTCGTCTTCATATATACCCGGTGGTTATCGATCACCAGGTCTCTTCCTTCTACCAGCTCCACCCCCATCAACCTGGCCAGGGTCGTATGCTCGAAATAAGCGGAGTTATAAATACCGGGTGTCAGCAGGACGATCGTCGGGTTGGCCGTCTGCCGGGGAGATAGAGAGACCAGGTTTCGGTGAAGGATATTCGGGTACTCCATTACAGGCCGCACATTATTCCTGGGAATAAGATCGGGGAAGATCCTTTTGGTGATTTCCCGGTTCTCCAGCATATAGCTCACCCCGCTGGGTGTACGTAAATTGTCTTCCAGAATATAGAAAGTCCCGTCATGATCGCGGATGAGATCAATGCCGGCTATGTGTACATAGATGTCGTGGGGAACATGGAATCCATGCATTTCCCGTAAAAAATGCGGACAGCTGTAGACCATCTCTACCGGGACGACCCCGTCTTTCAGGATGAACTGATCGTTGTAGACGTCTTTTAGGAAAAGGTTGAGGGCTTTCAGTCGCTGCCGGATGCCTTCTTCTATATAATTCCACTCGGCGGCGGTGATGATCCTGGGGATGATGTCGAAGGGGAAGATCTTTTCTATTCCCTCTCCGCTGCTGTATACCGTGAAGGTGATCCCCTGGCTCATAAAAAGCCTTTTGGCCAGCTCTTCCTTTTTATTCAGCTCCTCGATGCTCATCCGCTGCATAAAATCGACCACGCCCTGGTATTGTCCGCGAACAGCACTATCCGTGTACATCTCGTCCCAGGTATTGGAATCCACATGATAATTATTGAGCAGTTCGCTGGTATGCATAGTTGGGCTGTTTGAGGGACTGGCAGGCAGAGAACGTTAGATATACTAAATATATATAAAAAAACAACCCGTTGATTTGAAAATACAAAAAAACTACTTTTACAGGCAAATTCCATTATGAAGACAATTGCCATGATTCCGGCCCGTTTTGCCGCTACCCGTTTCCACGCAAAGCTGATGCAGGTGCTGGGGAAGAAAACGGTGATCCGGCACACTTATGACAACACCCTGGCCACCGGCTTATTTGATGAGGTAATGGTCGTTACTGACAGTGAGATCATATACCGGGAGATCACGGAACACGGGGGGAAAGCAAAGATGAGCATACAATCTCATGAGAGCGGAAGTGACCGTATTGCTGAGGCCGTCGCCGACATGGATGTGGAGATCGTCGTCAATGTCCAGGGTGATGAGCCCTTTGTGCAGCGGCCGGCCCTGGAAAAATTGCTGGCTGTTTTTGAAGGAGAAGAAGGTCGGGGGGTGCAGGTAGGTTCCCTGGTACAGGTCATGAAAGAGCAAAAGTTTATCGAAGACCCCAACTACGTAAAAGTTGCCCTGGATAAAAAAAACAATGCCCTGTTCTTTAGCCGCAGTGTGATCCCTTATCCCCGGGATACGCATGCGCCTTGCAGCTATTATGAACACATTGGCGTGTATGCTTTTCGCAAACAGGCCCTCTTGCAGTTTACCGGCTGGCCGGTAAGTCCCCTGGAAGCGATAGAAAAAATAGAGTGTCTTCGTTACCTGGAGAATGGCATCCCCATCAAAATGGTTATTACGGAATATATGGGCGTGGAGATCGATACGCCGGCCGACCTGGAAAGAGCTGAGAAGTTGCTCTTAGAATCAGAACTTTTGCAAAATGCTAAAAGGGGGATTGCCTAAATTTAGCGGCAATTATACTTTTTCTACATGAATCAAGCATTATGGGGCATTGACCTCGGTGGTACCAAGATCGAAGGAGTTATTCTGGAATCTATTGCCAATCCTACTCCCCTGATCCGTACGAGGGTGGACACCGAGGCCTCCAAAGGATACGACCATATTCTCGGGCAGATCGAAAAATTGGTCCGGGAGCTGGAAGAAAAATCCGGACTCAAACCTGCTTCTATCGGTATCGGTACCCCGGGAGTGTTGGATCCAACCCTGCTGACCATGAAAAACAGCAATACCACGGCGCTGAACGGGATGCCTCTTCAAAAAGACCTGGAAGCCCTGTTGCAGCTCCCGTTGGTGCTGGCCAACGACGCCAACTGTTTTGCTCTGGCGGAGACGCATTGGGGCGGGGTCAAACGGGAAACTCCCGAAGCCCGGATGGTCTTTGGCATTATTATGGGAACAGGCGTGGGCGGAGGTATCGTGATCGACGGAAAGATCTGGAACGGCCGTCATGGGATTGCAGGGGAATGGGGTCATAATTTTCTCGATGATTCCGGGGGGCCTTGCTATTGTGGCAAGGTGGGCTGTGTGGAAACCGTCATCTCCGGTCCGGCCCTGGAAAGATATTATGCCGGTCTCACCGGTAATCCCGTTAAACTAAAAGAGATTGCCCTCCGGCACCGCGCGGGCTCCGATCCGGCGGCAACCCAAACGATCGATCGGCTTTGTCATTTCTTTGGCAAAGGGATTTCTGTCATCACCAATATGTTAGACCCTGATGTCATCGTCATAGGCGGGGGCGTGGGAAATATGGAGGACCTTTATTCCGCCGGACGGAATGCCCTGGGGCAGTTCATTTTTAACAACCGAGTGGAGACGGTCCTGTTGAAACCCAGTTTGGGAGATAGCGCCGGGGTTTTTGGCGCCGCCGCCCTGGTCGCCTGACGGCACCCGGCCGGGTTTTGAACAGGCCCATATGCCGGAGGCCTTCATCGACATCATGCGTATTCCCGAAAAGGATTACTTTCCAATCATCCTTTTTGGGAATACAACTGGTGCTTTCCCTTATTTTTGCACCTCAATTATTAAAGGTCTCCTTATGAAATTCCGGAATTTTAAAATGGTGGGTTATGTCGTCTATGGACGCGGCAGCTTTAACCAGCTGGATGAAATTCTTGCTCCCCAGCGAAAAGGGGAGGCACCCATTATCTTTTTAGTCGACCATTTTTTCGAAAATAAGCCGTTGGCCAAACGTATTCCCCTGCGGGGCAAAGACAAGGTCATTTTTGTGGATGTGACCCATGAACCCAAAACCAGCTACGTCGATACCCTGGCCGGCAATCTCAAACAGGAATTCGGTACGGTCAGCGGGATCGTTGGCATCGGTGGTGGATCAGCCATGGATCTTGCCAAAGCTGTATCCCTGATGATGACCAACCCCGGCTCCTCGGCCGATTACCAGGGTTGGGACCTGGTCAAACTTCCCGGTGTATATAAAGTAGGTATTCCCACCCTTAGCGGAACGGGAGCGGAAGTGTCCAGGACCACCGTCCTGACCGGTCCCACGAAAAAACTGGGGATGAACTCTGACTTCACCCCTTTTGACCAGATCGTGCTGGACCCTGAATTGACGGCCAATGCACCGGTCAATCAACGCTTCTATACCGGGATGGACTGTTATATTCATTGTATCGAAAGCCTTACCGGCACCTATCTTAATGAATTCAGCAAATCCTACGGAGAAAAAGCCCTTCAACTATGCCAGGAAGTATACGTCCGGAAAACCGGATGGGACGAAGACAGTGACGATAAGCTGATGATGGCCTCCTATGCCGGTGGCATGAGCATCGCTTATTCCCAGGTGGGGGTGGCCCACGCCGTAAGTTATGGGCTGGCCTATCTCCTTGGCACCAAACACGGGATCGGCAATTGCATCGTTTTTGACAAATTGGAAGAGTTTTATCCCGAGGGCGTCATCGAGTTCAAGAAAATGGTGGAGAAAAATAAGATCGATATTCCCCAGCATATCACAAAAGGGCTCTCCGATGAACAATTCAACGCGATGATTGACGTTTCTCTGGTTATGAAACCCCTGTGGGAAAATGCCCTGGGGAAAGACTGGGAAAAAATCATGACCCGGGACAGATTGAGGGCTTTATACGAAAGGCTCTAGGCGGTGGGATAATCACACATAAAAACGTCCGGTGATGAGAAATGTATTTTTTTATGGGAAAGGAAGCCTGGCGCTGCTGTTTTTTTGCTGGCTGGTTGCCTGTAATAAAACACCTTCTCCCGCAAAAAATCCCATCACCCCGCTGCAAGCGCTTGTCAATACGGATACCACCCTCTCTTTATTCCACCGGATGGTACTTCAGGCCAATGAAGCCGGGTTGTTGGGTAATGACTCCGTCACGCTGCTGCTCCCAACCAATGAGGCTTTCCGCTCCGCCGGTTATTCGGAGGGGGTAATCGACTCCCTTAGCGCCTCCTTCGCGGACAGACTGGTTCGCTATCATTTTATTCATTCCCGGATCATCCCGGACGGGGCTGTCTATACGGGTTATTCTACCCTGTTGGGTTATAATGTTTATGGAATGACGGACAGTACGCATGTTCGCTGGTTTAATGGGACGGCGGTTGCCGGGGACACAGCCATCGTGGGTAACGTCCTGGTATACAGGCTTAGCGCTCCGCTCTCTGCCCCTTCGGATTCGCTGGATATCTTACTGGGCTCGGACAGCACGCTGACTTTTATGGCGGAAGTATTGAGACGGACCAACCTTGACTCTGTAGTTAGTTCCGGCAGCTATACCTTACTGGCCCCGATCAACAGCGCCTTTATAAGTGCCGGTTATGATAGCGTCGGGGCTATTGATCTCGCGGATTCCACCACGCTGGTGCAGCTGGTGAAATATCATACCCTTACCGGGAGCTATTTTACCAATACCCTTATGGGCCTCAACACCGTCTCCACTTTACTGGGTAGTCCCGTCACCGTGAGCAGACAGAACGGATCTCTTCAATTCTCCGGGGCCGGCAATAATATCCCTGCCAATTGGCTGTCTGGCAACCAGGTGGCCGGCAATGCCCCGATCGTACACCGGATCGACCAGATCCTTTCCCCCTGACCCCGACTTCCCGGGTCTACCTGCTGAAGGCCTGCCGGGAACATTTTTAAAGGGTATAAAATTCCTTTGGAATTAATATTCCCCCTTAATCGGGAATGGGGCTTTTCAGTACTTTTGAATTATGCTCAACCTGAACGATATCAAAAACCTGCTGCAGCACAACCGCATCACCGAGTTTGTAAAGTTGAACAAACTCACTCCCCGTGATATTGCGGATTTTACCAACCGGTATAGCCGATGGGCGGTGAAGTTATTCCAGCACCTGGATACTAAGAGTGCTGCCCGGGCTTTCAAATTTCTCCGGAAGGAGAAACAGGAAGACATCATCAAATCCTTACCCGAGGAGAAGGCCGCCGAATTGTTGAATGCCTTGCAGCCCGATGACCGTACCGCCTTCCTATCCGAGCTCTCCGGCAGTGCCGTAAAAGAATTGCTGAAAGTGCTGACCCCTGAGCACCGCGCCAAGACCCTGGAGCTGCTGGGTTATGAAGAAGGGTCTGTGGGCAGGCTTATGACGCCGGATTATGTATCCATAAAAACCAGTGAGACCTGTCAGGATGTGCTGAATATTATCCGGCAGCGGGGGAAAGCGACGGAGAACCTGAATTTTCTTTTTGTAATAGACGACAAGGGCGTACTCATCGACGACATCAATATCAAGGATTTCCTGGTGGTGGACCCGGGCACTACGGTAGCCCAGATCATGGACTACCAGTTTATTGCTCTCAATGTCAATGATGCCCAGAAAGTAGCCATCAAGGTATTCCGGAATAATAGCCGTTTCGCCTTGCCGGTCATCGATAATAACGGCGTTTTGCTGGGGGTGGTCACTCTCGATGACGTGTTACGTCTGGCGGAATCGGAAGGTACGAGGGAAATCCAAAAGATCGGGGGTTCGGAGGCGTTGGATGAGCCCTATACTACGATCTCATTTGCCAGCCTCGTCCGCAAGCGCGCCGGCTGGCTCATCATTTTATTCCTCGGGGAAATGTTAACGGCGACGGCTATGGGACATTTCGAAGGAGAGATAAGCAAAGCCGTCGTACTGGCGCTGTTTATTCCCCTCATTATTTCCAGCGGTGGTAATTCCGGCAGCCAGGCCTCTTCCATTATTATCCGTGCTATGGCGTTGGGTGAGATCGGTTTCAGGGATTGGTGGCGTGTCATTCGCCGGGAAGTCTTGTCCGGGCTGGTCCTGGGTACGATCCTTGGGGTGGTTGGTTTTCTCCGTGTTTTTTTCTGGCAGGAATTTAAGCTATATGATTATGGGGTACACTGGATGAAAGTCGCCGCCACCGTTTTCTTCTCGCTGATCGGGGTGGTGATGTGGGGGACATTGTCTGGCAGTATGCTGCCGCTGATCCTGAAAAAGCTGGGGGCGGATCCGGCTGCTTCTTCCGCTCCTTTCGTGGCAACCCTGGTGGACGTGACGGGGTTGATCATTTATTTTAGCGTTGCTTATGTTATTATGCAGGGGACGCTGCTGTAGGAGGTTTTTTATAAACCGGAACTGTGCTGCAGGGCTCTCCGTACATAATGCTTTTTACCACTGGCCTCAGTTTCCGGGTTATTTCCATATAGGCAAAGGCGCCCACAGACAGGTCGCCACATCCTTTCACTACTACCCGTTTGTCGAGGAAGGGTGCTGTATCTATCGCTGCGATCTGCGCCCGAAAAGTTTGTTCTAAAGCAGCCTGGCGATCGCCAAGTACGATGTCCTTTGCATGGGGCTGCAGGTAAACGGCCACCAGCATATAAGCCCAATGGGGAATAATGGTGTCGACGGTACAGGTGACGGCCACGATCTTACCCTGATAGGCCGTCCAATCTATCTCCTGCAAGCCCGTCCTGAATTCCTTTTCCTTAAGGATCATCTCTCTGAACAACAAAGGTTTCAGATCGAACAGGACGATGTCTTCCTTGGGAAAGTAATCTTCCAGGTCCAGCGTAAGGATTCCGCTTTGCGCTACTTTATTGATGATCTCTTCGCTCATACGACTTCCGGTTATAAATATATTAAACAAAAAACCCCCCGGACATGTTCACGTCCGGAGGATTTTCCGCTCCTCCTTAGAAGAGTGATGTATAAAAAGTTAAAAGAATTTTCCTCTGTCATCCTTAACGGTAGCCAGTTTCCTCAGGGCGTCGACAAGGGTATAGGTGATCCTGCTCCGCTGTTGCTGTTCCTGCATAAAACGTTGTTGCTGCAGGTCGGCATTGGGGTTGGGAGCGGCGGACACATTTTCTACTTTTATGACAAACACTCCACCGTTGCCTGGTATGGGGGAAGAAGCCGCTTTGCCTGCCAGTTGTTTATTGAAAGCAGATCCGATAACTTTTGCTTCCTGTCCTGCATTGGGTATCATTGGGGAAGAGAACAGAAGGCTGTCTGCTTTTTGAACGCTTTGCCCAGAGGCTGAAGCGGCGGCTTCCAGCGAGGCGGGGGCGCCCAGTTTCCTGATAATGATATCCGCTTTCTTTTGGTTCCGGAGAACAGGTTCTATTTGATTCCTGCCTTTGGCGGCGGTCATGATTCCTTCATGGTTGATCTCGGTGACCAGCGCTACCACATATTTATCGCCGATGGCGAAAGGTTCCGATACATTGCCCAGGTCTGCTTCATAGATCCAGCGGACCAGTTGACGGTTGGGACCCAGTCCGGGGATCGCCACTTCAGAAGGCTGGATATCCGGGGCGAGCAGTTTCTGCAGGTTACCTTTTTGAAGGTTTTGTTCGAAGGCTTTTGCGTCGCGGCTTTCTCCGGCAAACTGGTTAGCGGCTCCGGAGGCCGCCTGATCTGTTTCCGGGCTGGTCTCGATCTTTTTACTCAGGTAGGCTATTTTATAGGCCGGCTCAAAATTCTTTTGATCGACGATCTCTATATAATGATACCCGAATTGGGTCTTGACCACTTTTTTGTCTCCCTTCTTTCCGGAAAAGCAAAAATCGGTGAATTCTTTCACCATCCGGTCGGAAGTGAAATAACCCAGGTCGCCGCCTTTTTCTTTGCTGCCCTGGTCGTCGGACAGTTTCATAGCCAGGCTATCGAAGCTCACTCCTTTCTCAACAAGGTTTTTGATGCTGTCGATCTTTTTCTTTGCCGTGCTGTCATCCATGATAGGTTGACCGGAACGGGGATCATTTGTTCCTACCAGAATATGCCGGGCCCTGACGGAATCCGGAAGGGTCTTCTCATCTATCTTTTTAGCGATGACATAGTTCCCTGCGTCCAGGTAAGGTCCGAACAGGCTTCCGTTCGACAGTGCGAAAATAGAGTCCTTATTAGGAACCTGTATTCTGGCCTTGCCCATATATGTGTCGAGATAGGGGATCTCGCTACCTACGCGGGCCAGGTAAGCGTCCATGTTTTCCGCTTTGGCAAAATCGCCCTTCATATCGATCATCTGCTGACGCAGTTTGGCGCTGTCGCTGGCGGTAGGGGCGGCGTCAAATACCACATAGGCGATGCTGCGGCTTTCTTCCTGTTTGAATTGTTCCTTATGTTTGGCGATATAGTCGTTGATCTCTTCGTCACTAATTTTCACGGAGCTATCAGGGACAGTAATATAAGGAGTGTTGACATAGGAGATGGCTGCCACCTGGCTATTATCTGCATTGGATTTTTCAATCATCCACTTGGGAATATAGGTGCTGTTGGCCAGCAGGGAAGTATATTTTTCCCGTAGGCGCATCTTTATGATCTGGGGAACGGATTCTTCAAAGAACCGGCGGGCGCCTTCATAATTCTTATCGTTTTTTTTGCTTTTGTAGATCGTGCGCAGCTGGTTGATCTGAGCGGCAGCGGCCTGTGCGTCGAACTGACCTGTCTTCGGATCGGTGAAAGCCTGTTTTATATCGGGGATGGCATTAGCCCCAACCAGCATATCATTTACTTCTTTGTCACTTACATCCAAGCCCAACGCAGTATAGTCCTCACTTAATACAGCGTCTTCCACCATCTGTTTCCAGACATTCTCCCTGATGTTCTGCTGCATGCCTTCATTCACCGGATAACCCCTGCTCTTATACTGATCTTCCTGCTGAGAGACCATCTTCTGAAAGTCATTGTATTCTATCTTCTCTCCGTTAATGACGCCGACGGTTGTAGAGCGGTTGCCGAAAAGCCTGCTCCTGCCTACGAAGGCATCCATTAAGAGAAAGCCGAGTAGACTTAAAGTAATCAGACCAAAGACTAACCAACCCGCTTTCTCTCTTAATTTTTGAATGATTGACATATATATACTATTATGTACGGTTTTTGAAAATGCGCGGGGAAATCACTTTAGAACGTAGCAAATCTCCGGCAAACAGTTAATGTCGGTCCTTTCAGGCAAGAAAATCCCTGCCGGTTTTGAAAGGATGGCAAAAATAGGGGAAAAAAGATTATGAACAAATTGTGGAAAATAAGCGAAATTGGCCGCTGCGCTGGGTTTTAAACTATTCCGGCCGAGTTGTGGACCGGGCTGGCCCTTCAGGTATTTCTGTGATGGCCGGCGGAAACCAGGGTCCCGGCTGGAAGCATCAGGGGCGTCCTGCAGGTCATAGACCCGAGGATCCCGCAAAAGGCCAAAAGCAGAAAAATTTTTTTACAGGACCCGTGAAACTGCCAATAGCAGTGTGTGAAACTCTAATCAACAAGAGGTTATGGATAACTACCGAATCCAGTGGATAACCCACCTTTTTGGGGTCTGGATTTTGGGAGAAGATGGATAAGAACTTTAAAAGTGGAAGGGACCGGCTGAGCGGTGGTGTACAAGTCCCCCTTTATTCCACATGGGTTAACAGAAGGAGCTCAAAATAGTTATCCGGATGCCTTTTTACTCCACACCGGTGGAAAAACTCCTGAAACCTTGATCCAAACCGCGGGTTGCGTTGTTAAGTAATTGTGGATTACGGTGGATAAACAGGTGTTTCCCTTTATTGTGCAAGCAGTTAAAAATTCTTATCCACTAATGCACCATCCTAATAGTAATAGATAATTTTATAAATAATAAATACTATTAAATACTATGGTAGATATAAACATCGTTGCGGCTAAAGAAAAATTACAGAAAAAAGGTTTCCTGGATATAGATGTTTCTCCGGAGCTGGACCTGTTTTTTGAGATCGAGAAATTGAAGAAAGAAAAGAACGCCATTATTCTGGCGCACTATTATCAGGATGCCGATATACAGGATGTGGCGGATTACCTGGGGGATAGCCTGGGTCTGGCGCAACAGGCGGAGAAGACCACTGCGGACCTGATTGTTTTTGCGGGAGTTCATTTTATGGCGGAAACGGCAAAAATTTTGAATCCAACGAAGAAGGTGGTGCTGCCGGATCTCAAGGCGGGCTGTTCGCTGGCTGATTCAGCACCCGGGCCCCTGTTCAAAGCATTTCGTGACAAATACCCGGATCATATCGTAATCTCTTATATCAATTGCTCGGCTGAGGTGAAGGCGCTGAGTGACATCATTTGTACTTCTTCGAATGCGGAGAAGATCATAGAGAGCGTTCCACGGGAGCAAAAGATCATTTTTGCACCGGATCGCAACCTGGGAGCTTACCTGATCAAAAAGACGGGCCGGGATATGGTGCTTTGGGATGGTGCCTGTATGGTTCATGAGATCTTCAGCCTGGAAAAGATCACGAAGCTGAAAATTCGTCATCCAAAGGCAAAATTGATCGCCCATCCCGAGTGCGAAGAACCAATCTTGCGTATAGCAGACTTTATAGGCTCTACTACGGCCTTATTGAAATATTCCCAACAGGATGTCTCCCAGGAATACATCGTGGCAACAGAGACCGGAATACTGCATCAGATGCAATTGGCCTCTCCCGGAAAAACCTTTATTCCGGCTCCCCCGAATAATAGCTGTGCCTGTAATGATTGTCCTCACATGAAACTGAATACTTTAGAGAAGTTATACCTCTGTATGAAGTATGAGGAGCCGGAGCTGATCATGGACGAGACGTTGAGGGAGGCTGCCAGAAAGCCGATCGAGCGTATGTTGGAGATCAGCGCCCGTTATGGACTATAGTAAAAGGAATCAATATATTAAATTAATATTTAATATATTGATTCCCCTTAATCTTTATCTTCCCATATAGACCATCAGGATTTGAACATCGCTTGGATTGACTCCGCTGATGCGACTGGCCTGTCCCAGGGTCCGGGGTTTGATCTTTTTAAATTTCTGCAGGGCTTCGTTGGATAAGGAATTAATTTTATCGTAGTTGAAATTATCCGGGATCAGCAGATCTTCCAGCTGAGCCATTCTTTGCACCAGTTCTTTTTCCTTCTCTATATAGACGGCATACTTGAGTTGTATTTCTGCTTCTTCTATGGTTGCTGTATCGAATGCGTCCATGGTGAGGGCCAACCTGGGGATGGCGTTGATCATGGAAGGTAGGTCGATCCCGGGTCTGAGGAGCACCTGGGCCGCCCGTTGTTTTTGGGTGAGGGGGGCTGAATTTTTTTCCAGCAGATACTGTTCAGATTCTTCCTGTTCGAGGGAGAAGGAGGAGAGTGTTGCCTTTATTTTTTCTACCCCTGCTTTCTTAGCAAGGGTCTTATCCATTCTTTCCTGGGATGCTAATCCCAGTCGATAACTTAATTCCGTTAATCGGAGATCTGCATTATCCTGCCGGAGCAGGGTCCGGAATTCTGCCCGGGAGGTGAACATGCGATAGGGTTCTTCCGTCCCCTTGCTGATCAGGTCATCGATCAGTACTCCGATATAGGCTTCGCTTCTTTTCAGGATGAGAGGTTCCAACTGATTCACTTTCTGGTGAGCGTTGATCCCTGCCATAAGGCCCTGGCAGGCGGCTTCTTCATAGCCAGTAGTGCCGTTGATCTGTCCGGCGAAGAAGAGATTGTCGAGTCCTTTTGTTTCCAGAGAATGTTGAAGCTGGGTGGGTGGAAAATAATCGTATTCAATGGCGTAGCCAGGACGGAAGATCCGAACATTTTCAAATCCCGGGACCTGACTGAGGGCCTGGTACTGGACTTCTTCGGGGAGCGAAGTAGAGAAACCATTGACATAAATTTCAACGGTGTTCCATCCTTCCGGTTCTATAAAAAGCTGATGCCGGTCTCTTTCTGCAAACCGGTTGATTTTATCTTCAATGCTGGGGCAATAACGGGGACCTACTCCTTCAATCCTTCCCGTGTACATGGGGCTCCTGTCAAATCCTGTTTTAAGGATCTCATGTACGGTGGGGCTGGTATAGGTGATCCAGCAGCTTCTTTGTTGGGTAGGTTTTTTAATATCCAGGTAGGAAAAGCCTACAATTTCTTCGTCTCCTTTTTGTTCTTCCATCTTGGAATAATCGAGGCTTCGCCCATCAATTCGGGGAGGAGTACCTGTTTTAAGCCGGTCACTTTCGAAGCCCAGAGATACTAATTGTTCAGTGATGCCGGTGGCTGCTTTTTCGGCCACTCTCCCACCTCCGAATCTTTTCTCTCCGATATGAATAACCCCGTTGAGAAACGTTCCGCTGGTTACCACAACCGCCCTTGCCTGAATTTCATGTCCAAGACCTGTGATGACCCCACAGACCTTATTTTCTTTAACGATCAGAGAGCTAACCATATCCTGGTAAAAGTCTACGTTGGGGGTCTTCTCTAACATCTCCCGCCAGGTGGCGGCAAAAAGCATGCGATCACTTTGGGCCCGGGGACTCCACATAGCGGGTCCTTTGGAACGATTGAGCATCCTAAATTGGATCATACTGGTGTCGGTGACGATACCCGAATAACCACCCAGGGCATCTATTTCACGGACAATCTGTCCTTTAGCGATGCCCCCCATGGCGGGATTGCAGCTCATTTGGGCAATGGTCTGCATGTTCATGGTAATCAGGAGAACTTTTGAACCAAGATTGGCGGCGGCGGCGGCAGCTTCACAACCTGCATGCCCTGCACCCACCACGATAACATCATATTTTGGAAACATAGTAGTGCAAAATTACCATTTCCGTTCCACGTGGAACGGAAATGTTCTTGCTTTCCAGGAGGAGGTATAATGTTCCATGTGGAACATTAGCAGGGTGGAGTTGGACCGGAAAACCCATGAGAATGGAATAAACCAGGGCCGTCGATACTGTATTTTAAACTTACCAGGGGAAATAAAGGTTTAAATATTTTTCCTCCATTTGGCGCATAAGAAGGATCTCTTGCTTTTTCTTGTCCTTATACCCGCATAAATGCAAGGCCCCGTGAAATAGTACCCGATGCATTTCCCTCTTAAAGGAAGTATTAAACTGTCTGGCATTCTCCTTCACCCTATCCACACTAATATAGATTTCAGCGCTTACAGGCTCATTGGGCTCAGATAAACCGAATGTGATAATATCCGTATAGAAGTCATGCTTCAGGTATTGCTTATTGATCTCCAGGAGATAGTCATCCGAACAAAAGATATAATTCAAATTCAAAAGTTGCTTCTTCTCCCTTTTAAAAAGTTTTTCTATAAAAGATTTCAGGGCCGATCGTTCGGTAAGTGTAAATCCTCCCTGTAGAAAATGGAAATGGATCGTTGGTTTCGATGATGTTGAAGGCATTTTCGAAAGTCGTAAGCTTCTTCGAACTGACCAAGTTTTAATTTTCGAATGGGCTACAAAGCCTAATTTTGTTCTTCGGCGCAAACAAAAACAAATGAAGAGATTATCAGAACTAGAGCCTGGAACTATAGCGAGAATTCATTCCTTCGAAAAGAATGATCTGTTCCTGAAGTTAATGGAGATGGGATGTGTCCCCGGAGAGTTGATTAAAGTTGAACAAATAGCTCCCCTGGGAGACCCTATTTCTATAACAGTGGCAGGTTATAATCTAAGCCTTCGCCTGGACGAGGCAGATAATATTTTTATGGAAGAGGAGGTACTATAATGCAAATTGGTTTGTATTTCGGATCTTTTAACCCCATCCACCACGGACATCTGCTCATCGCAGAGTATATACTGGACAATAATGCCGATCTCGACCAGGTATGGTTTGTTGTTTCCCCTCAGAATCCCTTAAAACCCTCCGGGTCTCTCTTAAATGAATATCATCGCCTTTACCTGGTACAGCTGGCGGTGGAGGGAGAAAACAGACTGAAAGCCTCAGACATTGAATTTAAACTGCCCAAACCTTCTTATACGGCAGATACTCTTACCTATCTCCAGGAGAAATACCCGGCTCACCAGTTCTCCATCATCATGGGCAGTGATAGCTTTCAGAATCTCCCCAAATGGAAAAACTATACCCATATCCTTCAGAACTATCCCATTTATGTCTATAAACGGATGGCGCATGAGTCCATTTCTCTGCATCCCGACGCAAAAAAACTCATCGTTCTTGAGGCCCCCCTCCTGCCGATATCAGCAACGGAGATCCGGAGAAAAATAAAAGCAGGAAAATCGATCCGCTACCTGGTGCCTGACACGGTGCGGGAAGAAATTGAGCGGAACGGATATTACCGGTAGGGATGGTAGCTCTGATTAAATCAGGCCTTGCTGGTCTTTCTTTGGCAGAGATTTTACAACCAGCTGATAAGAATCATCAATCATTTCCTTCAGGATCTTGTTGGAGATACTTCCATCAACCACGACGGTATTCCAAAGTTTTTTATTCATATGGTACCCCGGCTGAACGGAGGCAAACTGCTCTCTCCACTCAATAGCCTTCTCCGGATCGCATTTTACATTGAACTGAAGAACCGGATTATCCAATCCCACCAGCAAAAACATCTTTCCCTTTACTTTGAATACCAGGGTGGTTTCTCCGAAAGGAAAACCCTCCTCTACCTCTTTCTTTTTCAGGCAATATTCCCTCAAGGATTCTATATCCATACTACATTATAGATTAATTAAATATATAAGGATTTAATTAGCATAATCAAAAACCAAGTTACAGAAGGCCTTTACTCCCAGCTTAAAACCGCTCTCATCGATCCTGAAGTCTGGCGTATGATGAGGGAAAGCCGTATGAGGGTCCTGCCCTTTCTTCATCCCTCCCAGAAAAAAGAAAAAGGAAGGGACCTTCTCCCCGAAAAAGGAGAAATCTTCGGATCCTGTCATGGCATCCATCCAGCTGGTATTTTCTTCCCCAGCCGTCTTTTGCAGGGAAGGCAACATTTTCTTTACCAGTGCCGGATCATTATAGGTGATCAGTGTTTTGCGATCGATAGTGACTTCAGCACTGGCCCCGGCGCTTTCGGCGATCTTCGTAACCGTCCTTCGGATCCTCTCATGGATATCGTTCTGCATGGCTGTATCCAGGGTCCGGATCGTGCCGGTCATTTCAGTCTCTTCGGGAATAATGTTGGAACGAACTCCTCCCTTGATCACACAAACAGAAATGACCACGGCATCTTTTGTCAATTCCATCTGCCTGCTGACGATAGTCTGCAGGCCTTCGATGATCTGTGCAGATACGACGATGGGGTCTACTCCGCCCCAGGGCTGAGAACCATGAGATCCTTTCCCTTTTACCCTGATGGTAAACCAATCCGATGCTGCCATAGCTCCTCCGCTACGGTATTTGATTTTACCCGACTCCGTAGCGGAATTAATGTGAAGGCCGAACATCACATCTACCTTTGGATTGTCCAACACGCCTTCTTTTATCATCAGGGCCGCCCCACCCTCTTCTCCGGCAGGAGCTCCTTCTTCCGCCGGCTGAAAAATAAATTTCACGGTGCCCTTCAGCTCTTTTTTCAAACCTGCCAGCACCTCAGCAACGCTCATCATAATAGCAATATGCGAATCATGTCCGCAGGCATGCATTACCCCTACCTCCTGGCCGTTATAAGTAGTCTTTACTTTTGAAGCAAAGGGCAGGTCTACCCGCTCTACCAGGGGCAGGGCATCCATATCCGCTCTTAAACCAATGACGGGGCCCGGTCTGGATCCCCGTAAGATACCTACCACCCCTGTCTTACCGACACCCTCTTTAACTTCGATGCCTAAGGACCGGAGATGGTCGGCAATGATCTTAGCTGTACGGAATTCCCGGTTACCCAGTTCCGGGTGCTCGTGAAAATCCCTTCTCCAGGCTATCGTCCTGGGTTCTATCTTATCAGCCGCGGCATCGATAAGGGCGGACAGATCTTTTTTCTGTGCAAGGGCCGGAAATATGAATAAACAAAGAAAACCTGCGAAAAGGAACGATAATCTCATGGTGTAGTAGTTTGGTTATTCAATATACAAAACCGAAAGAGTCCTGCAATAGGAAACACCTGTTAAATTCCTCTACTGGACGATTCCTTTTGCTCATGTTTTGAACAATCAATAAATTGTAGGCTTATTCTATCCACGGTTTACCACTTACCTAAAAAAGACATTTGACAGTTTTGCTCCGACATATTGCTTTTCTAAAAGCAGTCTTTTTACATAGTATTTCTGCTTTCGGCGGGCCTCAGGGACATTTGGGGATGATGATGAAGACCTTCGTAAAAGATCGGGGGGATGTCAGCGAAGAAGAGCTGATGGATTACAATGCTTTTTGTCAATTGCTTCCCGGGGCCTCTTCCACCCAGATTTTGACCCTGATCGGGTACAAACGGGGAGGAGTGGTGCTGGCCATGCTGACACTCGTAATATGGACCCTGCCGGCCTGCATTTTAATGGGGGCTTTTTCTTTTTTTATAGCTTATATAAACCAGCGGACACTGAAGACCGTTGAACTGTTTCGTTTCGTAGCGCCGATGACCGTGGGCTTTCTCGCCTATGCCGCCCAAAAAGCCTTTAAGATCTCTATTAATAATACCATCACCCGCGTGATCCTGGCCATCAGCGCTGTAGCAACCTATCTCCTGTTCAAAACACCCTGGATCTTTCCCATCCTCATTGTATTGGGAGGGTTTGTCACCAACCTGAGCAGTCGTCGTATCCCTCAAAAAGAGTTGCCCCCCAAAAAGATCAAATGGGGTAATATCTGGTTGTTTGCCATTATATTTTTGCTGGCGGGCGCGGGTAGTGAATTGTCACGTAAAAATAACTGGCCCAGCCGCCCTTTGCTCAACCTGTTCGAGAATACCTATCGGTTTGGGAGTCTGGTCTTCGGAGGAGGGCAGGTATTGATCCCTATGATGTACGAACAGTTCGTAGCCAGGCCCGAATCCCAAAAACTGATCCATCGCAATCCGAATATTATCCGCATCAGCAAAGAGGATTTCTATTCAGGAGCGGGGATGGTCCGCGCTATACCGGGGCCGGTTTTCTCTGTTGCCTCTTTTATGGGCGGCATAGCGATGAAGGATCGGGGGATGGCAGTACAGATCCTGGGTTGTTTTATTGGCACCACAGGGGTATTCCTGCCCAGCGCCCTGCTGGTCCTTTTCTTTTTCCCTATCTGGCACAATTTGAAAAAGTATGCAGCGGTATACCGGGCATTGGAAGGGATTAATGCGGTCGTGGTAGGTATTATGATCGCCGCCGCCTTCTATATGATGAAAGACTTTTCAACAGTTAATTGGGGCGACTTGTTGCTGAATGCAGGAGTGATTGCCGGCACCTGGTGCCTTTTGAGCTTCACCAGGCTGCCTTCTCCCGTGATTGTGCTGTTCTGTCTGCTGCTGGGATGGCCTTTTATGTAAAAATGTGCCCGACAAGAGGCCGGAAGTCTCTTTTGTAAGAACGGATAGATTTCCCCTTAACTACGCTTCTTCCCTCCCTGGTGACTGAATTTTCTGCCCCCGCCCCCACTTCTGCCGCTTCCTCCCCGATGGCCTCCACTTCCGCCGCCGTGCCCGCCGGGTCTCCTGGATTTCCGGGGATCATATTCAGGAGAAGGCCCGAATTGTTCCGGAACCGGCGCTTTATTCACGGGGCTCCCTAATAGCTCTTCTATGATTCGCATTTTATTTTGCTCTTTCTCACTGACAAAGGTATAAGCGACCCCATCCGTATCGGCTCTGGCAGTACGTCCGATACGATGTACGTAATCCTCGCCATCATTCGGCACATCATAGTTGATCACCAGGTCGATATTGTCGATGTCAATACCACGGGATAGAATATCTGTTGCTACGAGGATCTGCAAACGTCTGCTTTTGAATTCCAGCAGCACCTCTTCCCTTCCCTGCTGGTCGAGGTCCGAATGGATCTCTTTTACGTTGAAGCGTGAGCGTTTTAATTCCATCGTCAATTGCTTGACGTTATGTTTCTTGGAACAGAAGATAAGAATGCTCTTGTAATTGGTGGATTTCAACAGCCATTTTATCAGGGGGATCTTCTGCGCTTCATATACGACAAAGGCGTTTTGCACGATCCTGGCCGGGGGTTTGGAAATGGAAATGTTGATTTCCTCCGGCGCATGAAGAATCTTTTTGGCCAGCTCCCGGATCTTTACGGGCATCGTGGCGGAGAAGAGCAAATTTTGCCTTTTGGCAGGCAGATAAGAGATGATCTTCATGATATCGTCATAGAATCCCATGTCCAGCATTCTGTCCGCCTCATCCAATACCAGATACTGTAACCCTTTCAGCTTCACATAACCCATATTCAGATGGGCGATCATCCTGCCCGGGGTGCAGATTACGATGTCGGCTCCTTTGGAAAGGGCCTGCTTTTCATTAGAAAAGCTGCTGCCATCCCCCCCACCATATACGGCGATGGAACTGATGGGCGTGAAATAAGATAACCCCTCCAGGTTTTGCGCGATCTGTACCGCCAGCTCCCGGGTGGGCACAATGACCAGGGCATTGACCTGATCTTCTATTCGGGAGGCCAGCAGCTTATGTATGATCGGCAGCAAAAAGGCTGCTGTCTTACCGGTGCCGGTCTGGGCAGAGGCAATAATATCTTTGCCAGCCAATATAAGAGGAATTACCTGTTCCTGAACGGGAGTGGCGTTTTCATAACCGGAGGCGTCTATACCTTCTAAAAGGCTTTCATCCAGGCCAAATTCTTTAAAAGTCAAAATAGAAATAGTTAAAAAACCGGGGATTGGTCAAGCAATTACCGGTAATGTTGATTAAAATAATAGTCAAAAATAAAGTAAATGAATGGACAACTGTATTTTTTGGGCTTTTAGTCCTTAAAGTTCGGAGTTTTAGGTTGAATTAATGCTGCCGGGGGTGTTTAATTGAAATATTATCCTTCCGGGGGCCGTTATCCTGGCGGATATTTAATTTAAAAGCAGGGAACTTAGTAACTTCCCGCAGAAAATGGAACGAACGCTTGCTTGCCTGTTACTGATTTTGTAACTATTTGGTGAACAACAACTAATCATGACGGCAGAACATCAACGACTGGCAGTGAATGCTGCTAAAAAGATACCTTTGGAACAATGGGGCCCGTATTTGAGTGAGCGGCAATGGGGGACAGTCAGGGAGGATTATAGCGCCAACGGGGATGCCTGGCATTATTTCCCCTATGACCAGGCCCATTGCAGGACTTATTATTGGGGGGAGGACGGAATTGCAGGAATTTCGGATTTCTTTCAGAATCTCTGCTTTTCCGTGGCCCTTTGGAATGGGAAAGACCGCATTCTGAAAGAAAGGCTGTTTGGCCTGGGCAATAAGGAGGGCAACCATGGGGAAGATGTAAAAGAGCTATACTATTACCTGGATAATACGCCCACCCATTACTACATGGAATACCTGTACAAATATCCCCAGCAGGAATTCCCTTACAAGGCCTTACTGGAAGAGAACCGCCGGCGTTCGAAGGAAGAGCCCGAATATGAGATCCTGGACACAGGTGTTTTTGACAATGATGAATACTTTGACGTGCACATCGTCTACGCCAAACAGAACGCAAAAGACATCTCTATCCGGATCGACATTCGCAACCGCTATTCGAAAGCTGCCGATATAACCGTATTGCCGACGTTATGGTTTTATAACCGATGGAACTATGATGGTCTGGAGAAAAAACCCGTGATCACGAGCCGGGACCGGCATTCCGTAAAAGCAACTCACAGCCGCCTGGGGCCTTATTATTTTTATTTTCAACCGGCCCAGTACTGTCTTTTCACGGAAAACGAGACGAATACGGAAAAAGTATCCGGCATTCCCAACAAGACGCCCTTTGTAAAAGATGCGTTCCACGACGCTGTCGTAAACAAGACCAACCTCGAGGCGCTGCAACAAAAAAAATCCGGAACGAAATTCGCGCCTGTCTATCATTATACCATTGCACCCGGGGAGACAAAGTCTATCTATCTGCGCCTTAGCAACAGGATCATCGAAAATCCGCTTTCCAACAGCGCAGCAGGTATTTTTGCCAATCGCAAAGAAGAGGCGGATGCCTTTTATCATGCCGTCCTGCCCCGTAACATCACCCCGGAAATGGCGAATGTGCAGCGGCAGGCGCTGGCAGGACTGTTGTGGAGCAAACAATATTATCATTTTGATGTAGAACGCTGGCTGACTTCCAGCGATGGCATCTCCCCCGTCAATGCGGGTAAGCTCAATGGCCGCAATCATGACTGGAAGCACCTGAAGAACCAGGATATCATCGCGATGCCCGATAAATGGGAATATCCCTGGTATGCCGCCTGGGACCTTGCTTTTCAGAGCATCTCCATGGCATTGGTTGACCCGGTATTCGCCAAACACCAGCTGATGCTCATCATGCGGGAATGGTATATGAAGCCGGATGGCCAGATACCGGCTTACGAATGGAACTTCAGTGATGTAAACCCGCCCGTACAGGCCTGGGCGGCCCTGCAGGTATACAGGATAGAAAAAGACCGCACGGGTAAAGGCGATGTCGTATTTCTAAAAAAGATCTTTTTCAAATTACTGATCAATTTTACCTGGTGGATCAACCGGAAAGACGCCAACGGGAATAATATGTTCGAAGGAGGCTTTCTGGGTCTGGACAATATCGGTGTTTTCAACCGGAGCCACCAGCTCTCCAATGACATGCAGCTGGAACAGGCCGATGGCACCAGCTGGATGGGCATGTATGCCCTCAATATGATGGATATGGCCCTGGAGATTGCCATGAAAGACGAATCCTTTGAAGATACGGCAACCAAATTTTTCGAACATTTTGTGCTGATCGCGGAGGCCCTCAACGAGCAAGGGATGTGGAACGAAGAAGACAAATTCTTCTACGATACGCTTTCTGTCGGAGGATCTCCGGTACAATTACGGATACAATCCATCGTGGGGCTGACAACCCTGTTTGCTGTCTCTATCATTGAAAAAAAGACCCTGCATAAACTCGCCGATTTCAAGAAACGCATAACCTGGTTTGAAACCTACCGGCTGAAGAACAAACGTTATTGGCCGAACGAAGAGCACAGCGACGGAGAGCAAACCCTCTTATCTCTTGTCCCCCAGAAAAGAGTGGTGTATCTGCTGGAACGCCTGTTGAATGAAAGTGAATTCCTTTCTTCCGGCGGGATCCGGGCCCTGTCAAAATACCACGAACAAAATCCTTATACGATTAACATCGGCGGCGTAGACTACCATATCAAATATGATCCGGGCGACTCCACGTCGGATTTTTTCGGAGGTAACTCTAACTGGAGAGGTCCCGTGTGGATCCCCATCAACTATCTGATCATCCAGTCGATTCGCCAATTCGGAAAATTTTATGGAGATGGTCTGCTGGTGGAATATCCCGTCGGCTCCGGCAACCGGCTTAACCTTCAGCAAGTCGCGGATGAGCTGACCGCCCGGGTAGTAAGCCTTTTTGGGAAAGATGCAACCGGCAAACGCCCCCTGCATGGAAAATACAACTGGTTCTATCAGCGCCCGGGAAATGATCACCTGCT
Source organism: Puia sp. (assembly GCA_035492545.1). Classification (GTDB taxonomy): domain Bacteria; phylum Bacteroidota; class Bacteroidia; order Chitinophagales; family Chitinophagaceae; genus Puia. The sequence goes on from DATJJD010000204.1 coordinate 36,215, forward strand.
GCTATTCTACGAATACTTCCACGGAGATACCTGCCATGGCCTCGGAGCCAGCCATCAAACGGGCTGGACCTCCCTTATCGCTGAATTAATCAGCGAGCTGGCGGCAAAAAAACCCGAGGAACAGTCGCGGGAAAATATCCCAAAATAAGACTATTGTCCTGATATTGGAGTTCTTCTCACAATCGGGCTGGCGGGAACTTATTGATTTTCAACTACTAAAAAGTATGGCACTTGCTTGGCATTTGTTCCGGTAACGAACAAATCCCAAGTACCTGAAAATTGAGTAGTATGAAAACGATCTTAACCCTTCTGATAACCCTTTCAAGTTTTGTCTTCTTCGGTTCAGTCCAAGGACAAACCACGTATAAAATTACTTCCAACAGCAACTGGTCTGCCAAACTCCCCAGCACCTGCGCCGATTGTAAAATTATTATTTCCACGGGAGTAACCCTTACGATGGATGGCTCCTTCACCTGTCAGAACTGTAGTTTTCAGGGTGGGACGGTATCCATGACCAGTAAGACCCTGAATATTCAATATACCGGAGGAAGTCCGGTTACGACCAGTTTTGACGGGACTAATTTCCAGGTCTACGGAACCGGCAGCATAGTGGTCAATGCGCCACTCTCCCTCACCAATGCGGTATTCACTTTTAACAATACATCGTCTATCCAGACAAGCTTCCAGGTTGATCTCAGCGGTAGTACGATCGACTTATACGATAATACCTCCATGGTATCGACGGGCGGCAGCAGTACCGACCTGACTTTAAGCAAGTCGAGTAAGATCGTGATCGGCAACGGGTCGCAGACCAGTGGAGCCAGCCTTTTTGTCAATGGTCCCACGGTCGATATTTACAAGAACTCCGCCATTGAGCTGGGGAACACCAATAACGCTTACATCAACTGGGCCAATTATACTACGTATAATAATAATGGAAACGGCGGCGGTGGAGCAGCATCTTATTCCACGGCCAACAGCACCATAAATTGCGGAAGCGGATATCCCCATGCCTGTGCCGGCTCTTATGTATATGGCCCCGCCAGCCTGAGCACGGCAGGTACGGTCCCCGTCAACCTCCTGCCAGTGGTACTGGCTGATTTCACGGCCAGATGGAATAATGATCAAACGATCACCGATAGCTGGAACACGCAGCAAGAAGTTAATTTCAGTCATTTTGAGATCGAACGCAGCCAGAACGGCAGTACGTGGAATACCATCGGATCGGTACCCGCAAAAGGAAATTCTTCCATTGAAACCAATTATTCCTTTACGGATAGGAGTCCTTTAGCGGGTGTTAACTACTATCGTTTAAAAATAGTTGACCTGGACGGTCATTATGACTATTCGGAGATCAAAGTACAACGCAGCGCCCTGATAACAAAAACCAGTTTTTTCCCTAATCCTGCTCACGATTATGTAAATGTTGCGTTGGGAGAGACTGCTGGCGTATCTGTCACTGTCCGACTGATCAACCAGGCCGGGCAGGTCCTGCAGGAAAAAAAGGGAATAACGGGTAATGGGGCCGCGATATCCATCCCGCTGCAGCAGTATGCAGCCGGTCTTTATATCCTTTCCGTCTCGACCGCAGACGGCGCCTGTGAAAGCAGCAAACTGCTGATCAGCCGTTCTTAAGAATATTCAACTAAAAGATACAACAGTATCTGAGTTACATAAGGTGTTAATAGTAAAAGCCTCCATTTCTATGGGGGCTTTTTAAATATCCTTATTTTTGGACAAATACCGGAATATGATTACGGCCACCCTGTCCAATTTGCATTGGTATAAAATAATGAGCCCGAACTTTGCTAAAGCGATCAACTATGCCCTGACGACCGATTTCTCTTCCCTGGAGCCCGGCAAATATGAAGTGGACGGCGATAATGTATTTGCTATCGTAAACGAATTCACGACCAAACCTCCATCGGAATGTGATCCGGAATGCCACCAGGAGTATACGGATATCCAGATCGTCGTCTCCGGTACGGAAAAATTCGGCTACGCCCCCCTGGACCAGCGGGAGCCTACCGTTGCCTATAACCCGGAAAACGATGTCGCCTTCTATTCTTTACCGGAAGAAGAGATCAATTATCTCACCCTTCGGGCCGGTCAGTTTATTATCTTTTTCCCTTCGGATATTCATCAGCCCGAGGTCTTCAACCATCAGCCCGAGCTGGTAAAAAAAGTGGTGCTAAAGGTGGCGGTGTTTCACAAATCCTGATCTATGAGCCCGTCCGAAAAAATACATTTTAAAAACAGGCTTAAACAATTCGGCCTCTCCCTGATCGGGCAGCGGATAGCGGCTGCCAAAGAGGCGATCGAACAGGTGCAGCAGGCCGCCAACCAGGAAGAAAAAAGCTCTGCGGGAGACAAATACGAAACCGGCCGTGCCATGGGGCATTTACAAAAGGATATGCTGGCCCGCCAATCGGCGGAACAAACCAAGGAGCTGGCTAACCTGCATGCCATATCCATAGAAACCCTCTATCCGACCCCCGCTGCCGGCGCCTTTGTCAGCTGTCAGGGCCTGTCCTTTTTCATTGCAGCAGGGCTGGGCAGACAGGTGGTTGATGGCCAGACCGTTTATTTTCTTTCTCCCCAGGCACCGCTGGCCCGGGCGCTGGAGAACAAAAAAGCGGGAGATCTGCTGGCATTCAACTCCACCGACCTCGTTATTTTAGAAATTTATTAGCCCTTTGTCCTATATTCATATATTCAAAAAAAAGCCTCCAAAAACAGGTTACAATTTCTCAAGAAAGCCGACTCTGTTTTACACAGCCTTGAACCATTTTAAAAACTAAGCTGTAAACGCTATGAAGAAGATATTCCTTGCCTTTTTGATCTCTTTCGTCCTGACACAGGCCTTTGCACAGGATCCCGCCGCGCCGATTGCCCTGATCCCCGAACCCGTGAGCCTGCAGGTAAACTCCGGGCATTTTGTATTGCCTGCATCGATCCTTATCGAAGCGCCGGATCAAAAGCCCCTGGCACAGGCCCTTACAGATCTCACCACACACCTCAGCATTCCCACCGGTTATAACGTGACGGTCACTAAACAAATGACGGGAACCGCCGCCATCCGGCTTGAACTGAACAAAACGCCGGATAACGAACTGGGCGCGGAGGGATACCACCTTGCTGTTACCACTAAAAATATAGTGATCCGGGCCAATCAGCCAGCGGGTCTTTTTTATGGCATCCAGACGCTGTTACAGCTTCTGCCCAAAGAGATCGAAAGCCATGAAAAAGTAACATCCGTCAACTGGCAGGCCCCTTGTGTAACCATTACGGATTATCCCCGGTTTGGATGGAGAGGGCTGATGTTCGATGTCTCCCGTCACTTTTTTACCAAAGCAGAAGTGAAGAGTTTCATCGATGAAATGGTAAAATACAAATACAACCTGCTCCATTTTCACCTGACCGATGACGAGGGGTGGAGGATTCAGATAAAAAGCTTGCCCCGATTGACGGAAGTCGGCGCCTGGAGCGTACACCGGGTAGGTACTTTTGGAACCTTCTCCGCACCCGGCCCCGAGGAGCCCCGTGATAACGGGGGATTCTATACCCAGGACGATATCAGGGAACTGGTGCAATATGCAAAGGACCGCTTCGTCGATATTCTCCCGGAAGTAGATGTGCCGGGTCATAGCATGGCGGCCATCGTCTCCTATCCAGAGTTGTCCTGTACGGAGGGCGCCGAAAAATACAGGGTTATCTCCGGGGAAAAGTTTATGGACTGGCCCGGCCCCATCGCCCTGGCAGACAATACGCTCTGTCCCGCCAATGAAAAGATATACCCCTTCCTGGATAAGATATTCACAGAAGTGGCCCAACTTTTCCCTTTCGGTTATATCCATGTCGGTGGAGACGAGTGTGCTAAAAACTACTGGGAGAAGAGCGATGCTGTCAAACAGCTGATGCAGAAAGAGAAATTGAAGAACATGGAGGAAGTGCAAAGTTATTTTGAAAAACGTGTCGAAAAGATCATAGAGTCCAAGGGGAAAAAAGTGATCGGCTGGGATGAAATATTAGAAGGAGGGTTGGCGCCGAATGCCGCTGTCATGAGCTGGCGGGGTATAAAAGGGGGAATAGCCGCGGCAAAACTAGGCCACCAGGTTGTCATGAGCCCCACCACTTTTGTATACCTGGATTATATGCAGGGGGATGCTATCCTGGAACCTCCCGTATATGCCACGCTGAGATTGAAAACAGCCTACTCTTTTGAACCCGTTCCCGATAGTGTGGACCCCAAACTGATCAAGGGCGGACAGGCCAATCTCTGGACCGAACAGGTATACAATACCCGGCATCTGCAATATATGATATGGCCCCGCAGTCTTGCTGTTGCAGAATGCCTGTGGTCGCCTAAGTCCAAAAAGGATTGGAACAGTTTTGCCCGCAGAACGGAGGTCCAATTTGCCAGGATGGATATAGAACAGATAAAATATGCCCGCTCTATGTTCGACCCCATCTTTGTATCGCAAAAAGATGATACAGCCAATGACTCTATTTCCGTCGCGCTGTCCACAGAAGTAGAAGGGCTGGATATCTATTATAGTTTCGATAATTCCAATCCTGATAATTTTTATCCGAAGTATACGGGTCCTTTGTCTATCCCTAAAGATGCGTCCATGCTGAAAGTCATTACCTACCGGGATGGAAAGCCGATAGGGCGGCAGACCGATATGCCGATCGCTGAATTAAAAAGAAGGGCTAACCTGAAGAAACCGGAATAATCCACCAACATGAAGGATGTGCTGGGCGAAGCGCTGTCAGCTTATTTTCACAAGACGTTCACCGGTAAACTATGGGTCAATAATAAATATGGACCCAGGGAAGAAATGCCGGTGGATGTCTATTTCCGGAAAGCAGAAGATATGCCCGAGTTGGAATGGGTCGCCCTGCAGCAATGCAGGGGTAGGGTCCTGGATATCGGAGCGGGCGCAGGAAGCCATGCCCTGGTATTACAGCAAATGGGGCTGGATATTACAGCCCTGGATATTTCGCCAAAGGCGGCGGATGTTATGGAAAGACGGGGCGTGAAAAAGATCCTCTGCCAGGATATTTTCACGTTGAATGCCACCGGGGATGGATCTTTCGACACCCTGCTGCTATTGATGAATGGCATTGGACTGGCGGGCACCCTGGACGGACTCCGGAAATTCCTGGCAAAAGCCAGGAGCCTGCTCCGCCCCGGAGGGCAGCTGATCTTCGATTCTTCCGACATCACCTATCTGTATAATGGCAAGATCCCGGACATGCCGGATTATTATGGGGAGATCCTGTATCAATACGAATACCGCCGGCAGCAGTCAGATTGGTTTAAATGGTTGTTCATCGACCGGAAAACCCTTGGAGAAGTCGCTTTGTCGGAGGGATGGCATACCGAGTTATTATTTGGAGATGAGTGGGATCAGTACCTGGTAAAATGCCGGCCGCTCTAATTGGTTACCCAGTACCAGGGAATATTCCAGGTTCCCTTTTTCAGATAAACATATACCTTGTCACCGGTCTGTGTGGCCTCATATAACCTCTTCGGTACCGAGACATCCTCCTCTTCCGGGAACCGGCCCCAGGGGGCCAGCCGGAGATAATAGGTCGTGGTTTTGCCTGTGTGGATGCTTTTGTCTTTAATCTCTACCCGGAACACCTGCGATACGGACCTGTCATGATAACAATTTGTCATCACCAGGGCCCCATAGGTATAGATAAAGGACACGATAAACATAAAAACAGGGGCCGTCATCTTATTTTGTCCTTCTGTAAGCGCCTTCCTGCAAACCATAAAACATAAGAAGCTCAGTATGCCCGCCAGGGAAATCACCGGCAGCCAGATCATCTTATGATCATAAAGGTCGAAATCCAGCATCGCCCTTAGTAAAAGACATCCGGCAGAAACAAAGATGAGTGCTGTTACAGAAGGATAAGGGCTCGATTTTTTCGTATCGAAACGCATCAGGCCCTTAAAATACCAGGTAAGGGCAATTCCCACCCAGGGCGCCGCCAACAATAGGATAGCAACATATTGATAAGGCCTGGGATAGGCAAAAGACCAGAGCGCCAGCCCGGTGGCCGCTATATTGACCCCCTTTGCCACCTGCCGGGCCTTCTTCAAGTTGTCCTCCCGGTCTTCCCGGGTTAGCCCGAACTGGTCGTTTCCCAGCAGGTTGCGGGTTTCCTCTTCCAATTGCACCACATCCACATCCGGTAGTTTTTCCGTCAGCCACCCCATAAACGCTGCTTTATCCCCCCAATAATAATAATTGGAAAGTAGCAGGCGTTTACCATTTTCACTTTTCGGAATGAGGTACAGCATATTCTTATCCCCTTTCCGATAGCCTGCGATATCATTCAACAGAAGGGTCCGGGATGTAAAAGCCCGTACCATTGTGAGGGAATATTCGTCGATCACCAGCCGGGTTTTCACGGCATCCAGGTACATTAAAATGCTTATCGGTATAAAGACAAGTCCAAAGATCACAAAAAGGATTTTAGAACCCGCCCTGGGTTCTGTAAAGGAGTGGACAAGGAAAGCAATGCCCACTATAAGAAAAACAACGCAGAAGATGATCACAAAGATGCGCCAGCCTTTTGCTATACGATATTCCATATTAAGCGCCAACCTACTAATTCCCGACTATATTTAAAAGCGTTTTTTCCTTTTTTTCAACACCCTTTCTCCTTTTATCCCCAACCCCGATTTTTATAGGGATTATAGGCAATGAATTGATAATTTCAGCCTTTTAACGAATGTCGCTGATGCCGTCACCGGAAATATCCTATTTATTCGAATCCGCCCCCTCCGTACAGATCATTCGTATGCGGAATGCTCAATGGGTGATACCCTTCCTGTTCAAAGCCTTCAAGACAGAAAATAAACTTACGCTGCCCGAACCAGGGCTGATCAACCTGCTGGCGGAAGAACTGCGCAATCACTCCGAAGAGGTGGAAGACCTGGAAGAAGCCCGCATAGAATTCGGAGAGGACGAAGAAAGCCGCGCCCGTAAATATCTCCTCAATTGGGTGCAAAAACGACTCCTTCAGGACTTTCCCGACTCGGAGGCCGTAACTCAATATCAGCTGAGCGCCTACTCTGAAAAATTATTCCAATGGCTTCAAAGTCTTGAGAAAAAACAATTCGTGGGAACGGAAAGCCGTTTCCGTTTTCTTTTTCAGACGCTGCGTGAAATGGTGGAATATACGGAAGACGACGCTGTCAAACGCCTGGAAGAGCTGAAGAACCGCAAGGCGGAGATCGACAAAGAGATTAAAAAAATCGAAATGGGTTTCCAGCCGGAGATCTACACCAATGCACAGTTACGGGAAAGACTGGAATGGTTCACCCGGCTAAGCCATGAGCTGCTGAGCGACTTCCGGGAAGTAGAAGACAACTTTAAATATATTCATCGCCATATAGTGGAACAACATACCCGGGCGGAGATCAATAAGGGGGCCATCGTAGGATACGCCTTCGAAGCGTATGATGCCCTCCGGCAGAGTGACCAGGGTAAAAGCTTTTATGCTTTCTGGGACTTTCTCGTTTCCCGGGCCGGACAAGAGGAATGGAGGGTCCTCACAGATCAGTTGATGCAGCTGTTACAGGACAGAAGTATTGAGAGTGACGGGGATTTTGTTCAGAATATCAAGTCCCTGCTGCTGCAACAGGGACGTAGTGTCTATGAGGCCAATGATAAAATGGCCGAGAAGCTGAGCCGCATCATCACAGAAAAGGAAATAGCGCGACACCGGCGCCTACGGCAACAGATCGGCAGCATCAAAGAGCTGGTCTTCCAGTTCATGGAAGAAGAGGCACCACCCTGCGGGCTGATGGTGGCCACTTACACTCCCATTCGTATGAACCTGGAGCGGAAGCTCAACCTGGTGGAAAGACAAGGCAGTCCGGTTATTAAACAGCCTGCCAATGCCCTGGAGAAGATCGAAGACCTGGAACGATTTGGCCGCCTCCTCAATGCCACCCATATCGACAAGAAGCGACTCTGGCAGAAAGTCGAACAGGCGCTGGTGGAAAAAACGACGGCTACCTTGTCGGAAGTCATAGAAACGGCCCCTCTTGACAACGGGGTTGCGGAAGTTATAAGCTATTTCAGCTTTCTCCGGGAAAAAGCATCCCGTGTGCAGTTTATGCAGGAGATCACCGAACTGATCCCCCTCAATGCAGAAAAAACACAGTTCATCGAAGTGCCCTATCTGCTGTTCAGCCGGTAGCGGCCGGAGCGGATAGCAGGGTGCGGGTCGTCGATTCACGTAGCCCGCAGGCGGGAACAAACATTATAATAAGTAATTGCTCAAAATGACAACAGAAAAAACTTCCATCTTACCGTATACCCCCGTCTTTATCAAACTGCTGAAGGGACCGGTGGAATATCTTGAAAAGAGCTCATGGGAGCAGCTGCTGACTTACCAGGCGGAGCTTACCCGGTTCCTCCAGCAGCTGGGGCTGATCCTCGTCCTGGAAAAAGACGATGGGTATGCCTATCTGGAACAGGCCCGGCTGGATGAAGAGGAAAATGTCGCCGGCTGGGTCCGCCGGATACAATTGGGTTATGAAGAAAGCATCTTACTCGTCCTGCTGCGGGACATGATGGCCGAGTTTGAAGTAGGCGAGGCCGGGGCCCGGGAGCTGATTAAAAAAAGGCGGGAAATAAAAGAGTATGCAGAACTCTTCTTTAAAGAAAACCCCAGCCGGGTAAAATTCATCCGGGACCTGGACCGGCTGATCGACCGGGTAGAAGAGCTGGATTTCCTGGAAAGAGTAGAAAACCACGATGTGTCCGACGAACAAAAATTTCGCATCAAAAAAATCATCAAAGCAAGGGTGGACAACGAGATTTTGGAAAACTTCAAACAACAACTTACCGAACATGCAACTGGGCGTATTTAGTACCGATGAAAACAAATCCGGGTTCCGTTTGCAATACATGGAGATCTTCAACTGGGGCACCTTTGACGAACATGTGTGGAAGATCGTTCCTGGCGGCGAAACCTCTCTGCTGACGGGAGCGAATGGCAGCGGGAAGACCACGTTTGTAGACGCCCTGCTCACCCTGATCGTACCGGAGAAAAAACACCGCTTCTACAATCAGTCTTCGGGAAGTGAGAAAAAGGGAGACCGGACCGAAGAAACGTACGTGATGGGAGGTTATGGCAACGTACACACGGAGAACGGGCAAGGCAGCAAAACGCTGTACCTGCGGGAAAATAAAGAACAGGCTTACAGTATTCTCCTGGCGCATTTCGCCAATGAGGCCGATCAGTTTGTCACCCTATTCCAGGTCCGCTATTTCAGCGGGGGGGATATGAAACGGATCTTTGCCATCGCACATAAACCCCTGCATATTGAAGATGACTTCAAACCTTTCGACCTGGGCGGCAACTGGCGCAAAAGGATCGACCAGCAATATAACAAGGGGAGCCGCAAACAAGTGGAATGGTTCGACGCCGCCAGCCGCTATGCGCAGCGTATGGTAGAAGTGCTGGGTATGCAAAGCATGCAGGCGCTCAGCCTCTTTAATCAGACGATGGGGATCAAGGTCCTGGGTGAACTCAATGAATTCATCCGTACCAATATGCTGGAGCCCCGGAATATGGAGCAGGAGTTCCAGGAGTTGAAAAAACATCTTTTCACGCTGATCGACGCCCAGCGGAACATCGAAAAGTCGGAAGAACAGATCCGTTTGCTCCGGCCGCTGGAAAAACACTTTTCAGCCTTTAAAGAACAGTCCGATCTGGGCAGACAGTCCCGGCACGAAGTAGATACTGCTAAGATCTGGAAGAACTATACAAAATACCATTTGCTGGATGAATATGTCCTGATCCTGGAAAAAGAGGCCACCATGCTGCAGCAGCAATCAGCTGCAGCCAAACAAAAAATAGACGCCCTGCGGGAAGAGGAGCGGCTAACTCTCAATCAGCTGGAACAGAATAAGGCCGGGCAACGGCTGCAGCAACTGCAGAAAGACAAGGAGCTCCTGGAAGAACAGGTCAAAGAAGCAGAAGCCCTGCTGAAAAAATTTACGGACTGGTGCGTCCTTCTTCACCTGGAAGAAACCATTCCAATGGAAGAAGCCGGTTACCAGCGCATTAAAAAAGAAGCCGACAAGGCCGACAAGAGACTCGCCACAGAGATCCGCAATAATAACGAGGACCTGTACGAGGCCCAGGATCGTCAGAAGAAAGCCGGGGAAGAAAAGAAAAGGATCGAGGGCGAACTGAATGTGCTGCTGCAAAGCAAAAACAATATACCGGCCAACCTGATCAGCCTTCGGCGGGACCTCTGTCATGAGCTGAAGCTGGACGATCAGGATCTGCCTTTTGCAGGAGAGCTGATGCAAATCAGGAACGACGCCATGGACTGGCAGCCTGCCCTGGAAAAACTGTTGAATCCCCTGGCCCGCCGGCTGCTGGTGCCCGACAAGTATTATAAAAGGGTGAGCAAATATGTCAATACCACCAACCTGAAGGACCGCCTTGTTTACAACCTGGTAAAAGACATCGCCCTCCGGCAGCATGCGGATGAGGGGACTGTATGGCAAAAGCTGGAGTTTCACGCCGAACATCCCCTCAGCGGCTGGGTAAGTCAGCAGGTCATTCAACAATACAATTTCAGCTGCGTTGACAATGAGAAGTCGCTGGAGCGTTATGATAAGGCCATCACGATACAGGGACTTATAAAAAACAAGGACCGGCACGAAAAAGATGACCGGCCCTGGCGGAATGATGCCAGTCAATACGTGATGGGGTGGAATAACGAGAAGAAGAAGGAGGCGCTGCAACAAAGACGATCGCGGTTGCTGGGAGAACAAGAGCAGGCCGGAGAGGCGCTGCAGCGGGCCACCCAACGGAACAGCCGTCTGCAGGAGCAGGTCTTCGCCGTAAAAAACATCCGTGACCACGCCGGCTTCCGGAACATCCATGTCGCCGCCATACGGCAGGATATTCATCATGCAGAAGAACAGGCCGCCAAATTAAAAAAGGGCAGCGACCAGCTCAAGGCCCTGACACAACAACTGGACGGGATCCGCGAACAGCTCGACAGCCGGCAAAAAGAAAAAGACGAGCTCATGAAAAAAGCCACGCTGATCGAGTTTGACCTGCAGCTCCGGGAAAAAGAACGCCAGGACCTCTCCGGCTTTGTCAAACATCTCACAGAAGAGGACAAGGATACTTTATTACAATTCCAGCAGAAACATGGCGCCTTGTTCACGGAATCTTCTCTTTCGCTGGACAGGGTCGATCCCCTTTATAATCAGCTGACGGAAACAGCAGAGCTCTCCGTCAGGCAATACGAGGAGGCGGCGGCCAAAGAAGGACGTGAGCTGGATCGCGCCATCAATAAAATAAAGAATCCTCCGCTGGAAATATTACAACGCTTCACCGACTGGGCTGCCGACACCCAGCAGCTGCCGTCAGAAAGGGAATATGCTGGCGAATACCTGGAATGGCTGGGGAAGCTGGAAACGGAGAACCTGCCCCGCTACAAGAAAGATTTCGAACGCCTGCTGCACGATACTGCCGTTATAAAAATGGGCGTCCTGAACGAAGAGCTGGAAAGCTGGGAAAGAAAAATAAAAAATAGTATTTCCACCCTCAATCAGTCTTTGAGCGGTATTAATTTCAACCGGCTGCCGGATACTTATATTCAGTTGGGCATACGGCCCGTTACAGACACGGTCATCAAGGAGTTCAGGTCCAGGCTGCTCAACGCCCTTCCCCAGGCTGCCGACTGGCAACAGGACAGCTTCGAAGACAAGGCCCTCCACTTTAAACAAAATGTCCAGGTCTTTATCGACAGCCTGGACGAAAACGAATCCTACCGAAGCCGTGTTCTGGATGTCCGCAATTGGTTCGAGTTCTGGGCTGATGAAAAATTCCGCGAGACAGATGAGCTTAAAAAAACCTACCGGCAAATGGGACAGCTGTCAGGAGGAGAAAAAGCACAGCTGACCTATACGATCCTTTGCAGCGCCATTGCCTACCAGTTCGGCATTACCCGGGAGGGCCGCAATTCAAAAAGCCTCCGCTTTATTGCAGTGGACGAGAGCTTTAGCAACCAGGACGAAGAAAAAGCCACCTATCTAATGGAGCTTTGCAAACAATTACATCTTCAGCTGCTGGTAGTAACACCCAGCGATAAGATCCAGATCGTAGAGGGCTTTATTGCCCATGTCCACCTGGTACAACGGGTGAACAACCGGCATAGCATTTTATTTAATATGACAAAAAAAGAACTGAAAGAAAAGAAGGAGCTGGTTCTCTCGTAAGTAGGCCGGGGAATTACTTGTTAAAAAACAGACAGGTTCTTTGATTTTGAGTAACTTTAGGGATGAAGCTGCAACGGCTTATTTTTGTCTTTTTTTTGCTGATTCCGGCGGCTGTTTTTTCACAGACCCCGAAGGATTCTGCGTTCTCCCTGTTAATCAATAGCAGTATCAGCTTCACGCATGCCAATGACCCCCATATGAACCGCTGGATGGCGAAATATGGTTATCCTGCCGAGCCGCATGTTCCCGCCAGTCTAAACCTCGAAATTGCTGCTATTCCTGTCGCATCCAGATTAATGTATAGCTTAAAGCTATCGACCATTATTTCCGGCAAAAACCTTTCTTCTTTTAATCTTCTGGCCGGTCTCTATGAAGCCATAATAAAAACCAGGCAGTTCCTTTTACTCGCCGGCATTGGCGCCGGTTATCACCGGGACATTATTACCCTCAACGGAGATATGCCGGCAGATTACAGGGAACTGGCTACCCAGTATAACAGGCAATTATCGCTGCGCAGGGCCGGACTTTTTGTGGAGCCGGCTGCAAGAGTTTTCTGGTTCCCCCTTAGCTATCGGAGCTGGCAGCTGGGATTATTTGGCGGCCTGGGTTTCGACATGGACTTCAACTCCCAGTGGAGGCTGGGTTATTATGATAACCGGCATGGCGCTTACAATCATTTCATAAAACTCAAAAAGCCCTCCGATCAACAACGGGTAAGCGAATATGGCCTGGCTTATAATGGCGGCGTCAGCCTGCATTTCCAGTTACATTAAGATTTTCCACATCTTGTCTTGTTTTCCCAAAACCGGAATTTTGTTCCTGCAGTGAGAAGCCTCAGGGATTTACTTTTTTGTACTAGATTGATTAACATTACGTTAATACTTGGTCCCTAATTGGCTATTATAGATTGTTACAAACCCGATCCGTTACCCTTAATTCGTCCCTTTATGAAACAGTTTTACCCAGCCTTTAAAGTCAGGAGATACTTATCCCTGCACATTCTGGCGGCTATCTTCTCTCTCTACGGGAGAACGGTAATAGCTCAAAGCTGTCCCCCCACAGTAACTTCCTCTATCAGCACCTATCCCAATACTTATTTTCCGGCCAGCCAGGCCAGTCTGTCTTCCGGCAGCACTTCCATTGTGCTAGGCGCCGCCAGCTATGGCAGTACGCCTATCGCATCAGGAGATGTACTATTGATCATCCAGATGCAGGGGGCGCAGATCAAGTCTACGAACAACAGCAATTATGGCGGAAATGCTGGTAACGGCAGCGGATACCTGAATAACAGCAACCTGCAGGCAGGTAATATGGAATATGTGATGGCCACCAACAGCGTTGCGTTGACGGGTGGTACGCTGAACCTGGCTTCGGGTTTGGTGAACAGTTATCAAAATACTCCGTTCGGAACGGACGGGCAGTATACTTACCAGATCATACGGGTTCCCGCTTATTATAACATACAATTGGGTAATACCATCTCTCCTCCCCGCTGGGATGGAGTTTCCGGTGGCGTCCTCGTGTTGTATGCTGTAAACAAAATACTTTTAAATTCACAGTCGGTCGATGCATCCGGATTAGGTTTTCGCGGCGGCGGCGGAAGGTCCTTCAACGGCGCCGGGTCGGGATCCAGCTCCGATTATATCACCACATCCGTCTCCAATGCCAATGGAAGCAAAGGTGAGGGCATCGCCGGCACACCGAAATATCTGAATCATAATAATGCCTTTTTGGATGTATCCGGCACAGAAGGATATCCTAACGGGAGTTATGGAAGAGGGGCTCCGGGAAATGCCGGCGGCGGCGGTACAGACGGAAACCCCGCCAATAATAATGATGAGAATACCGGTGGCGGTGGTGGCGGGAATGGCGGCACCGGCGGTAACGGCGGTAATGCATGGAGTTCTGCTACTCCCAGTGGAGGCAAACCGGGCGCAGTATTTGCACAGGCTTCTCCTTCCCGTCTGGTGATGGGCGGCGGCGGCGGTGCGGGGACGACCAACAATGGCACCGGTACTCCTGGCAGTGGTTTTGCCAGCAGCGGCGCCTCAGGTGGTGGTATCATTATCCTTGTCGCCAATTCGATCGTCGGCCCCGGTAACATCAAATCCAACGGTATAACCGCCAATAGTTCAGTCGTCAATGACGGTACGGGCGGCGGTGGAGCAGGAGGCAGTATCCTTATCTATTCCAATACCGGCACACTCACCAATGTCACCGTCAGCGCCAAAGGCGGCAACGGCGGCAGTAACGAGCTGGCAGGCGGACCCACGGGCCCGGCGCACGGGCCCGGCGGTGGCGGCGGCGGTGGGATCATCTATTCCAATACAACGTTGAGCGCGACCAGTACCGTCGCTGGCGGCAGTAACGGTACCACCAGCGGCAATACCAATAGCTATGGTGCGACAGCCGGCGTTGCAGGTATTCTTTCCTCGACCACCACTCAAACTCAGTTGCCAACATTCCCTCTTACCTGTGTCGTGTTATCAGCAACCTTTTTGGATGTCACCGCTCAGCAGGAGAATGGCCAGGTGGCTGTCAACTGGGTAATATCGCAGGAGGTCAATACCCAGGAATATCTTGTAGAGAAAAGCCTGGATGGTATTAACTTCACGGCCATTGGCCATGTGCCCCGTAAATTGACCTCCACCAACGGCAACAATTACGAGTTCTCCGATAATAGTCCTCTCACAGGAGGCGCCGTCTGGTATTATCGTATCAAAGAAGTGGAAGCCTCCGGCGAGTCGATATACAGTAAGATTGTCTCCGTGCGGCTTGGCGGTCTGGCGGGCAAGTTCTCCGTCTATCCCAATCCCACCAGGGGGACTGCCACGGTAAGTTTTGTTTTGTCGGCGCAGAGTGCTGTCAGCCTTCGGTTATTCGACTTGAAAGGCAGTATCATCTGGCAACAGCAATACCAGGCCAACGCCGGTCAGAACACCATCTCCCTCGATAATTTCCGATCTATCCCCGATGGCATGTATATCTTACAGTGGTTCGACGGACTGAAGCCGGAACAGGTAAAATTGGTAGTGACCCATTAAAAACAGGCAAACAGCTTTCTGAATATTTTTCCCGGGCGAACCGTATGGTCCGCCCGGGTTTTTTATGCGATCTTTCCTGGGGATCATTATCTTTATTCCTGCTTTTTATTTTAAAAACTTATCTATATGAAGAGGACGATGATTCTCCAGAGAGCGGCGACACTACTATTTTTTTTTGGCCTCATCCTGGAAGGTAAGGGGCAAGCACCCTCCCGCGTACGAAATCTTTTCCCGGAGAAGACGACGGTATATGGGGACATCCCCTATGCCGGGGATACGTTACAAAAACACCAGTTGGATATTTATCTTCCGGAAAAGGCGGACAACAAGACGCCGTTGGTTGTCTGGATCCATGGCGGCGCCTGGATGGTGAACGACAAGTATGCCGACATGGGATACATGAAAAACACGGTGAAGGGATTTCTGGAAAATGGCTATGCACTCGCTTCCATCAACTACCGGTATAGCACCGATGCCGTATTCCCGGCGCAGATACAGGATTGTAACCAGGCATTGGAATTCCTTTACCAGCATGCGGACCAGTATAAGATCGATAGGAACAGGATTGCCGTTATCGGCTTCTCTGCCGGTGGGCATCTGGCATCTCTGTTGGCGTTGTCGAATAATAATGCGGTAAAGGAATTTTATCCCTCTGCTACCCCGCCCCATTTCCGGATAAAATGTGCCCTTGATTTTTACGGGCCCTCTGATTTTGTTATGCTGGCTTCCAATCCTGATACGGCGGTGAATAATGCCCGCAACCCGGTATCCATCCTGCTGGGGGCCTTACCGGTAGAAAGGCCGGATCTGGCGAAAAGGGCCAGCCCGGTGACCTACGTGGATAAGAACGATCCGCCCTTCCTTATCGTTCAGGGTGAAAAAGATGAGTCTGTTCCGAATACTCAATCCAGGGTCCTGCACTCCTGGCTCACCCTGGCCGGTGTCAAAAATGAATTGATCATCGTGCCCAACGCGCCTCATTATGGAGAGATGTTTGATGCGGAATATATCCGGAAGAAGCTGTTTGCGTTTTTGGGGGAGAATTTATGAGGAGGGCATTTTTTGCAAAATCCCTAACAGGGGAAAGAAAAGGACAATTCTTTTTTGATAATTTAAAAATATTTCTATTTTTGATGCCTATTCCGATATCCACCGAATAGACCGTTACGATAAAGTGCAACATTGCCGCCAGGCAACCAATATCCTTCCTGATTAACTGCCAAACCTAGTAACATGTGTTGCCAAATTCCCAAGATTCGGTAGCACGAAATCAGTTACCATAACCATTGAACCGCGGCCATCAGGCTCGACAACCCTTCCTATTAGTAATTCTTTAGCGGATCTATCTGTTCGCTAACAGAGATTTTTTATCCCTCCAGGTCTTTGTCATGCATCGACCAGGAGCTAAGCGCCTTATGGAAACAAATGGGGATCGGAAGCCTTTATCCGTAACCCCGTCATTTTTCACCTTGTAAACACGGTCAATGAAAAACGATGTTTCTAAAGGTAGCGGGGATCGTCTGCCTGAAAATGCTTCTAAGGAAGAGCGGGGTATGTTGAATGCGCGGGGTAGGCCTAATTTCTTTTTGAATGGAATTGCCAGGATCATACAGGCGATGAAACCCAAGCGATTTATAAGTTATAAGAAGAAAAGAATTAATAAGGATGGCTCCAGCGTGGAGACAGAATTTATTTATCGGGATGATGCTTAATTATCGGGATCGCAGGTTTTCGATCATACTGACAGCCTGCAGGTTCACCCAGCCTCTTTCCGGAAAGTCGGCTGCCCATTCCAGCGGAGTTACATTTCTTGCGATGTGCCATCCCGGCTCTTCGCGCCAATCGAGATACTTTCTCAGGGTTACCCGCACATGAATATCGGCTCCAAGGTCCAATAGACGGTGGGTCATGTAAGCGTCCCGCTGCCTGCCGTTTACATAGGCATCACTTACTATTGCATTAAATAGCGGGGTATGTCCGCCAAATCCTTCTTTGTCGATAATCGCCGCGGCATTTACGTCTGCCCCCTGCCCTAATAACCAGTCGAAGATTTCCCGTTCGTCAAAATCAATCGACAGGTGCAGCAGGGTGGCTCCGTCAATGGGGGTACCGTGCAATCCCGACCGAAGATCCTCTGCGCAACCCAGTTCAGGAGGATAAATTTCGCCATAGCTGTATCGCCGGTGAATTAGTTCCGGATCTTGTTGCCAAAGAATTTTGAGCCGATCCAGATCGCCGCTATGAAAAGCCATCATAGGCGTATCTGCCCAATGATAGCCCCTTGCCCTGAATCGTTGTAAAATCGCATGTTTGCTGTCAGGGTTGCGACTATATGTTTCCAGTACCATCGCAAGCGGGGCCAATTCATCTCCCTTCTCATTCGTCAATGGAATGCCGGCATCATCCAGAAACCCAAAGCCACGATGGTTCAGTGTTTCGCAAGATCCCATGATGATGCCGGGTGTGAAAACGGCGCCCTGTTCATGCAACCATTTGGCTGTTTCAATGTCTCCATGCAACAATGCCCGGTCGAAAGCATGCTGAAAATCTTGTGCGCCCAATGCCGCGATGGTTTTTACCATGTCAAGCAGGGCCAGGTTAGCGGCGTGGCTCATGGGTGGCCCCCAGTTGCCGCTCCAGACAGGTACATGCAATAGGTTTGGGTAAGCTGTCAGCAATTGCGTAACGCCTTTGGCGTCATTGGCGCGAATGGCTTTATCGATTAGTTGAGCCGCGGTATTGCCGGTGATGCGCTGCTTCAGTTGTGTCCAGGAAGAGAATCCGTATTCCCGTGCTATGACGAGTTGTGCATCGCTCAGCTTTAGGCGGGTCGATATAGCGTCGTCATCGGCGGTATGAAACCTGGGATGCTGGCGCCGAATGCGATCAAGTACATCGCTTGATTTCGCTTTGCTCTGCCTTAGCAGTTCGCGTGCCTGTTGTTTGGGGACATCGAGATGGGGCTGTGCGGGCAAGCCGCGAGAGACTGTTGACATAACTTTCCTTCTTTTTTAGTATGCCCGTATCCGCATAAAGGCAAGAAGTTAAGTTAATAAAATATGTTTCGTGAACTACGCCGGTGGGCTTTGCCCATTTCCGCGGATGGGATGCTGCCGGAAAGCGGGGTAAAAATAGGAAAAATTCGACGTACAAAACATTTATTCCAACGAAAACCGGTGCTTTTGGGCAATCGTTACGCTTGCTGAATCAGGGCGTGCTAACTTTCTTGCCGAGCTTTTTTAAATAGTCCTGATAGCAATCGCCAATGACCTCATTGTATCCTGCGCGGTCGGAGAAGGCTTCCGGGTGATAGCCGTCACCCGGTTTGTGCTTTTTATCCAGATTGAACTGACTGGCGTGAGCGGCAAGCCAGAGATCAAATTGCAAGTTTTTCATTGCATCCAGCGTGTAGGCATAATCCTTTTCAACCTGGGGATAGGTGGGCATGCCCGGGAATTTTGTATCGTCAAGAAGCGTTGGGATATTGGCAATGAGTACTCGATACGTTCGTGCTTCATCCTTTACGTCGAAAAGAAAGCTGCACGCCCCCTTGGTATGACCCGGATGGTGCAGCACGGCGATCTTCATATCCCCCAATCTTACCGTATCCCGGTCGTGCAGCAACCGATCTGCTTTTACCGGTTGGAAAATCATTCCATGACCACCCATTAAAAAGTCCGAATTACCGCCGTCGGCCAGTACGGGCGCATCCATTTCCTGGATCATTACCTGGGCGCCAGTAATTTTTTTTATGGCTGCGAATCCGCCGACATGGTCGAAGTGTGCCTGGTTAGTCAGCAAAATCCTGACATCTGAAATCTTGAACCCCAGCTCTTCCACGTGCCGCCGGATCATGGTATCCGACCCCGGAAGGCCGGTATTGATCAGGATATGACCTTGTGTGGTGGTGATAAGATAGCTGCAAAGCTCGTAGCTTCCAACATAGTAGAGGTTACCGGCAATACGGAACGGCTTGTATTCCTGTACCCAGGATGGCTTAAAGTTGGGTAGTGGAATGAGTTTTTGTGCGGCGGAATGGATGCTGGAGAGTGATAAGACCGTTGCAAGCAGCAGGGTCTGGAAGCGAAAATTAAATTTTTTCATAAGACGTAGGTCCGGCACAACATTGCCGGACGGTTCGAAAGTAAAATTAAAAAGGGAAAAAAGAAGGGCGAAATTGATCGGCGGTTATTCAGGGCATTTCAAGGGCACAAAAAAAGGGTCACATTTTTTGTGACCCTTAGCGTGGTGTGGGGCGGGATCGAACCGCCGACACAAGGATTTTCAGCCATGAAATCAAGGACTTAATTCAGTCCTAAATATCTCTAATTGAGCGTTTTATAGATAATATGTTTTTATATTAAACTGCATAAAACCAGATAAATACAGCCAATGTTGTAGAATTGTTGTAGTAAAATCCATCTCACGATCATGTCTATACGACGAACATTTTTAACATGGAAACCAATATGGTTCGATATAGTTTAATGTAGTCTAATAAACTGACAATCAATAAACAATACATTTACCCGTCATTAATATCCGGCAGAAAACTCCAGGGAATGCCTAAACTTGCTGTAGCACTATCGCTATGGCATCGGTGAAAATCGTTCTTCGCAACGAAGAAAAAGCAGACGGCACATATCCCCTTGCGATACGGGTGACCAAAGATAGAAAGTCAAGTTTCATTTACCTTGACTATTCGGTTAAACCTGTCGATTGGGATAAAAAAGAGAGGCGCGTCAAAACGTCTCATCCGAGCCATGCCCGGTTGAATAATTACCTTATCAAGGAACTGGCGAAGGCATCGGATACCACGCTAGAACTTGAAGGCTCGTCTTCTTCCATCAGCGCCAAGGCGGTTACCAGTAAAGTAAAGCCCACGGTTGCCCCGACCTTTTTCCCGCAGGCGCAGGATTACCTGGACGACCTGAAAAAGGCCGGAAAGTATAACCCCT
>DATJJD010000205.1:0-5836 GCA_035492545.1 Puia sp.
GGTATCGGTACTTCCGCCATCTCCATCATCATGTATAACATCTTCACTACCAAGATCGATGGGATCACTTATGGCATTGACGAAAGTGGCTTTACCCTGACCCAGAGCTTTGCATCCCTCTATAAATAGGATGGACCCGGAGGGGCCATCGCGACCGATCAGGTCGCAGAAATGAGCCCCGTTTAGCCTGCCAGGCAGGCGCAGCGGAGCGGGGAGGATGAAAGTTGCAAAAAAAACTCCGGGTATCTTATGGAATAGAGATAAAAGCGAATCTTAGTTAAAGTGAATTGCTTAGTTTTTTTAAATTATTGAAAAAATGCCTAGAGCCAAAATACCGCGTAAAAGCACGAACATCGACATGACGGCGATGTGTGATGTGGCATTCCTGTTGCTGTCTTTCTTCATATTGGCGACCAAATTCAAGCCGCCGGAAGCATTGACCGTGACCACTCCTAACTCCGTGTCTTCCAAGGTGGCGCCGGATAAGAATGTGGTCCTGATCACCATCGACAAGGATGCTAAAGTGTATTTCTCCGTTTCCGATGGCAACACTTCCGAAAAGAAGGATATCATCGACGCGGTGAATACAGCCAAGAATCTCAACCTGACGGATGCCGAAAAGAAGAATTTTTCCGCGAATGCCACCGCCTATATCGGGGTGCCGTTCAGCCAGCTGAAATCTTACCTGGCAAAGTCCCCCGACGAACTGAAAGGGGCCGTATTACCAGGGATCCCGGTTAAGGATAGTACTGATAATGAATTGATTGACTGGGTAAGAGCCGCTGTTGGCGCTTTCCAGGGGTCTAAGATGAACTTATTGGTTAAAGGAGATGATGCTTCGAAATATCCGTCTTTTCAGGGGGTAATTATAGCGTTCAAGAAAAATGAACAGCTGAAATTCCAGATGGTAACGAATCCGGTGGGTGCCCCGATCGGCTCTGAACTGTATAAGGTACAGCAGGCCTCGGGCAGTAAGAGCTCTGAATAAAGGAATTTATTGTTTAACTTTAAAAAAAGCTATTTATGGCAGAAATGGATACATCAGGCGGCGGTGGTCATAAAAAGGGCCCCGGCGTCAAGAAATCGAAAAAGCTGTCTACCCGTGTGGATCTTACGCCCATGGTGGATCTGGGATTTCTCCTGATCACTTTCTTTATCTTCACCACCACCATGAGCCAGCCGACGGCCATGAAGCTTAACCTGCCCAAGGATACCGACAAGCCGGACGAGCAGAATAAGCTGAAGGAGTCTGCAGCCCTGACGGTGATGCCCGCCAAGAGTAACCAGGTCTATTATTACGAGGGATTGGATCCTATGAAGATCCAGACTTCCAACTTCAAGGCTATCCGGGATGTCATCCTGGATAAGAAAAGAAGGACAGACCCCAAGGACTTCATGGTGATCATCAAACCCACCCAGGACGCTACCTATAAAAATACGGTGGATATGCTGGACGAGATGAAGATCGATGATGTTAAGCGTTATGCTCTGGTGGACATTACCCCTGACGAATACAAGATCGTAGTGGCGACGGAGCAGGCAAACGGGATAAAATAAAAACCGGCAGTTTTTTTATGGAATCCTGCCCGGTAGGAATCAAATGTAAAAAGCATTCACCATGGAAGTCAATAAAATATTAACCGCCGATGTCCTCGATATCATCTTTGAGGGTAGGAATAAGGAGTACGGCGCTTATGATTTGCGCAAGACCTACAATAAGCGCCTGATAAAGGCCCTTATTGGCACGGCTGCCGTCATCCTTCTGGTGTTCATCCTGTATTTCATATCGAATTTGAATGACGGGAAAGCAAAGAAGGCGGTAGTTGTCCAGGATGTGCAACTGGAAGAAGTTAAAGAAGAAAAGAAAAATGAGCCCCCACCTCCCCCGCCTCCCAAAGTGGAGCCGCCCAAGGTGGAGATGGCCAAGTTTACACCTCCCAAGATCGTAAAAGACGATCAGGTGAAGGAAGAAGAAAAGCCACCGGAACAGGAGAAACTGGAAGATACCAAGATCGGTACCGTGAACCAGGAAGGTGTGAAAGATGAAGGTATCACTGCCCCTCCCGTCTCCGACGCCGGAAAGGGTGTCGTAGAAGCTCCGAAGAAAGACGACGAGGATTATGACAAGACCTTTACGAAAGTGGAGATCGAGTCGGAATATCCTGGTGGAACAGCCGCCTGGCAGCGTTATCTGAACAAGAACTTCCGTTATCCGGACGAAGCCGTAAACAATGAAATTCAGGGTACCGTCGTGGTACAGTTCATTGTGGATAAGGAAGGGAATGTGAGTGATGTACAGGCTATCAGCGGTCCTACGGATGGTGGTCTCCGTGATGAAGCGGTACGGGTTATCAAGAAGAGTGGTAAGTGGACACCGGCTGTACAGAATGGTCGCCAGGTGAAATCTTATAAGAAACAACCCATCGTCTTCAAATTGGAAGCGCAGTAAGTTCTACTTCTTAAATAATTAAAATCCCCTCCATTCGGAGGGGATTTTTTTTTGCCTTTGTCTCCGGCCGGTTCCGGCCTATCCCGCAGTCCGGCGGTCAGGCGGCGCCGTTATTTATGGAATCCTTCCCCATCCGCGTCTTTATAGAGGACCGCGGATCCACATTTGCCACCACATAAAACCATTTATTATGGAATCCAGCAAAATTATGGATGCGGATATCCTCGATATCCTCTTTGAAGGAAGGAACAAAGAATATGGCGCGTATGACCTGCGCAAGACCTATAACCGGCGCCTCACCAAGGCCATTGGCAGCATGCTGGTGGTGCTGCTCCTGCTGCTGGTCGGGTACTTCGTCTCCGGCCGCAACAGCAGGAATACGGCAAAGCCACCGAATGTGGATGATATCACCCTCGACCAGGTCAAGGCAGAAAAAAAGATAGAGCCGCTGCCCTTGCCAAAAATAGAGCTGCCGAAAACAGCGACTATTAAATTCACGACTATCAAGATCGTCAAAGACAAGGAGGTGACGCCGGACGAAAAACCCCCGGAAGTAGATAAACTGGACGATACGAAGATTGCTGCCGTCAACCAGGAGGGCGTCAAGGATGAAGGCCTCACAGCTCCTCCCTCCTCCGATGGGGGCAAGGGTGTGGTAGAAGCCCCCAAAAAGGACGATGAGGACTATGACAAGACCTTTGTCAGCGTACAGATAGAGTCCAGCTATCCAGGCGGTATGCCGGCCTGGCAGCGTTATCTCAACAAGAACCTCCGTTTCCCCGAAGAAGCCGTGAACAACGAGATCCAGGGTACGGTGGTGGTACAGTTCATCGTAGACAAAGTAGGGAATGTCAGTGACGTGCAGGCCATCGGCGGACCTGACAATGGCGGGCTCAGGGACGAGGCGGTGCGGGTGATAAAAAAGAGCGGTAAGTGGACGCCTGCCATCCAGAATGGGCGCCAGGTGCGGTCGTATAAAAAACAGCCGATTACTTTCCGGATAGATGGGCAATGATGCCGGGCCGGTCTCGGCGGGCCGGGTCGGTCGGTCGGTTCGGGGGCCGGTTACCAGGCATGGACCCGATGGCCGGGCCGGTCGGTGGCCACTCGTGGGTTTCGACCATTCTCTTCTTCTTAATTCCCAGGCTTCAGCGGTTTCTTATAGAGGCTGTCCCAGGTCGACAGGGCGGGTCTCGGGTTGAAATTGGCATCTACCAATCCCAGGTACGCAAAATATTTAATGGAGGGCGGTACGGAAGGAGGCTGTGAGGATAGGTCGATGTCCGTAAACGTCAGCTGAAACACGGCAATGGCCTGTGCATTGTCCAATAACTGGCTCTGTCGGGTAATATATTGTTGCTGGATTTGCGGGCTGCTGTTGATTGTCTCTCCTGAGAAGCCGGTGATGGTCTGCGAGGTCCATCCCCCTTCCGATACAAATACCGGGATCGACCGGCCGGCAGTCAGTTTTGAATAATAGTCCAGGGGAATGTCTTCCGGTTTCTCAAAGCTGAAATATGGATAGGAAGAAAGCCCCAGCTCTTCTATAAAAGGGAAGTCGGCAAAATCCTGGGTGATGCCCAGATAAGTTCCCCCTCCCAGTTTGCCCCAGGCATAATCGACCTGGGTGCTGATGCTGAACTTTACTTTTTTATCGAAGGCCCGGATCTCCGGGACGAGCGCATTCGCGGCTTTTTTGATACCCTGATAGATGGAGTCGGGCGCGGCGGCGCGGATGAGGTTGGTCTCCAGGGCCAGCCCCAGGTGGTCAGGGGTAAGGAGGCTGTCCATGACAAAGGCAAATCGCTGGTAGATCTGTTGTATGGCGGGTTGGGCGATGCTGCTATGGCTGGCCACCAGGGCGAGGGCATCTGAGGAGCGGTCCAGTCCATTCTCCGGGTCGATGTATACCCAGAGTTTACAGTTTTTGGAGCGGTAGAAGTCTGTTACCCCTTTATAGTTATTCAGGACGTAGGCTTCAGCAGTCTCTCCGTTGAGCAGGGAGTCCCAGGGCACTTCGGTAGTGATCATGGCGGCGTCGGCCCGGGTTATCCAGGTATTGAGGGATTGAATGTAGAGGGAAAAGTCCGGCCGGGGGGCGGAGTTCTGGAACCCCATCCGGTAGGTGCGGGTAGGGGCGGCGGGGTTGCTGCCGGAGTTTTTCTGGCAGGAGAGCAGCCCGGCGGATGCCAGGAAAAGGACTGTTAGAAGCCTATTCATAGATTTTAGGATGATAGTATACCAACGCCACCCCCCCGTTACGAATTGCGGGGAGCATGTTATCTTTGCAGTATGTTGGGAAAATTGACAGGTTGGGATGATACGATTGTTGCCCTGGCGACTCCGCCGGGGATTGGGGCTATTGGAGTGATCCGGCTGAGCGGGCCAACCAGCTGGGCTATCGTCGACCGCCTTTTTCCTTCGAAAAATTTATTGGAGCAGTCCTCCCACACTTTACACGTCGGCCTCCTCAAGGAAGAAGAGGATACGCTGGATGAAGTGGTGGTGTCCCTGTTTCGTGGGCCCCGCTCGTATACCGGGGAGGACGTGGTGGAAGTATCCTGTCACGGTAGCCCTTATGTGCAGGAGCGTGTGATACAGTCCTTTTTACGGCAGGGCGCCCGGCTGGCCAAGGCGGGCGAGTTCACGCAACGGGCCTTCCTCAATGGCAGGCTGGACCTTACCCAGGCCGAA
This sequence comes from Puia sp., assembly GCA_035492545.1. Taxonomy (GTDB): domain Bacteria; phylum Bacteroidota; class Bacteroidia; order Chitinophagales; family Chitinophagaceae; genus Puia. The sequence goes on from DATJJD010000205.1 coordinate 5,144, forward strand.
GCCGTGGCGGACCTCATCGCCAGCAATACGGCCGCGTCGGCTAGGACGGCCTTGCAGGGGATCCGGGGAGGATTTGCAAAGGACCTGCAGGAATTGCGGGTTCGCCTTCTCAGTTTTTCCGCCCTGATCGAGCTGGAGCTCGACTTCTCCCAGGAAGATGTGGAATTTGCCGATCGCACGCAGCTGTATCAGTTAATTCGCGAAGCCGAGCAGTCTACGAATGCACTGTTGTCATCTTTCCGTCTCGGCAATGTCATCCGTAATGGCGTTCAGGTCGCCATCGTCGGCAAACCCAATGCCGGCAAGTCCACGTTGCTGAATACACTACTGAATGAGAACCGCGCCATCGTCAGCGAGATTGCCGGTACTACCCGTGATACTATCGAGGAGACGCTGAATATAGATGGGATCTTGTTTCGGCTTATCGATACGGCCGGCATTCGCCGTCATACTACGGATCTTATTGAGAACCTGGGTATGGAGAAGAGCCTGGAGAAGATGGAGCAGGCAGATATTGTTATTTATTTATTTGATGTGAATGATGAGGTGGAGGAGGTGATGGGGAGGAAGAGGGAGGTGGAGTCCGCCGGTAAGAGGACGGCCGATACTGGTACGTCGGAAGCTGCTGGCAAGAGTGAGGCAACTGGTAGGTTCGGGGCCGAAGGCATGTCGGGAGCCAATAATGTGGCCGAT
>DATJJD010000206.1:0-16586 GCA_035492545.1 Puia sp.
GTAACTGCCAGTCGCTGATATGTAACTTGGTAAGGGTATAACCCAATGAGAGGCTTTTCAATGAAACATAAGCGCCGTTCTTCACCCAGAGGTCGGAAGACCGGTAGTTATTATTCAGGTTGTTAATGCTGAGCCGGGGTACGCTGTTACTCGTCCCTGCCCCATGCCATCTGTTCTTCTGGTCGGCATACCAGTTGTACACCTGTGTGGCATCCAGGCCGGAGAGCATATCGGCGTCATATAACTGAAAGCCCGCAGCCCCGGTGAAATTAAAGGCCAGGTCGAAATGATGATAGTTCACCGAACCGTGGAATCCGAATACAAATTTGGGATTCGGATCCCCCAGGCGTACCCGGTCCTTGTCATCGATGACCCCATCCCCATTGATATCCAGGAACCGTACATCTCCTGGTTTGATATTCGCCTTATTGGGATCGTTGGTCACACCGGCATCCTTATCGATATCGGCCTGCGACTGATAAAGACCGCCCGTCCGGAATCCAAAGAATGACGCGATGGGCTGTCCTTCATACGTCCGGGCTATGTCCGTATTCTCTCTTCCATAAGGTGTCGACGCCAGGTAGGTGGAATTGCCATATAATTTTGTGATCTTGTTCCGTACAAAAGACCCGTTCACCCCCAGTGAATAGCTCAGCTTCCCTACCGTATTCTGGTAGTTCAGCTCGATCTCCACACCATGATTGTTCAGACGCCCCAGGTTGTAGTCCGGCAGGGTGATATTGCCGGGGTCATCCGGCAGATTGGTCTGCGCCCCGAAGGTCTCTACCAACTGGTAAGGGATCAGCATATCCGAAGTATTCTTATTAAAGTACGTGATGGTCGCCGTGAGGTGGTTGTTCAACGCCCCCAGCTCCGCCGCCACATTGGTTGTCACTGCCCGTTCCCAGGTGATGTCCGGATTGGCCAGGCTGGTGATATAGGCCCCGTTGTAGTTGGTGGTATTCACACCCAGGTTGTAACCATAACCGCCGCCACCGGTTCCGCCGCCACTGCCGACCCGGATAATGCTCAGATATTGGAAATCACCCACATTCTGATTCCCTAACTGACCCCAGCCCCCGGTGAGCTTGATGGAATTGATCACATTTTTGATGCCCTCTCCATAGAATTTTTCATCAGAGAGACGCCAGCCCGCGGAGAAAGCCGGGAAATAACCCCAACGTTTCCCAGGTGCGAACTTACTGGAACCATCCGCCCGGAATGTGGCCGTCAGCAGATACTTGTTCTGAAAAGAATAATTACCCCGGACAAAATAGGACTGCAAACCCCAGTTAGCATAGTTACCCCCATAATTGGCGGAGGAAGAACTGTTACCCAGGTTTAGCACCCGCTGATCCGTGCTGGTATCCGAGAAACCCGATCGGCTGGCGCCAAAAAAGTTGCCGCTATAAGTTTGCGCGGAATACCCCCCTGTCATCGTCAACGCATGCCCGCCGTCGAAAGAATGGTTGTAGGTGATATAATATTCCTCCAGCAGGGTTTTGGTCTTATAAAAAGACTGGGTTAGCGAAGCTATGGAAGGGCCCCGGGTCTGATCCGGCATAGCATTGTCATATTCATAGTAATCGTTGCTGCTGTAATCATACCCATAATTGGCCCGGATCTTCAGCCCCTTCAGGATCTCCAGCTCCGCATAGGCATTGGCCAGCAGCCGGTTGGTCTTGCTGGATTTCTGGATCTCATTGGCAGTAGCGAGGGGGTTATTGATATCGCCCAGCTGATTGTCAGCCTGCGAAGTGCCCCAGCTCCCATCATCATTCTTCACCGGGATAGCAGGGTTGAAACGGATAGCGCTCCAAACCAGCCCCGTCTGGGAGGATTTCGTATTAGGCGCCGCCCCATCGGTATTGGAATACACGATGTTCTCACCAACTTTGAACCGGCTTCCCAGCTTATGCTCGGAATTAAGACGAAAACTATAACGCTTGAAGTAGGAGTTGGGCATCATCCCCTTCTCATTGTAATAGTTCCCGGAAAGGCTGTAGTTGCTGCTTGCATTCCCTCCCCGAAGGGCGACATCCGCATTCTGCACATTCCCCGTCCCGAAAAGGGCCCGCTGCCAGTCGGTGCGCTGAACCTTATAATAAGGATTGCTCCAGATGGTGGGTACCGAAAGCCCGTCATTGGTATAGGCTTCCGTCTTCAGATCCACCAGGTCGGGAGCGGACAACATCGGAATGTATTTCATAGCTTTCTTCGTGCCCGTATATAAATTGACAGAGGTCTTCAGCGCCTCCCCGTAATTACCCTTTTTGGTAGTGATCAGTACGACCCCGTTAGCGGCACGGGAACCATAAATAGCCGAGGCGCTGGCGTCCTTGAGGATCTCAATGCTGGCAATATCATTCGGATTCACATCATTCAAGCCTCCCGACGGGACCCCATCGATGACGATCAGCGGATCGGCATTGTTGATAGTCCCCGTACCCAGAACCCGGATGCTGGGAATATTACCGGGACTGCCGTCGTCCCGGACGATGTCCACCCCTGTAGCTCTCCCCTGCAAGGCATCCCCTACGTTGCTGACCGGCAGGTTCTTGATATCTTCTCCTTTCACGCTGCTGACAGAACCCGTCAGATCTCTTTTCCGCTGAGAACCATAGCCCACTACTACCATGTCCGTCAACCCCGTGGCAGCTACCTGCATCGTAACAGATATATTTACGGATTGATCGTTGACCGTGACATTCCGCACCACGGTCTTATATCCTACAAAAGAGATCTCCAGCTCATAACTGCCATTGGGCAGGGTGAGCTGGAATTTTCCCTGTTTATTCGTAACCGTACCAGTCCCCAGGCTTTTCACCGTTATAGCCGCTCCTTCGATGGGGGCATTGCTCTCATCCTTCACCGTGCCCGTCACTTGTGTTGGAGGAGCCAGTGTCCCGTTATTCGGGGCCACCACTTTCTCCTTCTCCTTTACCACAATGACCTTATCGTGGATGACATAAGTAAGCGGCTGATCTTTAAAACATTGGATCAGCACCTCCTCCACCGTGCCGTTATTGACCCGCACCGTCACTTTCCGGGCCTTTTCCAGCATATGGCTGTTGAACAGAAAGCTATAACCGGTCTGCTGCTGCAGGATCTCGAAGATCTTTTCGAGAGAAGTATTCGCTTTGAAGATGGTCACCGTTTGAGAGAGGCCGGTGGCGCTAACATGCAGGGTAGCAGTTAGTAAGAGAATGGCAGTTAATCTCATAATCAACGACATTTTGGATGGCCAAAACCGCCGTTCAAGGACGACTTTGCCATTTACAGTTAGCTTCATACTTTTGTGAAGTTTGGTTTAACAATTCAGTTCATTTCGCTTTGGCCTGTTTAGGATGACCAATCTATTATCCAGGGGCGGCTCCAATCGCTCCTGGTTTTTTTTGGATATCCTATGGTAATACAATGATCTTTCTTCCTTCGATCTTAAAATGCACCGTCCCGGTAAGCTCCAGGGTGTTCAACAAGGCTGATATATTCTGGGTCCGTGGGACGATACCCGTAAAATCCTGGTCTGTTTTTTCCGTGTTATAGACAACCTCTACATTATACCACCTCTCCACCTCCCGCATCAGTTCCCGGATGCTGGTCTCCTTAAAACGGAACAACCCATTCTTCCAGGCGACCACCTGCTCCGTATTGGCATCCACCACCCGCAGCATATTGGCTCCATTGTCGGCTATCGCCTGTCTTCCCGGTTGTAATTGCACCTCCGGCCCGGAAAACTTCACCTTTACGGCGCCTTCCAATAAAGTAGTCCGGATACTCTGTTCATTCTCATAGGCCTTAATATTGAAATGCGTGCCCAATACCTGCACATTCATCCCTTCCCTGCCACTGCCTAAAGGAGGAACTACATACACCCTGAAAGGCATAGCGCGGTTTTTGGCAATTTCGAAATAAGCCTCACCCGTCAACTCGACCAGCCGTTCCTTCCCTACGAAAGAGGTGGGGAAACGCAAAGAGGAGGCTGCATTCAGCCATACCTTACTGCCATCAGGCAATATCACCTGATACTGGCCTCCACGGGGTGTCGAAATAGCATTGTATAATATTTCCCCTTCGTGTTTGCTCCTGGTATCATAAGCCAGGGCTCCCGCATCCACTTTTACAATACTGGTATTGCCCTGTCGCCCGATCAATCCGTTGTGTACGCTATCCAGCACAATAGTAGCACCGTTTGCCAGGGTCAGGATGGCCTTATTGCTGCCGGGAAGAATATCGTTGCTGTAATGCACCTGGGAGATTGTCTTGTTAACATTGGTTTTATGAAGGATCCGGTAAGCAACTCCGCTCATCACCACGATCAGTACGGCAGCAGCAACCCGCCCCCATCCAAGGCTAAAGACTTTTTTCCGGGCAGGCAGGTTCGTGACCGACCGGACCGCATGCCACATCCTGTCCCAATTCCGGGAAGGAAGTGAGATTTCCTCTTCTTCGTCGTTATGCTTGTCGAGAATAAGGTCTTTCAGCAACGCTGAGCTCTCTTCCGATCTCATCAGCCCGAACATTTCCTCTACTTCTTCCTTCGTCGCCCGACCACTGCTGTATTGCTGCAATAAATAAGATATCCTTTCTTTCCCCATAGCGTAATAAATAAGATCCATTCACTAAGATCTTCCACTATAGAGTCAACAGAGGAGAAAAAGGATGACAGGAAAGCAAGATTTTTTTAAAAAAAACGCAACGCATTATCTTTCATATAATTGCGAACTAATTTAAGCGCCTTTACCAAATGGCTTTTGACAGTGTGAGGGGAAAGCTTCAACGCTTCCGCTATTTCATCATAGCTCTTCCCCTCCCTTCGGTTTAATTCGTAGATCAGCTTTTTCTGAGGAGGTAGCTGCCCGATAGCCTTGTTTATAAATTTCTGACCCTCATTCGCATAGATCGTTTCTTCCGTCTCGTTACTGGAATCTTTTGCATTCCACATAGACAATTGAAGGATCCTCGCTTTATTGGCCTCATTCTTTAAATACCGGTTTACTTTATTATACAAGATCGTGTAAAAATAGGCCCGGGGATCCCTGACATCGCTGAGATGGGCCCTCCCCGTCCAGACGCTGATAAATACGTCTTGCGTTATTTCTTCAGCTGCAAAACTTGATTTGGTCCATTTAAAAGCCAGCGTATAGATCCTTCCCCTGCATAGCCGGAACAAAGCCTCAAAGGCTGTTTCGTCTCCTGCCGCAATCGCTTCAAAAAAAGCCTTATAGTCACTATCCGAGGGTAAACTGGCCATAGTTAAATCCTAAAGTTGCTACTAATTAGTTCATTGGTTCGTTCGGATCTGCAGATTAAAGTTAGTAGAATTTATCAAATATGTAATAATTTCATTTTATGAATTTATTAAGGCTCCTGGTTATCGCCCCCCTGTTTTTCTACTCCTGCCGGCAAAAAGAAAAGCCTGCTACACTATTCACGGAATTACCTTCTTCACTTACGCATATTGATTTCCGTAATGACATCAAAGAGAATGAAGATTATAATATCCTCACTTATGAATACCTGTATAACGGAGGGGGAGTAGCCGTCGGCGACGTGAATGGAGATGGGCTTCCGGATATTTATCTTACCGGGAATATGACCGGGAACAAACTATACCTCAACAAAGGAAATTTTCAATTCGAAGACATTACAGAATCCGCCGGAGTCAGGGGACGCGACAAATGGAAGACGGGCGCCGTAATGGCAGATGTGAACGGAGACGGCTTACTGGACATCTTTGTCTGTTACTCCGGACCGGGCTCCGATGCAGACCGGGCCGACGAACTGTACATCAACAACGGTCTGAAAAACGGCGTTCCCGTCTTTACCGAGAGCGCCAAAAAATACGGATTGGACGCCCCCGGCACCTATACCACGACCGTAGCTTTCTTCGATTTCGATCACGACGGAGACCTCGATATGTTCATGGTCAACCATGCCGACATGTTCTTCAATCCCTTCTTCAATACCGATAAGCTCCGGGCAAAAAGACATCCGAAATTCGGGAACCGGCTCTATCGTAATGACGGCGGGCATTTTACCGATATCAGCGAACAGGCTCACATCGACGGCAGCGGTCTCAACTTCGGGCTCAGCGTGGCCACCAGCGACATCAACGGCGACGGCTGGCCGGATATCTATGTCACCAATGATTATGACGAGCGGGATTTTCTCTACCTCAATAATCATGACGGGACCTTCCGGGAAGTATTAACAAAGGCGGCCGCACACATCTCCGAATTTGCCATGGGCTCGGATATCGCCGACTACAATAACGACGGCAAGCCTGACATCGTCGTGCTGGACATGCTGCCCGAAGACAACCACCGGCAGAAGTTACTCCGCGGCGCAGATAATTACGATAAATATACCCTCCGTGCCCAACATGGCTTCCATCACCAGCAGATGAGAAATACCCTGCAGATGAACAATGGCAACGGTCCCGACAGCATCCCCCTCTTCAGTGAAGTGGGTCAGTTGGCCGGCATGTCCAACACGGACTGGAGCTGGTCTCCCCTGCTGGCGGATTTCGATAACGACGGCTGGAAGGACCTGTTCATTTCCAACGGCATCCTCCGGGACATCACCAACCTGGATTTCGTAAAATATACTTCCGGTTATACCGTAGGACAGGCAGAAAAAAAAGGCGACAAGTTCGATATGTGGAAACTGGTGCAGGAGATGCCCTCCACCAAAATGACCAACTACCTTTTTCACAACAACCACGATCTCAGCTTCAGTAATATGACCACGGCCTGGGGCTTCACCAGGAAAGCCATCAGTAACGGGGCCGCCTACGTGGACCTTGACAACGACGGAGATCTCGACATGGTGATCAATACCCTGAACGATGGTCCCATCCTTTACCGGAATAATGCCTCGGAAATGCATAAGGGGCATTACCTGCGCATCCGTCTGCAGGGAGAAAAACCCAACACGGAAGGCATCGGAGCAAAAGTGTATGTGAATACCACACAGGGCAGCCAGTTCCAGGAGCAATATCTTTCCAGGGGTTTTCAATCCTCCGTAGACCCCGTCATGCACATCGGCTGCGGACTTGATTCAGTGATCGGCTCCATCACGGTGATCTGGCCCACCGGTAAGGTTTCGCGCATCGAACATTGTAAGGCCGATACGCTGCTCACCATCCCGGAACGTGAAGCTTTACCAGGCAACATCGGCCACCCGGCTTCCGGAACGCCCGGCAACTCCGCATCGCGTACTGAACCCGCCGGCGTCCCTACCCCGGTCAGCGCCATGTCACCCGCTGGCCCGGCATCCCCTCTCTTCACCGACATCACGGTCCCCTCCGGCATCAACTATATCCACCAGCCTTCGGAATTTGTCGACTTCAAAGTATACCCGTTATTACCTTACCAGGTTTCGAAGATGGGGCCCTGTCTGGCAAAAGGAGATGTCAATGGTGACGGGCTGGAAGACCTGTTCATAGGAGGCAGCGCCGGCCAGGAAAGCAGGCTCTATCTTCAGACGGCAGAGGGCGTCTTCCGGCCTGCCCCCCTTCAGCCCTGGAATTCGGATAAAGATCACACCAATACCGGTGCCTTATTCTTCGATGCCGACGGAGACGGAGACCTGGATTGTTACCTGGTGAGCGGAGGTGCTGACTATCCCCGGGATAGCCGCAACTACCAGGACCGTCTATTCGAAAATGACGGAAAAGGCAACTTCCGTCTCGTGCCCGACGCCTTGCCGGCAGAGACGATCAGCGGATCCTGTGTACGGACAGCCGACTATAACAGGGATGGACGCCCCGACCTCTTTGTGGGAGGCAAGCTGGTACCCGGCCTTTTCCCGGTTACTCCCGAAAGCTTGCTCCTGAAAAATAACAGCCGGCCCGGCCATATACTTTTCGAAAGAGATTCCACCGGTCAGGATAGCCTGCTGGCACAACCCGGGGCCGGCCCCGGGTTGGTTGCGGATGCCTGCTGGATAGACCTTAACAAAGACGGCTGGCCCGACCTGGTCCTGGCGGGATCTTTTATGCCCATCACCATTTTTGAGAACAAAGAAGGGAAATTGATCAACCAGACCCGGGCCTACGGCCTCGATCATACACAAGGATGGTGGACCAGCATCCTGGCGGAAGATTTTGATCACGATGGCAATATTGACCTGGTAGTCGGCAACCTGGGCACCAATACCCAGTTCAGGGCTTCGGACAAGGAGCCCCTGAAGATCTGGTACGGTGATTTCAGCGGCAATAAAACCTTCGACCCTATCCTCACGTATTATATCCAGGGCAAAAGTTACCCCTATGCCTCCCGGGATGAATTGTTACGGGAGCTTCCTGCCCAGCAGAAAAAATTCAGCCGGTATGAAACTTACTCCGATGCACAGATCGAAGACCTCTTCACTCCCGAACAGATCAACGCCGCCGGAGTAAAGGAGATCCGTATGTTGTCTTCGGTTTACCTGCACAATGATGGACAGCGGCACTGGACCCTGCAGAATCTGCCCCAACGTTGCCAGATCAGTATGATCAATGGATGGGTGCCCACAATGATCGGCGGAAAGCAATCGCTGGTCCTGGCAGGCAACTGCTATCCTTTCCGCGCACAGCTCGGTCCCCTGGATGCCGGCATCGGCCTGGTGCTGCAAATGGATGAGAAAGGACATTTCACCAGCCTGCCTTATGACCGGACGGGACTTTGTATTCCAGGGGATGTGAGAAGCCTCATCGGTCTCAAAGGGAAAAAACAGGAGTTTATCGTGGCGGCATCTTATAACGGGGCCGTTCAGGTGCTGAGGAAGCAACCCTGAGGGCATCCGACGCCGGCTGCCAGTCCTTCAGCTTACATCTTCATCAGCCGGAAGCTATTGTTGATCCCGCTTCCATTCACCCGGATAAAATAAAGCCCCCTGGGAAGAGAAGAGACATTCAACAGGAAAGAAGTCCCGGTGATCCGGGTGGTCATCAACCTTTGCCCGACCTGGTCATAGACCTCCAGCAGCGAACCGACACAGGACCCTTCACTGACATTCACCGACACAGTGTTGATAGCAGGGTTGGGATAGAACCGGAGAACCGGTTTCTCATCTACAGGGGAAACAGGCCCGGTAGTGGTGGTTCCGCCGGAAACAGGAGCCCCGGACAGAGCATTGGAAGTTAGCAACGGCACCCGGAAGCCACCCTCTGCGAACAGGGTCCGCATACGGTTACGCTGTCCGTAAGTGAACAAATGCATACCGGCATCGTCCGTAAAATCCATATAATCCATATACAAATTGCCATAGGGCGTATTTCCGCAGGAAAAGATCATACCGCTGGGATTGCCCCGGGTGGCGGCCTGCTGCTGAGGCGTATCATCGACCCCATCATCCCCGCAATCCGCATCCCCCCAGATATGGATCAGGTTCAGCCAATGCCCGATCTCATGGGTGGCCGTCCTGCCCAGGTTAAAGGGGGCGGCGGCTGTCCCCGTCGTTCCAAAAGCCTTATAACTGATAGATACCCCATCCGTCATCCTGGAACAGCCGGGAATACTGGAATAACCAAGGATTCCCGGGGTCAGGTTGCCTACCCAAAGGTTCAGGTAGCGGTCCCGGTCCCAGGCGTCATCCCCCCCTCTCGCAGTAAATTTAATGGCATCATCGATCTGGAATGCCTGCACATTGGTATGCCGGTGGATAATACCCGTAGTAGCGTTGCCATTGGTATCGAGATTGGCTAGTACGAACTGAAAACCGCAATCTGCCGCCAGGGGACTATAATAGCCGGGTATTTTGGCCGTATCGGCGTTTAGCTTGCGATAATCCCGGTTCAGCACATCCAGCTGGGATTGTACTTGCGCATCGCTTATATTTTGAGAGGAGCTATTATAGACGATATGAACGATGACGGGGATCCTGACCACCGAAGTCCCTTTACCGGCAGGCTCCGTACCCGTCACCACTACGGTGGGGCTTTGCAGCTGCTGGCGGGTGAAAGCTGCTATCTGCTGGATCCTCGCCTCCATATCCGGGTTATTCCGGATCATCGCCTGCATATAGGCAGTCGAGCCACAGTCCCGTTGTTGGGCAACGACGGACAATCTGAGCGACAATAAAAGCAATAAGGGTAGAAAAATTCTCATTATACCTTCTTTTACAGAGGGTATTTCATGGGATACTAAATATGATGTTTTATTTTAATAGATCCATGCAGTCGCCCATCAGCAGCATTCTCCTTTCAACGCTTGTCCTATAGACATACGAATCATACATCGTCCATGGATTGCAGGAAGAATTATAAAAGCAATGGCTCAATAAAAAGTAATACGCCAGATAGATATTGGAAGGTTAATCAGGAAGGATACGCTACGGTTTGGTTTTTGATCTGTGAATAGTACCCTTTCGAAGAAAAATTTAGCAGACTCTTTAGTGTAGGGGCAGTATTCAGACGATAAGCTACTGTAAAACAATACATTTTTTGTCGTAAATCAAAATTTTTTAAGGGAAATTTTACGCTAACAGGCATTTTATTAAGAAAGTTGAAGCTTATTTTTGCCCTTTCTCAAAATATTTCCTTTTATCAGCCTATTTATGAAGTCAGCTTTCCTGTTCATCGTTGTCCTGGGCATTTTTGCTTCCTGTAATAACGCCGACCGGTCCAACTCCTCCGGGGACGGTGAAAAAGTGGCCGATAATACCCCCCCCGTTATCAATTACAGCGTAGTACAGGCGCTGCCCCATGATACCGCCTCTTTCACGGAAGGCCTGCTGGTTCATGACGGCCAGATCTACGAGAGTACGGGAACCGAGCCCGGTATGCCCGCAACCCGCCGGTCCCTGTTCGGGATTGTAGACCCTAAGACGGGGAAGATCAGCCCAAAAGCCGAGCTGGACAGGAATAAGTATTTCGGGGAAGGCATCGCCTTTCTGAAAGATAAAGTATATCAGCTGACCTGGACCACCAAAATAGGCTTCATCTACGATGCCAAAACTTTTAAGAAGACAGGGGAATTCAACATTCCTGTTAAAGAAGGCTGGGGCATGACCACAGACGGCTCCAATCTCATCATGAGCGACGGCAGCAGCAATATAAGCTATGTAGACCCCACTACTTTCAGACTGGTCAAAGTGGTAGGTGTAACCGATAACAACGGCCCCGTAAGTAATATCAATGAGCTGGAACTGATCAACGGCTTCCTCTACGCCAATCAATGGCAGACCAACTATATCCTGAAGATCGATCCCTCCAGCGGAAAAGTGATGGGCCGGCTGGACCTTACCTCCCTGGCAAACGAGGCAAAGAACAAATCAGGTTCCAGCGATACCCTCAATGGCATTGCCTATGACTCCGCCACAGGGAAAATTTATGTCACCGGGAAATTATGGCCGAATATCTACGAAATAAAATTCTCTATCTGATAGAACCCGGGAAACTCACTTCCCGATCACATAGATCAGCGAGCTGCACTTTGACTTATCGACAAAGGCTTTAAAATTAGAGGTCAGCCCCGTACAAACAGCTTTCAGGGCATTGCCCTTCCCATTCTTATACTTCTCGCTCAGCATACTTATATAAACACTGTCATACCACATGGGCTGACTTACCTGTAATTGCAGATCATGCTGCGCCAACAGGATCCCCATAGACACAGGGGAAAAATGATAGAGATGCCTGGGGACATCATAGGCAGCCCAGGCCCCCTGGTAAACAGCCGCATCGTAAGAGGTATAGTTGGGGACAGCGATAAAGATACGCCCCCCCCTTTTCAGAAGTTTCGCCAGTTGTTGTATATAGGCATGCAGATCATGCACATGCTCCAGCACATGCCATAGAGTGATGACATCATAACTATCCGCCGGCAGGGAATACAGGTTTTCCACCGGCATCAATTGAATGCGGTACAGATCGGCAGCCCGCTTCCGGGTAGCCTCATCTGGCTCCAGACCCGTCACTTCCCAGCCATGCTGCTGCATATGGGCGGCAAAAGCCCCCGTTCCCGCACCGACATCCAATAGTTTTCCCTGCTTCTGACGGGTAGCGGAGAGGATCAGACGGCGCTTGTCCGACAAAGTCTGTTTACGGACAAGATGATACAAGCTGTTCACCAGCCCTTTTTTGGTATCGGTATGAGAGATATAATCCTCCGAACGGTAATAATGTCCGATAGAAACCACATCCGGTACATCCTGGGTAAACCGCAGCTGGCAATTCCCGCATTGCCATATTTCAAAAACTTTGTGGGAAACAGTGTAATCGGTGGCATTCAACGCCGGCTTCAGATCGGAAGAATGGCACAATGGACATTCCTTATAATGTATCAGGTTCTCTTGTTCCATAAATTCAGGGGTGCTGCTATCACAATTTAATCTGGTTGCCAATGGTCCAGCCATTAGAATAGAAATGCCAGCCGAGGGCCGCCAGGATAAGGACTCCCAGGACGAGAGCAATGATCCACCAGGATTTTTTCTTACTTCGGATGGCGCCTTCATCATGCAGCCATTCATTCATTTCCACATTGGTGCGCTCCTGGTCGCCCACCAACAAAGTATGTTGCGCATTCTGACGATTCACCCGGAAAGCTGGCGTCGGCGCCAGGAAAAGTCCCTTGTCCGCGATAGCTTCAAATACCACATTCCCCCCCTCGTCTTTCTTCAGGATCCCTACCCCATCCCAAACCACCTGTTCCTCCGTTCGAATCCGGTTGCGCAGCTCGAAGGCAAATTCATTATACCATTTAATCGCCTCATAATCAAGTATATTTCGATGGGTCGCCATGTAGGAAAAGAACTCCCTGTCCGGAGCGTCAAAATACTTGTCAAATCGAAATTGGTATAAAGGAGGCAGGATGGTACGATCGGCCACATCCGCATTGGCGGAGAACGTCTCCAGGTAAATAGTACCCAGGCCAGGAATGCTGATACTTCTATGTTGGAATAAATAGGCGTTCAATACCTGAAACATAGCTTCTTCTCCTTTGGCTGCGAATCTATTATTTTTGGCTGAATCGTCCATGACAATTAAAAAGAGATTACTTCTGGCCAAAAGAAAATACGATTCCGCCCAGGACACCAATTCCGTATACAGGGTACTGATGCCAGCGCTCGTACTTCTTATTAAAAATATTAGTCATTTGAAACCACAGGTTCAATTGCCGGGCTATCCGCAATTCGACGCCCGCATTCAGGTCGACAGCGCCGTCTCCTTTAAATGATGTATAGCCTCCTGCGCCATTGCTGCCCCGGTACTGGGCCCCGTCAAAGGCAAAAAGGTCCGCCTTAGCCCAGAAATCCTTGAAAGCCTGCCATTTCACATGAGCATTGAATTCCTTGGGCAATAACCCCCAGGCCTTGGACTCCGTCTTCAGATCGGAATAATTGATCAAATTGATACCGGCAGTAGCGCTGAACTCCTCCCCCTGTATATAACTGACCTCTCCATGCATCTGAACAGCCTTCATATAGGTTTCATACCGGATGTTGAATTGCTTCCCGTCTATACTATCATTTACGAAGAGGGGGGTATTATTAAATTCCAGGAAACTGGCCTTTGCCGAATAAGTGAAATGATTGCCTAACGACCCTTTAAATCCTCCGTACCATTCCTGTATCCGGGTATTCTCCAGAAGACCCGGCTGCGCCAGCCAGGGATTGATCGACTCCAAACGCTGATAAGATCCTTTATCATAATGACCGATCCAGCCCAGTAAAACAGTAAACCGCTGATCATTAGTGGATATGTTCGCTACGAAATTGGGCAGCAGATGGAAATCCTTGTTATCCCAGGATGGTAATGCAGAAACCTGTAAGAACAGGTTCGGGGTTTTGACCAGAAAAGCGGGGCTTACCAGGTAAATATTGTTGTTCTGGGAGGACGGCAGCGTTGGCACATCCGGCAGGTTATAATGGGTCAGGTCAGCTGTAAAGCCGAGGTTGAAGCCAAAGGTCTTCCCAAAGATCTTTTCCAGGGGAAGGTTCAGCACCGTATTGGCCTCCGAGGCTTTCGGAGTATGGTTATCGGAGAATACGGACACCCGGACATTGGGGTGATAAATAAGTCCGAACTCGGTAGGTTCGGTATTCCGCAAACTCAGCTGACCTTCAAAAGTTTGAAAGGTTTGTTTCAGCTGCGAACCGACAAACTTCAGGGTATCCGGACGAAATCCGTAGAGATAATAAGCGTCGTTCTTAAATCCAAGACTTCCATCCCACTCCAGCTTATTAGCCGTTTGCAGCGAACCCACCAGCTTCACGTCCGTAAGACTATTCTTTTGAAAATCCTGGCTCCCCTTGGAATTAAGCTGGTTGGCAAAAATATTCAGGCTCTTGCTCTTTCCATCACCGAAGCTGAACCCTGCCTGCACCAGTGGCAGAGCAATATTTCCGACTCCGACCTTGATATAATTATAATTCTCCCAGGGCTTCAGAGTATCCCCCGGCAAAGCCACCGGCTTCATTTCCCCCGGCTGATAAGTAAGGAAAAGATACTGGGCGGGAATATTATAGGTCAGACGGGGCCTGGATGTATCCGCCACAGGGGCCGCCGCGTTGAAATTGATCTTTACGGCATCCCGGAGCACAGGCTTGAAGGAAGACGTGATATCGATGGTCCTGCGTTTGGTGGTGTCCTGTGCCTGAGCACAAAATCCCTTTCCCAGCACACCCAATCCTAAAAGGAAAAATAATTTTTGATACATTGATTGTATTCTGGTATTTAAAATTAATTACCGTCCACCTTACTGTTCTTCTTCTCTTCGGCTGCGACCTGGTCCAGCTTCTGCTGAGCCTGACGCCGCAGATCCTCTACTTTCGCATTCTCCACAATACTTTGGAAAGTGGCCTTGGCATTGAAAAAATCTTTCTCGGCAAAGTAAATATCTCCCAAAAGAAGATAGGCTTTCGTTACCCATACCTCATACGAACCCGATTTATTGATCACTTCAAAAGAGGCTTTTTCCGCATCCTTCAGCTGATTCTGCTGATACAGACAATCAGCTATCTGGTAGCGGGCTTCTGCCCCATAAGCCGACTTACCCAGAGATGCCGCCGTCCTGAAATATTGCAGGGAAGTCTCGCATTGTCCTGCCGTCTGGAAAGACTTGGCAATGGCCATGTTCGCCAGGATCTTATCGTCCGTGCTCAGGCCCTTTTGCGTCAACAGATCTTTGGCATTCTCCACAGCATCCGGCCATTTTTCCAATTGATACTGGCTGCGCAGCAGTCCCCGCATCGCCTCCATTTTATTCTCCTGGGAGGGGGAGAAATCCTTTAGCTTGATAAAGTATTTCTCGGCTTTATTATAATCCTTCAGCTCGAAGAAATTGAGACGGGCAGCCTGCAACAGGGATTTATCGGCGAACTTGTTCGGCGCCTTATCAGCCACCGCTCCGTAACCGGCTGCTGCTTTAGCCCAATCCTTTTGAGAGAAATAGATCTCACTTTTATAATAGTTGGCTTCCAGTGAGTACTTACCGTCAGGGAATTTTGCCAGGTAAGCCTCGAATTTCTGCGCGGCGGGCCCGAAGTTGCCGTTGTTAAACTGTACTTCCGCCTCCTCATAAGCCAGCTGATCTTCCTGGCTGGTGCTGATCTCCATACCCATGGATTTCGCGAAATTGACATACTCGCTGCTCCTTCCTTCTTCTACATAGATCGTTTTGGCATTATCCAGGGCATCCTGCGCTTCCGGCGAATGAGGATATAACTGCAACAAAGAGTCATACTGGTTCAATGCCTCCTTGTTATTGTCGAGATTGTACCAGGCAATGCCGGATTGAAGATAAGCCCGGGGCTTCAACGCATCCGCACCGGGTGCATGTAAAACATTTTTCAGATAAGGCAGGGCCTCCCGGTATTGCTCTCCGGCCAGATAGGTACCGGCGATTTCCATATTCGCATCAGCCGCGAGACCGCTGGCAGGGTATTTCCGGTTGACGGAATTGAGCAGGGTTATCTTATCCTTCCCATTGTTCACCCCCGCGATCATCGCCTTCTGAAAAGTAGCATAGTCACTGGCAGGCCAGGAGTAATCCAGCACTTTATTATACATAGCCAGCGCCGTCTTGAAGTCCCTGTTCATATAGTAACAGTCCGCATCTCTGATATAGGCATCCTGCTCTATGGGAGAAGAGTTCAGCTGCGGCGTACGGACCACCTGCTCGAAGAATCCCTGCGCCTGCCGGTAATTCTCTTTTTTCAGGAAACAGTAGCCCAGGTTGTAACGGGCATTGGCCGGACTTACCTCTCCGTTGGTGCCGCCTGTTTTCAGATATTCCAGGTAGTAGCGGATGGCATCGTCGATCCTGTTGAGCCGGTAGGATATTTCCGCTTTCCAAAAATTAAGATAAGGCAGCACACTGGCATTGTAAGGATCTTTTAGGCCTTTATCGATGAGATCATTGGCGCCCAGCAGCATACCGTCGTTCACCATTTCGGTTGCACGGCCATACAGGATCCGGGGATAAAGACGGCGCGCATTGTCGGAAGGATGGTCCAGGCTATCCAGCAATGTCATCGCATCCCTGTAATTATTGGTGTTGGCCAGGACGCTCACCAGCAGCTCCTTGGCCTCCCGGGTATAAGTGGAGTTCGGATATTTCTGCAAAAAGGACTGCAATTCCGTAAGGGCCACATCCTGA
>DATJJD010000207.1:0-19748 GCA_035492545.1 Puia sp.
AAGGAAAGGGAGACGGGCTTAACACCCTTACGGTACCTGTGGGGATGGACTATAAAATTGTATTGGCAGACGGTACGGAAGTCTGGATGAATTCAGCCACCGTATTGCAATTCCCCTTTGCCTTCCGGGGTGAAACCCGGGAGATCAGCCTCAGCGGGGAAGCTTATCTGAAAGTAGCCGGCGATGCAACCAGGCCTTTTATCGTTCACCTGCCGCAGACAACCGTACAGGTGTTGGGAACCGCCTTCAATGTCAACTCCTATGATTCGGGCATCGTCAGGGTATCCCTGGTCAGTGGAGCCGTAACGTTGAAGAGTGATAGACAGGAGCTGCAACTCCGGCCGGGTATGGAAGGGGTCTATTCCAAAAATGCCGATCTTACGTTTCATTCCTTTGATGAAAAAGATGTACTTGGCTGGATGCAGGGTATTCATGTCTTTTACAATGCCAGCATACAGGAGATCAGCAGGGTCCTGCCCCGCTGGTATGGGTTAGCCGTGAAACTGGACAATCCCCGGATCACCCGCCAACGTTTCTCCGGCTTTATTAACCGGAACAAACCCATACAGGACTTCCTGGAAAATTTAAAATCCACCCATTCCGCCGATTATTATTTCATGGGCGATACCCTGCATCTGCGGTAGGCTTTTGCTGTATGTGGACATCACTAAGCAAAAGCTCCGACACATCATCGAAAAGACAGGCAGGGCGGAACTCATAGGCCTTATAATGCAGCCGGACATTTTTCAGCCGGAGACCTTTCACATGCCGGACATAAAGTCCTGAAGCAGGCAGCTCTCCGAACATGGAGAATTCCGGATAGTCAGCTTCCGCTTCTGGTACCCTGGCCAAGGTATCCGGAGAGAAGAATGCCAGTTTCTTATCACTCTTTCCCGCATAGGTAATATCGATATTTTCCAGGGTGACATCCTGCACAGGATGGTCCGGCAGGCCTGTAATGGAGGAAGGAAAGACGTTATGGGGTATCCTTACTTCGGGGCCCTCCTCCTCATATCCTTTATCCGGTTTACCTGCCGGAATATCCGCCTTCACGTCGCTGATATATACATGCCGTAATTCCCCCGCGGGAGCATGTTGATTACGTCGTCCCAGGCGCAGGAACAGGGCATTGCCAGTATTGGTGGCCGTTACATTCCGGATATCGATATTCTCCAGGATGGCCCCATCCACCGTCTCCAGGGCAATAGCTGATCGATAGGTGTCATAAATGGTCAGGTCCCGCACCGTTATGTTAGAGAAATGCCCCCGGGAGGCCGTACCCAGTTTGAAGGCACTGGCGCTGGAACGTATCCGGCAATGGGCGATGTAGACATCTTCACACCGGCCTCCGGAGCTCTCCGATTTGAGACAGATGCCATCGTCGGCTGCATTGATAATACAATTCGTCACCCTTACCTTTTGACAATCCACGATGTCGATGCCGTCATTGTTGAGAAAAGTGGTGCTCTGTACGTTGATGCTATCGATCAGGAGATTCGCGCAATTGGTATATTTCTGTACCCAATCGAGCCCGTCCCGAAGGGTGATGCCTTTTATCCGCACGCTGTCACAGTTCCGGAACTCTATTATTTTAGGTCTGTTCTTTTCGGCGGGCCGCATCTGATGCCAGGGGTTATAGGTCTGCCATTCCTTGTCTTCCAGGGTCCCGGCCTTTAACATCCGGTAAATATCCTTCAGCAATTCTGCCGCCTGCCCGTTGATGACACCCGGGCCGGTGATGGAGATATTATGCTGGCCCTCGGCCACGATGAGGGCGGAGGCGGCCCCGGGGCCATAATCACTTCTGTTCGCGCTGCCCATCAGCATGCCGCCGGCATTCAGGTAAAGCCCGACATTGGATCTAAGATGGATCACCCCCGTGACATACCGGCCCGCCGGCACCTGTACGATCCCGCCACCATCCGCAAAGGCAGCATCGATCGTCTTCTGTATAGAGAGGGTATTATCTGTTTGTCCGTCGCCCTTTGCCCCGTACCCGGCGATATTATAGCTCTTTTGCTGGCAGAAGGAGGAGAGAGAGAAAGTCAGGCAGATGAAATAAAACAGATTCTTTTTCATAATGCAATATATAATGCCGGAGCCTTTCGGCGCCGGCATTTTTTTTAAAGGAGACGATCAATAGCCTGGGTTCTGTGTCAACGTCGCATTGGTCGACAACGCCGTGGTAGGAATTGGAAAGATCCGGTGATTGGGATCCGAATCCGTTTTGAATCCATAAGAATCCTCAAACTTCCCAAAGCGGATCATGTCGTTCCGGTGCCAGCATTCCCAGGAGAACTCACGGCACCGCTCGGCATATACCGAGTCCACGGTGATGGTGGTCCAGGCGGGCGTGGTGGTACGCACCGCCCTCAGCTGGTTGGCCAGGGAAAGAGCGGTTTGTCCCTGGGTAGCCGTACCTCCCCGGAGAATGGCTTCGGCCTTCATCAGGATAATATCCGAATAGCGGAAAACGGGTACATCGTTATTCTGGTTGCGGCTTACCGTATTGGTATAGTCCGGGTAGAATTTAATATTCCGGTAGCCCATATTCCAGGCTATTTCATCATTGCCGAAATCAAATAAGGAAGGATTGGCGCCGGTGGCAGTCGAGCGGAACTGCATGCCCGGTGTTAAATTCAACTGGTAGGTATAGGTGGCGGCCGGTGAACTGCCCGAATAAGAGGCATCGTACCCTTTATTGGTGGTCGTTACCATCAGCGGCTGCCCATCAGGCCAGTATTGCAGACCGGTGAGCCATTGACCATTCCTTACATCGTTGGGGTCACTGAAATAAGCATAGTATTCCGGTAAGACGCTCTGAGGGCCGCTGGGCTGTGAGTTCAGCAATCCCGAACCGGGGTAGGTCTGGTTCATTACCGGGTCAGTGATGGAGCCATTGGTAGACCCGGAGTACTTATAGCGTATGCCCAGGTTGCGGTTCAGATCATAACGGGCATGAAACATATAACCGTTGGTGGTGCTGGCGTCGTATGGAATGGCAAAAATAAACTCCTTCTGGGTAGGCCCGTTGGTGGGGTAGAACATCTGCAGGTAGGTGCTCATCGGCTCCAGGGAGTAAAGGCCCGAGTTGATCACGCTGTCACAAGCGGCGATGCAATCGTCATTTCGCTGGGTGCCGGTATAAACTCCTGCATTGAGATACATTTTCGCCAGGATGGTCCAGGCCGTATAAGCGTTGGGGCGACCATACTGCGCCTGACCCGAGACCCTGTTGAGATAGGGTATTGCCGCTTTCAGCTCCGATTCCACATAGGTGAACAACTGGGGCCGGGGTGTATTGGTATGCAGCGTAGTATTCCCGTAAACACTGTCGATCGGCACATTCGCATAGAGGTCCATCATCAGGAAATAACAGAGGGCTCTCACCGTCTTCAGTTCCGCCAGGGTCGTCTGTTTGGCCGAGCCATCGGGGGCCGGGCTGAGGATATAGAGCGTTTGATTGGTGGTGCCGATGACATTCTCCAGGTAAGTCCATACGGAGTTAACCCAGGCATTGTCCTTGTTCCAGCTATGTTTGTGCAGTTGCTCGTATTTATCACCGTCATACCAGTTGCCTCCAAAGGCGGGAAGGATAGCTTCACTGCTGCTAAGGGTCTGCAGGAAATAATAATCGACGGAATAGTTGCCCCGCAACGCGACGTATACCGGGCCGGTGGCAGAGTTGAACTGCGCCGCCGTTTGAGGATATACATCGGGGGTCAGCTCGGAATTTATCGCCACTTCCACTTTATGACAGGACGACAAAGAGCCCAGCAATAGCAGTGAAAAATTTATATATATTAATATGCGTTTCATAATGCTGATTTTACGGTTGAATTGTTAGAAGGATACATTTACGCCGAACATTACCGTACGGGTCTTGGGATAGAAATTATTATAATCCACTCCCGGCGCTACACCGCCCTGGTTGATCTCGGGGTCGATGCCCTTGTACTTCGTGATGACGAAAAGATTGTTTGCCGAAACATAAAACCGCAGTGTATGGACATACTCTCCTATGTTCTTTATACTGTATCCCAGGGTCGCATTATCAAACCGCACATAACTCCCGTTCTCGAGGAACCGGGTGGAATAATACCCGTTCTTGGCATCGGTAGCTTTGTCTCCGGCGGCGTCAGCCAGGATATTATTGGTGGTCGCTGTATTGACACTGAACAGATCCGCGCGGGTGGCATCGAAGATCTTATTGCCGAATACGCCCCGAAGAAAGATATTCAGGTCGAACTTCTTATAGCGGAAGGTATTGGACCAGCCCATCAGCAATGTAGGCTGTGCGTTGCCGGCATAATGATAATCGGTTCCGATAGCCGGGGAATTTGTCAAAGTCCCTTTGCCGGAAACAAACTGTGAATTACCGCTGGCATCCTTGCCGGCGTATTGCAGGGTAAAGAACTGTCCCAGCGGATGACCTGATTTCAACAATTGCAGCGTACTGTTGGTCTGGCCTTTCCCTTCCGGATCGGAGTAGCCGATAGAATCCTGCTTATTGGTATAGGGATTGATCAGGCTGGTGATCCGGTTGACGTTGTGCGCCAGGTTGAGTCCCGTATTCCAGCTGAAGTCTCCATTGGTGACCGGAGTGGCGTTAAGGCTCAGCTCGATGCCTTTATTATTGATGCTGCCGCCATTGGCCCATATTTTTCCACCCGGCACCAGGGAAGAGCTGACAGAATAATTGAAGATCATACCGGTGGTGTTTTTATCATACCAGTCGACGGAGGCGCTGAGTTTTCCTTTCAGGATGGCGAAGTCCACTCCCACATTGGTAGTGGCCGTTCTCTCCCATTTCAAGTTGGGGTTAGCTCCCTGCAAAGGTCCGTAAGCCCCTACCTGCGCCCCATTCGAATAATAGGTGCCGGTGATGCCATAAATAAGCTGGGCGGTATAGGCCCCGAAACCGGAGGAATTACCGGTTACCCCATAACTACCCCGCAATTTCAGGTCGCTGAAAAGGTTTTGCGCCTTCATAAAACCCTCCTCTCCTATTCTCCAGGCTACCCCTACCGAAGGGAAATAACCCCATTCATTGTTGGCGCCGAATACGGAGCTGCCGTCCCTCCGTAAAGAAGCCTGCAGCAGATATTTATCATTATAGTTATAATTCAGACGGGCGAAGTCGGAGATGAAGCGGGTCTCCTGGTATACGCCATCGTTGCCGAAGTTGATCCGGTACGTGGAGATGGCATAGGGCACGCCCAGGGCCAGGTTATTGTAACCGATGTTGTCGGCGGGGAAATTGGTGCTGGTAGACTGAAAGCCGTCGCCGATAATATTACCCTGCCAGGAATAACCCAGTACGGCATTGATGGAATGCGCCCCGAATTGCCGGTTCCAGGTTAGGAAGGTTTCCAGGGTCTTATTGGTATTCTGGTACGAGCTTCTCAAAGCAGACCCGTTGGTGCCGAACAGGCTTCCGATCAGCTGATGGGTGATGCCGATGCCCGGATCGGGATTGGTATAGAAGTTGGAAGTCGGGTAATTGGAATAATAACTATCGTAAAATTCTCCGTGTAAAGAATTCAGCTGCTGGTAAGAGAGATTGAGGTTGTAGGTAAGCCCGAAAGGTAGTTTGACCTCGGTGGTGAAGCTACCTACCAGCGTATTGTATTTTGTGTTGTCCTGCGCATGATGGATCATGGCGACCGGGTTGAAATAGCCGGTGGTATTGAAGTTCTCGAAATAGGTGCCATCGGCATTCTTCACCGGAGAGATAGGCAGGTGTTTGGTCATCTGGATCAGCACGATGTTCTGAAGGGGGACGTTGGTGGCATTGCTGTTGGAGTTGGAGACATTCAACCCGAACTTCACATGGTCCTTTAATGCATACTGTTCGATGGAGAGGCGAGCAATGACACGTTTCAGCTCGCTGCCCGTTAAGATCCCCTGTTTGTCGAGATAGTTGATGCTGGCTATATAATTACTATGTTCGCCTCCCCCGCTAAAAGAAAGATTGTGGTTGTGCGAGAAGGCGGACGATCGTTCGATAGCCGACTGCCAGTCGGTGTTGGCATTTTTATCATCACTGGGAGAGAAGGATAAAGAGTTATTCCTTGCGTAGGTCCTTAACTGGGTGGTGTCCATCAGCTTGAGCTTGCGGCTTACCTGTTCCAGGCCCACATATCCGCTATAGGTTACCTGGGTAGCGCCTTTCCTCCCTTTTTTGGTGGTTACCATGATGATGCCGCTGGCGGCCCGGTTGCCATAGATAGCCGTGGCGGCGGCATCCTTCAGGACGTCGATGGAGGCGATATCATCCGGGGCGATGATGGAAATATCGGCGCCCGGTACCCCGTCAATTACATAAAAAGGACCGCCGGGGCTATTTACGGTGGAGGCGCCCCGCATGACAACGGCGGCTGTTTTGTTGGGGTCGCCGCTGGCGCTGATATTCAGGCCCGGGACCTTACCCTGTAATAACTGCCCTACGTCTGAAATGGCACCTTTGTTCAGGTCTTCGGGTTTCACCGTGCTGACGGAGCTGGAGAGGTTTTTTCGGCTGGCTCTTCCATAACCTACGACGACCATGTCTCCCAGGCTCTGGGTCTCGGCACGCAGCACGATATTGATGCTGGTCCGCCCACTCACCGCCACTTCCTGCGCCTGGTATCCTACATAACTGAACACCAGTACGGCGCTCTCTTTAACACCCGGGATGGTAAAGCTGCCGTCGGCGCCTGTCTGCACACCACCGGTGGCTCCTTTCACCTGGATGGAAACACCCGCCAGCGGGCCGCCTTTCTCATCGACGACTTTGCCCGAGACGGTTATAGGAGGGGGAAGACTGGCCAGGTCCAGGGCAGGAGGGGCCGTCTCCTTTACTTTAATAGCGATGGTCTTGTCCACAATCTCATAACTAAGTGGCTGGTCTTTGAAGATAACGTCCAGCACTTTGACCAGTTCCTGGTCGAATACGCTGATGGTCACTTTCCTGGCATGTTTCAGCATATCCAGCTTGTACCAGAATACATAACCGGTCTTTTGTTTGATCTCCCTGAATACCTCCTCCAGCGATTGGCGTTTCACCGAAAGGCTGAGTTTTTGGGAGTAGCCGCCGGCGCTGACCTGTAAACAAGCTACAGTTAGCATGACAACAATCATTCTCATAGCAAGACAAATTTTGGGACGCAGGAATACCCGTAAAAGGGGGGCTTCCACATGACAATTCAATTGCATAGATTTGCAGTGTTTGGGTTTGAAAGATCGATAATGTCTGTTAGCGATTTTTTGCGTAAATAACCCAGGCATATATACCGGGAGCGCTTGAGACCGCTCCTGGTTTTTTTTGGGTTGGCGGGAAAGCTTAACTAAGGCGCTTTATCCATATGGCAGTTTCGTTTTTATATTCCTATCCTTTCTCAGGACTGTACCAGAATCTTTTTTCCTTCCACGGTGAAATGCACTCCACTGGCCTCCAATACTTTTAATACTTTGGAAACATTTACATTACGATAGATCTCTCCTCTGAAAAGATCTTTAGGAGCTTCGTTCACATATACCACTTCCACATCATACCAGCGGGACACCTGGCGCATTACTTCCTCGATGGTAGCTTCGTTGAACCGGAACAGACCGTTCTTCCAGGCCACGGCCTCATCCGTATCCACCGATAGCACCCTAAATCCATTGCCGTCCCTTAACTTCCCCTGTTCACCGGGCCTGATCAGCGTCTCCTGATCTCCCCTGCTCAGTTTCACCGATCCTTCCAGCAAGGTTGTATTGATACTTTGTTCATCGGTATAAGCCATAATGTTGAAATGAGTGCCTAAGACCCGGACATCCATGCCCTCCCCGCTACCGGCATCTTTCATTACATGTACCCTGAACGGCATTTTCCCATGCCCCTCTTTTGGAGTCTGGTGCGCCACTTCAAAATAGGCTTCTCCCTTTAGTTCCACCACCCTCTCTTTCCCGGAAAAAGTAGTGGGATATCTTAAGGAGGACGCGGCATTCAGCCAGACCTTGCTGCCATCGGGTAAGATCAGCTGGTACTCCCCCCCTTTGGGAGTGGAGATCATATTATAGGAAATGGCCGGATTGATGGACCTGGCGGAGTCCCGGCTCTCCCGATAGGCCAATTGTCCGCCGCCGAGTTTAATCAGTTTTGAATTGCCCTGCCGGCCTACCAGTCCATTGCTGGCGGCGTTGAGATCGATGGTAGATCCGTCTGCCAGGGTAAGGACGGCCCTGGTGGTACCCGGAGCTATATCGTTGGCAGGCTTTTGCCGGGAGTTGAGCGCCCGGGCGGTTTCTTTTCCGCCACCCTGCCGGAAGAACAAAAGCCAGCCTCCGGCAGTTAAAAGGATAAGGATGGCCGCAGCTACCCATCTCGTCTTAAAGAGGCTCAGCACCCGGGCACGGCTGGAAAAGGACGCTGTATCAGCCTTCCTGCCTTCCAGTATTTTCTGGTACAAGGGTTCCCAGGCTGCCTCTTCGTAATCCGGTAAAGCCGGAGAATGGGCAATAAGGGTATCCAGCGCCTCCTGCAAACCCGGTACGGATTTTTCCTGTTGTAAGAGAATTTTTAGCTCCTGTAATTCCGATGCGGTGATGCTGTCTGTCAGGTATTTTTCCAGTAAATAAGAGATTCGGTCTTTGTTCATTATAAGGTTTTGCCGGTGAGCGCCAACCGGACGAAGCCCGGTATACTATTTCAAGACAAGGGAAGATTCGTTTAGGACTACGTCTAAAAAAATAAAATTCTTGAAAGGAGACAAGTCAGCAAAAGGGGGGTTGCCCGGGTTATATGAAGCCGGATGATCTTTAAGGCCTTGACCAGTTGGTTCTTCACCGTGCTGTCGGATAAGTTAAGGGAGGTAGCGATCTCGGGGATGCGTTTGTTCTCGTCACGGCTGAGCCGGTATATCTGCTGGCAGCCTGCGGGTAGCTGGTCAACGGCCTCCTGTATCAGCCGCTCTGTCTCCCGGTAAGCAAGCGCCTGTTCCGGGGAGGAATAAGCTGCTGCGGGAAGTTGCCGCATCGCCTCAAAAAGACGGTGATCTTTTACCAGTAAGCGCAGATAATTGATGGACTCATTGGAGACGATACGTACGATATAGGCCTTGGGATCTTCAACACAGGCCAGCTTTTCGCGATAGAGCCATATTTTTAGAAAAACCTCCTGCAATACTTCTTCTGCCGCAAAATCCGACTTCGTAAGCTTTACGACAAACGGCCGGAGCAAGCAGTGGTATTGATGGAACAGTTTCCGGAAAGCAGCTTCATCGCCTCCGGCTATCTGTCGGAAAAGTTGTTGATCTTCACCCATAAAATTACCAATACAACAAGTTAAAAGTAATTAAAAGATGATATATCAGGAAAAATGAGGGTTTCTGAAAATCAAAAACAGGGCTTTTATTTACGAAACCGGTTTCGGACAGCAGGGGATAAGGGAGATCAGATGGACTCCCTGGGCACCAGCTCAGCAGCCAGTTTGAGGTTGGTATTGTCCGGGGGTAATTCCGTTCCGGAATGCCGCAAGCGTTCGATCAGGGCCAGCATGGCCTTTTGACCGATCTCGGCGATGGGCTGTTTGATTACAGAGATGGTAGGCGTATATAGTCTAAAGATGTCATTATCGTCAAAACATAAGACGGCCATCTCTTCAGGGACCTTTATCTTCAGCTTCTTGATCGTCTCGATCCCCAGGACGCCGAGGTAATTGGTCAGAAAAAAGACGGCATCCATCCGGCTCCCTTCGGCAGATAGAAAATGGTGGACTTCTTCCAGGGCCGCCTCATGGACATAGCCGTAAGGAACGAGTTTTACCAGCCGGTCATCGGGGGTTATGTCATGTTTGTTCAGGATATCATAATAGGCCTGCAGCCGGTCATGCATGTGCGCCATGTCCGCCTCGATGGTCACCAGGGCTATTTTCCGATAGCCTTTTTCAATGAGATATTCCATTCCCTCCGCCACTCCTCCGTAGTTGTCTACCAGGACCGAAGGGATCTCTCCGTGTTCGGGGAAATAGCGATCGATCAATACCACAGGTTTATTTTCCGCCTGTAGTTTTCGGATCTCGTCGGCCAGGTGTAAGGTTGGTACGATAATATATCCGTCCACCTGTCGCTGGGAGAGCATGTTGATCAGGTCGCGTGCTTTGGCCTCATCATTGTCAGTGCTGCAATACACCACCTTATAATCATATTTTTTTGCTTCGTCCTCTATCGTCTTTGCCAGGGAGGCAAAAAAAGCATTGGAGATATTTTCTACGATCAGCCCGATGGTCTTGGTCTTCCCCGTACGCAATCCTCTCGCCAGTTGATTGGGCCGGTAGCCCATCTCTCTGGCCACATTCTCCACCTTTGTAATGACCTCACGGCTGATCCTCATCTTAACAGCTTTATCGTTCATTACAAAGGAAACGGTGGAAACGGAAACTCCGGCTTTGCGGGCGATGTCGCTGATAGAAACTTTCTTCATTAACTTTGGGTTACGATGTATAAAGATCCTCCTGACCAGTCTCCACCCCGGCCGGGGATATAAAGATAAGAACTAAATCGATTTAGCCCATGGTCTTTTCCAAGAAACTTTTAAGGGCCTCTTGAAATTGCTGTTTCTTTTTATTATACTTACCATGCCCCAACTCTGCTTAGATGAAAAAACTACCGCTAACTGCAATAATACAGCTTTGTTTTTTCGCGTGCGCCACCGCCCAAAATTTACCCGAAAAAGATAAGCCTCAGGCGCTTGCGCCGGATATCCTCACTACCCTGGTGAGTGTGGGGAAGGCGCCCGCTCCGAAGGCGACAGGGGGGAAGATGCCCATCACGCCTCTTATCCGTGTATTCAATAATTATACGGCCAGCCCTCTCTCCAATGTCAGGCTGGAATGGGAACTGCTGGTCAATGGTACTCCTGGGGCCAAGGGCGCCATCGTCAATCTGTTCATTGCGGCCCGGCAGTCCAAAGAGATCCGGTTGCCGGCGAAAATTCCCACAGGTCCCGGAGAGGAAGTCTTTTTGAATATCCGCTATCTGCTCAAAAAACAGGAGGCTCTTCATCCTGCCGGGTTTGTGGTCGCGGAGAAACAGCTGCTCCTCAAAAAAGCCAAAATGGAAGAGTTGACTGTCAAACCTGCCGGAGAACTGACGTTCAGGGACGAAGACGGTCTTTTTACCGTCAACTCTCCCCTGTCCAATGCCGCCTTCCAGTTTTCCAAACAGACAGGCTGGCTTCAGAGCTGTGTGCTAAAAGGGGCAGCCATACTGGATGACACTCCGGGTCTGAAACCTGATATCCCCGCAGAACCCCGTCTGCAACTCTTCTCCACCAGCACGTCCAGTGAACTGGTTATTGTCAGGTCCGACTATACGTTGCCGGAAGTAACCTGCATGCTGCACGTCCATTATACGATCAATGCAAAGGGAGAGATGCTGGTGGATCAGGTAATGGAAGCCGATTCGACGTCGAATGGGACGAACAAAGATACCACGGGCAGTGCGGCCGCCGGCAGTCTGGGCAAGGACGGACCGGCCGGCAAAGTCCCTCTGCTGCCCCGCTTCGGTATGTTATGGATCCTTCCCGCCGGGTACGATTCTATCGCTTATTATGGTCCAGGTCCACAGGGGAGGGAAACCGGCGGAGATGATAGTGCGGAGATTGGTATTTATGGCCAGAGGGTGCAGGCAACCGGCACCCGGACCTCCGTTCGCTGGTGGAAGGTGATGGACCATCAGGGAAAAGGGCTGCTGATCACAGCAGACAGCTCTTTACTCAACATCAGCACGTTGCAACCGGCAGGTGAAGGAAGGCCCGGGACCCGGCTGTACATCGACTACCGGCCAATGGACAGTGGTGGAGGCATAACAGAGAATTATCATCTTACTTATAAGTGCAGTTTTATTCCTTAATTCCTTTTGCATAGTTTTAATGCATGAGACGATGCCTGATATTGCTATTTTTATTTACAGGAGTCATTGGCAGGACGCAACCGGATAGGGCCGCTTCCTATGCCCTGATCAAACGGATCGTGCCCGGGCAGGCAGCCAATTTTATTATTGAGCCGTTATCGGGGGCCACTCCTGAGAAAGATGTCTTCGAGATCGAAAGCCGTAAAGATAAAATCCTTCTGCGGGGCAACACCGGAGTAGCTATCGCTTCCGCATTATATTATTATCTGAATGAATACTGCCATTGCCAGATCACCTGGAACGGCGCCCGTCTCCATCTCCCCCACTCCCTTCCCAAGGTGTCTGTTAAAATTCGCAGGACTACTCCTTATGATTACCGCTATTATCTGAACTATTGTACGTTCAATTACAGCCTGAGCTGGTGGGACTGGCCCCGCTGGGAGAAGGAGATCGACTGGATGGCCCTGCACGGGATCAATATGCCTTTGGCCATTACGGGAGAGGAGTCTGTGTGGTATACCGTATACAGGGAAATGGGATTCACGGAGGAGGAGTTGGGGTCGTTCTTCAGCGGTCCTGCGTATTTCGCCTGGTTCTGGATGGGCAACCTGGATGGCTGGGGCGGGCCGCTGCCGCTCCACTGGATCCGGACGCATGCCGCCTTACAGCAAAAGATCCTGGCCAGGGAGCGGGCGTTGGGAATGAAGCCGGTGCTGCCGGCCTTTACAGGCCATGTGCCCGCCTCCTTTATCCAACATTTTCCGGCCGCGAAGCTAAAACAGACTAACTGGAAGAATGGTTTCGCCGACACCTACCTGCTGGACCCGAAAGATCCCCTCTTCGGCGAGATCGGCAAAAAATTCCTGGAAGCACAGACAAAGGTCTATGGCACCGATCATTTGTACTCGGCCGATACGTTTAATGAGAATGAACCGCCTTCCGATGATACCGCTTTCCTGGCCGACCTGAGCAAAAGGCTCTATGAAGGCATGGCGAATGCGGACAAGGAGGCGGTATGGGTGATGCAGGGATGGCTGTTCTACAGCGACCGGAAATTCTGGAAGGCTCCTCAGATTGCAGCATTGCTCAATGCCGTGCCGGATGACCGCATGATCCTGCTGGACCTGGCCGCAGAGATAGAGCCTGTCTGGAAAAGGACCCAGGCTTTTTATGGGAAGCCCTGGATATGGAACACCCTGCATAATTTCGGTGGTAATATCTCTTTGTTCGGGAGAATGGACGGGGTGGCGGCCGGTCCCGCCGCGGCCCTGCATGACAGCAGCTCGGGCCGTCTGAAAGGGATCGGGCTGACCATGGAAGGCATCGAACAAAATCCGGTCATCTATGAACTGATGACAGCGCACACCTGGTCTGATTCAGTGATCGACGCGGAAAGGTGGCTGCACTCTTATGTTACCAACCGGTATGGCCCCCAGCCAAATGAAAATGCATGGAAGGCCTGGAAACTATTACGAACAACCGTATATAATGGTAAAGAGATCCGGGATGGAGCAGAATCAATCCTGACGGGCAGGCCTACGTTCTCTTCCGCCACTACCTGGACAAAGACCAAACTGAATTATGATCCGGCAGCCTTATTACCGGTCTGGGATCTCCTGGTAGCGACCCTGACTTCCGGAGCAAAGAGCGATGGCTTCTTATATGACCTGGCAGATCTCACCCGGCAGGTATTAGCCAACTATGCGCTGCCCCTGCAGGAAAATTGGGTGCAGGCCTATAAAGAAAAGGATCTGGCCGCTTTTACCCGGTACAGCGGTCAGTTTCTTACCCTGATAGATGATCTGGACCAACTCCTGGCCACCCGCAAGGATTTCCTGCTGGGCCCCTGGATCGCCGATGCCCGGCGTTGGGGTCTCACCGAAAAGGAGAAGGCCCTGTACGAAAGGAATGCCCGCGACCTGGTCACGCTGTGGGGAGACGCCAACAGTCCCCTCCATGAATATTCCTGCCGGCAATGGAGCGGTCTGCTCAAGGATTTTTACAAGGCAAGATGGCAGCAGTTCTTCGGAATGCTGGACCAGTCCTTGAAAAAAGGAGAGGCAGCCAACCTGCCGGCATTTGAAGAGCATATCCGTTCCTGGGAGTGGGACTGGGTGAATGCCCGGAAAGATTTTCCCCTGGTCCCTTCCGGCAGTACGGTGGAGGTGGTCCGGAAGCTGTATGCGAAATACCGGCAGCTCATCGGCAGCGCATATACATCCCGGCCATGAGAAGGCTTGCTAAAAGGATTTTGTGTGAATCCTACGCAATAGCTTTTTATGAATCTTATTAAAATTTTCAAAAAAAAATAGAAATAAACGTTGCCTGTACACGGCGGATGCTTTTTTTTATTACCTTCATGCTGTTGGAAAATTGTTAGGAATTTCCCCCTTATTAACCGTCCTTCCCGAAGACAGCTTGCATAGAAAAGATGTGTGTTTGAAATTTTTATCATCACTTTTAACACCTCTATCAGATGAAGCCCAATACAATCCCAGTAAATCCTGTCAGCGCTACACTGACTGTCTTGCCAACCGCCAAAATCGTCAAACATCCCCGCTCGAAAAAGCCAGTAGATGAGGCGCCTCTTCCTCCGCCCGATGAAGAGACCATCATCCGTCTGAATGCGATAGCGAAGCAGTATCCGTTCTGTGTCCGCCACCGGGGAAACGTTTTCAGCCAACTCCTTTGAGGAATTGTCTAACGCCGGTCCAGCGTCGCCCGAGTGACGGCA
Organism: Puia sp.; assembly: GCA_035492545.1. GTDB lineage: Bacteria > Bacteroidota > Bacteroidia > Chitinophagales > Chitinophagaceae > Puia. The sequence goes on from DATJJD010000207.1 coordinate 14,611, forward strand.
GGTCAGTTTACCTGCTCCGGCAAGGCCTTTGAATTCAAAATAACTTCCAGCCGGCAACCTTTGCCAGGGGCTGATTCGATGTCCACTTTACCGTTATATAGTTCTGCGCGGCTGATAATATTGGAGATGCCAATCCCTTTCCGGCGAGCCCGGGGATCAAAGCCCTTCCCATCGTCTTTTACCCGCAGGGAAATCTGCTCCTTTACCTTATTTAATTCAATTTCTACGGTGGAAGCCTGCGCGTGCTTCAGAATATTATTAAGCTGCTCCTGTATGATCCTGTAGACATTTAATTTCTGCTCCGGCAATAAGGAGTTTTCATCCAATCCAAAGATATTAAGCCGGATTTTCATCTTCTTAACGGTCTGTATGCTTCGGATCAATTCCTTGATCGACTGGATCAGCCCCAGGTCATTCAGGGTGGGCGTGATGAGCTCCTTGGATAATTTCCGGATCTCCTCGATGGCCATGGAGATGTTCTTCCGGCTCTTGATCAATAATTCGATCCGGGGCTCCTTATCCTCTATAGCGACATCCAGGTATAATTTGGAAGTGGCCAGGATCTGGTTGATATTATCGTGCAATTCCTGACCCAGTTCAAACCGTTCCCTTTCCTGGGCGCCCAACACAACCTCGGTGATCTGCTGTTGTTTCAACTTTTGCTGTAAGGCCAGCTCTTTTTCCAGTCTTACCCTTTCGGTGACATCATTGATGATGACCTGCATGGACATTTTACCAAAATAATCTATCAGGTGAGAGGTGATCTCCACGATCATCAGCTCCCCGAATTTATTAGTATGATGCCAGAATTTCCGTTCGATGGACTGGATCGTCACCAGGCTTCCCAGATTATCCATGAATTCTTCCGCCTCTCCCATCGGGTGAAGGTCCCGCATCGTCAGCTTCAGGAACTCATGTTTGTCATAACCGTATTTTTCCAGGGCCGCATCATTGACCTCTACGATCTGCAGCGTATCCAGGTCGTATATCCAGGTAGGGTAAGGGTTCTTGTAGAAGATCTGTTTATATTTTTCTTCGGAGGCCAGGATTATCTCTTCAGATCTTTTGCGGGCAGTAATATCCTGTATGGCCCCGATCAGCCGCACGGGCTGCCGGTCGGCAGAGTAGATAATATATCCCCGGTCATGGACATACGCATATTCTCCGTTCATCTTCTTTAGCCGGTATTCATCTTCCCACTTGGTGAGTTTGCCTTCGCGGATGATGTTTTGCAGTTTGTTAATGACTCTTACCTTATCATCCGGATGTAAGATATTCTCCCAGAGATCCATGGGGCTCATAGCATTCACGATATCATACCCGAACAACTGTTTATAGGTATCTCCCACCAGAAAAACCTTATTGGTAAGAAGATCCCAATCCCAGATGGCATCATTCGTAGCCTTTACGACCGTGTTAAACCGCTCGTTGCTCTCCCGCAGATTCTCCAGCGTACGCTTGCGTTCCAGGCTGTATTGTATGGATTTGGCCAGTAAATTTTCACTGAATTCCCCCTTGACCAGATAATCCTGGGCCCCTTCTTTGATGGCTTCCAGGGCCAGGCAGGTATCGGACAGGCCGGTCAGTATGATCACCGGTATACGCTGTACAACGGGCTTGAGGAAGATAAACGAATTGATGCCAAAACTATCCGGCAGGGTGAGATCCAGCAATACCAGATCGATGGGACGGGATTGCAACATCTCATAAGCCTGCACTATTCTATCGGTGGAGTATAAATTTCCGATCATCAGGCCGGAAGATCGCAGCATGTGCTCTACCAGGAAAAGATCGCTGGGATTGTCTTCTATTGTCAGGATACTGAGATCGTTGTTCATCTTATGCATCAGGTATTTGTTTGGAAATTTATCCCAAAAAAATTTACACTAATCAGTAGCCTGGAGAACACAAATTGTCCGGTATTTTCCAAAGAGATTGTTAAAAAGCACCGGAAAAAGCAGGAGCCAAAACGGGCAAAGCCCAATATAAATATACCCTTTTTTTGGCAGCAATTAACGAAAAAAAGCACCCCTTCCGACGAGTGATCTATGCCCTTTCCGGGGATCACATCCGGGCATAAAAAATCCCCGCTTTAGGCGGGGATGCACTAATCAAATACCATAACCATTAAACCTTATCCTATTAGACCATGAATGTACTTCATATTTTATTCACCAACAAAAATCTTCTAGGGGTATTTCTTACATGATAAAGGGGAAATTAAGCGTAAACACTTATAAATTATGTAGTTAACTCTATAAACTTTAAATCGAAAAAATCGGAGCGCAAAATCCGCATATTATGGGGTAAAATCCTGCTATAAAAAAACCCTTTTTTAAGTCAAAAAAGGTGGTAGGGGGACTCTTCAAAAAGGAAAAATTGGGGGGTAAAAGGAGTCGGAGGGGGACCCAAAGGAGGGTCGGCCGGCAGTAAAAGCGGGGGTAAATTATTGGGCCGAAAAGTAGGTTAATCCGGCGGCAAAAAGAGGGGTCAACCGGCGGCAAAAGTGAATCCGAATTGGCTGCCTTCTCCGATCCGGCTATCCACCCAGATAGTTCCTCCCTGCGCCTCGATAAATTCCTTGGAAATGGACAGCCCCAATCCTGTTCCGTTACGATCATGAGTACCCGGAACTTTGAAATACCGATCAAATATCCTGGGTAGATATTTTTCATCGATGCCCCTTCCATGGTCTCTCACAATAAACTCAATTTTTTTATCTTTCCGGGCAACGGTGATCTCCACCAGCGATTCCTCCGGCGAATATTTGATTGCATTGGTCAGGAAATTGATCAGCACCCATGCCGTCTTTTCCACATCCGCCTGGATAAATGGAAGGCCGTCCGTTAAATGGCTTTGGATCGTGATCTGCCGTTGCTGCGCCTGAAACTGTACGGCCTGTATGGCTTGTGTCACAATGGATGCCGGATCGGCAGGTTGTAGTTTCAGTTGAATATTGCCTGTCTCTACCTGCGACATGTTCAGCAGCTCGCCGGTAATACGTAAGAGCCGGTCGGCATCATCGGTGATGCTGCGGATCAGTTCCTGCTGCTCGCTATTCAACTCCCCTACCCGTTCATCCGTCAATAGAACAGCGCTCATCTTAATAGAAGAGATGGGGGTCTTCAACTCATGAGAGACCGTGGCGATGAAATTGGTCTTTGCTTCATTCAGTTCGTGGAAGGGGGTGATGTTACGCAGTACGATAACCTGTCCGATAACGGTCTCGTTATCGGTGACATTCAGCACGTCCTTACTAAAATAGCTCTCCTTATTGTCGGCAAAGATCTTGAGTTCCTTCTTGGCGGGATCGTCCTGTAACAAGGTGCGCACCAGGTCATTGGTCAGGGCGATGTCCGGGGCGTATTTCCCCGTTATGTCCGCGTCGCGAAGGCCCAGCAGCTTTTCCGATACGGCATTCAGGAAAAGGATATTCCTCTTCTCGTCCAGTCCGATAATACCATCCCGCATCTGGTTGATGATGGTCTCGATCCGGCTTTTTTCAAACTTGATCTTTGCCAGGTTGCTGCTTTCGTATTCATCCAGTTTCCCCGCCATGATATTGAAGGCATTGGCCAGGTCTCCGAATTCATCTTCCTGTTTGAGGTAGATCCGTTTCTTATAATTTTTATTGGCGATAGCCAGGATCCCTTCCGACAACCTTCGGATGGGATCGGAAATAATACCCGGGAGATTAAAAATAAAGGTGAAAGCCACCAGCGTCAGGATAGTAAATATGACGGTCAGGAGATTCCTGGCATTTTCCGCCGTCTGTTGCGCTACGGCATTTTTCCGGAAAATGGCCATTTCATTCAGGTCCTGTATCCGGTATATAGACCGGCGGATATCGGAATAATTACTGGAGTCGGAGGGGTCGGCCAATAACTCGTTAAAATTCCTGGTCAGCTCATCCGTAAATTCCTTCTCCCCTACCTCGGTAATATTCCCCTGTTGTTTCCGCAGGTTCTCCCGGAAGGTATCTACCGCGTCCTTGTGGATCCTGATATTCTCCAGAGATTGCAGCATCCGGTTACAATAGACCAGGGATTCATGGTTGTTCTGCAATACCAGCCGTCCTTCATTGCTCAGGCGATTGATATAAAACAGCCCCAGGATGCCAAACAGCAGGATCACGATAAAGAGAAAGATCAGCCCCAGGGACAATTTGGTTTTTAATCGTATGCTCATATCAGGACAATATTACCACATCGATGTCGGACGCGGCCAGTTTGGTTAATAATTGATTGAACATGGCCGTGCTCAAAATAACGTTATACAGGCTTAAATGGGGTTTGCCGATACAGATGGTGGTGATCGCATGCTGCTCCGCCGCTTCTATGATCCCTTTAGCGATATTATTCTGTTTCACTTTTATCACTTCAGCCCCCAATTCCGTGGCCAGCTTGAAATTATTGATCAGATGGCGCTGCGCCGCCAGGCCAATCTTATCCCCGTCCTCTTTAGGCGTCTGCACATAGAGGACGATCCATTTTGAGTGGTAATAGGTAGCTAACCGCGCCGTCTTACGGATCACCTTTTTAGCCGTCTCATGGTTGCTGCCGATACAGGCCAGGAACCGCTCGGGTCGCAGATGGGCGCCCCTGGGCAATTCCGTCTCGATCTTCCTTTCCACCTGGCTGGCCACCTCCTTCAACGCCAGTTCCCGCAACTGGAGGATCTTATCCGGCTGGAAGAAATTCTTCAAGGCTATTGCAATCTTGTCCTGCGTATAGATCCTTCCTTCCTTAAGCCGGGTGACCAGCTCGTCCGCCGTCAGATCTATATTCACCACTTCATCCGCTTCTTTTAAGACGCTGTCGGGTATCCTTTCCGTCACTTCGACCCCGGTGATATTTTTCACCTCCTCATTCAGGCTCTCGATATGCTGGATGTTGACGGCGCTGATGACATTGATGCCTGCATCCAGGATATCCATAACATCCTGCCAGCGTTTCTCATTCTTACTACCCTCGATGTTGGTATGTGCCAGCTCGTCAATGATGACCACTTCCGGGTGCAGGTTGATCACCGCCTGTACGTCCAGTTCGTCCAGTTCTTTGCCCTTGTAGAAACACTTGCGCCGCGGCAGCAGCGGCAAGCCTTCCAGCAGATCATGGGTCTCCTGCCTGTTGTGCGTT
>DATJJD010000208.1:0-30559 GCA_035492545.1 Puia sp.
CCGGCTCACATCGCTGCCATTTGCCTGCATGACATAGATATCGAAATTGCCATAGCGGTCGGAGGCGAAGGCGATCTTCTTACTGTCATGGCTCCAGACGGGATATCCATTATAGGAGTCGTTGATGGTCAGCGGGGTGGCGGTGCCGCCGGTAGCCGCAACTTTGAACAGGTTGCCTTTGTATTCGAAAGCGATCCATTTCCCGTCAGGGGAAATAGCGGGCTGTTGCAGCCAGCGTGGTTGGGTTTGGGCCTGGCCGGCGAGGATAACCAATAGGAATAGCGTGAGCGACGCAAACAGTTTTCTCATGATAACAGTTATTTTAATATATGCGTCTTAAAAATAGGGAAAAAGCGGTCGATAATAGCTGGCTGAGGATGGATGGAGCCTTGCCGGGATTGCCGGTTGAACAATAAGCCAAAGCCTACAGGAAAACCCGGACCTGGATGCTATTTACTGGAATCCCGTATGATCAGCTTGGTGCGTAACCGGATTGTCTGGTTGCCATTCGGCTTGTTTTTGATCTCGTCGATTAGGATGCCCATCGCCAGTTTGCCAACCTCATAACCTGGCTGCATCACCGTGGTAAGGGATGGCTCTACCGCCTCGCTGATAGGGTCATCATTGAACCCGGCCACCTTAATAGCCTCCGGTACTGAAATATTATGCGAACGCAGGTATTTTATCGCCAGGACGGCGGACCGATCGTTGATGGCAAACAGTCCATCGGGCAATGGCCTGAGATGAGCGATTTTTTTTATAGCCGGCAGGGCATCGTCTTCGAATGCCTTACAACGCAGGATTAACTTCTCATCCATCGGCAACTTGTATTTCTTCAGGGCGTCGAGGTACCCTTGCATCCTGTTCTCAGAAATGGAGAGCCCTGCCGGGCCGGCGATATGGACGATGCGCCGGCAGCCCCGTTTAATAAGATGCTCTACGGCCTTAAAGGCGCCTTCATATTCGTCCACGATAACCTTGTTGCAGCAAAAATCCGGTAGGATACGATCGAACATGACGATGGGGGTCCCTTTTTCCCGTATCTTCTCGAATTCCGCAGGGTCCTTCGTCTCCTTGGAAATGGATAACAGCAGCCCATCTACATTACAGGCCACCAGCTTTTTCATGCTGCTGATCTCCTGGGAGAAAGTCTCATTGCTCTGGCAGAACATGAGGTAATAATTATTCTCATTGGCGACATCGGTCATACCGCTGAGCGCTTCCGAAAAATAATTGGAATGAATGGCAGGAACGATGACGCCGATGATCCTTGTTTTTTTATTGACGAGACTTTGCGCCATATAGTTTGGTTCATAATTCAACTCCTCCGCCAGCTGAAGAACGGCTTCCTTGGTGGCGGGATTGATATCGGAGACATTCCGCAAAGCTCTCGATACAGTGGATACGGAGACATTGAGCCTTTTTGCAATGTCTTTAATGGTCACGGGATGTTTTTCCATAGATACCTGTATTGAGCTTCCGGCAACGTTACCGGAAACGTTCTTTTATAAAATGACGATGGTCCCGGATGAAATTCTCTTACAATCATTCATATTTGATGCTACTAACCGGGTTATGAATCCGTTTGCAAACTAAACAAAAGCCAAGCATGAAGTATCAAAATTACCTAATCCTGTTAATCTTTATTATGCTAATACATGAAGCAAGGGCAATTTCCGACACTCCTGTCCCCAAGGCCCCCTACCTGCAGAATAAAGCTCCTTTGAAAGCCAAGCCTTATCTGGAACTGCCTTTCGGGGCCATACGTCCGGCCGGCTGGTTACAGCAGGAACTGGTGAAGATGAAAAATGGAATGGCCGGGCAACTCGATAAATTATATCCTGCTGTCCTGGGGAGCCGTAATGGCTGGCTGGGAGGAGATGGAGATGTGTGGGAGCGGGGACCTTACTGGCTGGACGGGTTGGTGCCTCTGGCGTATATCCTCGACGACAAGGCCCTGAAAGCCAAGATACAACCCTGGATCGAATGGTCGCTCACCCACCAGATGGAAGACGGTTATTTCGGACCGATCCCGCCACTTCAGGAGCCAGCTCGTGAACCCGGCCTCCAGCGGGACAGAGCCCGGGACTGGTGGCCCAAGATGGTTATGCTGAAAGTGCTGCAGCAATATTTTACGGCTACAGCAGATCAACGGGTCATCAAACTCATGCTTAATTACGCACGCTACCAGTTACGTACGCTGCCTGCCACTCCCCTGGGGTTTTATTCCTGGTGGGGATCCCAACGGGGTGCCGATAACCTGTTAATCGTATACTGGTTGTACAATCTCACCGGTGAATCTTTTCTACTGGACCTGGCTGAGATCATCCACCAACAAACGTTCGACTGGACAGGTACTTTTCTCCACACGGAAGACCTGGCGACCACCTATAAATTTCATGGTGTCAATCTTGCGCAAGGAATAAAGTCCCCCGTCATCTATTACCAGCAACATCCCGAACAACAATACCTCGATGCCGTCCATAAAGGACTCAGGGATATGCGCGTCTACCAGGGACAGGTGCAGGGGATGTATGGAGCAGATGAACTTACCAGGGGGAATGACCCTATTCAGGGGGCCGAACTTTGTTCCGTGGTAGAGATGATGTATTCACTGGAGAACATGATCGCCATCACCGGGGATGTGAGTTTGATGGATCAACTGGAGCGTATTGCCTATAACGCCTTACCCGCCCAGGTAAATGAAGACTATACGGCCCGGCAGTATTATCAGCAGGCCAACCAGGTATTGATCAGCCGGGAGAACAGGAACTTCGTTACTTCCTATGACGGCACGGACCTTTGCTTCGGAGTGCTGACGGGGTTCCCCTGCTGTACGACAAATATGCACCAGGGATGGCCCAAATTCGTGCAAAATCTCTGGTACGCTACGGAAGACCAGGGACTGGCTGCCTTATTATACGCCCCATCCTCTGTCAAAGCCTATGTGTCAGGAGGGGTCGAAGTAGAGATGACGGAAGAGACAGGATATCCATTTCAGGATAAAGTACGCTTCACGTACAACAGCAAGACGGAGGCCAGCTTCCCGCTGCATCTCCGTATACCCGCCTGGTGTTTGAATGCCTTCATTACAGTGAATGGACAGGCGTGGATGGAGGCTAAAGGCAACCAGGTAATAAAGGTGGACAGGAAATGGAAAAAAGGCGATGTGGTGGAACTGCGGCTTCCTATGAATCTTACCACCAGTCGCTGGTTCAATAACTCCGTCGGTATCGAAAGGGGCCCGTTGGTGTATGCGTTGAAGATCAAGGAAGAATGGAAGGACGTGATGAATAATGATAAATATGGCAACTATATGGAAGTGCATCCGCAGAGCGCCTGGAATTTCGGCATCTGGCAGGATTGTATTCAACATCCCGATACCTCCTTTCAGGTAGTTGAAAAAAAATATTCCGGTGCTTATCCCTGGAACCACGCGAATGCGCCTGTCGAGATCCACACCCGCGGCAAACAAATACCCGAATGGAAACTATACAATGGCGGGGCCGGGCCTCTTCCATACAGCAACATTGAGTACCTGAAAGACCAGCCTCCGGTGGACATTACGTTGATCCCTTACGGATGTACCACCCTTCGCATCAGCGAATTTCCAGTGGTGCTCTGACTGGACGATGACAAGGGATGAGAGCCGGCGTCCTTGAGACGCCGGCTTTTTTTTCTGAATGGGTTGGCAACGTTTCCGGTAACGTTATCAGTGCCAAACGCCTTAATTCAGAGCAGTTTAACCGGTTTTAGCATTGAACAATTCTATCTTCGAAGTTCATTCAATAAAAACTGTCAAGTATGAGAAGTCTACCGATTCTAACGCTGCAATTATGGCTGCTGCTGACGATAGCAGCGCCTGCTTGCCTGATGGCACAGTCAGGCACGCTAAAAGGAAAAGTCGTCAATGCCCGCACCGGAGAGCCGGTCGCAGATGCCTCCATCCTCATTAAAGGAACGCAAACGGGCTCATCTACTAATGCCGAAGGGGTTTTTACTTTGAACAGGACCGAGGGTAAATTTTCTGTAATGATATCACACATCGGTTTTACCAGCCAGGAAGTCACAGTGAAGGCGGGACAGGATTATTTATCTGTCTCGCTGGAACAGACGTCGGCTCAGGGCGATGAAGTGGTGGTCATAGGATACACCAGCAAGAGTCGCCGGGAGCTTACCGGTTCAGTAGTGAAGATCAATGGAGATGATATACGGAATATGCCGATGGCAAGCCCCGATCAGCTTATCCAGGGCAAGGCCGCCGGCGTACAGATCTCCAGCATGTCCGGCACCCCTGGCGGAGGAGTAACGGTAAGGGTCAGAGGAACTTCTTCCTTTTCCCCTACTTCTGCCGCCAGCCAGCCACTATACATCATCGATGGTATATTCGCCAATAATACACCTCTCGGCTCTGCAGGCTATGGTACGGAACAGCAGTTCGGAAATCCCCTGGCAGATCTCAACCCTTCCGACATTGCCTCCATCGAGATCCTGAAAGACGCCAACGCGACAGCTATCTATGGTAGCCGGGGAGCTAATGGTGTCGTCATCATCACCACCAAGAGAGGTAAGTACAACAGCAAGAGCAAGATCAATTTCAATACCTACTATGGCACTGCCAAAGCCCATCGTCTCCCGAAGGTGACCAATGGTGTACAGACCGCCACGCTGCTGGATGAGAACTGGATCAACAACGGCCACACTGCCGCCACGGAACCCTATCCCAATCCGTCCGCCGTCCCTACCTATGACAAGATTCCCTATATCTTTGATAACAGCGCCCCTACCTCCAATATGGACCTCAATATTACCGGGGGCGATAGTAAAACGTCTTTCTATATCGGAGGCTCACTGTTTAGCCAGGATGGCATTGTCCGTCCCCTTAGTTTCGACCGCAAGTCAGTCCGCTTCAACCTGGACCACCAGGTAAATGATAAGTTTAGGATCAGCACCAGCAACACCGTCATCAGTACCAAACGCAAGATCGTCGCCAACGATAATTCCACGGGTGTCCTCTTATCCGGCATCGGACTGGCCAACCTTTACCCGATCTATAATGCCGACGGGACCTATAACTACAATACCCCTTTGCCAAATGCCGTAGTGCAGATCAAAGAGAGTGATGAGACCTCCTCCGGCACACGCATCATCAGTAATATCTACGGAGAATATCAACTGCTGCCCCGCCTGTATTTCAAAACCAGTTGGAGCATCGACTTCAATGACGCGGAGAACAGGGCTTTCAACAGCACGGTGCTGAACGGCCCCGGCCAGGTAGCAAGCGGGTATAATACCAATAACCGGCAGGTGACCTGGATCAATGAACAAACCTTACGCTATGGGATGAACCTGGGCGAGAAACACAAGTTCAATTTCCTCGCAGGCAATACGGTTCAGAAGACGACGCTGAATTCCTTTGGAGTGGGGGCTTCCAATTATCCCAATGACGACCTTCGCTACCTCAGCGCTGCTTCACAGGCCGACTTCTGGAGTGGCGGCGCTACGGAGAACTCTTTGGTATCCGTTTTTGGAAGGGCCGATTATACCTATGACAATAAATATATTTTCGATGTGAGCCTGCGTGGTGACGCCAGTTCCAAATTCGGGGCCAATCACCGCTGGGGAACTTTTCCTTCCGCGGGATTTGCATGGCGGGTGATCAACGAGACTTTCATGAAGGAGCAGCATGTCTTCTCCGAACTGAAGTTCAAGGCCAGTTACGGCGTCACCGGCAGCCAGGAAGCCATCTCTGAATATGCTTCCAAGGGATTGTGGACGGGCAATGACAATTACCTGGGACAGCCGGGAACCCGTCCTTCCCAACTGGCCAACCCTGACCTGAAGTGGGAGCAGACGACACAGTTCAACGCAGGACTGGAATTCGGACTCTTCAAGGGGCTGATCGAGGGAGAGTTCAATTATTATGATAAACTTACGAAGGGAGTGCTGATCAACAAGCCTGTTCCCATGAGCACAGGTTTCGGTACGATAGCCTATAACGGGGGAGATATCAGTAATAAGGGAGTGGAGCTGAGCCTGAACGCACATGTCATCCGGCAAAAGGATTTCTCCTGGGACCTGGGCTTCAACATATCGCATAACAAGAACCTCATCAAGAAACTGGACGTTCCCTACCTGGAACCATTCTCCCGCCAATTCATTATCTATCAGCAGGGATATGCCGTCAACAGCTTCTGGCTCTGGAAACAACTGCGGGTAGATCCACAAACGGGTGATGCCGTATACGAGGACCTGGACAAAAATGGAGTGATCGATGATCGGGACCGCATGATCCTGGGTAATAGCCAGCCGAAATGGATAGGGGGGCTGAATTCATCCTTGCGCTATAAGGGCTTTGACTTCGCCTTTGCGTTTAATTTCGAAACGGGGCAGAGTGTGGTCAACTGGTCGACTTTCTTTATGGTCCATGGCGGCACCCGCTCAAATGCGGCTAACGGATCAGCCACTTATGGATTCTATACGAAACAGTTGGAAAGATGGCAGAAACCTGGCGATATCACCGGCATACCCCGTATGGGCGGACCGAATAAGTTCAACAACTACAGTCTTTATACCAGCAGGGCGATGGAAGACGGAAGTTATGCCCGTCTGAAGAACGTTACCCTGGGATACACGATTCCAACGGATGTTACGGCCAGGTTGCACATCAGCCAGGCCCGGATCTACCTGATGGGGACTAACCTGCTGACCATTACGCACTACAGCGGCCTTGATCCGGAGATCAATGCGGGCGGAGGCAAGGGCACAGTCAACGGAGTAGAGATGTTCACCGTTCCTCAGCCAGAGTCCTGGCAGGCAGGGATCAGCGTAACTTTTTAACCAGTACCATTAAATCGTAAATCATGTCAAATAAGATCATATTCAGCCTGGTGGTGATAGCCTCGATGGCCTTTCCCTCCTGTAAAAAATTTCTTGACCTTTCTCCAAAGAACGACATCGGGGAATCCGAGGCGCTAAATAATAAAGACAGAATTCAGCGGGCGCTGACTGGTGCATACAGCCGTCTGCAGGATGAGGCCTACTATGGCTTCGAATGGTCCAATGCTGTATGGCTGTCGGATGACAATGTGACGGCGGTTGGCGCGGGAACCACCGACCTGCAATTCGATAGTCATAATGTGCTGGCCTCCTCCAATACGATGGTTATTTGTTGGGGCGCCATGTACGAGGCGATCAATGCCGCCAACAATGTCATCGACGCCGTTGGTAAAGTGAATGACCCTACCTTTACGGATGCCGAGAAACAAAATGTTTCCGGACAGGCGTATTTTCTTCGGGCGCTGGTGTACTTTGACATGGGCAGGACCTGGGGAGGCGTACCGCTGGTGCTGACGCCAACCCGTGGTTATGACAGTTCTTCCGCCATTGCCAAAAGCCCGGTTGCCGATGTTTATGCACAGGTGATGAAGGACCTCGGGGAGGCGGAGAACAGGCTTCCGGAAGCCCTGGACAGGAATATCGCCACCAAAAAAGCCGCTCAGGCGCTGAAGGCCAGGGTATATCTTTATCTGAAAGACTGGACCCATGCCGCACAATATGCGGGCACCCTGATCGACGATGTTTCGGAATACTCACTGGTAGATCCCTATGATAACCTGATCACGGTAAAGAATAATAATGAGAACATTTTTGAGCTGAATTTTATGCCCACGGACGGTAATCCATTAGCAGGTATTTTTTATCCTACCGGACTGGGAGGTACTTACCGCATCGGGCCAACAACGGATATCGTCAATTTGCTGGGTAACCCGGCGGTGGCAGGCGGACGCAGCGGTCTGATCGGTACGTACAGCGGTCAGCCTTATGCCAATCGTTACCGAAGAGTAGGAGGAGACCAACAGGACGACGACGTATCCATTCTCCGGCTGGGGGAAATGTACCTGATCCGCGCTGAGTCCCGGGCGCATCTCGATGACCTGGCCGGTGGCCTGGCAGATCTGAATGTTATCCGCAACCGGGCCCATATAACACCAGCCGCAGCAGCGGACACCAGCGCCCTGTTACTGAGGATAGAGGACGAACGAAGGTTGGAATTCGCCTTTGAGCCTTTTCGGTGGTTTGACCTCGTAAGGACCGGCAGGGCGGCAGCCGTACTGGGTGTGACAGATGTCAGGAAATATGTTTTTCCCATCCCTACTTCGGAAATTGTGGCTAACCGATTGCTCAAACAGAATGACGGATATTGATAAATGCTGAATACATATGCAGAAACTGATTGTCTATTTATTTTTAGTCCTGTCTCCGGCGATGATAGTCCGGGGGCAGGACTCTTCCTTGAATCCATTGCTCTTTTCTCAGGATACGGGTCTTGTACGGGGGATCCATATGGGAGATTCCACCGTGTCTTTTAAAGAGCCGGTACCCCTGGTCAGTTTCCTGCTGGATAAAAGGCAATATTCTACTGCGGGGCCGGATGCCGGCTGGAAGGAAAAACTTGCTGTGGCATGGAAGGAAGGGAGGCTGGTGTTCAGCAACATCTCCCGGGATACGTTGATCATTTCCAATCCGGTACCTTTCGGGATTGCCGCGGATCATGTATACATAACGGGCCTGGGTGATAATGGCTTATCCCGCACACATCTTTTTCTTCCGGGAAGAACACCTGTCGGGGTCGTCGTACCTGATAATGCCTGGGACCTGGGCTATTGTACAGTGACCACTCCGGCCATCGCCGGACAAACTGACCGGCAGGTAACCGCGCTGCTGCGACGGGATCGCAAAAGCCTCCGGAATGGCCGGCAGGGCCGCTTCGAGGTGACCCTGTATCCGGGGGGCTCGATCCAATATAAATGGTATATATCCCTGACTGCCGGAGACTGGCGGGGGGCGATGACGGAAGTCTTCCAGCACAGGATGCTGTACGATACCTCGAATTTTGATGACGCCCTGTTTCACCGGAAAGATCTCCAATGGGTGAGGAATACCTACGTCCTTCATATGATGATGACCTGGGATAAATTTTATTATGACTATGAAAACCATGCCTTTCACCTGGATAAGTTCCTGGAGAACGGCAAGAAATGGTACGGAGGAGATGACATTCTGGCGATCTGGCCTACCTGGCCTACGCTGGGATTGGATCAACGCAATCAGTTCGATCTCTTCCGCGACCTTCCCGGCGGCACCCGCCAGGTCCGTACCCTATCTGATTTTTGTCACCGCAACGGCACTAAATTCTTTGTCTGTTATAACCCCTGGGATGAAGGCACACACCGGGAAGACCATTTTTCCGGCTTGTCTCGCCTCATTGCGGAGACTGCCGCCGATGGGGTGGTGCTGGATACCAAGGGCAGCTCCAGCAAAGAATTGCAGGACGCGGCCGACAAAGTTCGCAAGGGAGTGATCATGTACAGCGAAGGTATGGCCGTGCCAAAGGATATGACAGGCATCGTCTCCGGCCGCGTCCATAATGCGCTGTATTATCCTCCCTTTTTAAATCTCAACAAACTGATCAAACCCGAATTTGCTATTTACCGGGTGGCGGAATTATATAAGGAAAGAATAAAAAGGGAGTTTGCTGTTTCCTTCTTTAACGGGTATGGTACGGAAATAAATATTATGCCTCCCGGCCAGCCTGAGTGGGCGGAAGAACAATACAAATACCTGGGAAGGACGTCCAGGATCCTGCGGGAGAATACCTGGAACTTTGTTTCCCGCGGGTATACTCCCCTGATCCATACGACAGCCGACAGCATTTGGGTCAATCAATGGGATAGGCCTGAAAAAACGATCTACACCATCTACAGCATCCGGCCGGCAGGTTATAAAGGGTATTTATTCGAGACGACCCTATCCGACAGCGTACATTTTGTGGACCTCTGGCATCACCTGCTGCTGACGCCGCAGCAACAGGAAGGAAAATGGTGGTTGCCAGCCTATACCCATGCTTTCGACAGCAGTGATCTCGGCACCAACAATGAAGGGGAGGTGGATTGTATTGCCCGGTTGCCACGGAGGCTGCGGGCCGGCATCGATGGAGATAAACTGAGCATCGGGGTTGACCTCCCCGTACCAGCGGACCAGCAGCGACATACAGACCTGGATACCACCGTCAAAGCTTTCACTCTTCGCATCTGGGCGGGAGATCCGGACTATAGCAAGCAGCCCCTGGTGCTACCTGCATTGAACCATGAGTTGATGCTGCATGAGCACTTCGGTGGGTTTGAAGGAAAATTCGTGATCCAACTGCTGAAGGACGGTATCCTGCTCGATGAAACCATAGCGGAGATGCGACCCGGCACTCCGCGGCGCATTTCCCATTCGGTCCCGTCGACGGCAGGTGTATCATCCTTGCCGGCTGGCGCCTCGTCCCGACAGGTTGGCGCGACACCTTCGGGCATGGTCGTCATCCCTGCCGGCAGTTTTACTTTTAAAGAATCACATGGAGACGAGTTTATCCCTTATCCCCGGCAGGATGTCGACAGTACGTTTGCCATGCCTTCTTTTTTAATGGATAAATTCCCCGTCACGAATGCCGACTTTAAAAAATTCCTCATCGCTGCCAGGTATCATCCCGCCGACATGGTCAATTATCTGAAACACTGGACAAAAGGGCAGATACCCCGGGGCATGGAAAATTTCCCGGTGGTGAATATCAGTTACGAAGATGCCCAGGCTTATGCTAAATGGGCTGGTAAACGATTGCCTACCGAGCGGGAGTGGCAGTATGCCGCACAGACATCTTCCCTTAATGAATGGCCATGGGTGCAGACTACCCCCGTGACAAGAACAGAGGAAGTGGTCACCGAATCTCTTACGGTAAAGGTGATCAACGGCATCGACCCTTCGCGGTGTAACCTGGGTAATGACTCGCTGTATGCCGTGGGAAAATACCCTGCGGGCGCTAACCCTTATGGACTGCAGGACCTGGTCGGTTGTGTATGGCAACTCACCAATGACCTGTATATGAGTGGTAACTACCGGTACATAATGCTGAAAGGAGGAAGTTATTTCCGGCCCTCCGGCAGCTGGTGGTATGTACAGGGTGGCCCGCGGGAGCTGCACTATCGCCAGTTCCTGCTACGGGTAAACCAGGGCTTTGAACGAAATGCTACGGTTGGATTCCGCTGCGTGAAAGATCTCCTGCCTGCGAAGTCCGCCGTTGAGCGGACCATCGGGCCTGCGCAGATTGGTGTGATAAAAGACCATGTCAACCCCGCAGAGCTATCGGCCATGGAGAAAGTATTACGGGAGAAAGGACTCGCCTACAAGGTCATCAGCTGGGCGCAGGTCCACGATCTGCCCGAATTGGAAAAATTCAAAGACTGCTGGATCCATCGGACGGATACCACGGCTTTTGAAGCAGAAGAGGTACAGGCAGGTAGTCTTGTGAAGGAATATGTGCGTCATGGGGGGAACCTCTTTGTCTCCATGGAAGCCATGCCCTTGCTACATTCCTGGGGCATCGAATCAAACCCCCTGGAATTACGGCGCGATAGTGTAAAAGACGAAGGTTTTGGCCGGCCTCTGGGCTTTCATGCTTTCCACTCGCATCCTGTCTTCGACGGCCTGCAGGGTGGAGGCGCCTATGTCAGCAAACAGAAGACCGACCATTTCGTACGAAAATGGGGTTTCTTCGGACAGTCCCATCCGAAAGAAGGAAAGGTGATCGGCATTCAATGGACCTATATCACCTTTACAGAGCCAAATAAATTATTGCTGGAGTACTCTCTGGGAAAGGGGACGATCGTCGCAGCCGGATCTTATTGCTACTATGCGGCAGATAATTATAATCAGGAACACCTGTCCCGTCTGACGCAAAATATTTTCCGGTATATGGAAGGGGACATTAAAGGAGTAAAAAAAAACTTTTGGTCGACAATACCCCGTACGGTTACTGCTGCTGATTTTGCCGGACCCTCCTACCCCCTGACACCTGCTGAAAAATGGGTGTTACCGGCACCAACCCTCCAATTGCCCGCCAAAAATGGAAGTCATGCTTTCTATGACCTGGTTGGAAGAAGGATAGCCTGGATGGGAAAAATGAACAGTGGAGTGGAGGAGATATGGACCCACCCATTCATGGCCCTACGCGATCTCTCTATCGGAGTCCGGCTCAAAGGAGATGATTCAATCTCCTGGCTTAAAAATCAGACGGCTTCCGTTACCGTGACACCGGAATACCTGGTGAGAAATTATCGATGCAGGAAGACGATCCTTCGGGAGGTCTACACTGTCTCTTTTGGAGAGCCATGTGGAGTGGCGCATATGGAGATGGAAGGGAATGACATAGAAGACATCGTTGTGCGTTATACCTCCAATTTACGGATCATGTGGCCTTATTCTCCGGAGGCATCGGGCAATATTCGGTATGGGTTCGATAAAGGAGCCAATGGTCATATCTTCAGCGGACAGGACAATGAACTGTCTACAGCTGTCCTGTACAGTGAGCGACCGCTGCATCAGTCCTGCACTCCTGATGCTGATTCCGGACAGGTGAATATCCGGGCCGATTTCGCAGTGGATGGAATCAATGCTTTTAACATCTATATCCTCGGTGAGACCATGGGCTGGCAAAAGACGTTGCAGTTATATGGGCGCATGCGGCAGGAGATGAGCCACTTGTTCCTCCGGTCCGGCCGTTACTATGCTGCCCTGTTGAAAGATCACCTGAACTTTTCGACACCTGACAGCGCCTTTAACGATGGCTACCGCTGGGCCCTGGCCCGTACGGATCAATTCCTGCAGACGACTCCCGGGGTGGGAACAGCCCTGATGGCGGGGTTCGGTACGACAGCCCGTGGGTGGAATGGGGGACAGACTGTCAGCGGGCGGCCGGGATACGCCTGGTATTTTGGTCGTGACGGAGAATGGAGTGCGCTGGCCATCGACGCTTATGGAGATTTCGGCATGGTGAAGAAAATGCTGGAGACGCTGATCCGTTACCAGGATGTCAATGGGAAAATCTACCATGAACTTAGTTCCAGCGGTGTGGTGCATTATGATGCCTCCGACGCTACCCCGCTATTCCTGGTCCTGGCCGCCCATTACCTCCGGTACAGCGGCGACAGGGATTTTATCCGGTTCCATTGGAGAGCCATCCAGCGGGCCCTGGATTTTTGTTATTCGACGGATACAGACGGCGATGGACTGATAGAAAATACCAACGTGGGCCATGGATGGATCGAAGGGGGGCGTCTCTATGGGTCTCACACGGAATTCTACCTGGCAGCCTGCTGGGCCGCGGCGTTGGAAGGGGCCGCCTACATGGCGCAGCATACCGGGCGGCAGGCGTCAGCGGCAAAATTCGAACAGGACGCCAGCCGGGTGCGGGAGATCATCGACCGGGATTTTTGGAATTCCAAAGAGCAATTCTTCTATAACGGGAAGATGAAAGATGGCAGTTATATGCAGGACCCTACGGTATTGGCTGCCGTGGCCGTATACCTCAACACCGTGACGGACTCTACGAAGTCGCAAAAGATAAACGACCGGATGGCCGGCAGTGCCTTTTCAACAGATTGGGGGATCCGCATAATCGAAGACTCGAATGCCAACTACAAACCGGGAAGTTATCATGCTGGCATGGTTTGGCCTCTCTATGCGGGATGGGCTGCCTTGTCGGAATTCAAGACGGGAAATAATAAGTCGGGTTTTCAACATATCATGAACAACCTCCTGCATTACCGCAATTGGAGCCCGGGCAGTATTGAAGAGACCTTTAATGGAGACAAGTATATACCTAATGGTGTTTGCAGTCATCAATGCTGGAGCGAAGCGATGGTGTTACTGCCAGCCATTGAAGGGATGCTGGGGTTGGAGGTCGATGCGTTAGAAGGGAAGAACAAATTGGCGCCTTATTTCCCCTGGGATTGGAAGTATACAACGGTGAACAATCTTCCTATGAGCAAAGGAAAGGCTATCCTGGAGATGAAGAGGCAACCAGGAGAGACCAGCTACCGGATCAGCACCGCCGGGGTACTGAGGCTGCAGTTCGGGCCGGTATTTCCTTTGGATACGCATATTACCGAAGTCTTGCTGAATGGAGTCCGGATTCCCTTCTCTACTCAACCATCTGCCGAAGGCATCAGACTTGGCACCAATATCCTTACCATTCCGGGAAATAATACCTTGCTGGTTCGGCATTCCGGGGGCGTCGGAGCCCTGCCGGCCATTGCCTATCCAGTTCCGGGCGCCTTGTCATCGGGGGTAAAAATTCTGAAAGAAGGTTGGAATGGTAATAACTATGCGCTCACCGGAGAAGGTCGCAGCGGAGATACCTGCCGGGTGAACGTGTTCCACACGAAAAAAATTAAACGGGTTGAACATGCCGACATCGTTTCGGATAGAGAAGGGATCGTTACCTTGCAAATAACTTTGCCGGCTGGCATGGTCGCAGGTGAGAAATACATGCAACAGGAAGCCCGTCTGTACTTTGAATAATTTAAAAAGGAACCAATGGTAAATAGATATTTATTGCTTTTTTTCATCGCCGTTTTCGCAGTTGTCAGGGGTGGGGCACAAAACGATGGGCCGGCCCCCCTGCAGAAAATCCGGCCGGTGAATTTTTCGCAGGTTGTCATCACCGACCCTTTTTGGTCGCCGAAGATCAATAGTGTAGCCACCGCAACCCTGCAAGCCTGTATAGAATACACGGAGAATAAGACCGGCCGTATCCGCAACTTTGAAAAGGCTGCCCGGCGAAAAGGCGAGAAACATGAGGGTATCTACTATGACGACTCGGATGTATACAAGGCTTTGGAGGCGATAGCTTATTCATTGCGTGCACATCCCGATAGCAATTTGCAACGAAGAGCAAATGAATGGATCGATAAGATAGCTGCCGCCCAGTTGCCGGATGGCTACCTCGATACCTATTATATTCTCACGGGCCTGCAAAACCGGTGGACCGATATGGAAAAACATGAGGACTATTGCGCGGGACATCTGATCGAAGCAGGCATCGCCTATCACGATGCTACCGGTCAGCGGAAATTACTGGACGTGGCGATCCGCTTTGCTGATCATATCGACAGTGTTTTTCGTCTGCAAGATCGCCATTGGGTTTCCGGTCATGAAGAGATCGAACTGGCCCTGATGAAATTGTATCATCACACGGGCAACGGGAAATACCTTAAGCTGGCGAAATGGTATCTTGATCAGCGGGGCCATGGCTACGGAAAAGGAAAGATCTGGGACGACTGGAAGGATCCTGCCTATTGCCAGGACAGCGTAGCGGTAGAAGACCAGGATCATATTACAGGTCATGCGGTGCGGGCTATGTATTTATATTCAGGCATGGCGGATGTGGCGGCGGTTACCGACAACCAGAAGTATATGGCAGCTATGCACCGGGTCTGGGAGGATGTGGTGGGGCGCAATCTTTATATAACAGGAGGAATAGGCGCGGAGGCCCGTAATGAAGGCTTTGGGGCGCCCTTTGACCTTCCCAATGAGACGGCTTATTGCGAAACCTGTGCCTCCGTGGGCATGGTGCTGTGGAATTCCCGGATGAATAACCTGACAGGGGAGGCAAAATATGTGGATGTACTGGAGAGGAGTCTTTACAATGGCGCCCTGGATGGGCTGTCACTCTCGGGAGATCGCTTTTTTTATGGCAACCCCCTTGCTTCAAAAGGGGGGCGTACCCGAAAGGAATGGTATGGAACGGCCTGCTGTCCTTCCAATATCGCCAGGCTGGTAGCTTCCTTAGGCAACTATATTTATGGCATGACCGATAAGGGCATCCTGGTGAATCTCTATATCGGCAGCCATACCCGCCTTCCCGTTGGCAAACGCGAAGTCGATATCCGGATGGAGACCGGCTACCCCTGGAAAGGCCAGGTCCGGCTGCGAGTCGATCCGGTATCCAAAGGAGAATGGGACCTGGCCCTACGTATTCCCGGCTGGCTGCAGGAACCCGTGCCGGGAGGACTGTATAGCTATGAAGGGGCCGGTAAACCGGCCGCAATATTGCCCCGGATCGCGGTTAACGGTAAGCCGGTGGAATATAAGATGGAGAATGGTTATGCCATCCTTCACCGAACCTGGAAAAAAGGAGATCAGATAGACATGGAGCTGCCGATGACGGTGCAAAAGGTCCGGGGCCGCCCGGAGATCAAACAGGATAGCAATCGGGTGGCGCTGCAATACGGGCCGTTGTTGTATTGTGTGGAAGGTGCGGACAATGGCGCCAACGTATGGAATATAATTCTACCAGGCAATGCCCGTTTTGAAACCACCTATAACCCCAGCCTGCTGGGTGGAGTGAATACGATCCGGTTTGATGTCAAGACAGCTACGGTCAGCAGCGACGGCGAGACTATTACAACCACTACCCGTCAGGCAACGGCGATTCCATACTTTGCCTGGTGCAATCGGGGAGGAGATCCTATGCAAGTATGGATCCCCCGGTCGTTTACACAGATAACATTACAAGGCCAATAGCCCGGACAGTCGGGCACTTTGACCCTAAAAAAACCCTATATGGCTCTCTCAAGCGCCAGTAGTCAGGGGTCTATCAGGGACATTATGAGAATTACCATCTACAGGATGGAAGGAATTCTACATTCCTGAGAGCTGTGTTCCGCAAGGAGTACAGCTCTCTTTTTTAGGGCTCCGCCGGGCCGGTTGCGGGGGGATGGACCAGGCGGAAAGTGAGATTGATACGGGGGTGGATCGGCCGGGCAGTCTTCGGCACCTGGTGCTCCCAGAAATGCTGCATCGGTCCAGCCATCAGGAGCAGAGAGCCATGCGTCAGCGGTATCTCCACTTTCTCCACCTCTTTCCGGAATTTATGCCGGATCTGGAAGGGCCGGGTCTCGCCAAAGCTGACGGAGGCAATAGCCGGATTCCGGCCGAATTCTTTTTCATTATCCCGGTGCCAGCCGACACTATCCTTCCCATTGCGATAGAGATTGAGTAGTACGCTGTTGAAGGACTTTCCGGTTTCCTTTTCCACCTTTTCTTTAATGAACAGCAGGTCCCCATTCCAGGGATAGGGCTCCCATTTAGACCCGGAAAAAGTATAGGCTGTATGCGCATCGCCATGCCAGGCGGTAAGGCGGGGTGTCAGATGGGTCTTGTCATATACGGTTATATTTTCCTGTTTCCAGCTGGTCTCCTTCAGAAGGGCCGTATACAGCCGATCTG
Source organism: Puia sp. (assembly GCA_035492545.1). Lineage (GTDB taxonomy): Bacteria > Bacteroidota > Bacteroidia > Chitinophagales > Chitinophagaceae > Puia. Next base: position 17,113 of record DATJJD010000208.1, read on the forward strand.
CCTCATTTTTCGGGAAAAAACCTTCATACAGAGTGAGTTCGGCATCGGGAAGATCGTACCGGACGATACGGGGCTTCCCAACAGTAAAAAGGTCTGTATCGCCAAATAGACTCATAGCTGCAAAGGTAAAGCCGGACCTGGCCGGGCACAAAATTTTCTGTTGTAAGCGAAATTATAAAGTATGACATCAGCAAAAAACGTTCTCATCGTCTCCAGCCCCGAATTTGTAGAGAATGGGTCAATCCCCGTCAAATATACCTGTCAGGGCACGGGCATCAATCCTCCTCTGGTCATCGATAATATCCCCGAGGGCACCCGCAGTATGGCGCTGATCGTCGAAGACCCGGATGCGCCCTCCGGTACCATGACCCATTGGGTAGCCTATGACCTATTGCCAACGAACAGTATCGAAGAAAACACGGATAAAGGCGTCAGCGGGGTGAACACCCGGGGGAAACTGGGATACATCCCACCATGTCCTCCTTCCGGCACGCACCGGTATTACTTTCACGTGTTCGCCCTGGACAGCAGCCTGAATATTAAGCCGGGAGTGGACCGGAATGTCCTGGAGGCTGCCATGAAAGGGCATATCCTTAGCCGGGGAACCTTGATGGCGAGATACGGTAAAGAGGAAACCGTAAAAGTATAATTTTCATACACTATCCGGCCTGTAAACGGGCGGCTTCCCAGCCGATAATGGCATTCTTCCGCAGGGAGCCCCAATGGTATTGCCCGATCTCGCCTGTGGCCCTGATCACCCGGTGACAGGGGATCAGAAAGGCTACCGGATTATGACCGATGGCCGTCCCCACCGCTCTGGAGGCGCCTTCATACCCTGCTTTTTTCGCCAGATCAGAATAGGTGGTCAACCCGCCTGCCGGGATCTGTAACAAAGTTTCCCATACCTTGATCTGGAAGGCCGTGCCCCTGAGGTGCAGTTTGATCTCTCCCAATTTGCTCCAGTCCTGTCCAAAGATGAAGAGGGCGTTCTGCTGGATGCCGTCCACCAACTGGGTGTATGCTGCATTAGGAAAGATGGACTGTAATGCTGCAAAGGCCTCCTCTCTGCCTTCGTCTGCAAACGCCATATGACAGATACCTTTTTCGGTGGAAGCCACGATGATGTTGCCGAAGGGACTCTCCGCAAAGCTGTAGTTGATATGCAGGTGCTCCCCTCCATTCTTATATTCTCCCGGGGTCATGCCTTCCACTTTGATAAACAGATCGTGCAGCCGGCCGGTCCCGGAAAGCCCCGTTTCAAAGGCCGTATCGAATAAGGTGGCGCCCGTATCCTTCAACATCTTTTTAGCATGTTCCACACTCAGGTATTGCAGGAATTGCTTGGGGGTGACTCCCGCCCATTGCTGGAACATCCGCTGAAAATGAAAAGGGCTGAGGTGTACATGTTCGGCCGCCTCATCCAGAGAAGGCTGTGTCTTGAAATGCAGCTTTAAGAAATCGATGGCTTCGGCCACTCTTTTATAGTCAATTTCCTGTTGGGTTTCCATGTCCTTCAATTTACCAGGTGAAGTTACTGTTTTCATGATTTGTTGTTTTTACAGTACAAAAGTAAGCTGCCGGGTAGGGGCGGAAAACCCGGTTCTTGCGAGGATTTCAGGATCTCCACTAAAAAAAGTACATTAATTCCCAAATTAACCGCATGGTTATCCCTGTCGTTAACCTCCCGGAGCTTACTTGCAGCCTTATCTAAAACAAACTTGCCATGAAAATTGATCTTATCTCCAGGATGCATTTTTTTTCCAAAGGAAGTTTTTTGATTGGGCTGGTGTTTTCTGTCAGCTTGTGCCGGGGACAGCAGAACCCTTTTATTACTCAAATGTATACGGCGGACCCATCGGCTCATGTATGGGCCGATGGCCGGCTCTATGTCTATGCTTCGCATGATATAGCTCCGCCCAGGGGATGTGACCTGATGGACCAATACCATGTTTTTTCAACGGACGACATGGTGCACTGGAAAGACCATGGGGAGATCCTCCGGGCCAGCCAGGTTCCCTGGGGCAGGCCGGAGGGTGGATTTATGTGGGCGCCCGACTGCGCATATAAGAATGGCACCTATTATTTTTACTTTCCTCATCCCAGCGGGAGCGAGTGGAATAAGACCTGGAAGATCGGTGTTGCCACCAGCAAGAGCCCGGCCAGCGATTTTAAAGTGCAGGGCTATATCCAGGGTCTTGAATCCATGATCGATCCCTGTGTCTTTGTGGATGACGACGGGCAGGCTTATTTCTATTATGGCGGGGGAGGGATTTGTAAAGGCGGCAAGCTGAAGGACAACATGACGGAGATCGACGGGGAGATGCAGCCCATGAAGGGACTGGAGGACTTTCATGAAGCCTCCTGGGTACACAAACGCAACGGGATCTATTATCTCTCCTATTCTGACAATCATGATTCGGCCGGAATGCACAACCGGATGCGGTATGCTGTCAGTAACAGCCCGCTGGGCCCCTGGAAATACCAGGGGATCTATATGGATCCTACGGACAGCTATACCAATCATGGTTCCATCGTGGAATATAAGGGGCAATGGTATGCCTTCTACCACAACAGCGCCCTTTCTCATTTCGACTGGCTGAGGTCCATTTGTGTCGATAAGCTGTACTACAATCCGGACGGGACCCTTCAAAAAGTAATTCCGACAAAATGAAAAAAAGCTGCACCCGGCATGATCCGGGTGCAGCTTCCCAATCTATATCATTTCTTTACAAACTCCCTGCTCACCCCATCAACCTTCACCAGGTAGACACCCCGGGCCAACGAAGAGACATCTATATCCATAGAAGAATTTGTAACGACCGATTGAAATACCCGGCTGCCCCCAAGCGTATAGATCTGTAATACCTGGTGACCGGAGGTCATAACCGGCAGCACCACATGTAAAGTCTGCGAGACCGGATTAGGAAATAAGGTAAAAGAGGAGGCGTTGATCGCCGGCATCAAAGCCGTGCCGTTCAATTCCTGGGCTCCCACCGAGGCTCCGCTGACAGACGAATCCGCAACCTGTTGCAGCCATTGCTGGTTGGGACCACCTGAACTTCCATTGGCGGAGTAGAGGATGATATTGGTCCCATTGACGGTACTGCTGGCCGAATCATCCAATACATAGTGGTTGGAAAGATTACTCTGAATAAGATATTTGCCACTGCCGACGGACACCAAATTCCATTGCTGATTGGGGTTATCCGTCTCCGTATATTGGATGGGATCCGTACCCAGGGTTTGACTGCTTCCCGGCAGATCGATGGCCTTGCCACTCTTGCGGTTGATGAGAACAGTAGCTCCATTGACACTTTTCAAACCCCATTGGGAGGCGTGGTTATTCGTCGTGTACTGTACGATGTTGGCTAAGTCGGCTGTGCTGCTGTCCTTAACAGCCAGGTATTTAGAGCTATAGACATTCTTGAACGAATACCAATAGGTATAGGAACCCGCTACCGTGAGAGGGGTAGTCGCAGTATTGGAGGTTTGATTAAATAGATCGGTGAAGGACACTTTCACCGTATAGGTACCTGGTGACAAACTGCCCGTAAGGGTATCCTTTCTTCTTTGCGGAAGGGTGTCTTTATAACTCAGCACGACGGTGCCGGCAGGGTTGGTTACCTGGACGCTGGCTGCCAGCTGCGGGCTTTTGGTGCTGTCGATGGTCCAGCTGGCATATAGTTTTCCACCGGCATAGGAGGCGCTGACCGTATTGACCTGACCCGTGGTCACGGTAGGGGCAGTACCCTGGTTGAGCTGCACCGGTAAGGTCAGCGTCCTTCCCCCGTTAAAGCCGGCGGCAGGAGTGGTATTTCCCCCATGTTGCATGAAGTAGGCATCCTGACTACTGTCATAGCCGGAATTAAACGCATTGTTATAAATGCCGTTTCGGGCGGAATCATTCGCATTGGCGCTAAAATACCGGCTGGTGGACTTATCCCAGGTCCCGCCTGTGTTCAGGTTCCAGCAGTCCTTAAAATAGGCCTTCCGGATATATCGTCCATCCCAGGCCGCGTTGGAACCATCCCAGTTCTCCAGGAAAGCATCGTTGCCGGAACCCAGGTAGGAGCCAGGGTCGGGGATGGAGAAGGTGGCCGTATGGAACCAGGTTTGTGAACTGAGATTGTTGATAAAGGTGGCTACAAAGAGCTGCCCTTTGCTCTTCCAGCTCCTGATCACCAGGTTATACCAGGTGTTCAACACCCAGTTATAGGGATTGATAGATTGCCAGCCATCCCCTTCACCGCCAAATCGTCCCGTATAGGTATTGGGCGCCGCATAATCCAATACGGAAAAGATGCCGCCACTGGTATTGGGATCCCATAAGGAAGAGATGAGGATATGCGAGCTTCCATGCGAACTGTCCGGCGTTTGCTGGAGACCCGCGTAGCCATTCGTAAAACTTTGTACTTCAAAATAAGAAGCAAAGGCGGATTGGACGATCTTGACCTTGTGCATCTTCAGAACCGCATCGTTCGGGAATGAATAGGTGAGATGTTCTGAAGGAGCTGCATTGCTCTGGCAGAAGCTGGATTGCCGGATAAATAAAAATAGGTACAACAGCGTGAGAAGGTAAATGTGTCTCATAAAATAAGTGTTTGGTTAATGATGCCGGAGAAATTAGACAACAATTCCGGAATACCCATGGTGCAAACGATTGTGTGATTTTGAAGGGATTTTACTGCAAACGTTTGCGCTGACTTCGTTTATATTTTATAGATATATTCGGAGAAATACCTTTCCATGAGCAAACTACTGCTGCTATTCTCCTTTCTATGTTTCTCTTTTTTTACGACATTGCATGCCCAGCAAAATGTGCCTGGCAATACACGCCGGGATGGCCCGGGAAAAAAACAGGCGGTTGAATCGGAGGAAAAAGAAAATGAAGAGAGTAATGAAGAACATGCAAAGCAGAAGTGGTTTAAAATGATGAGGAAACCGAATGCAAACTATCTCCAGGTAAAAAGAAAATACGATCGCTATTTTAAACGGCACCCCCTGGAAGGCAGCGCCACCAAGGAATTTGGAACAGCCTGGCTCTTAAGTAACCTATACTATCTGGACAAACATAACAGGGTACAAAGGCCCCCAGCCATTAATTACAACAAGATCAGGCCACTGCCGGCGCCACCGCCTGCTACCGTTACGGACACGATGGCGGGCGATTGGCGGATGCTGGGACCCCGTAACTCGGTTCAGGTGGGGGCCGGCGTAGGGAATAACGGCGGTTATGCCTATTGCGTGCGCATCGATCCCACCAATATTAATAAATACTTTGTAAGCTTCGTTACAGGAGGATTGTGGGTCAGCAGCGACGGAGGTAATAGTTGGCAACTCACGGACGGCAACTTGCCGGACCTGCATTACTATGATATCGACGTATGTAAGGCAAACAGCAGTTATGTATATGCGGTCAGTGATTCCGCCGTAATTAAGTCCACCAATGGGGGACTGACATGGATGCCCACCACATTGAATGCTACCAACTACCCGGGCGGCAGCGGGTATGATATTGCCGTTTCCCCTGCTAACCCGAATCTTGTACTGGCCAGATGGGGAACGGCTATCTACCGCTCGGCAGATGGCGGGACGACCTGGACAGCAGTGGTGTCCGGTCTTAAGACATTCAGTGTTTGGGATAGCGATCTTAACGGCGAGGTGCTTGACTGGCATGCCTCGGATGCCAACGTGGTTTACTTTACCGACCGGGGAGATAATGACGTAACGGTGGACGTATATCGTTCCGGAGACCTGGGACAGACTTTTTCAAAGATCAGCAGCCTCACACCGGCCATAACAACAGATAATATTACCGGGTGGTCGAAGATACTCACTGCTACCAATACGCCGTCAGCCATTTATATTGCCATCGGGACAGGCACGAATGCCTATTCGCATCATGCCGTCCACCTCTATAAGCTCGATGCCTCATCGGGTGCTGTCCTGCTGACCCGAACCAACATGGTCGACGGCGTGGACCAGTCTTATGGTTCTCCCACCATGCTGCACCATGGGGACCTGGCGATGGATATCAGCGATGATCAACATATTGTCTGGGGAAGCTATAGCCAAAGCAATGCACAATATTCTACTGACAATGGCGCTACTTTTCACACCTCCACCACCACCGTACATGCCGACCTTCGGGGCGTAAGCATGATGAATGGCAAAGTGCTGCTGGGAACGGACGGCTCTGCCGTCGTGTCAACGGATGGAGGAGATAATTTTACCATCGTCACCAACAGTATCTCCAATCATGAGCTATGGGGTTTTGGCTCCGCTTTCAAATCGGATATCCTGGGAGCAGGATGCAATCACGGGCCCCTGATGATCCGGGATTATGAAGCGCCGGGAGGTTGGTATTCCGCCCTCGGTGCGGATCAGGGCAACACGGATGTCAACCCACTGGATAGCGTCACCCTGTTCTCGCAGGGATATGACAGCTATCATGTAACCCGCACTGGCATCAAGACTTTTACCAATGGCGCCCAACAAGTGGATCCCGGAGGTGTCTATGCCTATTTCAATTCCATGGAATTTCATCCGCACCTGTTCAACACGCTGATTACACATCATGCGGGACAATACCCTTCCAATGTAGCACAGGCGACGAAGGATATCTGGAAGAAATCATTGATACGCAGCGATAACAATGGCGTAACGATAGATTCAGTCATCCACACTTTTTCCGACCAGGTATTCAGGGAGAAGATATGTATGATCAACCCCAATACGATGTATGTAGTCGTGGGGCTGACCGGCAATAACCTTTGGAAGACTACCGATGCTGGCGCCACGTGGACAAATATTACCCCTTCTACCGCCGTCACGGGATCTTCCGTCAGGAATATCTCCGATATCGCCGTTTCCGATAGTAATCCCGGGGAAATCTGGGTGACCTATTCCGGTGTACAGAATACCTGCCAGGTACTCCATTCCACCGATGGGGGAGCCACTTACACCAATCTTACCACGCCGGTACTTGGTTCGTTCCCCGTCACAAAGATAATCTTTCAGCGAGGCACGGACGGAGGAGTGTATATCGGCAGCAAGTCAGGAATTTTTTACCGGAACCATTCGATGACAGATTGGGCTCCACTGGGTAATGGTCTGCCAAGGATGGATATCCGCTACTTGTTTATCAATTACTATAAAGGCAATCAGGGTAAGCTGCTGGTCGGTACCAGCAGGGGCGCCTGGGATCACGATCTCTACCAACATTCACAGACCACAGCACAGATTGCTGCTTCCACGGCCACCCCATCCTGCCAGGCGCCGCTGGTACAGTTCCGTGATTATAGCGTAGTAAGCAGTGGCGGCAGCGGAGCAAGTTATTCCTGGAGTTTCCCGGGAGGGACTCCTGCCACGTCCACCCTGGAAAACCCCATCGTCAGTTATGCCGGCGCCGCCAACGGCAATCATGACGTAACGCTGACAGTCACCGACCAGTATGGCACTCATACGCAGACACTGGCCGGCTTTATAAATTATGACAGCACTACCTGCTGCCAGGGCGCACCGGCCGGCTGGACATTCACGGACATCGGTCCTGCAACGACTCCGGGTATCCTATGTTACACGGCGCCTACGAAGAACTTTACCATCACCAGTAATGGAGCGGGACTCAGCGACCCTAATGACACCGTCTCATTCGTATACACCCCCTTGAATGGCGATGGTGTTATCACGGCCAGGGTGAAGGATGTGACTTCGACCTACAATACCAACGCCGGTATCATGATCCGTAATTCGCTGGCGTCTAACAGCGGATACGTTTTCCTGAGCTCACTCGACACCCGCGGAGTTTTTGATCAATGGCGTTCCGCGGATGGTGGATATACTAACTATAACGCCGTCACCAGTCTTCCTATGCCGATGTGGCTGCGGCTGCAACGAAAAGGCAATAACATCAACTCCTTTTATTCTGCTGATGGCATCGCGTGGACGGCTTATAACTCCTATACGGTCGCCTTGGGCGCCTCTGTTTATGCAGGCCTGGCCTGCTCGGGAAAAGGTACGGTCACGGATATAGATAGCGTAAACATCGGGCCTATACCACCCTGCACCGGCGGTTCCGCCAATGGATGCCCCTCCCTGGATACAGTACCGGGACGGGCTATCTCCTTCTATGATTATACCTATTTTCATCTACCTTTTGCGGCTCCCGCAACCAATACATTTACTATTACGGGGTGGATAAAACCCAACGGCCTGCAGCCCAGCCAGACGGGTATGGTAGCCTGGGACAATGGTTATTTTTTTCTCAGTCAGAATAATGATAACCAATTAGGCTATGACTGGAATGGCAATGCAGTCACGGACAGCTGGCAAAGCGGCTTGTTCGCTCCCGCCGGTAAATGGTCATTTGTAGCCATGGTAATACACCCGGACAGCGCCAACTTTTATCTCAACGACAGACAGGCTACCCATGTTATTCCCCAGGACGCCTCCCCGATCACAAACCCCGTATTAGGCAATTCCAACCAGGGCGCCGGCTATTTTACAGGTTTGATGGACGAATTAACCGTTTGGAACCGGGCGTTATCAACTGACGAAATAGACAGCCTCCGTCATCTTACCAAAGAAAATATCGTCGATAAGACACTGCCGGGCTACGACTCCTCCCTGATAGGTTATTTTCAATTTAATGATTCCAACAGCACTTCCGGGTACAACATCATCGACAGCAGTTCCTTTATTTTCAGCAATGGCGCCAAAAAGACCGTATCTACCGCACCCGTAGGCGCCGGCAACAGTGGTAAATCCAGCATTACCGGGCCCGGGACCTATTCATTCGGCAACACCGGCGTGACAATAACCTTGCCTGCTTCGGGCGTTTACCCAAATGGAAAGGTATGGGTCACCCGTATCGGTCAGCAACCGGATGTGGTTCCAAAAGCCAGCGTTTCCAGCCACGCCTATTGGATGATCGATAACTATGGGACGGACAGCGCCTTTTCACCCTTATCTTCCCTGGAAATAGATAGGGCAATCGATCTGTCGGCTACAGACGCCGCCACACCCGGTAATTTCAGTTTGCTGCGACGGGAAGAAGGGATGGACGGCAATACCTGGGGCTCCCCGCTCAATAGTGCCACTGCTGCCACCGCAGGAAGTCCGGGAGACCTCCATTTTACACCGGCGAATATTACGTCTTCCGGACAAATCATTGTAAGCAGGGGTATTATACCGCCCCCGGCTGTGGATACGGTTCCCGGAAAGGCGCTGGTATTGAATGGATATCCGGATAAGATGCTGATGAATGATATGACGGTGAATAATACGAATACATTCACGATCACCGGATGGATAAGACCTGCCGGCATTCAAAACCCTTATTCCGCCCTTGTTTGCAACGCATCGACCGCCACGATTTTCATGGTACGTAACAATAACGAACTGGGATATCAATGGAATGATAATGGCTGGTCCTGGGGCAGCGGGCTCACCGTGCCCCCGGATCAATGGTCATTTGTCGCCATGGTCATTCGCCCCGGATCCGCTACCGTTTATCTCAACAACCAGCAGGCTTCACAGACAGGGTTGAATAATCCGCTGTTGTCATTGAATGGCTTTTGCATCGGAGAGGACAACAGGGGGTATACCAACCGATCCTTCGCGGGGCGGTTGGATGAATTGACATTTTGGAACCGTGCCCTCAGCGACGATGAGATCAGGTCGTTAAGACATATCACCAGGGACAAACAGGTGAATTATACATTGCCTTCTTTCGACGGAAGCCTCATCGGCTATTTTCAGTTCAATGGCGCCGGCAATTCATCTGCCGCGAATATCGTTACGGGCAACAGTTATACTTTTTCGGGTACTGCTTCCACGGTGACATCTACGGCGCCCGTAGGAGCGGGCGTCAGTGCTAAGGCCAATATATCGGCCGCGGGGCTTTATAACTTTGGCAATACGGGTGTCAGTATAGGTTTCCCTGCAGGAACAAATCCGGGAGGCGACTGCTGGGTAACCAGGATCAATCAGGACCCCAATGGACTGCCGAATAACTTTACCGGCTCCCGAAAGTATTGGATCGTGAACAACTATGGACCGAACACCAGCTTTACCGTCCTGGATTCCATCCTGTTTGACGGGGCCATTAAGGTCAGTCCCGCGGACATGGCCGACCCTGCTGCTTTTCGCCTGTTCAAACGGCCGGATTATGCCGAAGGCAGCAGCTGGGGTGTTGAGCAGGCTTTCGGGACGGCCCTGACGGCCGGCGACCCGGGTAACCTTACTTTCGCTGCCGGCAATAATATCAGCTCGTTCAGCCAGTTTTATATCACCAGTTCGACGATACCCCTGCCCGTTACATTGCTTTCCTTTACAGCCGCTAAAGAGGGGCCTGATGGGGTGCTGGTACAGTGGAAAGTGTCGGAGGAGACGGATTTTAGCCATTATGAGCTGGAAAGAAGTGCTGATGGTGTTGCATTCGGTTTGATAGGTACGGTTAATGCAGTCAGGGATGCAGGGAAAGGGCAAAGCTATTCCTTCTACGACGGTTCCCCTGTCAACGGCGCCGGTTATTACAGGCTGAAAATGGTTGATATAGATGGGAAATCCACCTATTCAAAAGTTGTTGCGATCAATTTTTCCAACACAGGCTTTATAAGGTTAATGCCCAACCCTGTTCGTGATAAGCAGCCGCTGGTCATTCTTAACACGGGGAATACCCCGGCAATGATAGTTTTCTATTCCGCTGATGGGAAGCTGATCGCCCGCTACAACCTTCCCTCCAACGGCAACAAACAGGTATACAATCTGCCGAAGGGAGCATCGATGTATAAGGCCACCAACGCAGCAGGTAAAAAGACAAGCGGTGTCGTCCTGGTCGAGTAATAGTTAGAAGTAACTATTTTTCGGGGCCTGGCCGGCGAGGCGCTGGTTTTTGGACGGAGCAAATTTTGAAGAACAGGGACCGTAACTTATATTTACGGACATGCCCAAAATACTGCTATTATGCTGCTGTTTGCTCCTCTTATGGAGGGACAGTTCCGCCCGCACGGAAAAGGAAGCCCGACAGGCCTGGAAGGAATTGAAGGCCAAACCTGTCACCGAAGAGAACTTCCGCGCTGTGTGCGACCTGGCCCAGGATATCGGCAAGTCCAATATCAATTTATATTATGAGATCGTAACGGATTATATCCCCCTTGTAAAAGCAACGGGAGACCGCCGGCGGGTACATATTTTATTGATGAGCCTGGCTAAGACAAAAGTAGCCCTGGGTCTCTATGTGGACGCCGAAAAGCTGTACCAGCAGATACATGCCAATGCGGGGGACAGCGCTGCTTTTCTAAGAACCTCCCTGGTAGGCACGGTCATTCTGTATAGCGAATGGCAAGAGCACCCGGATTCCTTAAACAAATATTTCCCTCTGGCTGAACGGCAATTCCTGGTTACCAATGACAAAGAGGCCTTGTCGTTTATATATACCTTCAAAGCATTAACCCTGCTGAACCAGCCGGATGTCGTACGTGAATATCTTGAAAAGGCAGTACGGCTGGCCTCCGGCCTCCCCGACAGGAACGCCCTTTTTACCGCCCGGTACAACTATGCCCTGGCAGTCATGCAAAATAATCCTCAACGCCAGATTGCCGAATTTGAGAGCCTTCTTGAATTGGCGAAAGACTCTTCTCTCATCCCCAATGCCAAATTATACAGCGGAAGGCTTTATAGCTTTGGCCTGGCTACCATGAGCGTATATTACCAGCTGACACAACTTAATTTGTTGTTGACGGATTATGTAAATGCCGGAAAGTACGGACAGCTTTTTTATGACATGACGATTGCTACTTATCCCAACGGAGCGGACGTCCCTTATATCAGCACGGAACTATCCATTGTAAAATATTATCAGGGGTTATCCCGGGAAGCTCGCCGCTATTTGGATACCAGCTTGGTAAGGTTCAGGCTGCCGGAAGATAAAATACCTTATGTCAATTATTTTATTGCAGCAGGCATGCTGGCCGAACATGATGGCCAGCCCGGAAAAGCCCTGGCCTATTATGAAAAGGCGTATAAATTTGGAAATGAATCCTATGGATTGCTGTTGATGCCGCCGGGCATTTATTACGCACATTCCCTGGTGCTGAACGATAAATTGAACCTGGCGGAAAAAATATTCGCTGAATTTGGAACTTCCATCAAGGTCCGGAAATATACCGCGCTGGGTTTCTATTATTATAAATATTATGCGGAATTTTTAAAGGCCAGAAATAATTACCCTGCCTATACAAGGGCATTGGATACTTTCTATATTATCAAGGATTCTCTCACCAATCTGAACCAATACCGGGCCATACAGGAGATCGAGACAAAAATGAGCGTAAGGGAGAAAGAACAGCAGATCAACCGGCTGCATGACGAAAACCAGGCGAAGGCCAAAGAGATCCGCCAGGCCAGGATCTACGGGTCCATCTTTGCCGGGCTGGCGGCAGGCATCATCCTGCTGCTGGTGGCCTACGGCAGGAATCAAAACCAACGCAAACGGCAGGCCCAGCAGATAACCCGGCAGAATGAAATACTCCAACAGACTAAAATAGCGGAGATGGAGAAACAGCACCGGATCGAAGTAATGCAGGGAGCTATCGATGCGGAAGAGAATGAGCGGCATAAGATCGCCGACCAGCTGCATGACGAAGCCGGCAGCATGCTGGCGCTGGCATCGCTGAATATTTCTTCTGCGCTGGAAAAAGGCAGTCAGGATGTACAGTCGCAGGCAAAGATGGAGAAAGCACATGAAATATTAACCTCTGTTTCGTCCACCATACGGGATCTCAGTCACCGCCTGACCCCATTGGTGATCGAGAAATATGGTTTCAGAAAGGCGATAGAGGATATGGCCCAGGCGATCAATCTTGCCCAGAAAATAAAACTGGAAACCGTTATCATCGGCTTTGAGGAGAACCATAAATACCCGGTAAACCTGTTGAATAGCCTGTACCGCATCGCACAGGAGCTGCTCCATAATGTCATCAAACATGCCCGCGCCACCATAGCCAGGCTGGAACTGGTGGAGCACGAGGCACAGATCATCCTCATGGTGGAAGATAATGGCATTGGCATCCAGGATTATACTACCACAAAAGGTAAAGGGCTGGCAGCTATCGAGTCGAAAATTGCGTATCTTGAAGGAGAAATGGAGGTCATGAAAATAAAAGACGGTGGGGCCTTGATCGTTATAGAAATTAATGTCAGGCCCTCGAAAAACACGTTATATGCCCATCCGACTGATCATAGCAGATGACCATCCGATGTTAATAGACGGATTAAAGAAGGTGTTGGAAGAAATACCGGGGATGGAGGTGATCGCCTGTGTGGAAAATGGCCTTCAATTGTTGCGGGTACTACGTGAAAATGCTACCGACCTGGTATTGCTGGATCTCCACATGCCCAAGCTGGATGGCATCGAGACGCTGAAAATAATAAAAAAAGATTT
>DATJJD010000209.1:0-22883 GCA_035492545.1 Puia sp.
CCCCTTTGAACTCAGCTGATTGGCAAAAATATTCAGGCTCTTGCTCTTCCCGTCACCAAAGCTGAAACCGGCTTGCACCAACGGCAGCGCAATATTCCCAACCCCCACCTTTATATAATTGTAGTTCTCCCAGGGCTTCAAGGTATCCCCCGGTAATGCCACCGGCTTCATTTCTCCCGGCTGATAGGTAAGGAACAGATACTGTGCGGGAATATTATAGGTCAGACGGGGCCTGGACGTATCCGCAACAGGAGCCGCCGCATTGAAATTGATCTTGACGGCATCCCGCAGTACGGGTTTGAAGGAAGACGTGATTTCAATAGTCCTGCGTTTGGTGGTATCCTGAGCCTGCGCGCAAAATCCCTTACCCAACACGCCTAATCCTAAAAGGAAAAATAATTTTTGATACATTGATTGTATTCTGGTATTTAAAATTAGTTACCGTCCACCTTGCTGTTCTTCTTCTCTTCGGCCGTGACCTGGTTCAGCTTCTGCTGAGCCTGACGACGCAGATCCTCTACTTTTGCATTCTCCACGATACTTTGGAAAGTGGCCTTGGCATTGAAGAAATCTTTCTCGGCAAAATAAATATCCCCCAAAAGAAGATAGGCCTTCGTCACCCATACCTCATACGAACCCGATTTATTGATCACTTCAAAAGAGGCTTTTTCCGCGTCTTTCAGCTGATTTTGCTGATACAGGCATTCGGCTACCTGATAACGGGCTTCCGCTCCATAAGCCGATTTACCCAGAGAAGCAGCCGTCCTGAAATATTGAAGGGAAGTCTCGCATTGACCTGCCGTCTGGAATGACTTGGCAATAGCCATGTTAGCCAGAATTTTATCATCCGTGCTCAATCCCTTTTGATTCAAAAGGTCTTTGGCATTTTCTACGGCTTCCGGCCATTTTTCCAATTGATACTGACTGCGCAGCAGTCCCCGCATGGCCTCCATCTTATTCTCCTGGGAAGGAGAGAAATCTTTTAGCTTGATAAAGTATTTCTCGGCTTTGGGATAGTCCTTTAACTCGAAGAAATTAAGGCGGGCGGCCTGCAACAGGGACTTTTCGGCAAACTTGTTCGGCGCCTTATCCGCCACCGCTCCATAACCGGCCGCGGCTTTGGCCCAATCCTTTTGGGAGAAATAGATCTCACTCTTATAATAGTTGGCTTCCAGCGAGTATTTGCCGTCCGGAAATTTGGTCAGGTAGGCTTCGAATTTCTGGGCGGCCGGTCCAAAATTGCCGTTGTTAAACTGCACTTCCGCCTCCTCGTATGCCAGCTGATCTTCCTGGCTGTTGCTGATCTCCATGCCCATGGATTTGGCGAAATTGACATACTCGCTGCTCCTTCCTTCTTCCACATAGATCGTTTTGGCATTATCGAGGGCATCCTGCGCTTCCGGCGAATGAGGATATAACTGCAACAAAGAGTCATATTGGTTCAATGCCTCTTTGTTATTGTCGAGATTGTACCAGGCGATGCCGGATTGAAGGTAAGCCCGGGGCTTCAGCGCATCCGCACCGGCAGCATGTAATACATTCTTCAGGTACGGCAGGGCCTCCCGGTATTGCTCACCGGCCAGATAGGTCCCGGCGATCTCCATATTCGCGTCGGCAGCCAGACCGGAAGCAGGATATTTCCGGTTGATGGAATTGAGCAGCGTTATTTTTTCTTTTCCATTGTTCACTCCCGCGATCATGGCCTTCTGGAAAGTAGCATAATCACTGGCAGGCCAGGAATAATCCAGCACCTTATTGTACATGGCCAGCGCCGTCTTGAAATCACGGTTCATATAATAGCAGTCCGCATCCCGTAAATACGCGTCCTGTTCCAGGGGGCTTGCGTTGAGCCGGGGGTTCCTCACCACCTGCTCGAAAAAGCCCTGGGACTGGCGATAATTCTCTTTTTTCAGGAAACAGTACCCCAGGTTATATTTCGCATTTACGGCATTGACCTCTCCATTGCTGATAGAGCTCTTCAGGTATTCCAGGTAATAGCGTATCGCATCGTCGATCTTATTCAGCCGGTAGGCGATCTCCGCCTTCCAGAAATTGACATAAGGCAGCACCGAGGCATTATTGGGATCCTTCAGGGCCTTGTCCAGCAGATCATTGGCGCTGAGCAGGAGGCCATCGTTCACCATCTCCATCGCACGTCCATAGAGGATGCGGGGATAGGCACGCCGGGTATTTTCGGAAGGATGATCCAAACTATCCATCATACTCAGCGCATCTTTATAATTATTGGTATTGGCCATTACACCCACCAGCAGCTCCTTCCCTTCCCGGTTGTATTCGGAATTGGGATAAGCCTGCAGGAAGTTTTGAAACTCCGTCATGGCAACATCCTGGTAGCCCAGTTCGAAGGATAATTTGGCATAATTGAATTGAGAGATCTCTTTCTGTTTTGGATTGCTGCTATTGGAAGAGCAAAAAAGAAAAGCATTCCGGGCATTCGCCTTCTGCCCGGTCTTCAGATAGGCGTCTCCCAACAGGTACATGGAATTCTGAGCCAGGCTGTCCTTGCTGCCCCCCAGTTGCTTGAGCCCTTCGATAGCCTTGTTCCAGTTTTTGGTCTGGTAATAACAATAGGACAGCTCATAAAGGTCTTCCCGGGTCACTTTCTTCGACTGGCTGACATATTGCTCCAGGTAAGGAAGCGCCTTGGCAAAATCCTGTTTTTCGTAATAGCCATGGCCAACCAGCTGTCTTAATTCCATGTCATAATACTGATTCCCTTTCTTTAACCGGGTCTCGGCATAACTGATGGCCTGTTCCTTCTGACCTTGTACCAGGTAAATATTGGCGACATAATAAGGGACTACTTTTTCATAGCGGGGATTGTCCTGCACCACTTTGAAGGCCGCCAGCGCGTCGCTGTATTTTTTCTTATAAAAGGAAATGAATCCGAAGTAGTAGTTGGCATCCACATAATTCGGGTCTTTAGGGATCTGACGGATGGCATCAAATAAAGGCAGGGCCTTATCGAATTGCTGCTGTACGAAATAACCATACCCCTGGTGAAACTTCAGGTTCGCTATTTCCTTGTTGCTGAGATTATCGATATCCGCATGTTCATACAACTGGACTGCCGCTGCATAATCCTGCTGCCGGAAATAATATTCGGCCAGGTGAAAGCTCATCATGCCCACACGGGGAGCGTTATTTTCCACGTCCACGAATTCTTTGGCAGCCTCTACCGCCGCCTTATCATTCTGCTCCAGGGCGCATACCAGGTAATAATACCTTACATCCTGGTATTCCACAGCGTTATTGGTCCTGTCCGTCTCCCGAAGGGAATATTTCAATTCTGAAAAGATGGGATAGGCCAGGCTATAGTATTCATTCTGAAAGAAGTCCTTAGCCTGTTTGTAGCTGGCCTGTGGATCGTCAAGGTATTTGGTCTGCTGGGCAAATGACGAAGAACTAAGAAGAATGACGAAAAATAATAATACAGTATACTTCACGTGCAAATATTTTGAAGGTTATTCTCGTCCTGGTGTCTTTAAGCGCTAAAGTTTCTAAATATTTTACCTTTTACCAAACATCGTTCCAAACAGATGTGCATAAGTCCCCGGAGGGGACGTGCCCGAAGGGCCATCATCTGACTCGAGACCCAAGGTCCTTCAGGACCTTCGTCTCGCTCCCAGGGCCTCCGGCCCGCTCCCTGCGCGGACCGCCAGGTCCGCCCCCTCTCATTCCCGTCTCCCGCCCCCCTTCATTGGCAAAACGAATGCCATCCTGTTAATATTTCTTAACAACCCAATAAGCTGCATGCCCGCCGCGTTAAATTTCTTTAACAATTATCCATTTAGCACTTATCTTGGCACCCAAATCCCAATTACATGAAGAAATTTCTGTCCACAGCCTACACGGAAACCAGTTTTAACCTCGCCACCCTGTTCCTCCGTCTCACCTTCGGCCTGCTGATCTGCGTAGATCACGGATTTGCTAAAATGATGCATTTCAGCGGCCAGCAGTATATCTTCTTCGACCCCTTTCATATAGGCCACCGCTGGTCCCTGATCCTGGTCATCTTCGCGGAGATCTTTTGCGCCCTATTATTGGTGCTGGGTCTTTTCACCCGGGTAGCAGCCCTGGTCCTGGTCATCAGCATGTCCGTAGCAGCCCTGCTCTTTCATAAAGGACAATCCATTGAACAACATGAACAGGCCCTGCTCTATCTGACCGCCTTCTTCTCTATTTTACTGGTAGGCCCCGGCAGGATCAGTGTAGACGGAATGATGGGAAAATAATACCCCTTAATACCCCAACCATGAAAAAGATCGACCTGGTTCATACCACTATCTTAATAGTAGCTGTTCTGGCGGGATATTCGGCCCTGGAGCACCTTTTCTACCTGTTGGCCTCTGTGGCCTATTCGGCAGGCCCCTATTTATATTTTGAAAGACTGCTTTATGACGCCCTGATGGTCGTCCTTTTTTCGGTTGCGGGCGGTATCCTGGTAAGGAATGGACGTAAATATGCCGGGCAGATACTGAAGGATGAACCCGAAGGCTCCTGGGAAGAGGCAGCCCGGCTACCGCTGGATCGCCGTAATCTCCTGTTGGTATTGTTTATCGGGCTTGGATTATATACCCTGATTCAATCAGCTCCTTATGTGATCAGTGACCTGTTCGAACTCTATCGGGATAAAGTAAATCCTTCCGTGTTAAAAGAGGGACGCCCGAAAACAGGCTCCCTTCTCATAGAACTGTTAAGGACCACCATCGGCGTTTTTCTGATCTATGCAGCCCCTACCCTTACTGATTTCGTCATAAAAAAGATCGCGATCCGGGCGGAAGGCGAATCCTAATCAATTTTAAGAAATGTACACCAGCGAGACAAAGATACGTGTCCGGTACGCCGAGACCGACCAGATGAATGTCGTATACCATGGCAATTATGCCCAATTTTTCGAAGTAGGCCGCGTGGAGTCTATCCGTCAGCTGGGGTTGAGCTATAAAGATGTGGAAGCCATGGGTGTTATCATGCCCGTGATCGAGTGGACGGCCAAGTTCCTCCGACCCGCCCACTATGATGACCTGTTAACCGTGAGAACGATCCTGAAGGAATGGCCCGTGGGCCATCGTATCGAATTCAACCAGGAGGTTTACAATGAAGAAGGCAAATTGCTGACGGTAGGGAAAGTATTACTGTATTTCCTGAAAGCCGGCACCATGGAAAAGACAACCATGCCTGAGCACATGGAGGAAAAATTAGCCCCTTACTTCCGTTAGACCCGGTGATGATCTGCCCGCCAGTTCGAGATCGCACGTTTGATCTCGTCATTGTTCAGCGCTTCGTCTACGGCCCTTTTTGCCAGCTTCACCATCTCCTCATCACTGGCAAATCGAAGCGCAATGATCTGCTGCATGGTAAGCTGTGGATCCAACGGTCTTCCGGTAAGAATAAAATGACGCAGATTTTCTTACGATAGGTTTGAACTTTCATGTGAGCGGTTTTAGGGTATAAGTTTTCTTAAATGTAACCTATTTTTCTACTTGGAGACAGCCCCTTTCAAAATATTCAGCACCTGATATATTTTTTTTATCACCTCAGCGGAAGATCCGTCATAATTATTTACAATAATACTAAACACGTATTCCTTGCCGTCAGTAGACACCTGGTAACCCGCGAAACTCCGGGCTCCTCCTATGGAGCCGCTCTTCATCTTCATCCCATTGAACTCCGGTAGCGCTGAATAAAATGCAGAATACCACGGGCGGGTTTTGGCATATAACAGCACCTTCACCAGTGCATCGGTGGTCACCCTGTTCTGCGGGGAAAGCCCACTACCATCCACCATATGAATGGCCGAAAGCTCGATACCATGCCCACTCCAGAAGTTTCGAACCAACTCAACCCCTTTTTCCGTCGACCCTTTACCCGTTTTTTCGTAGGCTATCGTCTTTATCAATGCCTCTCCATAGAGGTTGATACTTCTTTTGAGGAACCAGTAGTTGATAGAGTCCAGTCGGGGAGAAAAATAAGTATCGATGACCCTGTCAGGTTGCCCCATGACTGTCTTATCCAATTGAAACTCCAGCGACATTTTTACATCTTTCGGGTGCTGTGCGATCCCTTCTTTGGTCAGGGCTTCCCCAAACAGAATACCGGCATACCGGGGCGGTACGGGTATCGATCCCGAGATCACAAACGCCTCCTTTTGCAAAGGGACTGTACCCCCGACCAGGGCAAAAGGGCTATAAGGGGACAGAAAAATACTGGCACGATCGCCGCTGCCGGGCGCCCCCGTGCGGACAAGGTCTGCCCTGTTCATGATCTCCAGCTCTTCAGCGGGTGCGATGACCTGGGCGGCATCTCCTTCCGCCGCTCCGGGTTGTATCCGGAGATCATATTGGTTCTCATGCCAGTTCACCCCCCAGCTGCCAGCTCCATAATAATTCCCGATATCTTCCCAGATCCACCCGCCGGGCAGGACCTGCGTTTCCCAATGACTGTCATCGACCAGAATATCCCCCTCGAATTTCCTGATCCCCGCCTTTTGAATGGCAGCAATCCACCGATGGAACAGCGTCGTTTCTTTGGTCGAGTCATAACGCCAACTGCCCAGTGTCGGGTCTCCGCTACCCAACATATAAAGGTTGCCCTTCAATACCCCCTTCTCTATTTTTCCACTATAGCCCAGGCTTGTCTTGTACCGGTAATCAGGTCCCAGCATATCGAGGGCCGCTGCACTGGTGAAAAGCTTCTGGCAACTCGCCGGCGCCAGCCCGACCTGTGAATTCTTGTCAAAGACCACCGCACCCGTCGCCGCATCTACCACATACAGGCTTAGGATCGCATGTTTCATGGTGGAGTCCGCCTCCATTTTTAAAACGGCCATCCCCAGCGCTGACGGAAGGGACTGTGTAAAAGCTGCCTTCCCCAGCCACCATGAACAAAAGAGAGCTAATAGTAGTTTATAATTCATCTTTCAATATACTTTAACTTTACAATATGGAAAACATCGTTGCCGGCATTATCACCATCGGAGATGAATTACTGATCGGACAGGTGATAGATACCAATAGCGCCTGGATGGCGCAGGAACTGAACAAGATCGGCATCTGGGTACAGCGACGGGTAGCCGTAGGAGACGCCTGGGCGGAAATCTGGAATGCCCTGGAAGAAGAAGGTAAAAGGGCGCAGATCATTTTGATCACTGGCGGACTGGGGCCTACGGCGGATGATATTACCAAACCTCTTTTGAACGAATACTTCGGCGGCAAGATGATCGTCGACGAAGGTGCGCTGGCCAATGTAAAACATATCTTCGAAAAAGTGCTGAACCGCCCGATGATCGGACGCAACCTCCAGCAGGCGGAAGTACCGGATACCTGCACGGTCATTCCCAACAAAAGAGGTACGGCGCCGGGTATGTGGTTTGAAAAGGACGGAAAGATCTTTGTCTCTATGCCGGGGGTACCGCATGAAATGAAAGGGATGATGAGCGATGCGGTCTTGCCGGCTCTCCGTCAGCATTTCAACCTTCCTTTTATTGCGCACAGGACCTTACTGACGGCCGGCATTGGGGAATCCTTTCTGGCCGATCATATCAGTGCTTTCGAAACAGCCCTTCCGGCTACTATCAAGCTGGCCTATCTGCCGAATTATGGCATGGTTCGCCTGCGACTGACCATCCGGGGAGAAGAACCCGACTCCCTCAACAAGGAGCTGCAGCAGCAATTTGACACCCTGAAACAACTGGTGTCGGAATGGATGGTGATCGATGAAGACCTCTCTCTCGAAGAAGCCGTTGGCAAATTGCTGACAGCACGGGGCCGCACTGTCGCTACGGCAGAAAGCTGCACCGGCGGATATATCGCCCATCTCCTTACTTCCATAGCAGGCTCCAGCAATTATTTTAAAGGAGGAGTCATCAGCTATTCCAATGAGGTAAAGAATAAATTGCTGCACGTGGAGGCCGACACCCTTAAGACACATGGCGCCGTGAGTGAAGAGACGGTACGGCAAATGGCCTTGAATGCCCTTCCCCTGCTGGACACGGACTATGTCATTGCAGTCTCCGGCATCATGGGGCCCGGGGGAGGCTCTCCGGAGAAGCCCGTAGGGACGGTATGGATAGCTGTTGGAAGTCCTCAAAATATCATTACGCAAAAATTCTCTTTCCGCTTTGACAGGCGGCGGAACATTGAATTAACTGCAACAAATGCCTTGAATCAGTTGAGAAAATTTATTTTGTCAGATAGCTGACGGTTGCAGCCTGGTGGCGCCTATTCATCCAAAAGTATTGTTTCCGAAGGAAATAATATACCTTTGGCCCGGTCGCCGGACCCGTGGTCCGTCTTGATAACATCTAAAAATTAAAATACGTTATGCCTCTTGTTGACCTCGTCATGCCAAAAATGGGTGAAAGCATTATGGAAGCCACTATTCTGAAGTGGCATAAGCAACCCGGTGATGCCGTAAAGCAAGACGAGACCGTATTGGAGATCGCTACCGATAAGGTGGATTCGGAAGTCCCTTCTATCGCAGAAGGAGTGCTGGAAGAGGTTCTGTTCCAGGTAAATGACGTGGTCCCTATCGGGTCCGTGATAGCAAGGATACGTACCGCTGCTAAGGAGGCCGCCTCGGCCGACGGCGGCCAATCATTGGCCCCGGCAGGCGCCGTCCAAAACAGCCAGCCCCCAACCGTCAACCATCCCGCCCAAAGCCAACCAGTCGTCACAACCGCACCCGCCTACACACAACCCAACACCCATACCTCCTCCTCCAATGGAGCGCGCTTCTATTCTCCCCTGGTACTCAACATAGCCGCCAGCGAAGGCGTACCGCTGAGCGAGTTGGAAGGTATCCCCGGCAGCGGCAATGAAGGAAGGGTCACCAAAAAAGATATCCTTCAATATATTGCAGATAGAAGGACCGGCGTACAACCGGCTACCGTTACCACTTCTGCTTATACCCCTTCGCGTACGACCCAACAGGAGGCCAGGCCTTATACACCGGCTCAGGTAACCGCACCGCCGCCGCCGCCCACCGTGTATACCGGCAACGTTGAGATCCTGGAAATGGACCGGATGCGCCGGCTCATCGCCGATCACATGGTGCGTAGCAAACACACCAGCCCCCATGTCACCAGCTTCACCGAAGCCGATGTCACCAACATGGTCCATTGGAGAACCAAGGTTAAAAAAGAATTTGAAAAAAGGGAGAACGCCAAACTCACCTTCACCCCCCTCTTCATCGAGGCCATCGTTCATTGCATAAAAAAATATCCCCTGATCAATAGCTCCCTGGACGGAGATAAGATCATCATAAAAAAAGATATCAATATCGGCATGGCCACAGCGCTGCCTACCGGAAATCTCATCGTTCCCGTAATCCGGAATGCCGACCAGCTCAACCTGGTAGGCCTCACCAAACAGGTCAATGCCCTGGCAGATAATGCCCGGCAAAGTAAGCTGAGACCGGAAGATACCCAGGGAGGCACTTTCACGATGACCAATGTGGGCACTTTCGGCAGCCTGATGGGCACCCCCATCATCAACCAGCCCCAGGTGGCTATCCTGGCCGTGGGCGCTATCAAGAAAAGGCCGGTCGTCATAGAAACAGCAGAAGGAGACGCCATAGCAATCCGCCATATGATGTACCTCTCCCTTTCCTACGATCATCGTATCGTAGACGGAAGCCTGGGCGCCACTTTCCTTACTGCCGTCGCCAACGAACTGGAGAATTTCTCGCCGGATAGGTCATTCTAAGCGTTTTCCCGTCGGATTGGGTCATACTTAAATCCCATTTTTCCCGTTTATTTAGTATACTGGGCCCTTTTCTTTATGGCCGGATTTTCGTATATTCATTAAAATGAGAAAATAGATGAAGACACTATCCGAAACCTGGTTCGCAGATGGCTATATTGATTTCGAACTGAAAAAATATACCCTGCTGGCTTATCTGCAGGAAATCCACCAATACTTTTCCCAGAATAAGTTATACCCCGTACTGGCAGACATGATCTTCCATTACAACAACCTGGTAGCCTTCCGGGAAAATAAAAAATATTTACAGGAGCAATTCCCTAAAAAACTGACTGGCATACAGATAGAGAAACTGCAGGTCTTGTACGAACAGATGATCGAAGACGATGAACTGATGCAGGAGCTGGAAGATATTATCAACTATTCGGCCACCGAAATGAAGGGCGCCATAACCAACGGCACCGAGCTCTATGAATTCGTGGAAGAAAAACTGGTCATCTTCCCGGTAGGCCTCATTCCCCTGGATAGTAATGAAGGTTATTTCTTCCTCAGCGAAGGAAGTTTTTCCAGCACCCGGGTCTATAAATATCGCCTGAGCTTCTTCGAGAAACACGATGAGAAATACCGCAGCATCCGCACCGAATACATCGACACCTGGCGGCGCAGCCTGGTAAATACCTACGAGAACATCAAGGGGGAGCTGATAAAGATAAAAGGCGAACTACCCAACCCGGCCGTTTACTCCATCGAGACAGAATTGAGATTCCCGTTGGAAGAGACCTTATTACCGGTAGCGAAAAGAAGCCTGGTACGATATATTACGGGACAGGCGGCGTAATGCTGGCAGACGTCGCAGTCACGGCTTCCGGTTTAACTGCAACGACCCGTTTCCTCCACAGGCGCAGCATCTGCAGACCTATAGAAAGGATGATGAGAAAAAAACCGATATAGAAACTCCCGTTGAGATAACG
Source organism: Puia sp. (assembly GCA_035492545.1). Taxonomy (GTDB): domain Bacteria; phylum Bacteroidota; class Bacteroidia; order Chitinophagales; family Chitinophagaceae; genus Puia. The sequence continues at coordinate 10,694 of DATJJD010000209.1, forward strand.
GTCTTCCCGGAATACCAAAAAAGCCAATAAGATCCCATATACAGGTTCCAGGTTATAGCTGAGATTCACGGTAAAGGCGCTGATCTTCTGTAAGGCGCTCATGGAAAGATTGAAGGCCAGGACGGTGCAAGCCAGGCTCAATACCAGCAGCCAAACCCAGTCCCAGGGCCCGGGCAGCAGATGCCCGGCAGGGACAAAATAAAGATACAGGGGCAACAGCACGCTCAGGAAAAGAAATCCCCCGCTCAACTCATACAAAGTCACCGTTTCCGGAGGTATCCGTTTTAAAAGCTGTTTATTCAGCACGGGAAAAAGGCTGCCCAGCAAAGACGACAGCAGGCCGACCAAAATACCCGTCTTAAAATGGGGATCTACCTGGAAAATAAAAAAGATCCCTGCTATCACCAGCAGGCCCAGTAATAACTCCACGAAATCTACCCGGTGCCGTAACAACAGCGGTTCGATCAGGGCCGTAAAAAAGCCGATGGCCGAGAAACATAACAAACCGACAGAAACATTGGAATATTTAATGCTGCCATAGAAGGACACCCAATGCAGGGCGGCAATGCTGCCAACGCCGAAGATCCGCCAGATATCGGCAGGTGCGATCCGGATCGCCTGCCGGCGGATCAGGGCCAATATCCATAAAGACAATGCAGTAAGTAAAAGTCTGTACCAGACCAGGAGACCTTCATTCAGTGTTATCAGCTTCCCTAATATGCCGGTAAGCCCCGCCAGAAGAACGGCAAAATGGAGTTGAATAAATGCCTTCTTCAAGTTATTTGCTTTCAGCCATTGCTTCCTGGGAAAAACTACGCATCGATACCACATCGTTCTTGACACGATTGCGGTAATTCTTAAAGAGGGACTGCCAGCGGAGATTGAGGACGCCCAGAATGCCTTCTTTTACAATGCCCTTATTCATTTTCGAGACCCCGAACTTGCGGTCTTCGAAAATAATAGGCACTTCCTTGATCTTAAAGCCAAGCTTCCAGGCGGCAAATTTCATTTCGATCTGGAAAGCATACCCGACAAACCGGATTTGATCGAGGTTTATCGTTTCCAGCACTTCTTTGCGGTAGCAAACAAAACCTGCCGTAGGATCCTGTACCGGCATCCAGGTGATCAGACGGGTATAGATAGAGCCCCCCCGGGATAACCAGATACGGTCTTTGGGCCAGTTGACATTTCCTCCTCCCTTCACATACCGCGAGCCTACCGCCACATCCCCTCCCTGGTATTTACAGGCATCATAAAGACGCTCCAGGTCATTGGGATTATGGGAAAAATCCGCATCCATCTCGAAAATAAATTGGTAATTCTTACCAACAGCCCATTTGAAGCCATGGATATAGGCCGTTCCCAGCCCCAATTTGCCCTGGCGCTCTTCCAGAAAAAGCTGGCCCGGATAAACTGCCTGGAGCTTGCGGACGATAGCGGCAGTGCCGTCCGGAGAACTATCATCGATCACCAATACATGAAAACCCTGACCAAGTCGGAAAATAGCTTCCAGGATGGGGGTGATATTCTCTTTTTCGTTGTAAGTAGGTATGATAACGATCTTTTCCAACTGGCTGTTTATATTGATAGGTAATATGCAAAAATACTGTTTTCAGCACGAATGCCCATGCCCCCGTCTATCCATTAGCCCTTTTTTAACAAGGTCCTGTTGAAAATTTCAGTCAGCTTTTGCTTGGTATGCAAGGGAAAGTCCCCTTTCATCATCCAATCATAATACTGCGGCTCCGCCTTCAGGATACCGGCGACCGATCGCCCTTTGTGCTTGCCGAAGTTAAATACCTCCACTCCATTCTCCATTACAAACCGGCGGGCAAAGTCCACCACCTGCTCTTCCCCTATACACTTTAAGATGGTATCTATATTCGTGCCCAATTGTGGATATTTGACCACCTGGGCCACCAGCACCTCCCAGGTAGCGGTAGCATCTGCTTCCGCACCGTGAGCACCTTCCAGCTCTTTATTGCAATAGAACCGGTAAGCAGCGCCCAGGGTCCTTTGCTCCATCATATGAAAGATCTTCTGCACATCCAGCAACTTTCTGCCTTTCCCATCAAACTCCATCCCTATCCGCAGGAATTCTTCCGCCAGCATAGGAATGTCAAATCGGTTTGAATTATATCCCGCCAGGTCACAATTGTCCAGGAACTGCTTCAGCTCATTAGCCACCTGCTTAAAGGTGGGCGCATCCTTCACCATCTCGTTCGTTATGCCATGTATCTCTGTAGAAGAAGCCGGAATAGGCATCTCGGGATTGATCAGCTTTCGTTTGATCAGCTGCTTACTATCCGGCATGATCTTCACAATGGCAATTTCTACGATGCGGTCGGTCCCAAGATTGACACCGGTTGTTTCCAGGTCAATGATAGCTAAGGGGCGTGTAAGTTGTAACATTCCTTCTTTAGTAAATTAAGATAATCCCTATTTGGTAATTTGGCTGGCAAAGGTAACTATATCCAGCCCATCATAGTTACCTGAACTCATCAATAGCAAATTAACATTTTTATAAGATTGTTGCGTCAGCCAGGCCAGTAATTCTTCTTTTTCATTTATAACTATCAATCCCGCCTTACCAAAGCCTGCCGCCACCTTATCCTTGGGCAACTCTGGCAACCGCTTCAGTTCCAGGGCATGACGGGAATAAAATACCACTGCCTTATCTGCCTGCTCCAGTGCGCCCTGGTATTCGGTAAGGAATTGCTCATTCAGACTGCTATAGGTATGCAGCTCCAGCACCGCTATCAGCTGCCTGCCCGGAAACTGTCTTTTTACCGCTGCCATCGTAGCCTTCACTTTCGAAGGGGCATGAGCGAAATCCCGGTATACATTCACCTGGTCATTCCCTGCCAGTAGCTCCAGTCGTTTGGCAGCCCCGCCAAATGAGCTGATTCCCCTCATAAAAGACGCGGCATCTATACCAAGTTCCTTACAGGCCAGAAAGGCAGCTTGAAGGTTTAGCAGGTTATGCTCCCCGAATACCTTCAACACTCCAACCTGACCTTCCAGTGTTACAACAGTTATGCCGTTTTTGATCTCATGGGAAGGGATGCCATAAGGTATTCGTCTTATAGGAGCAGGGTGTTCCTCCACCAGTTTTTTCAGCACCGGATCGGTCATATTGTAGATCAGCACCCCTCCCGGCTCTATTTTATTTATAAAGATGCGAAACTGCTCCAAATAGATCTCCCACGTGGGAAATACATTGATATGGTCCCAGGCGATGCCGGTAAGAATAGCAATATGGGGGAAAAGGAAATGGAATTTGGGTCTTTTTTCCAGGGCGCTGGCAGGATATTCATCCCCCTCGCAGACAATGATGGGCGCATCGGTAATATTCACCGATTGGGGGAAACCTTCCAGCCTGGCCCCTACCAGGTAGTCAAAATCCTTGCCCGTTGCTTTTAATACATTCATGATCATCGAAGTCGTCGTAGTCTTACCATGACTTCCCCCTACGACAACCCGTGTCTTCTCCCTGCTCTCCTGGTAGATGTATTCGGGAAAGGAATAAATGGGCAGTCCCAGTTCTTCCGCCCTTTTTAATTCCGGGTTATCGGCCTTGGCATGCATCCCTAAAATAATGGAATTCAATTCTTTATGAATTCTTTCAGGGTCCCATCCCATGGTGTCGGGGAGAAGTCCCTCCTGCTCCAGGTTACCCCGGGCAGGCTCGAAGATCTCATCATCGCTGCCCGTCACGATATATCCTTTCTTTTTCAGGGCAATGGCCAGTTGATGCATGACACTGCCGCCAATGGCAATAAAATGTACGTTCACGTAGTAAGTTTATAGTTTTTAAAAGTATTCAAGATCAGACTATTATCAAAAACTTTCTCCCGGCCGGGGCCAGGAACTTGCACAATTCGTTTTTTTATATTTACTTTGTACCAGCAAATCAGCTAATCTCTCTCTATCCTTCGAAACAGCCTCACAAGTTTTATTCCGGATCCCCTCCTTTGAATTACCTGGTCCCAATTCCTCTTTTTCAACCAGGCAATTATCGTTTAATTTTATAAATACCCACAAAAATGAAAAAGACAATTCTGATTCTCGTACTCTCTATGGCTGTTGCTTCTGTTGTATTTACGTCCTGCGCTTCTTCCAGAGGCGGTTGCAAAATGAGCCAGGGATATGTAGGATATGGCGGCGGCGGACGCTAATTTACCCTCCCCGATGGAGAGACCCCCTAAACAAAAAATATTTTTACAACGGTTATCTTTGGATAACCTTTTTTTATTTCCAGCTGTTATATACCCATGAATTGGATAGACTTACAGACAGAATCCCAACTGAATGAGATCCGCGAACGATCAGCCGGGCGCCCGCAGGTAATCTTCAAACACAGCACCCGCTGCGGCACCAGCGCCCTGGTAAAGAGCAGGCTGGAAAGAACTGCTTTACCCGACTCGATCGACTTCTACTACCTGGATCTCATCCGTTATCGCCCCGTCTCCAACAAAATAGCCGAGACCTTCCGGGTGAACCACGAATCTCCCCAGGTATTGATCATCCGTAACGGCGAATGTATTTATGACGAAAGTCACCTGGGTATTACCATGGACGATATCCTGGAACAGAGCGGGTCGAATTAAGGGTGGTAGTAGCCCCGTGGTCCCTCTCTCTGGTCCACCGCAGGCCCTAATAGGGCTTCTCCCCTTCTATATTACCGGGAGCCGAATACCGGCAGACCAGGTAGTCCGTCTTTCCATTACTGACCAGGGCGCATCCAACGGCTTGCGTATTCTTCCAGACCATTTGGGTATAGTGCCCCACGATGACCGAGCGCCCCGTCTTGCAATCGGGGAATACGCCATAGACAAATCCTTTTTTCTCGCTCCCCCAAAAATTCACCATATCGGCAGGAGAAAAACCTCCCGCTGTACCCCACCAGATATTTTCTCCTTCTTTCCCCCGGATATTGGCATCATGTTGCCCCTTATCCATCTTCGCAAGGTTCTTTGCCCAGACCAGGGCATCTGAAGCCAACTCAGCCGACCAAACCAGGGGAGGCACATGAAGATCTTCGCGATAAGTATTATGCTGCTCCAATACAATACGAATAAAGGATGAATCCTTGTACAATGCCTGACTACTCTGGGAATACCCGTCCCTGGCCAAAAAGAGCAATACCACCATCCAAAAATAATTACTACGCATATTTTGTCTTTTATGTCTTCCTACTGCTAAAAATAGTTAAATATTCTAACGGTATCTGCTAACAAAAAGTACAGTTTAAATTATAAAAAATAAGTGCTTCCTAAGGTAAAGGGTGAAAAACGGTTAGGGGTTATCCCGTAGGGTAAAATAAACTTTGCGTTGATCTTTGCGGAATTGTCAATTTTCCCGATATTTATTTTCAGAATCGTAAAAACGCGATGTCCGTATCGTAAAAACCCTGAACCTTCTCCTCTTATAAATTATCCCCGTCCTTTCCCGAATACACCTTGCCTATCTTATTGTCATGTTGAAAATTCGTTGTTGAATCAGCCAGGTTCGCCCGGCAAACCCTTTATTGTATATGATCAAAAGACAGGTATTCCTAGAGTCTATCGCAGCCCTATTGATAATGCTTTTCCTTTACGCCAGTCTAAGTAAATTCCTGGACTTCCGGACCTTTATTGGCGAAATGAACAACCAGCCTTTTCCCAATTTTCTGACTCCTTTTCTGGTTTGGTTCATCCCATTGCTTGAAATAGCGATTGTCCTCGCATTGATCGTGGAACGCACCCGGCTCTTAGGCCTTTATGCTTCCTTCATTGTAATGACTTTATTTTCGATATACGCCATTACCATCCTCCTCCATTTCTTTGCCTATGTCCCCTGCTCCTGCGGAGGAGTGATCAGTAAGTTGACCTGGCGACAGCACCTGGTATTCAATCTTTTCTTTGTGGCTCTATCGGTCACCGGTATAGTCCTTCAACGTAGGAAACATTTTAAAACCATAATCACTAAAAACAGTTTCGTATGAAAAAGATCAAATGGATGATCATGACCCTGGCTATTTTATTAAGCATCGGTGGCGCTTTTGCAACAAGACCGCATTATGATTGCACGTTTAACACGCAATACTACTGGAACGGTTCTGCTTATTTGCAGGCCGGTACCTTTGGTGTCAATTTCATCTGCCAGGATTCCCCCAACTCCTGCACTTACACCATTGTGAGTGGCCAGTTCGTTCAATGCCGGATGGGAACTTATAGCCCCGCCTCCGGAGGCATTCAGATCAAAAAGTAAATCCTTTTATTGCCCATTCCTCTCTAAGGAGGAATGGGTAATTTATATACAGGATACTTCCAGCCGTCAGATAAATTACCCTGTACTGCCCTCAATTAATGCAATATTACACTTCGCGGTTTGTCAATTTCCCCGACTTTTAAGTCGAATTGATAAAACCCTGAAATCTTGTTGTTATTATCCTCCTTCCATTCCGGCAATATACCTTTCTTACAGATAGCACGGGAGGTTATTGCAGCCTTGTTGATAATGCTTTTTCTCTACGCCGGTCTAAGTAAATGGCTGGACTTCCGGACCTTTATTGGCGAGATGAACAATCAGCCCTTCCCCAAAGGGTTGATCCCTTTCCTGGTCTGGGCCATTCCCTCCCTGGAAATAACTATCGTCATTGCACTCGTCATCGAACGCACCCGGATGGTAGGTCTTTATACCTCATTCGTATTCATGACCTTGTTTACCACATATGCGAGTGCTATTCTCCTTCATTTTTTTGCGTATATCCCTTGCTCCTGCGGAGGATTGATCCGCCGGCTGAGCTGGCGCCAACACCTGGTGTTCAATTTTTTCTTTGTGATTCTATCTATCACCGGTATAATCCTTCAACACAGGAAATCTTCTAAAATCAACCTCATCACTAAAAACAGTTTCGTATGAAAAAGATCAAGGTAACCATTATGACCCTGGCTATTTTGTTAAGCATTGGCAGTGCATTTGCCACGCGTATGCATTTTGATTCCAAACCCCCTCTGCTATATTACTGGGATGGCCACGAATTTCTGCCGGCAGGCACTTACGGCGTCGATTTCGTCTGTGTGGTTTCAACGACCGCCTGCACCTATACGCTTGTAAACGGGGTGTATACGCCGTACCAGTTGGGGGCTTATGTGGCTGTCGATGCCCACAAACCATCCAAAAATAAATAAGCCTCACAGTCCCATTCCTTCCTTTATTGTGCCGGTCGCGGGTTCTGCTGGATCTCGCCGAGCGAGATGACATCGGGAGGAATGGGTAATACATACAAGGGGCTGTTGGGAAGTAATTTATAGGTTTGCCCGAAAAGAAGCCGGGTCAATTGTATAGCAGCGCCCTCCTTATTCAGCCTTCGGAGATCCGTCCATCGCAGCCCTCTGAAAGCCAGTTCCTTTCTTCTTTCCACTAAGATGGAATCCAACGCTGCCACGGAGGATGCTGCTACAACAGGAGCAAAGCTGCCATCATTCAACCACCGGTTCTTCAACAACAGGTTGAGATCTGTTAAAGCCGAATCCTTTTGCCCTGCCCGGGCCAGGCATTCAGCCCTAACTAGGTACACCTCATCCGTTGCCAGCCCGCTAAAAGGATAAAAATTACCGGTATAACTGCCTCTGATATTTGGAGCACCGACGCTGTTTATGCGGTAAAAGATTCTTCCACGTAGATCATTGGGTGCATAAGAGGAATACAATACAGAATCGACCACGCATCTGGGATAAAATAACTCAACCAGAATTTGCGTGGAAGAAGTGAGGAAACTGCTCTGGAAGATGACTTCCGGCTCAAAGACTGTGAAAGGGAAATTCGTGCCCGTGGGTACCGTATTATAATCGGTTAATGTTGAATACAATTGGAGACAGCTCTCCGCGTAGACCTTTGCCAAACCATACGCCCGCATGCTCAAATATACCCTGGCCAGCATGGCAAAAACGGCCGGCTTCGAAGGACGGTTGCGGTTGGCAAAAGGAATAGCAGAAGGTAATAGGTTAAGGGCGCTATCCAGGTCGGCCAGGATCTGTTGATAAGTCTCTTTCACCGTGGCTCGGGTAGAGATCACATTGACATCCGGGCTAAGCCGGAGAGGAATCCCCATATCGGTGGCCGCACTTAGGCTATCATACACGGGCGCAAAGACCTGGGCCACATTATAAAAAGCATAAGCCCGCATAAAAAGGGCGGCCCCCTTCAAGGCCTTCCAGGTCTGTTCATTGGAGCTGTCCACCTTTACCTTGGGCAATCCATCCAACACCACATTGGCATAAAAGACCTGCTTATAAGGCAGGTCCCAATCGTCCTGTTGCCCCTGCCCATTATAAAAAACAGTGCCGTCCCCCGGTAACCAGATATAAGCATTGTGCTGCCGGGCATCCAGGCCCAGCCAGAAGCTGTCGCGGAGATAATAATTATCGGCGGACAATTCCCCCAGATTGGGCGTGATGCCCATGACAGCATCATTATCCAGCAAGGCCTGAAAATCGGACAGCGTAGTGGGGACGATAAAATCTGTATTGGGTTTTTTATCCAGGAAGCTGCTCTTGCCACAGGAGATCAGCATGCCCATGCCAAACATGAGTAGCAGAATCTTATTTCGATAAAATAACAGGTGGCTTGCCATGGTTAAAAATTTAAAACTCCAGTTTTATGCCCAGCGCCAACGTCCGTGGAATAGGTATACCCGTTACATAATCCGGGTCGATCCCCTGGTGATTCGCTTTCCAGAGGATGCCGATATTATTGGCATAACAATACAACCGAATCGACTGCACTGGTAATTTTGGAAAGGCTTTCCTGGTCAGATCATACCCCAGTTGGATATCCTGTAACCGGATAAAATCCCCTTTTTCGATCAGAGGCTCGGAATAAGCATAAAAATTATCCCGGTACTGGTCCTTCGAAACCATCAGGGAGGGTACATAAGTAAACTGCTCGTCCCCCGGCTTTTGCCAGCGTCGCTCATAATCCGGATGTCCCTTGGACGCCCCTACAAACAAATTATAATAGTTAATGGAACTCCTCCGGAAATAAAACCCGAACTTATAGACGACATTAAAGGAGAACTGCCATTGCTTCCAACAAAAGCTGTTACGCAGGCTACCGAAAACAGGCGGGTTCACCGGCCCTTTATATAAAAGGTTGGTGAGATCGGAAGAGTTGAAAATAGAGCTATACGCCTCCGTAGTCTTCCCCGCCAACTGCCCCTGAGGATTACCGTTCGTTGGATCCAACCCCATCCATTTGAGCGCATATAGCGAAAAAAGAGGATTGCCCACCAACGGGTTCAATGTGCCGGCATTCAGATAATTCTGAAGAGCCCCCAGTTTCTGTCCATAATTGGTCACTTTGTCCCGGACAAAACTGAATAGGAGAACCGCATTCCACTGCACCGGTCCGATATTGTTCCTTGTCCGGAGCGTAAGATCGACTCCCTTAGTCCGCATATTGGCCGTATTGCCCGTGAATACGGTAACACCAGTGGTGGGGTCCAGGGGACTCTGCCCGATCAGGTCCTTGCCCGACTTGATATAGTACTCCAGCGTACCCTCTACCCGCTGATCTTTACTGGCAAAATCTACTCCCAGGTTAAAGATATTGATCCGCTCCCAACGCAGGGAGGGATTGGGAGGATTGGTAATGGTGGCCGAGGTGGCTCCATAAGAATTAAGTGCATTGACAAACGCCGTGGTATAGGCGGAGACGGACCGGTCCACATTCCCGTTATAACCATCCGTTACTCGTAGCTTCAGGACAGGCAGCCAGTTCACCCGGTAGAAGTCCTCCCTGGAAATTTCCCAGGCTGCTCCGGCCGACCAGAGCGGCACGCCCCGCTGATTGGTATTTACTCCAAACAGATTCGATTCATCCCGCCGGGCACTGGCCGATAATACATACCGTTGTTTGTAGATATAGGAGGCATTGATATAATAGGAAATATACCGGTCGGAGGTAGCCGAATTATGGTTAAAATCCGAATAAGGGATCTTTGCTAAAGAACCGGAGAAGGGATACTGCGGAAAGGAAGTGTTGTAGTCCACAGGCAAGCCGTTCAACCGGTTTTCGTCATATCCATAGAGACGGCTCATGTCGATCTGCTGTTCCACATCCCGCAGTTCTGCTCCGGCGATCGCATTCACAGAGTGATCCCCATCCCGCCCCAGCAGCCGGTCATAACTAAGCTGCAGACGTACGTTATTGACATCGTAGTTCGTCACCGTCCTGTCCAGGATGCCACCCAGGGGAATGGGGCGGGTAAGGTTACCCGCCGAATCTATCTGCGTATACTCGTTGATCAGGTTGCGGGTATAATAGGTTTTCTGGCTTTGAAAATTCCTTAGCGTAGAGGCGCCATGACCATATTGATAGCTGGCCTTGGCCTCCAACCCCTTCCCAATCGTATACCGCACCCCCAGATTGATCCGGTAATCGGTCAGTTTAGTGGTATTATCTGCATTGCGCAGCTCATCCAGAGGGCGGTAGTTCCAGTCCAGCAGCCGCCCACCCCCAGCCGTATCTATATAGGACTGCCGAAGGTAAGCAGGAATGGATAAGGCATTGCCCTGGGCGTCAGCCAGCTTCAGATAAGGATAAAGCGAGCTAATAACTGCGTTATTATTATTCTGAGTAGTGCTGGCGGTAAAAGATAGCCCCGTGCTCAATTCCAGCTTCTCCGGCACGATATTATAAGTATTGTTCGCATTTAGGGTAACCCGGTTATACCCATTTCGGACCAGGTTAGATAACATCTTGTCGTACCCGGCGGAAAAATAATAGTGGTTCCTGGAGCCGCCCCCGACAAGATTCAACGCATACTGCTGATTCTGGCTGGTACGATAAAAATAGTGGCCCAGGTCCTGCCGGGTATCCTGTCCCCGTAAGACATTGATCTGGGCCTGGGCTTGCGCGGGGGTAAGTTGGCTGTTAAGCAGGATCTCCACCACTGGTGACACGGCACCATGAAGCGGATCCGTATTCGCGCCGCTATAATAGGAATGGTTGAACAGGTACTGTTCCACATCGATATAGTCACTGGAAGAAAGGATGGGCTGATAATACAGATCCGGTTTCTCACCCAGGGTAGTGCTGGAGGTAAAGCTCCATTTCGGGGCCTGGTTATATTTCCCTTTTTTGGTGGTGATCACGATAACCCCATTCCCGGAAAATGCCCCCCAGATGGAAGCCGCCGCTGCATCTTTCAGCACCGTAATAGTCTCCACATCATCCGGGTTGATATTATTGATACTACCGTTGTAAGGAAAATTATCGATAACGACCAGGGGCTCCGGGTTGCCGGCGATCGTACTGCGACCCCGGATCACAATAGTAGACTCATTGGTGCCCGCCACGGTATTTTTGTTAAACAGCAAGCTGCTGGTGACTCCATCCAGCCGGTCCAGGATATTCGGGGATACCCGGCGATTGATCAGGGCATTGCTGATCTGGGTAAAAGAGCCGGTGATCCGGTCTTTCGGGATATCCTGATAGCCATTATGAGCTACGACGACATCGATCAGCTCGCTGATCCTTTCCCGCAGCTGGATAACCAGTTCCTTTTCCCCCGTCAACCGTATTTCCTTGGGTTCGTAGTTGACACTGGTGACGATGAGACTGGTATCTCCCTCGGTGATACGGATCCCGAATTCACCGTTGTCACCCGTAGTTGTTATGGTAGACTTGTTGCCTTTCACCGTTATCGTCGCTCCGACTATCGGCTCCTTCTTGTCATTGACCAGCTTTCCACGAACAAAAGAGGCCGACTCCGTGATCACTTCGATGGCAATCCCATTACCTACCAGCGCATACCGCAAGGGCTGACCCTTAAAACAAAGATCCAGGACTTCTTTGAGGGGAGCGTTTTTTACTGAGATCGTTACGTTTTTAGCCAGTTTTGGCCAGGAGGCATCTCCAAAATAGGTGTAACCCGTTTGTTTGCGAATGGCGATGAGGATCTTTTCAAGAGGAGTGTCTTTCTCCGAAAGCGTAACACGGGGAGGGGACTGGCAATAGACGGGCATGCTTCGTTGAAGGCAGGCGAACAGCAGTAAAAAAGCAACCGGTCTTATCGAGCCCATCAAGCATTAGTTTGAATAAATAAAGTTACAGCCTGCAAATCATGAGTAAATATAAAATAAATACTTACTTACCCATGATCGCGGCTGTAACTGGCGGACTCGGTTCAATGGTTATGGAA
>DATJJD010000210.1:0-16884 GCA_035492545.1 Puia sp.
TGCTCCTGGCCCCGATATTGAAGGCTTTGCCTGATTCTATTCAGTCCTTAAACTTTTAACCGGGTTGGCAAGGGCCGCCCGGACGGCCTGGAAACTAATAGTGATCAGGGCAATCAGCAGAGCCGTTAATCCGGCCAGCACAAAAACCAACCAACTGATATGGATGCGATTGGCAAAATCTTCCACCCAATGATTCATCAGCAGCCATCCAACCGGCCAGGCGATCAGGTTGGCTACCAATACCAGGCTAATAAAGTCTTTTGTCAGCAGTAAAAGGACATCCTGAAGGCCAGCTCCTAATACCTTCCTTACCCCTATTTCCCTGGTTCGCTGTTTGATCATAAATGCTACCAGCGCAAACAGGCCGATACAGGCGATGACAACGGCAAGCAGGGAAAATATTCCAAAGAATATCCCGAACCGTATCTCACCCTGGTACTGTCGGTTAAAATACTCATCCAGGAAAGAGAAGGAGAAAGGGTTGCCTTTAAAATTAGCGGACCAGGCCGACTGTATGCGATCCACCGTTTGCCGGACCTGGGCCGTTTTCAGCTTTACCAGGTAGTATTCGAATTCCCTGAGATCCCCTCTGTTGAATTGGAAAGCTGCCGGTGTTTGTTTTTTTTGTAGCGATAGCTGATAAAAATCATTGACCACTCCCACCACCGCATAGTCTCCGTCATCAGAGCGGAATTCTTTCCCGATAGCGTCTTCAGGCCTGGGGAATCCCAGCAGCTTCGAAGCTGATTTTGTAAGGATCAATCCTTTACTGTCCGTTTTAAATTGAACGGAGAAATTACGGCCGGCCAGGAGATGCATACCCAGGGTAGACAGATAATGCTCATCTATCATGGTCGTATTTATAGGAATGGAAGGGGCAACCCTTGCATTTTTAAGGGTGTAACTTGATGGCCACCTGATCTCCTTGCCGGGGATCTCATCAGACATACCTACTGCCTCCACCCCCGGGTCATTTTCCAACGTCTCTTTAAATCGTTGCACCAGCAGATTATGGGTAGCGCGGGCAGTATCCCAGCGACCGGGCCGATCCAGCACCATTACCTGGTTGACTTTTATTCCCAGGTCCTGGTTTAGCATATAATGGACTTGCTGATAAACGATAAAGGTCCCTATGATCAGCAGGATGGAAAGGGCAAACTGGAAAACGACCAGTGATTTCCGTAACATTAATCCGTTTCTGGAAGCCTGGATCTTACCCTTTAAAACTAATATCGGCTTAAAGGAAGATAAGATCAGGGCCGGATATAACCCTGAAAAAAAGGCGCCTGATAATAAGAACACAATAAAAGATAAACCATAACTATTCGTGAAAAGGACAGATAAAGGAAAGTTAACAGCGAAAAGATGATAGAGGTAAGGCCTTAACGCATAAATAAGAAAGATCGCCAGGGTAAAGCTGATGGTATTCAGCGTCAGGGATTCAATTAAAAACTGCCTGATCAGTTGCGAGCGCTGCGATCCGAGTACTTTGCGGATCCCTATCTCCCTGGCCCGGTTGGTGGAGCCGGCAGTAGCTAAATTAATGTAATTGACCCAGGCGATCGTTATGATAAAGAAGGCGATGATCATGAGAAATCCCATGGCTTTTTCATTGCCTGCCGGCTCCGGCTCATCCAATCTGCCGGGCTCCAGGTGGATCTTTTGTAGCGGTTGTAAGGATAACCGGCTTTCCTGGTGATGAGCTGTTTCACCGGTAATATGGCGGTTGACAAAAGAGGGGAATTTGGCCGCTAATGACCCGGGATCGGTACCCGGACGCAGAAGTACATACGTATAAAAGTCTTTCCATTCCCAATTGTGTTCGAAACGGTCGCCGCCCCGATGATATAAGGTCGGGTAGGAGATGAGGATGTTGAACTTCAAATGCGAATTTTCCGGAATGTCCTTGAATATACCGGTTATACTGCATAATTCGGAATTCCGGTCATCGTCATTCATCTGTATCAATTTCCCGAGGGCATTCCGGGAACCCTGCTCCCCAAAGAGTTTGCGGGCCGTTGACTCCGAAATGACTGCCGTATAAGGCTGGGCCAGGGCCGAGCGGGCATCGCCTTGCAGGAATGGGAAGGAGAACATCGTGAGAAAAGACGAATCGGCATATAAAAACCGGGTCTCCCTGAAACTGGTATTATTATAGCTGAACACACAGTTGTTCTTGTAGCCCATATTGTACAACCTCGCCTCTTCCAGGATTTCCGGGAAATCCTTCTTAAGCGCCGGCCCTACGGCCGAATAGTTTTCCGCGCTGGCAACGGTCAACAGACCATTCTGATAAAAGTCCAGGTTTACCCTGTAAATATCTTGCTTTCTATGATGGAAATTATCAAAGCTGAATTGAAAGGAAACATAACTGAGCAGCAGGATCGAACTGGCGATGCCAATGGCAAGTCCCCCCAGATTGATAGCGGATAGGACTTTGTTCTTCCACAAAGTTCTCCAGGCGATCTTCCAGTAATTTTTAATCATGTGTAAGATAGCTATTAGATTAATGGCCCAAATTCAGACGTTGAAAGGTGCTGCCAATTTGATACCTGTTCTTCAAATGTTTGATAGCCATCCGGTTGGAGGTTGTTTTGCCGGCAAGGACTGTTCGAAAATGTTACAACGATTGTCTGTTTTTGTACTTATCAGGAAATCGGGATATCTTAGTCTCTGGCTAAAAGCTAACAAATGATTACCCGATTCCTGGTCCGGCATAAGATGGCGATCATCTACGGGTCTTCCCTGGCGCTGCTGTTGTTCCTGTTGAAATGGCTGGAATGGCGACTAGTCATCCTCGATCATGCGGTGCAGGTTTATAGCGGTGCTATCGCCATCCTGTTTACCGGGCTGGGGATCTGGCTGGCCCTGAAGCTGGCCCGGCCCAAAGTGAAAACCATCGTGGTGGAAAAGGAAGTGATGGTTACCCGGCAGCCTGCCGGGACCATCAACGAAAAAGAGATCACCCGCCTTGGTCTCAGTACCCGGGAACTGGAAGTCCTGCACCTGATGGCCGAAGGCCTCAGCAACCAGGAAATAGCCGGCCGTCTCTTCCTTTCACTCAATACCATCAAGACACACTCTTCGAATATCTTTGAAAAATTGGACGTCCGCCGGCGCACCCAGGCCGTTGAACAAGCCAGAAAACTGAATATCATATAATTAAGCTCAGTACTACCAAAGTAGGATTATAGGGCCTGACCTGAAAATCACCCGAAAGTATGACTCCACAATGGTTTGAAAAGCTCATTTTTGAGGCATAAAAATAGTTCATATGAAAAGAAACATCTTAGTCTTCGGCGGAATAGCTGGTCTGGTCTTTCTCCTTTTTAACCTTTCCCTCGCCTGGCTCAACAGCAACTCCCCCGGGCATGTTGGCAGTCTGTTCTTCGGATATGCCGCCATGGTGATCGCCTTCTCTTTTATTTTCGTGGGCGTTAAGAACTTCCGGGACAAATTTAACCAGGGGCAGGTCAGCTTTGGGAAGGCTTTTCAGGTGGGGCTGGGCATCACCCTCATCGGTTCGACTTTATACGTGTTGATCTGGCTGGTGAATTTTTATGCCTTCAACCCCGACTTCATGGATAAATATGCTGCCCATCAACTGCAGGTGGTTAAAGCCAGCGGAGTCAGCCAGGCGGTCATGGACAAAAAGGTAGCGGAGATCAATGGTATGAAAGAAATGTATAAAAACCCCCTCTTTGTCATACTCATGACGTACGTGGAAGTGTTGCCCGTGGGATTGATCATCTCTTTGCTGGCCGCCCTGATCCTGAAACGCCGGCATCCTCAGACGAAGGTGCAACTGGCAGGATAGGCCCCATTTATTTCATTTCCAGAATGATCTTCCCGCTCACTTTTCGTCCGTCCATAAGAAGATGTGCTTCCCTGGCTTCTGCCAGCGGCAGGATTCTTCCCACTCTTGGCTTTATAACCCCCTTGGCAGCCATGTCTGCAACGACGTTTAAAACAGCTTTATCGGGTGCTGAGAAAACAAAGGAGGCGTTGACACCATACTGTTTTGCCTTTTCAGGGGAGGGGGGAGTATCCGTGGAGAGCAGCAGCCCTCCTTTCTTTAAGACCTTCCATAGATCGTCTTGTGCGGACCCACCTACCAGATCCAGCGCCAGGTCGGCATCTTGTATGACTTCAACATATCGGTTGGTCTTATAATCGACTACCTGGTCAGCCCCGGATGATCTTACCAGTTCAACACCGTCCCCGGTTGTTATGCCGATGACGATGGCGCCCGCTTGTTTTGCCATCTGCACGGCAAAAAGCCCTACAGATCCCGCCGCGCCAAGGATCACTATTTTCTGACCGGCAAACAGCTTGTTCACCTTAAACAGGGAGATATAAGCCGCGCTGGCTACCAGGGGCATGGCAGCTGCTTCAGGGAAGGATAACGCCTTGGGTTTAGGGGCTATTTCGTTTTCACCGGCAGTCATATACTCCGCATAACCACCCCCTTTATTCGGCGCCGCGCGAATGATAACCTCATCCCCCGCTTTGAATTCCGTCGCCTTTTTACCGGTTTCCACAATAACACCCGATGCCTCCCAACCAGGAATAAATGGGAATTCTTTAGGCATGATGTCTTTCAACCGGCCGCTGCGGATCTTGCTGTCTACCGGGTTCAGTGCCGCCGCTTTTACCTGGATGAGAACTTCATTTTCAAGGGGAATGGGTTTGCTGACTTCTTCCATCAACAAGACTTCTGCGCCTCCATACTGATGTACCTGTATTGCTTTCATTTTATTTTGTTTTGTGAAAGCAAAGCTACCTACACGATGGGGGTCAGGAATTGTACGGAGCGGCTATTCTTCAACAGGTTTTTGGCAGAGACGCCAAAGGTCCTTTTAAACAAACGGGCAAAATGTGCCTGGTCTGTAAAACCGTTCTGAATGACTGAATTGACGATGGGCACTTTATCTTTTAGAACCTGCGTCATAACGGCCTTGATCCGCTTCCAGAGGACATATTGAGAAAATGGGATCCCGATCTCCTGTGCAAACAGGTGTCTTATTCTTTCCGGAGAGAGAAATATATGTTGAGAGATGTCCTGTAGCGAGAGGGGATCGTCAAGATGGGCATCAATGTAGTCAACGATCTTTATGATACGGTTGTCCAGGACCCTGTTCATTGGCGCCCCCCTGGACAAAACTATTTTTCTAAGTAATCCGCCTGCCATTTGGCGCAGTTCTTCCACAGTGGATGCCCGGCCGTATTGTTCGATCAGTGCCGTTAATTCCTCTTCCCCCAGAATGGAGTCGATCGCCATAAAGGGAGCTCCATCCAGGATCTCACGCAGCTGCCAGCCCATGTAACTTTCGGCGTCGATAAAATAAATTAGCGCATCCGTATTTTCCGCTTCGCAGGAATGCGTTATATCCTGGTTGACAAGAAAACCTTTAAGATGATAGTATTTATTTTTATCTATAATGGAGTTAAAAGGTATATGCAGGGTGATTACTATCTGGTAGCATTTATGATAATGAATATCTACGATGGAATGATTGGCTACAAAGGAGATAATATTACTGAAATATATGTTTTCCATACCTATTTTTTCCCAAAGCGGGCGTTGATCTGGGCGCGGGAGTGAACATTCAGTTTCTGGTAGATATTCTTGATGTGGGAGTTCATCGTCTCGGGCGAGATGAAACATTTTGCGGCGATCTCCTTATAGCTTAATCCTTGTATCAGGAACTCCAAAATTTCATGTTCCCGTTTAGTCAGGTTAAACTCGTCCACGTTGGGAGCGGCTTTTTTCTTATGAAAATATTCCATTACTTTTTTGGCGATCAGTCCATTCATGGAAGCCTTTCCCTCATACAATTCCTTGATGGCGTCAAGGATCTTCTGCGGGGAGTCTTTTTTCAGCAAATAGCCATTGGCGCCTGCTTTTATGGCGGAGAATATTTTTTCGTCTTCCTCAAAAACGGTTAGCATCAGGATCTTTATCTCGGGAAACACCTCTTTTAGCTCGATGACGGCCTCTATGCCACTCTTGCCGGGAAGATCGATGTCCATGATCAATACATCGGGCATATCCTTTACCACATCGTCGATAATGTTGCGGCAATGATCCCGCTCGAACAAAATTTCAATATTATCGGCTCCCGTGAGGATGAGCCTCAACAGGTCCCGGTATCGGCTCTGGTCTTCTACAATGGCGGTTTTGATCATGTTTGTACAGTTGATTCTTTGTAAGAAAGCCTTACCACCGTTCCGCCCCCCACCTCACTTTCAATCTCAAGGATGGCAGGTAGCATCGCTGCACGGGAACGCATGTTCTTGATGCCGGATCCCTCACCCGGTAAATCAATCGAATGAGCCTTGAAGCCTTTTCCATCGTCTTTGATCGTAATCGATACCAGGTTGTCCAGAAAACGAATGTGTGAATAAATATGATTCCCACCCGAATGTTTCACAATATTATTCAAGGTCTCCTGGAGTATGCGGAACAGGATGATCTGTTTCTGCAATTCAATGGTAAAGGGCAGTCCTTCTTCTGAATAGTGCACCTTGAACAGATTTGTTTTACGGATCCTGTCAAGCTCAGCTACAAAGGACTTTTGCCAGCCGAGGCGGTTGATGTTTTCAGGATTTATACTCCTGGAAATATCCCTGAGACTATCCATGGCCTCATTTAACAGACTATCGACCTCCGAAATCTTGTCTCTTTCGGTTTCTGATACGGATAGGGACCTCATGTGTACCATCGCAATAGAGATCAGCGTACCTACATTATCGTGCAGCTCCCGGGAAATACTTTCAAAGGCCTGCGATTGGATCTCCAAATGAGCACGGAGTAGTTCCCCCTCGAAATTAGTCTTCAGTTCGAATTTTTCACGGTGGTACCGATACTTCCTTTTCTGATTAATAAAAAGCGAAACTACGATAAGGCCGGTTAACAACAGGATGATCAGGGTGCTGGCAAAGAGGATCAGCGTGACTTCTGAGAATTTCTCTGGCATAAAAACCCTGTTATGATGAGTAAGTTCAGTAAGATAGCAAAGGAATTGCAAAAATACGAATAGTAGAAATTGGTGAATTCCTTATAGTGCGCCCATAAATAATTGAACATGCCCAGAAAAGGGACGGTGCAGCCAAAATAAAGGATAAAACCAAAGCTAAACCAGAACCAGGGATCCTGCGTCACGGGCTCATTATCTTCACTAAGATATAACTGCCTGAAATAGGCAGCGGCCAAAAAGATCATAAACACACTGCCTGTGACCAGCATCATGGTTTGCAGCGTATTGATACCGGATAGGATGGATTCCGCCAGGATCAGTAAAGGGAAAGCGATATAGAACAACCGGATACCCGCATGGACATACCTGTTTTTAACCTGTCCGTCATATAAATAAGCCAGGGTCAGGTACATGAGCCAGAAATAAATATTATAGAGCCAGTGATTCTTCAGACCAAAATACTTGGTGATATGCCCGCACAAGTCGATGCAAAAATTAAATACCCAGAACACAGACAGCTTCCTGAGGGCAGTGGGATAATCATACCGGAAGCTGATCAGGCTGGTAGCGGCGGCGCATCCGACCATCAGCAAGGGAAGGGTGGATATCAGGAGTTTTGTGTTCATGACATCAGCCCGGGGCGACCATACTGGTTTTTTTTGTTGGGCTGGGTGGATTCAGGCCGGTGCCTTTCTCCGGTATGCCCGGTGTTAAAGTAGTTATCTTGTTATTCAGGATAATATCATCCGCGGCGAAAGTGAGATCTTTTTCGATCATAAAATTCCTGGCCGGCACCATGGCTATGGTTGCCTGGGTAAATTTAGGGGATGCCTCGTGCCATTTACAACCTCTTGGAATTTTTCCCGCCGGCAGCGCCAGTGCTTTCAAGGTCTCCCCAGCCCGGAGCCGCAGAAAATAGATCCTGACGCTGTCAGCCTTCTGTGCTTTGATCGTCGTTATGAATTTTTCCAGGTCCTCCAGTTTGATCAGGGCCGAAGTGGTGACAAACGGCAATGTTATATTGTCCTCAAAATTCGATATCCATCCGTGTAGTTCAGATGTTGTAAGATCAGTTTGCATAAAATGGAGTTTTAATGATGAAGGAGTAAACTACACGAAGATAGCCCGTGGGACGTGGGTTACAATACCATGTTTATGGTATATGTCCTATGAACTTGTCCGCCCATCGGATAAAATATTTCACATTCGGGGCGTCGGTATGACCACCATCATGCTGGCGCCAGGCGAGCTGGCCATCCAGGAGGCCGGTATTAACAGGGGGCATTTTTTCCGTCCTGTAATCGTTGGACAAACCCAGGTCTTTTGCACCCAGCAATTTGAACACCGGGCCGGCGGCGACCGCAGCCATATAGCTGCCTTGCTGATCGAGCCATTTGGCATCGCCTTGTTCGGGCACTCCATAGCTGATAAAGGTCAGTCGCGGGGCGCAAAGGGCGATCAGTTCGTGGGAATCTACCGGGAGGTCCTTAGCCGTCCTGGCGCCGAAGCCGGCCTCGGAGGCGCCATATTTCATAAAGTTGCCGGCCATCCAATAGTATTCACCGCCGGTGAGGCTTTCTACGGCTTCCCCCCAGTTGCGGCGGTGGAGCTTGGCGCCGCCTTCGCCGGAGGACCCGATGAGACCCATGGCAAAACGGGGTTCGAAAGCCAGTGTCACCAGCGCCGCTTTACCGTAGCGGGAGACCCCTTCAATGCCCACGCGTTTGGCGTCCACCATCGGTTCGCTTGTCTCGAGATAGTCCAGGGCCCTCGCAGCTCCCCAGGCCCAGGCACGGAGGGCGCCCCAGTCATCCGGCTTACGGGGTTGTCCTTTATTGACAAGACCGATGATGCCCCTGGTGATGCCCGCCCCGTTGTCTGCTTGTATGCTGTTGGGGTCTATGAGGATATATCCCCATCCATCCGCGATGAGCTGTTGAGCGGCCGGAGGATCGGTGGTGTAACGCGGTGGACCAGCACCGGCGGCTGTTTGGGATGGCAGGATACTGCGGGCGAATAACATCAGGAGAGGTACGGGGGCCTTGGCGTTGGCGGGCAGTACCAGGGTCATGTTGATGTTGACATCGATAAGCGGATAGGCCGAATTGTCGACCTGCCCGATCAATTGTTTGGCGATGACCGGTATGGAACCTACCAACTCCTCGTCTTTCACCTTGGTTGTCCAGGTGACCCGGGGCACGCCCGCGGGAATTCTGCCATACACCTCCCGCTCGAAGTCCTCCACGATCTCCGGCCGGCGCTGATTCCACCAGAGGGTGGGAGTGTTGACCTTTTTGCCGTTTTTCAGCGTGAGGACCTCCGGCAGGTCCGGGTAGGGGTTGGCCAGCGCCGTATCGTAATTGGCGTGGTTCGGGGCTTTTTCGTCGCCGCTGGGGCCTGGTCGCAAGGATTTAATGCCCAGCTGTTTCATCATGTCGTCATGGTCCTGTCCGGCGGTATAGGTAATGGGGGGACGGTATTGCCCTTTTTCAGCAGCGGGTTGCTGGGCGCTGACATGGACAAGGGCGGCGAGGAATAAAACCAGCAATGTTTCTTTTTTCATTGGACTTCATGTTGCAATCGATTGCATTAAGGTACAATTGTTTTTTGGGCCGCCAAAAAGAAGTGCACCCTGCCTGGCCGGCTATTCGGATTGCAGGCTCTTCACCGGACTGACCAGTGCCGCCCTGATCGATTGAAAACTGATCGATATTAAGGCCAGCAGAATAAGGAAGACACCTGTCAAGAGGAAGACGTCGAAGTCCAGATCGATGCGATAGGCAAACCCATGCAACCAATGAGTCATCGCCCACCAGGACAGGGGCAAGGCAATGAGCAGGGCGATGGCTATCAGGATCAGGAAGTCCTTTGACAATAGCCATACGATGTTGTTCACGGTGGCGCCCACTACTTTCCGGATGCCGATCTCCCGTTGTCTTTTCTGAGCGGTAAAGGCGGCCAGCCCTAAAAGACCCAGGCAGGAAATGATAATAGCGAAACCGGCAAAATATTTTGATAAGGCCGACACTCTTCTTTCGGCTGAATACAGCGCCTGGTAATCCTCATCCAGGAAATGGAATTCGAATGTCCCTGCCCGGTTGTAATCCCTGTAAAGATCGCCCAGCCGGCTGATCGTCCCGGTTTCATTCCCTCCCTGGATCCTCACCATGATCTTTGACGCCCATTGACTCGTGGACAGCTCGAGGAAGCAGGGTTTGATATTATCATGCAGGGATTGGAAGTTAAAATCTTTTACTACTCCGATGATGGTTCGGTCGTTCCCCCATAAGTGCACCACCTTTCCGATGGGATCTTTCAGGCCCATTGTCTGAATAGCTGTTTCGTTGAAAATAACATTCGCTTTTTCATTCCCAAAGGCCTGTGAGTAGGTTCTTCCTTCCTTTAGGGTGATGCCGGCTGTCTCGATATAACCATATCCCACATCCAGATCCGTAAAATCGATGCGGGCATCGGGGTCTTTTCCCGGCCAGGAGATATCGTAGGTGCCGCCCTCCCTATTGGTGATGTTATGCCGGAAAGTTGCAGCGCCAACAACCCCCGGTAAACCTTTTACCTGCCGGATGAAATGCTGGAGGTCCAACTCGTATTTACCGCCCGGAGCGTAGTCCTCCTTATTGTCGGATACCAAACCTCCGGGTTCGAAATAGAGGACATGATCCCGGTTGTAACCGATATTCTTTGTTTGGATCAGCCGCATTTGCCGGTAGATGACCAGGACCGACACGATGAAGATGGCCGACAGCGTGAATTGAAAGACCACCAGCCCTTTTCTGATGGCCAATTCGGATAGGGAAGTCTTTATCCTGCCTCTTAAAATAACGGCTGGTTTAAATCCGGAAAGATACAAGGCCGGATAGCTGCCGGACAAAATGGCCGTCACCAGGGTTATCGCCAGGACGGCGAGCACCAACCCGGAGGAAAAATGCAAGGTCAGCTGTTTGCCTGTTATTCCGTTGAACCGTGGCAGCAGCAGGAATACCAGGCCGATGGAGAGGGCCAGCGCCAAAAAAGAAAGAATGAATGATTCTTCCATGTATTGAAGGACCAGGGTGAACCTGGACGCGCCCACCACTTTTTTTATACCTGTCTCTTTTATCCGCCCTGCTGCCTTTGCGGTGGAAAGATTCATGAAATTGATACAGGCTATTGTCAGGATGAAGATGGCAATGAGCGTGAACATCCGTACATATTCTATCCTCCCGCCGGCAGGCGCCCCATTCTCATAACGGCCATGTAAATACCTGTCGGAATAGGGTTGTGCCCACAGCGTGGTAGTGGATTTTTCCACCCTTGCCTTGACCAGACCGCTGATCTTCCTGTTAAATTGACCGATGTCGGCATCTTTTTTCAGGACGACATAGGTGCTGGGGTCATTGTTCCTCCAATCAGTCAATTTTGGGGTTTTTTCCAAAAACAGCGCATAATTAAAAACAATATCGAATTGGGCGGTCGCATTGGCGGGTGGCTTTTCGAAGATGCCGGAGATGCGATAGATGCCGCTATAGTCCTTTTGATTCCATTCGACATTTTTCCCTACGACGTTGTCCGTTGTATGAAATAGTTTCAGGGCCAGCTCCTTCGAGATGACAACGGCCTCCTTGTCCTGTAAAACCTGCTCGTTCCGGCCTTCGATCAGCCGGTAAGAGAACATGGAAAAATAATCCTGTCCGGCAAATTCTTTGTTGGCGGTGAATCGTTGATCCCCGTAAATAAGCATGCCTTTTTTATCAAACCAGGATACAGGTATGACGGAACAGGCATATTCAACTTCCGGTATTTCCTTCGCCAGGGTCGTAGCCAGCAATCCGGGTGTCCGTTCGTCGGTAGTTAAACCCGTGGGCGACTGGGAATTCTTTAATACCTGGAAAAGCCGGCTATCCTTTTCATTGAATTTATCGACCTGCCATTCATCATTCACCCATAAACAGATAAGGATGGTGCAGGCCAGGCCCGTCGAAAGACCGAGCAGGTTGAGGAAAGTGAATGACCGATCCTTAAGAAGATAACGTCCGGCCATCTTCAAATTGTTATTTTGCATAGTAAGGCTTTTATTTCAATGGAGGATTTTTCCCTTTGAGGGAAGGACGGGGGATTTTCAGGTTTGTTGCATCGCATGCAACAATTTTAATTTTTGTGGCTCTTTATATAAAAAGCCATGTTGACAAATTATTTCAAAACGATGATCCGCCATCTTGGGAAAAATAAGGCGTTCACTTTCCTCAACATTTTCGGATTGGCAATTGGCATAACCTGCGCGGGGCTTATTTTTTTATGGACGGAGGATGAAATGACCTTTGATAAGGTGAATATAAAAAAAGACAGGCTGTACCAATTGGAGGTAAACATGACCTATGGCGGGAATAATTTTACCATGGGCTCCACCCCACGACCGATGGCGGCAGCCATGCAAGCTGAAGTACCCGGTATAGCCAATACGGCGCGGATTTCGGACAACGACCAACGTCTTCTTTTTAGTTATGACAATAAATCATTATATGCTGCGGGACGTTATACTGATGCGTCCCTGTTCAACATGTTCACTTTTGACTTTATCCAGGGCAGCGCAAGAAACCCTTTCCCTCAATTATATTCCATTGTTATTACCGCCAGCACGGCCAGGAAATTTTTTGGGGAAGATAGAAATGTAGTGGGCAAAATGGTAAGGGTGGATAACAAACATGATTATGTAGTCAGCGGGGTGGTAAAAGATATGCCTGAGAATTCCACCCTGCAATTTGAATGGCTGGCGCCTTATGAAGTTACGATTGTAGAAAGGCGGCCACGGGACATGAAGGATGATGATGCGGTGATGTGGACTGCTTATGGTCCCTTTACCTATGTAGAGCTGGATAAAGGCGCCGATGTTGGCGTCATTAACC
The DNA here is from genome assembly GCA_035492545.1 of Puia sp. Lineage (GTDB taxonomy): Bacteria > Bacteroidota > Bacteroidia > Chitinophagales > Chitinophagaceae > Puia. Next base: position 12,881 of record DATJJD010000210.1, read on the forward strand.
GGCAATTAAAAGATTTTATCCGCCGAAAGTCCGCAGACCAGAAAACCGAAACTTTTTTATTTCCCATGAAAGACTGGCGGCTTTATAATGAATTTGCCAATGGTAAGCCAACCGGCGGCGGACACATCAGACAGGTGCGCCTGCTTGCCGCCATTGCCTGGATCATTTTATTGATTGCCTGCATCAACTTCATGAACCTGGCTACAGCGAGCAGCCAGCGACGGGCAAGGGAAGTGGGGGTTCGGAAAGTGCTGGGCGCGGAGAAGAAAAGGCTGATTGCGCAATTTATGGGCGAAGCTTTTTTTATGTCGCTCATGGCGGCTATCCTGGCCGTTATTGTGATAGCCCTTGCACTGCCCGCCTTCAACCTGCTCATGAAAAAACAACTTGGCTTACATATTGCAAATCCTTTTCACTTTATCGCTTTGCTCCTTATCGCTGCTATTTGTGGATTGATTGCAGGCAGTTATCCGGCGCTGTATTTATCGGCCTTCAACCCGGTTTTTGTTTTGAAGGGGTTAAAGACAAAGGCGGGCAGCGCCGCATTCATCAGAAAAGGGTTGGTTGTCTTTCAGTTTACCATCTCGGTGATCTTTATTGTCAGTACAGTTATCGTTTATCAGCAAATACAATATATAAAGAACAGGGATCTTGGCTTTAATAAAGAAAACCTGATTGAAATCAACCCGCAACGTGATATTTCGAAAATTTTCCCACTGATAAAAGGTGATTTGCTGCACTCCGGATTAATAGAAAATGTGGCCATCTCCGACCATACAACGCTTTACGGGGGTGACACAGACAATCAGTTCAAATGGCAGGGGAAATCGCCGGATAACAAAATCTCGATTGCTCACCGGAATGTCAGCGCTGAATTTATTTCCACCTCTGGCATGCAGATTATTGAAGGAAGGGATTTTAACGAGCATATAAATCCTGAAAATTCAGACGTACTCATCAATGAGTCCATGGCAAAAATGATGGGGGAGGGCAGCGCTATTGGGAAAATTATTCAGTCTCCACGGGGCAATCCGGAGGGCGTTTATTCCAACATGACGGTGATCGGGGTAGTAAAGGATTATGTTTATGGAAATATATTTGATGGGAAAGCCAGTCCATTGATAATTTTTTGTAAACCCCCGGAATTTGCAACTTTTATCTATGTGCGGACGAAATCGCAGCGAAATACTGAACGGGCTTTGGCAAAAATAGAAGAAGTGATGAAGAAGGATAACCCGGCCTATCCCCTTGAATACAAATTTGTAGATGACCAGTTTAACAGGATGTTTCAGAACGAGTCGCAGATGGGTAAAGTCGCAGGGGTGTTTGCAGCATTGGCTATTATTATTTCCTGTCTGGGTTTGTTTGGGCTTGCCGCCTACACGGCTGAACAAAGAACGAGGGAGATCGGCATCCGCAAAGTGCTGGGGGCCAGTGTGACCGGGCTGGCAGGTTTGTTATCAAAGGATTTTATACAACTGGTGATCATAGCTTGTTTAATTGCATTCCCTTTTGCCTGGTGGATCATGCATAATTGGCTGCAAGGGTACGAATACAGGATCGGGATAAGCTTTGGGGTATTTGTTGCCGCGGGTACGGTGGCCTTGCTGATTGCGTTGGCGACCGTTAGTTTTCAGGCAATTAGAACAGCCATGGCAAATCCGGTGAAGAGCTTGAGGGTGGAATGAATATATTCAAGAAATGCAAACCAATAATGCTGGAACAATTATAATGTTAGTACTCCATTGCGGCTTGTGCCGGTCGTCGATTTCAAGGCTGTCAACCACCAGGTGACATAATTATTGCTGAATACATCAGTGCGGAAAATATATCGATATTGTCAAATGCACTAAGTACGGCCTAGTTTTTATTCGAGTTTTTTTCTTTTGTCCATTTAACATTCTTGACTTCGTCCGCAGGTATGATTTTAGCCGCTTGCTCGTTTCGATCATAAAGAAAATAATACTTTTCAACTTTCCCAACAAAAATGAGAGTGTCATTAGTGCATAAAGGACTCGAGGTGTCTTTCAGAGTGAATACTGTATTGTTATTCGTTGGCTGATATTTATAATTAACTGCCTTATGAATTGATATAGAAACAATATAAATCCAGAACAGAAAAAATGACAAACACAAGATCATCGTGGTTTTATCGACTTTAAGAATGCTTTTACTGTTAATTGCGCCAATAAGGAGTAGTATAAGTACCGCCGTTACTACAAAAAAAAGTAATACTAAATGAAGGGATTTATCTTTGGGGATGTGACCTGCAGTGTTGTAATACATATTCCCAATATCAAAAATTGGTACTGCCAACGGGATTAATAAGAAAAATAAAGCTAAGGTTAATTTACCATTAGTAATTTTTAAAATCCAAATAAATGACGATTTTAGGGCTCGATAAAAAAAACCAAAGGCAATAAAAAACCATACACCGTGTAAAATAACATCATCTAAGAATAAAAGTACCGCTTCGCTCAGAGAGATATACCATAGAATATTGATTCGGAAAATATAAAAATAGGCTATTGAGCTCGATATGCCTAAGAATATCAAATAGCCAGTTAATAGTGGTAGTGCTCTTATAACAGACTCTATTAATTTAGGGTTAGTCTTAATTTCAGGTATATTCTTACTTACAGTGGAAGTTTGGTCTTGAATATAGGGCATAAATAGGTAATAGGTTAGTTAATTTAGGTGAATATAAATGGGGTAAGCCTAGTGTCGTTCTTCTTTACATTTTTTTAAATCAGATTCTAATTCTTTTATTGTTTGATTTCTATTAGTGACATCGACTTGAAATTGCTCTATTCTCCAATCTAATTTTGTCATTCTATAATTCATTGCTAGATTGTCTTTTCGCAAGGAGTCTCGGTAGCTATCATTTCTCTTAATTGTTATATCGAAAGATTCTTTCAATATTTTATAATCATTTTTAATATTAACACTTTCCGATAGACATTTTTGCAATGTTGGGCTTAGTGAGTTTAAATCTTTTTCAAGTCTTTCTTTTATTTCCTTCATGGTCTTATTATCACCTTGAAGCTTTGCCAAGATAAATTTGAATTTTTCGATGGAGTCCTTTTTAGAGACTAGAATTGAATCTTGGCCGACTTTTATTTTAGTGAACTTGGCAGTGTCTTGAGCAAACTTAAACTCTTCGTTCTTTTGCATAGTCTCATGAGCGTCGAATATTCCAGTTGAATAAACGAGTAATCCAGAGACGGTAGCTACAAAAAGGGGAACAAATATACCTCCCCAGTAGAACCTACTGCTTGATCTGCTTATGTCTTTTTTTCTAATTCAAGCTTATTGATCTCTCCTTGTAATTTTATTTCTTCAAAAGATGGTGGGGCTGTAGTGCTCATAAGTACTATTAATTTAGTTTAAATATACCAAACCTTTCAAGTGAAATGGAAGGTGTTTTAACGGTATTTGATTCGTTATTTATGGAGAGAGGAATGCCCTCTGTTTTTTAAAATTTTCTCCTTAAACAGCTATACATTCATAAGTAATCGACTATTCTTGAATTTGATAGGTTTTAAGGATATTACTAAATATCTGCAACGTTTCCCAAGAAATTATCTATTTTCAAGATTGTGTATTTGCAAGTAAATATTTAGAGCGATGTTTAATCAATTGACTAAAATATGAGGATATTAACTTACTTATCAATCATTATAGTTTTCAATTATTCTTGCAAAAAACACAAAATCTTTCAAGTTGAAGACACTTCAATGGTAAGTAAGCAGATAAAATTCACAAGCGGGGAAAAAATAGATACTGTATATGATTTTATAATCAGGGTACTAGAGTCTTATCAGGAAACGGTTAATGAGCTTAATGTAAGTCACATTTTTAAGGATTCTTTTGAATTGCTGAATGAGAAAGAAATTTCGGCAGATTATTACCTATCGACTTATAATGAGCTATTGATTGAGATTTACAAATCAAAGGATAATACCTTTACAGTATTTGGGACATCTATGCCTGTTCAATCTTAC
>DATJJD010000211.1:0-18818 GCA_035492545.1 Puia sp.
TGTCCAGCAGCACTAATTCCTGGGCTAATGCTGCACGGGCGATATTATCGGCACAGGTAGCACCTACGGCACCAGCGCCTACAACCGTTACTTTCATCTAAAAATATTTAAGTGATAAAATTATTTGCGAGGGCAAAGGTACTTATTTATCGTTCCCTTTCTTATTAAAAGCATTTAACAAAGTCTCTACTTTCTGGGTCCCCTCGAAGGTGGTGACCAGGTCTCCCTTTTTGTCATAGAGGGCCAGATAGGGCAGGTTGCGAATCTTATAAAAAGGCGCCAAAAAGAATTTCTCATCCCTTCCCATCTTGATGTTGGGATGTTCGAAGAGGCGGTAATGCGTATTGAATTCTTTCAGTTCCCCGAACGGCTGGTACGTGGCCATGACGATCTCGATGTCCTTAAACTCTTTAAAGTCAGCCAGGATGGACTCTGTCTGGTGTTTGCAATGATCACAGTCCGGGCTGAAGAACATGACGATGGTGCGATGATGCTTCTTAATATCGTCCTTGGTCAGATAAGTTGCGCTGTCCAGTTTCAGGAGGTGAAAAGGCGGAATGGTAGGATAACGGAGATAGGGCGCCTGTTGGTCGGCAGCCTGCTGTTGCTGGGCCGGTTGTTGTTGTACAGGCTGTTGGGCCGAAACCGATAACGTTGGCAAAAAAAAGGAGCCGGCCAGGGCCGATACGATCAGGAATACTGTTTTCATCTTGTTGTTTTCTAAATAATTGAAGCAATTCACCACTAATTAAGTAGCTACTGTTGGACGTCTGCAAAAGTAAATGTTTAACGAAAAAGGGAAATTTTTATTTGTTTATTACGAATAATTCGTAGATTTACGAAAACTTCGTAGATATATGGAAAAACTCAGCGCACAAGAGGAAGAAGCCATGCAGGCCGTTTGGAAAACAGGGGAGGGGAATGTAAAGCTCTTCCTGGAAAACATGAATGAGCCCAGGGTGCCTTACACCACCCTTGCCTCCACCATCAAGAACCTGGAGAAAAAGGGTTACGTGGGCAGCCGGCTTATCGGGAATGCCTATTTATACAAGGCCCTGATAACAGAGGACGAGTATAAGAAAAAATTCATGAGCGGGTTTGTCAAGGACTATTTTGAAAACTCCTACAAGGAGCTGGTGAATTTCTTTGTGGAAGAGAAAAAGCTCAGCGCCAGGGAACTGAAAGAGATCATCGATCTGATAGAACGATCGGGTTCATGAATTAAACTAAAGTATCATGCTGTATCTGTTAAAACTCTCAATCAGCCTGTCCGTTATCTGGCTTTTTTACCAGTTGATGCTTCGCCGGCTTACTTTTTATAACCTCCATCGGTGGTACCTGCTGGGATATTCCTTATTGTCCTTTATCATACCGCTGATCGATATAGGGTCTTTCCTGGATAAGGATGATTTTCAGAAGGCTGTCGTAATACAGTACATCCCCGCGATAGGGGCCTATCAAAAAGATGCAACGGCAGCCGATCCCGGACTTTTTTCCAGGCTGAGTTCCCAGAACATCGTGATGGGCGTCCTGCTGATGGGCTCTCTGATCCTGCTGGGGCGTCTGCTGAGCCGCTGGCTCTCTCTGCGGCGGGTCCGGGCCCGGGCCAGGCTGATCAGCGACGGCGGGGTAAAGATCTTCCAGGTCGACCAGTCCATTCTTCCTTTTTCCTTCGGCAATGCCATCTATATCAATCAGCAATTGCATACGGAAAAAGAATATTCGGCCATCATTCTCCATGAATACGTGCATATCCGGCAGAAACACACCATAGATATGCTGCTCTCTGAAGTGTTGTGTATCCTCAACTGGTACAACCCCTTTGCCTGGCTGATCCGTTATTCCATCCGGCAGAACCTGGAGTTCATTGCCGACCGGAAGGTGTTGGAGAACGGAATGGATAGGAAGGGCTATCAATATCATTTACTGCAGGTCGTGGGTACGCCCCGGTACCGGCTGGCTAATAATTTCAATTTTTCCTCCTTAAAAAAACGCATCATCATGATGAATAAGATTAAAAGCGCCAAAATGCATTTGTTGAAATTTCTCTTCATCGTCCCCTTGCTGGCCGTTCTGCTGCTGGCCTTTCGGAAGACGATCAACGCTGAAATCTCCCAGCTTCCCGTGAAAGGGGCGCCCGCCAGAGACACCCTTCCGAAACTCCGCACGGATACCCTGAAACTCCGCAAGGACACCCTGTCGATAAAGGCCGATTCCGTCAAACCTCTTTTTGTGGTCAACGGGGTTGTCATGAAGCACTGGCGGACGGGCGAAATAGCGCCCAATGATATTAAATCCATAGATGTACTGAAAGGAGAGGCAGCCATTGAGGCTTACGGCACCGCCGGTCGGAATGGGGTCGTCCGCATCACTACCATTGATAAGAACGTGCTTCCCCGGGATGTGGAGTACATCCTGGATGGGGTTGAAACTCCCGTTGAACAGATAAAGGCCCTGTCTACTTCGGACATCGAGTCCATTAATGTGATCAGGGGTGACAGCGTCCTGCAACAGTACGGGGAAAGAGCCCGTAATGGCGTCATCCTGGTCCAGACCAAGGAAAAGAGGACGGTGAAAGAGGAGAAAACAATGATCCTGGATGCCAAAAATGATGACCAGATCACTATCCGGGCGGATTCTATCGATTTGGACCCTTCCAAAGATCCTCATAAGGTCTACATCTATTTTATCAATGGGGTCAGGGCGCCGGCAGATGTCTCGGGGCAATCCCTGATCCACCGGGCGGACCTGGTGATGTTGGAGTGTACGGAGAAGGATGCTATCCTAAAGAAATACGGGCTGGAGACCAATCAGACGATCATGAACGTGGTCACCCGGGATGCCAGGAACAACCCCGCCGCGTATATGCTGTACAGATTAAATCAATGACCGGCGGGGGGATTTGGGTAAGTCTTTGCCGGCTGCTGATTTTGCCGTAGATTTGCATCCCGCCTTTACCGCAGCGTTGGCCGGTCAGGGAGGCAAATCAAAAATAGCTTATTTAAAAATCGTATTGGATTTATGGCAAGTACAGCAGATATCAGCCGCGGAATGATCATCAAACTGGATGGCAGCTTATATACCGTTATCGAATTTGGTGAGAACAAAACTGCCAGGGCCGCCGCAAAAGTGTGGGCCAAATTAAAAGGGGTTGATAATGCCCGTAGCATTGAAAAGACCTGGAACAGCGGGGACACCCTCTATCCCGTCCGCGTAGAAAGGAAGACCTATCAGTATTTATATAAGGATGACACGGGTTATAATTTCATGGACAATGAAACATTTGAGCAGATCGCGGTCCAGGAAGCATCCATTGACGCCCCGCAATTCCTAAAAGAAGGAGCGGAAGTATCTGTCCTGATCAACACCGAGACCGAACAGCCCATGAGCGTGGAGTTGCCTGATAAGATCGTCGTCCTGGTCACTTATTCTGAGCCCGGTGTAAAAGGAGATACGGCTACCCGTACCCTTAAGCCCGCCACGATAGAGACGGGAGCCACCGTGAATGTTCCCCTCTTCGTAAATGAAGGAGAATTGATCCGGATTAACACCAAGACAGGTGAATATGTAGAAAGAGTAAAATAGCGCAGCGCGGGTCCGCTGTCAAATAAAAGAGCGTGAATGGACAAGGAGCCTGGCTCCGTTGTCCATTTTCCTTTATAGTTCCTGCTACGGATTTACTGAAATATAATCCTTCGCAGGAACAGAGATAATGTCTGTTAACGGGCTTTGCCCGTTTTGGTATGTAGTTGGTTTTTTGAAATTTCACCGCTGTTTTTGGGTATATTTAGCTTTAATACCTATTTTAGCCGCCCAAATAAAACTGTAAATTCATCCATATGGATTTTAAACAGATTCAGGAGTTGATCAAAATGATCAACAAGTCAAATATAGGCGAAGTAAGCATCGAGGAAAAAGGGTTTAAATTGACTATCAAGCAAAAAGAAGAAGCCATTCAACAGGTTATTGCTGCCCCCATGCAACAGCAGCCGATAGCGGCGTTGGCGGCGCCACCGGTGTCTGCTGCCGCTACGGCTGTCAGCGCTGCGGAAAAACCCGCCAAGGCAGCTGAAGTTCCCGCCGACAACACAGTCACCATAAAAAGCCCTATGATAGGAACCTTCTATCGTAGTTCCTCTCCTGATAAACCTCCTTTTATCAATGTAGGCGATGAGATCGATCTGGGTAAGGTGGTCTGTATCATCGAAGCGATGAAGCTATTTAATGAAATAGAGAGCGAAGTAAAGGGCAGGATCGTAAAAGTGCTGGTAGAAGACGCGTCTCCCGTGGAATACGACCAACCTTTGTTCTTAGTCGAACCTGCTTGATTGATCCCAAAATTGACAGAATGTTTAAAAAGATATTAATTGCCAACAGAGGAGAGATAGCCCTCCGGGTCATCCGTACCTGTCGTGAGATGGGTATTAAGACCGTAGCGGTTTACTCCACTGCAGACAAAGATAGCCTGCATGTCAAATTTGCCGATGAGGCCGTGTGTATTGGAAAGCCGGCTAGCTTTGATTCCTACCTGAATATTCCCCATATCATGGCCGCTGCGGAGATCACCAATGCGGACGCTATTCATCCCGGCTATGGTTTCCTGGCTGAGAATGCCCGCTTTGCAGAGATCTGCGGCGAACATGGCATCAAATTTATCGGACCCACTCCCACCATGATCAACTCCATGGGGGATAAGATCACGGCTAAAGAGACGATGATCAAAGCCGGGGTACCGGTGGTGCCTGGTGGAGAAGGGTTGCTGGAAAGCCTGGACGAGGCCAAAGGTCTGGCAAAAGAAATGGGGTATCCTATCATTCTGAAAGCAACGGCCGGCGGCGGTGGAAAAGGAATGCGCGTCGTATGGGAAGAAGGGGAAATGGAAAAAGCCTATAACACGGCCAAGGCAGAGGCAGGCGCCAGCTTTAAAAATGACGGCATCTACATGGAGAAGTTTGTGGAAGAGCCCCGTCATATCGAAATACAGGTGGCGGGCGACCAATATGGGAAGGTCTGTCATCTCAGTGAAAGGGATTGCTCCATCCAGCGGCGTCACCAGAAGCTGGTAGAAGAATCACCTTCTCCGTTTATGACCAAGGAACTGCGCCAGCGCATGGGAGAGGCGGCCATCAAAGCGGCTTCCGCCATCAACTATGAAAGCGTGGGTACGATAGAATTCCTCGTAGACAAGAACCGTAATTTCTACTTCATGGAGATGAATACCCGCATCCAGGTAGAGCATTGCGTAACCGAGGAAGTGGTGAATTTCGACCTGATCAAGGAGCAAATCAAAATAGCGGCAGGAGATGCCATCAGCGGATTGAATTACGAGCCGCAGGGACATGCTATCGAATGCCGTATCAATGCAGAAGATCCTTATAATGACTTCAGACCTTCTCCCGGCAGGATCACCGTCCTGCACCAACCCGGGGGACATGGGATACGGGTGGACTCACATGCATATGCCGGCTATACCATTCCGCCTTATTATGATAGCATGATCGCAAAGATCATCGCTGTGGCCCGTACCCGGGAGGAAGCGATCAATACCATGCATCGCGCCCTCAGTGAATACGTGATCGAAGGGATCAAGACCACCATCCCCTTTCATTTGCAACTGATGAAAGACGATCGGTTCCGCAGCGGAGACTTCAACACAAAATTCCTGGAAGGATTTAAGATGCAGTAAAAGAGGGGATTCTCCGGCGCCAGCCTTTACTGAAAGGCCAGGACCGCCTGCTCTACTTTGTCTGACGCAGCGTAATAACCGGCTAATTTACGGATGACTGCCTCCACGAGGGCATCCGGGCAGGATGCGCCACTACTGATCAGGATCCGGAGCGGGGTAGATCCCGGCAGCCAGTCAAGGGTCCTCTCTTCCTCTTTTTTATGGAAATTATAATGCAGAACCTCCGAAGGGGACAGGATCTTTTCTTCGGAACTGATAAAATAAGTAGGTAATTTCTCTTCACACAATTCGACGAGATGGGAGGTATTGGAAGAATTGTAGCCACCGACGACGATAGCGAGATCGGCAGGGATCTCCAATAGACCCATGATGGAGGATTGATTGTCCAGGGTGGCATAACAAAGGGTATCCCGGGTATCTGCAAAGCGTTGGCCTACCGTGGATTCCGTTAACCCATATTGCTCCACCATCGTCTGTTTTAGAAAATCCGCGATGGCCTGCGTATCGCTGGCCAGCATGGTAGTCTGGTTCACAACGCCAATCCGCTGCAGATCTTTTTGTACATCAAATCCAGTGCTGAACTGACCTTTGAATGCCACGTAGAACGAGTCGGCCGGCAGGGCGCCCTTCATATATTCCGCCAGGACCTTTGCCTCTTTCATATCTTTTACCACTACCGTAGGAGTAGCCGCCGCCGCATGGGAAAAGGTCGCCCGGGTCTCTTCATGTCCCGGCTTGCCATGAACGATGATGGTATAGTCCTTTTGGGCGATCTGGACACTACGGTTCCACACTTTTTCTACAAAAGGGCAGGTGGTATTGTATTTTTCGGTTTGGATGCCGATGGACTGCAGTTTCTCTTCAATTTCCAGCGTGGTCCCGAAAGCCGGTATGATCACGATGTCTTCCGCGGTCAGCTCTTCAAAAGGAATAAGCTGCCGGCCATGGGTGTCCTGGAGAAAACGGACGCCTCTTGACTGCAGGTCTCCATTCACCTGGGGATTGTGGATCATTTCGCTTAAGAGAAAAATCCTTTTGCCGGGATGCTCTTCGATGGTGCGGAAAGAGATCTCGATGGCATTCTCCACCCCATAGCAAAAACCGAAATGACGGGCCAGGTAAATATGCAGATCGCCAAGATCCAATAAAGCGGGCGTAAAATCCTTCTTCATTTTATCCTGCTGCCGGCGCCTGTTCTTGATGGCGGTGATGAGCGGACTACGATAGATGATAGGAACATTAAAGCTTTTCATGCTATGATCGGGTAGGCAAAGGTACAAACTTACCTGCTGGGAAAACGGAATAAATATTAACTTCCGGTCTGAAGCAAATCAAGATTATGACCGAACCCTTTTATCATGCCGGTTGGACTCACACCACCAATATTTATGAAGTAAACCTGCGACAGTACACCCGGGAAGGAACTTTTGCCGCTTTTTCCCGGGAAATGCCCCGCCTGAAAGACATGGGAATAGAAGTGCTGTGGTTCATGCCCATCACCCCTATCAGTATCGAGAAACGCAAAGGCACCCTGGGTAGTTATTATGCCTGCTCTGATTATACGTCCATCAACCCGGAATTCGGTACCCTGGATGATTTTAAACAGTTGGTAAGATCGGCTCACGAACTGGGACTGCGCGTCATTATCGACTGGGTCGCCAATCATACGGGCTGGGACCATCGCTGGACCCGCGAGCACCCTGACTTTTACCGGAAAAATCAGGATGGCCAGTTTTTTGAAGCACATGGATGGGAAGATGTGATCGACCTGAATTATGATAATCCCGCTCTCCGGCAGGCTGTCATCGATGCGATGAAGTTCTGGATCCGGGAATGTGATATTGATGGCTATCGCTGTGACATGGCCATGCTGGTGCCGTTGGAATTCTGGCGGGAAGCCCGAACAGCGCTGGACCCCCTGAAAAAAGAATTATTCTGGCTGGCCGAATGTGAAGAGATTGCCTATCACGAAGTTTTTGACGCCACGTATACCTGGAAGTTCCTCCATAAGATGGAAGCTGTCTGGAGGAAAGAGTCCCCCCTGGGAGGGCTTGACGAAGTGTTGCAGTATTATGATACGATGTTCCCGCCGGATGCTCTCCGGGCTTATTTCACTTCCAATCACGATGAGAATTCCCATAGCGGCAGCGAGTACGAGCGGATGGGGGATGCCGCCAAAGCCTTTGCGGTATTGTGTTGTACCTGGAATGGCCTCCCGCTGATCTATAGCGGTCAGGAATTGCCGAATTACAAGCGCCTCCTGTTTTTTGAAAAGGATTTTATCGAATGGACGCAGCCTTGCGCCCTACATGAATTTTATAAAAAATTGCTGGGGCTTCGAAAAACCAATCCAGCCTTACGGGCAGCCGATCCGGCCACTGCTCCGCATCGGATATATCCGGATGACCGGTGTTTCGCTTTTGTCCGTAAGTCAGGAGAGTCAGAAGTATTGGTGTTCCTGAATTTTTCCGGCGAACCTTTGTCTGTTCCGGCCAATGGGTCTTACCAGGAACTATTTACAGGTCAGCGGATTAATAACGGACCGGTCATGCTGCCGCCCTGGGGTTATGGGGTATATGAAAAAAAATAAGCCGGACATTCGCCCGGCTTATTCTTATCATCATTAATATTTTATTCGCCGCTGGAAATGCGCAACGGGTAGGTATAAACTCCTTCATACCCGGAGAATACTCCCTCCAGTTTGACGGTGCCGGAAGCTTTTTCCAGGACCTTCTGCAGTTCCTCTACGGATTTTACTTCTTGTCCATTCGCCTTCAGAATAATAAATCCTTCCTGGATCCTGGATTTATCCATCAACCCGTTCTCGGTAACGGATTTGACGATCACACCCCCTTTGACTTCCAGGGTAGTCGCATCTTTCTTGGAAAGCGTTTGCAATTGGGCGCCCAGCTTATCCAGTACGGATGTTTTTACGACGGTGGTCGTTCCGGAATTATTACGTAATACGATGGGCACGGTAAATTCTTTTCCATCTCTTCTATAGGTTACCGAGATCTTGTCGCCAGGGCTGAAAGTGGCGATCTGCCCTACCATTTCAGCGCCGCTGAGAATGGGAACCCCATTCAGCTTCGTGATCAGGTCACCTTTCTTGATGCCTGCGCTAAAGGCAGCTCCATCTACAGGAACGTCCATGACATATACACCTTCCCCATCCTTAATCCCCTGTTCCTTTTTCTGGTCTTCACTCATATTATCCCTTGGGTACTGAATACCGAGGTAGGCTCTTTGAGTGGTGCCGAATTTCATGATGTCGCTGACTATCTTTTTTACGATGTTGACGGGAATCGTAAAGGAATATCCAGCATAGGAGCCCGTGGGGGAAGCGATGGCGGAGTTGATGCCGATCAGCTGTCCGTCCGTATTGATGAGCGGGCCTCCGCTATTACCGGGGTTAACGGCGGCATCCGTCTGAATAAAGGATTCGACCGGGCTCTGGCTCTGACGACGATTGATATCCAGGGTCCTGCCTTTGGCGCTGACAATACCCGCGGTGACTGTTGTCTCCAGGGTAAGGGGATAACCTACTGCCAACACCCACTGGCCTACCTTCACATTATCCGAGTTGCCATAAAGTAAAAAAGGCAATCCCTCTGCGTCGATCTTCACGACGGCAATGTCACTGGCAGGATCGGCGCCCACTACCTTGGCTTTGAAAGATTTCCGGTTGCTCAGGGTGACAGTCACTTCATCTGCTCCGTCCACTACGTGATTGTTGGTGACAACATATCCGTCATTGCTAATGATAACACCGGAACCGGATGCCATTTCCGGCATGGAGCGCATTCCGTTGCCATTTCCGAAGAAATCATCAGGGTCTATTCCGAAAAGGTCGGAAAAAGGGTTACGCCTGGGTAAATTATTGCTTACCGTACGAACGGTCTTCGTCTTGATATGTACTGTTGCCGGGATGGCTGCGCTGGCAGCGTCGGAGAAGTCGGCAGGACCGGCGCCTGCTGCCCTCCCTTCAAAGAATTTGGCATAATTAGCGGGTACCTTGCCCGAATCCTGGGAGTAGTAATACGTTTTACCAGTTGTCACGTGATCATAGCCCCACATGGTAGCAACGGCAGTCGAAGCACTGATCAGGATAACGGCCACTACTTGTTTTGCTTTCATATTCTTGTATATTTTTTCGTTATAGGCATGTTTAATAATGTCGGATAGCTGTTAGACTCTAAAATAACGCCAACGTTTGCAATCTGTTCCTACCGCCGGGTTAGTTTAACAAATAATTTACTAAGACCTTCGTAGATCAGCTACCCCTAAAATTACAATTTTTTTGGCGTCAAATCCCGTAAAAATTGCAGGGTGTCCACCCCATCGGCATAATCGTCCAGGGCGGGCTGCTGGGCTTTTCCAAAAGGAATTCCCCCTTCCCCGACAATACACTGGATGTCCGGATGAGCGGCAAGGGCCGGGAGAAGCTGGTGGGCAGACAGGAGACCGGTCCCATTGGTGTCCGGACGGTAATATTCGTAGTTCAGGACGCTGATAGGGCTAAAGATGGAGCTGTTTTCCACCAGCAGGATGGACTCATTGCTCATATAAAATCGCTTGTTCAGGAGCAAAATGGTCAGCTGGTAGTCATAATTATGCTTGTATTTGGCATAATCGCCCAGGTAGTTATAGGTGCCGAATGCTGCCAATAAAGGGACGAAATCGTAGCCTTCGGGCACATAGAGCTTGGTGACGTTGCGGCAGCCCAGGCCGAAATACTGATAAACGTCCCTGGCCAGGCCCTTCAATTCCACGGCTGTTTCCCGGCCATTCAGGACGGCTACGGAGCTGCGGTTACGCCGGATAATATGGGGGTATCTGGCGAAATAGTAGTCGAAATACCGGCCCGAATTGTTGCTGCCGGTAGCAATATAGGCATCACACCCGTTGAGCCGCTCAGCAAAGCTGACCAACGAGGACACTTCCGGGTCCAAACGGGTGAGTTCTTCCACCAGGCGCGTGATAAGGACCTGATCCCGGGAGGAGGGTTTGATGGTTTGCCGGTGCCCGGAGATAAATACGCTGAGAAAGTCATGAAATCCCACCAACGGGATATTTCCGGCCATGATGACGCCAATATTTTTGGGAGATGCCTGTTCCCGGGGAATCCCGTACTGCTCTGCCCATCGGGTCAGTTTGTCTTTGAAAAGGTATTCCTCCGCAATCTGCCGGACGGCTTCTTCGATAAATTCCCCGGTAAACCAGCCATTTTCCCCATGGGCCCGTTCCTTCGCCTGCTGCCAAATAGGGTCTGCCGATAAACAATAATTACCCAGCTCGACCAATAAATTAATCCGATGTTCCAAGTTCATAATTCCCCTTTATATTTGTACCAGAACTGCAAAAATAAGTTTAATCACCCCCTAATTTTCAAAAATTATGGCTATAAAAATAACAGAAGAATGTATCAATTGCGGGGCCTGTGAACCGGAATGCCCCAATAATGCTATATACGAAGGCGGCGTTGAATGGGCTATCA
The DNA here is from genome assembly GCA_035492545.1 of Puia sp. Taxonomy (GTDB): domain Bacteria; phylum Bacteroidota; class Bacteroidia; order Chitinophagales; family Chitinophagaceae; genus Puia. Next base: position 11,184 of record DATJJD010000211.1, read on the forward strand.
CAGATGGAACCAGTGTAAAAGGGCAATTTACCCTTCTCGACGGAGGGGTAGTGGATGCAGGCCAGCGTAATGCTCCTATCAGTGTGGACACCTATTACATCGTTCCCAACAAGTGCACCGAATGCCAGGGATTTCATGAAGAACCCCAGTGCGCGGCTGTTTGCCCGGTGGATTGCTGTGTTCCGGATGAGATGTACCGGGAGACGGTGGAAGAGCTGCTGGCTAAAAAAGAACGCTTGCATTTATAGATATATAGACCTTCATCTATAGGATGGGCCTGCATTTGCCGGCGTCGTGTCTTTGAGAATGTGGATAAAATGAAGGGCTAAAATTTGCTTTCCACTTCTGTGTGTAGTAACTTAACGTAAATCATTTCTAAAAGAGTTTACGAATGTAGCCATGCTACATGATTATAGGCGGGTGATATTTCCCGTCATAAAAGGGTGAAGGAGATTATGCCTTCACCTTTCTTGTGTCTATAAACAAGATTTTGCCTGCCTTTTCGTTTATTTGCTGAAAATTAATTCCATTCATGAAGCCCATCATAGCCTTCGTTACCGGCGGGTATTCCGGAGAATCCGTCATATCTTATAAAAGTGCCGTTACCATCGAAAACAACCTGGATCTCACGCGTTATACCGTCTACAAGATCGACATTACGAAAGAAGGCTGGTTTCATGAAGTCAGGGGCGGCGGGCGGATCCCTGTCGATAAGAATGATTTCTCCCTGACCCTGGAAGGTGGAAAGATAACCTTCGATGCGGTGCTGATTGGGATCCACGGCACACCAGGGGAGGATGGAAAATTACAGGGATATTTTGACCTGCTGGGCCTGCCATATACCAGCTGTGATGCGGCTGTCTCCGCCCTGACTTTCAACAAACGATTCACCGTCGCCGTCGCTGCGTTTAACGGCATCCATGTCGCCCGTAGCGTGCCGTTGATCAAAGGCCGGTTTGAAAACCCGGATGAGATCATCCGGCATCTGCAATTCCCTGTTTTTGTCAAGCCCAATAACGGAGGGTCCAGCATTGGGATGTCCAAGGTCAACTCCCCCTCGGAGGAGCTGGGGGTGGCTATTGAAAAAGCCTTCCGGGAAGATGACCAGGTACTGGTCGAAGAGTTTATCTCCGGCCGGGAGTTTACCATCGGCGTCTTCCGGAGTGCCGGGGAGATCATTACCCTGCCGCTGACGGAAGTAAGAAGCAAAAAGGAGTTTTTTGATTTTGAGGCCAAGTATACGGCCGGTCTGAATGAAGAAACGACCCCCGCCCAGGTGGACGAACCCATCGCCGAAAAGGTGCGGGCTACGGCTAAAAAGATCTATCAGGTCTTCAATTGCAGCGGCATCATACGGATCGACTTTATTTACAATGAGGCGAAAGGAGAACCTTTTATGTTGGAGATCAACACCGTACCCGGGCAAAGTGAAGCCAGTATCGTGCCTCAGCAGTTGAGGGCCTTTGGCTGGACACTGAAAGCATTTTATTCGGCCCTTATTGAAGAGGCCCTGGCACGGAAATAATAGTAAATAATGTTTTATTTTACGTCGCCTGCGGTGCAGGCGGCTCATTTTTAAATATTAAGCGTGTTCAAATTTCTCACCACCAAGCCCCTCTGGGTCAATATAGTAGCAGGTTTCGTCCTGTTATTGCTGCTTTTGCTGATATTTCTGGGCTCCCTGGCCCTGCTGACCCAGCATGGCAAGACCATGAAGATCCCCGCTGTTACGGGAATGTCCTTTGCCGATGCCAAAAAGACCCTTCAGGCAAATGGCTTTGAAGTGCAGATCCAGGACTCGGTCTACTACGATACGATGCCTCCGCTGCGGGTGGTGAAGCAATTCCCGGAAGCGGATAACCTGGTAAAGGTCAACCGCACGGTCTATCTGACCATCAATCGGTCAGAGGCGCCTATTATCCAGATGCCCAACCTGGTGAGCATGACCTTCCGCAATGCAGAGATGATCCTTCGCCAGTATGGGCTGCGTCTGGAGGATACGCTGTTCAAGCCTTCCTTCGCCAAGAATTCGGTCCTGGACCAGATCTATAAAGGGGCAAGTCTCAAGCCGGGCAGCCCGATCCAGCAGGGCAGCGCCATCACACTGGTCCTGGGCAGCGGCATCGGAGGGACCGGGTTCATTGTTCCGGACCTGTTCGGTCTGACGTATCCGGAGGCGAAAGGCCGCCTGGACTCGATGGGCTTAACCTTAGGGTCCGTAGCTATTGACCCTGATGTCCGGGATACGACGGTAGGATATATCCGCAGGCAGATTCCCGAACAATTTGGGGAAGGAGGCGTGCCTAACCGCATCCGTCCAGGACAGAGCATCGATATCTGGCTGGGGGCGCAAAAACCGGAAAGAAAGCCCGATTCCACCCTTGTCCCCGGCGGCGGCAATTGAGCGACCCCGGCGGCAATTAACCGACCCGGTCGATGATAATTGAGTGACCCTGCCGACGGTAATTAGCCGACCCCGGCCGACGGCCATCGGCCCCGCAATAATTTCATATATTCGCGGTCTTATATAAAAAAATAATTAGCTATGCGATCGATCTCTGTTGAGGAATTAAAAGCGAAGCTGGATGCCGGTGAATCCCTTCATCTGGTGGATGTACGCGAACCCGCTGAACATGCCGATTTCAATATAGGAGGTGTGCTGCTGCCACTGGGCAAGATCCAGACTATGCAGACGGATCCCATCGACGACTGGAAAGACGAAGAAGTGATCTGCTATTGCCGTAGCGGCAACCGCAGCGGTCAGGCCTGTCTGATCCTGGAAACGGCTGGGTTTACCAACATCGTAAACGTCTCTGGCGGAATGATGGCCTGGCAGGACCGCGTCGCCCGATAAGTCACGACGCCCGGGTATCCGGGAACCTCGAACGGTCCCCGGCACTCTCTTATTTCAGATACTTCCCAAACCAGGCCAGCCACCGGTCGAACCGGTCTTTCTGGTAAGAAGGTACGGTGATGCCGTGGAACTGCCCGGGATAGACGATCAGCTCGGTCGGCACACCCAGGGTCCGCAGCGCCTGGTACATCTGCTCGCTGCCGGCTGTCGGCACGTTAAAATCCTTTTCTCCGCTCATAAAGAGGGTGGGCGTTTTGATACGGTCCGCTTTCAGCAAAGGATAGGAGATCTTCAGGTATTTGTCGATGCTGGTCCAGGGCGTCCCTATTTCGTTATTATACTGTGAAATGTACTGGTCTACGCCATAGAGGGAAAGGGTGAACCCCGTTCCGGCCCCGCTGCTGGCCGCTTTGAACCTCGTGTCGGAGGCGATGAGATAATCCGTCAGGATGCCTCCATAACTCCATCCGGCCACGCCCAGCTTATCCGGATCGGCGATGCCCATCTTTACCAACTGATCGATGGCGCCGTGTAAATCGATTACTTCTTTATTACCCCAGTCCCCCGAGATGGTCTTGGAGAAATCCAATCCCCGGCCATTGCTGCCCCTGTAATTGACAGCGACTACCACATAACCTCCTGCCGCCAGCATCTGGCGGGAGAGGTCGAAATCATAAGCGTCCTGGCCTACCGGGCCGCCATGGATGAAAAGTATCGTGGGTAACTTTTTATCCTGAGCGGCGCCCGCCGGCCGGTAATAGATCCCGGATACCAGCGTACCATCGGCGCTCTTCGACTGAAAGCCCGTCGCTTTGGCCAACTCCAGCGGAGCTAAGAAGGAATCGGTATGGTGGGTAAGACGCCGCATTTTAGTGTTTTCCATGGCATACACCTCGGCCGGCGTTTTTGGATTGGTGAATAAACTCAGCCAGTCACCACCAGGAGTTGGCTCCAGGGTGTTAAACACACAAGGTCCATTCAGTATGGTTGTCATCTTTCCATCGGCGACAGAAAAGGATGCCACGTATTGTTCCCGGTCATCGGCTACCAGGGCCAGGATCGTCTGTCCGTCTTTGGACCATCGCGCCCCCGTGACCGGCCGGTCCAGCGACTTGCTCAACAGACGGGGAGTGCCGCCGGCAGCGGGGATGACACATAGTACCGCCTCGTCATACATATGATAGTCTTCATCGCTGACAGACCGGGTATAAGCGATGGATTTGCCGTCCGGGCTCCAGCGGGGGCTATTGTCCGAACCTTTCCAGTCGGTCAGCGCCCGCATTTCGGCGCCTGCCCGGGCGTCAATGACATAAATATCGCTGTTCTCGTTCTTGTCCGGATCTGCCGTCCGGTTGCTGACAAAGGCAATGGCGGAGCCGTCGGGGCTCCATACGGCCGATCCTTCGTCATAAGTGCCCCGTGTCAGCGTGTCTGTTTTTTTGGTAGTTATATCGAAGAGATAGAGATGCGTATGCGTCTTCTTATAACGATAGCCTTCCACATCCTGTTTGTAGTGGTAACGGTCGATGACATAGGGTTTGGTGGTCTTCACCTTGCCTGTATCTTCGGGGTCAGGGTCCGTGAGGGTTAGCAGCAGTTTCTTCGAATCGGGGCTCCAGGCATAGTCATTCACACCTCCTTTGAGCTCTGTCAGTCTCTTGCCTTCTCCTCCTCTTCTATCCATCAGCCATACCTGACTACCTTTCGATTCTTGCCGGGAAGAAAGGAAGGATAAATATTTCCCGTCCGGGCTCCAGCGGGCCCTGGATTCTCCATCGGGGCTATTGGTCAGCTGGATATCCTGGCTGCCATCCCAGCTTATCATCCAGACATCCGAATTACGGCTGTCCTTGATCGAATCAATTTTTGTCAGCGTATAGGAGACCCATTTTCCATCGGGAGATATTTGCGGATCTCCCACAGCCGGAAGACGATAAATATCCGAAGGCCGCAACGGTCGTTTGTCCGCAGAGGTGGCCGGTGGCGTTGGTTGGGCGGTCAGGGACTGGTTCTGGCAGAGCAGGAACAGGCAGGGGAAAAAAAGATTTCTCATAGCCCTAATTTACAATTTTATGTTCACGGCGAACATAAAATTTGTCCCTGCCATCGGGAAGAGAAAATTTTCCGTGATCAGCTGTCCGCCATACAGATAGCTGTACGTATAACCATTGGGGGCATACTTTTTATTAAATATATTGTTCAGTTGAAATATGAAATTGGTTTCCTTGATGGCCTTTGTCTTCAGCGTATAGATCGCCCGAAGGTTCTGTATATAATATCCATCCAGTTTACGGTCTTCCTTCTGGGTATTATCCAGGTATTCCTTACTGACGTATTTGCCAAGCAGGCTCAGCTCGGTGTTGCTCAACGGGAAGAAATTGAGGGTAGCCGCCCCTACGACAGCGGGCGAAAAGGCAATGGTTGTCTTATGATACGTATATTTCACCTGTCCGCCATTGTCATAGTCGTCGGCATATTCGGTATAGTTCAGCACCTTGTTCTCGCTGAGGGCTATATTCGCGTCCGCGGAGAACCAGTCTGCCGGCCGGATGGACCCTTGTAGTTCTATGCCCAGGCGGTAGCTCTTCGGAATATTGACCCGCGTATAATTTCCGACGTCATTGATCTGTCCTGTCAGTGTCAGTTGGTTATGATAAAGCATATAATAGGCGGTGGCACCCCAGGAGTACCGCGTATTCTTCCGTTGCAGGCTCAACTCGAAATCATGCAGCATCTCTGCTTTGGGCCGGTCATTGATACCGGCTTCGAAATCGTCCCGGTTCGGCTCATGCCCGGCAAGTGAATACGATAAATAGGCTTCCCAGTCATGATTGGTGTAGGTAATACCGGCTTTGGGATTGATGAAATTATACTTTTGATGGACAAAGATGGTGGGGTTGTCATCAAAGCCATCGATCTGGTAATCGATATGCCGGTACTGCAGGTCCGCAAATCCGGTCCAGTGGGTTCCTAACTGCTGCTGCCATTTGCCGTAAAGATTAAAGTCTGTCTTGTGGGCCGGCTCGTTGTAGTACCGGTAGTCATCCGGGAAGCCGCCATTCTGCGCCCATATGACATTCCCGTAATGTCGGCCGTTAAAACGGGACCACCCGCCACCCAGGGTCAGCTGGGTATTGTCCTTTTTGTATAACAGGGAGAAGATGCCGCCGAAGAAGTAGTTGTCCAGCCATCTCTGACGGATGAGAGAGGTGCTTTGGAAAGTATCGTTGCCAACAATATAGGGAGACAGTCCATAGTTGACATATTTGGCGTTGGAGGAATCTCCCTGGTCATGATATTCCTGGTAGTAACCCAGCCCCCGGGTGAGAAAAGCGGCGGCATTCAGGGTCAGGGAAGGGGAGACCTCATGATTGAAGAACAGTTGATAATGGTTCTGCTGATAGTTATCGGTCTGGTCTTTATAGGTGAAATAATTATAGGTCCTGTTATTGGAGTTGAATAAATTGGAGGAGTCCTGTGGCGTAAAATAGAGGGATCCTATGTTGTTCTGATAATGCTGTTCCAGGGCAGCCTGGTTGCCTTCCAGTTTGGCTTGCGGGATGCCGTTCCAGGCCTGATAGGTCTTTTCCGTACCCTGGATAATATTGAAACGGATAGAGGAGTTTTTGGAATACCAGGCCGCTGACAAATAAAATGATTTCAGGTCACTGGTGGCCCGGTCGATGTATCCGTCGCTGCTGATCCGGGACAAACGGGCATCGATGGTAAAATGACCGTCGATCAAACCCGATCCCAGTTTTATCGTATTCTTCCAGGTGTTGAAAGAACCATAGCTGTTGTTGATCTCGGCATAAGCCTTCTCATTGAATTCATTGGTGGAGAAATTGATCGTTGCTCCGAATGCTCCGGCTCCATTGGAAGAGGTGCCGACACCCCGCTGTACCTGTATACTGTTCACCGAAGAGGCGAAGTCGGGCAGGTCGACAAAGAAAATAGTCTGTTCTTCGGCGTCGTTGTAGGGAATACCGTTGAGGGTCATGTTGATCCGGGAGTCGTCTGTTCCCCGTATGTGAATCCCCGTATATCCTACTCCGTTACCCGCATCGGAGTTGATGACCACCGAAGGGGTCTGGTTGAGCAAAAATGGCAGGTCCTGTCCCAGGTTGGTCTGTTCGATCTGTTTTTTGGTGAGGTCGGTCCTGGTGAAAGGGGCTTTGTCACCGGCGCGAAGCGCCTTCACTTCTACGGGCTGCATAAAGAGCCGGAAACGGGAAAGGCGTATCTCGACGGGATTGCCACCTTCCAGGGAAAGGGTAGCCTCATAACCTGTATAACCTGCACTGGATACCTTTACCAAATAGGACCCCGGCCTGAGCCGCCGGAATTCGAAATAACCGGTATTATCGGTCTGAGTCAAACCAACGGAGCCGATCTCGATCGTAGCTCCGGCAACGGGGCTGCCGCTGATGGAATCGATGACCCTTCCCCCGGGATGGTCGGCGGCCGGTATGGCAGCGCCTGAATGGGTGGGAGTGTTGACATGCTGGGCCTTGACAGAGGGAGGCGCGACAAAGAGGGCAATACTCCCCAGGCATAGAGCTGACAAAAGGATTCTCATGTATAATCAATTGATAATAAATCAAAAAATGGGGGAATGCGTGGAGGGGAGAATCGGATGCGTGTCGTTACCTTCCCTGCGCAGGCATTACCCTGATCAGGTTCTACGGGTATTTTCTCAGCCATCCCATTACTGGTGGGACAGCACCCCGAGGAATCCGGCACAAAGATAAATGTATTTTTTAGCCTTTTTGTAACATTTA
>DATJJD010000212.1:0-22324 GCA_035492545.1 Puia sp.
ATTATCTGTAGCAAGAAACCCACTGGGTAGAATGACAAGACCCGAAGACGTTGCAAAGGTCATTTACCTGTTATGCACGGAGGAGGCATCCTGGATCAACGGTTCGGTCATTCATGTGGATGGGGGAGAACATTGTTTATAATAATTGTCTGATGTATAAATATATAATAGACCTCCTCCCCTATAAATCCTCCTTCCTTTTTGTGGATAATATCTCCTTGCTGAATGAGGAAAGGGTAACAGGTGACTATACATTGAAAAAAGATTCTTTTTTTTATGAAGACCATTTTATCGGTTATCCCGTTACACCCGGAGCCATTATCACCGAAATAATGGCGCAGATCGGATTGGTAGTATTGGGAGTATACCTTGTAAGCCAAACACCTGAAGACTATAAGGTGCCCGCGGAAAAGACCTTATTTCCCCTGCTTACTTCGACGGACATTTCTTTTCATCGGATGGTGCTGCCCGGAGAGAAAGTGACCGTAAATTCCCGGAAAGAATATTTTCGTTTCGGCAAGCTGAAATGTCGTGTCGAAATGCACAATGCGACAGGAGAAGTAATTGCTAAAGGCATCGTTTCAGGTATTATTAAGCAACGCTGATATAAACGTTGATATAAAAAGTAGAATAGAATATGAGCCGCCGCGTCGTTATTACTGGCCTTGGAGTCGTTTCTCCCAATGGGGTGGGGGTTCCGGATTTTTTAAGTTCCATCCGCAACGGTGTTTCGGGCATCCGGTTTATGCCGGAGTACGAACAGCTCAATTTTAATTGCCAGGTCACCGGCCTGCCGGAATTTGAATTGAGTCATATAAAGAACTATATCCCGGAAGTCGCCCTCAATGGCTTAAAGGCTATTAGCATCGGCTATGGGATAAAGGCTGGCCTTGACGCATGGACGGATGCAGGTTATACCATGGACAGTGACCAGCCCCGCTGGGAAACGGGTTGCATCTTCGGTTGCAGTGTAGGCGACACCGCCGTCGTAAAGAATGTGATCAATCGTGTCGATGCCAGGGAATCAAAGAAACTGGGCTCACGGGTCGTAGAGCAGATCATGAATAGCGGCGTCACTGCCTATATCTCGGGGAGATTGGGCCTGGCTAACCGGGTCACCACCAACTCTTCTGCCTGCGCCACCGGCACCCAGGCGATCCTGATGGGCTATGAACACATCAAACACGGCCTGGCGAAGCGTATGCTGGTCGGCAGCACCGAACATGTAGATTCCTACATTTTCGGTACATTTGACTCCATGCGGGTTTTGGCCAGGAAATTCAACCACCTTCCTGAACAGGCTTCCCGACCTATGAGTGCTTCTGCTGGTGGCTTTGTTCCCGGCTCGGGCGCAGGCGCCATGATCCTGGAAGACCTGGATTTTGCACTGGAGCGCAACGCCACCATCTACGCCGAAATAGCAGGAGGAGCTTCCAATTCGGGAGGTCAACGCTCCGGGGGCACCATGACGGCGCCCGGCCCGGGAGGTATTGTCCGCTGTATCGCCGATGCCCTGGCCAGCTCCAATATCAACGCCCGGCAGATAGACCTGATCTGCGGTCACCTGACCGCTACCCATGCCGACCTGCTGGAAGTCCAGAACTGGGGCCAGGCACTGGATAGAAAAGGCGATGACTTTCCGTTAATCAACTCCCTGAAGTCGATGATCGGCCATTGCCTCAGCGCCGCAGGGTCCATTGAGGCCGTCGCCGTCGTATTGCAACTGATGCACCAGTTCGTACATCCGAACCTCAACCTCCAGGATCCTCACCCGGAAATCTTAAAGTTGATCAGCGCCGACAAACTGCCGGCCACCATGGTGAAAAAAGAAATTAATACAATTGCCAAAGCCAATTTTGGCTTTGGAGACATCAATACCTGCTTAATATTTTCAAAATACAATCATACATAATGGATAGACGAGAAATCTTAGAAGAGTTGAAAAAAGTACTGGCTCCCTACACGGAAAATAAAGAAATGCTGGCTGGCATCAACGAACAGACTGACCTCATAAATGACCTGAAGATTAATTCAGCCAACCTGGTAGACATCATCATAGATGCGGAAGCGAAATACAATATCGAGATCGATATGGACTCTTCCGAAAAAATGGTCGATGTAAAAAGCTGTATTGACGTGATAGCCGAAAAAATGAGCGTCCGGGAGTGAGCAGTACAGGCAACGATATTGTAGCGCTGACAGCCGTCAACCAACAACGTACCCATCATAGCAGGTTTTATTCCAAAATCCTTTCTGAAGCCGAACGTGCTCTCTATGACCGGCAGCCCCCGGCAGAAATGCTTTTTGAAAACTTTGTATGGCTCCTGTGGTCCGTTAAGGAATCCGTATACAAATACCTGAAAAGGACGGAGCCCGGTCTTGTATTTTCCCCCACCAGGATCATCATTCAATATATCGATGCCCCTCCTTCGGGTGAAGGGCTCTACAAAGGGAAGGCCCTCTTCGGGCCTCACTCTTTATATTTCCAATCGGTCCTATATCCCGAATTCATCGCCACCGTTGCGGGGAATAACGAGAGCTTTACAAACATCGGATGGGGTATCCGGTCTATCAGCCAATCAAATTATGACCATCAATCCTCAGCCGTCAGGACCTTTGCCCTGGATCACCTACATCGCCTGGTCCCCGGTATCGGGCATAGAGAAGACCTGCGCATAGAAAAGAACGGACAGGGCTGCCCTATTCTGTACAAGGGCGCCGAAGAACTCAACATCCCCCTCTCCCTGGCGCATCACGGTCATTTTATCTCCTGGTCGTTCTACTTCAGCAGAGAGGGCCGCTCGGTGATCTCGTGATATTTGATCACATCCTTTGCATAATAATGGATGACCATGCTCTTGCGGGTCTGGGCCGGATCTTTTACCGGCAGCCCCCCGTGGATCAGGTTGGCATGCCAGATGAGGATATCGCCTTTCCTGGCTAAAAACACTGCTTTTTCTAATTGATTTTCCCGGATCACCTCCTCTATCCTGTCTTCATAGTCTCCATAGTCTTTCTTTCCTAAGGTTAGCAGGGAAGTCCCTTCATTAAAATCATTGTTCAGCAAATAAGGCAGCCGGTGACTACCGGGATAATAGAACAGAGGACCATTATCCGGGTTGGTATCCTCCAGGGCAATCCACACGGCGATGAGATAACCCAATGGATAGGTAGTCATATGAATGCTGTCGGAATGGGCCCGTTGATTACTGCCATGCCAAAAATTGATCGTTTGAAAAGGAACCACTTCCTTATCTAATATAAAGCTCAACAGGTCCGTCAGCCTTGGGTCATAGGTAATGGCCCGGATGGTTGCCGACCTGCGATTGGCAAACATCAGTTTGTTGTCCGGGGTAGGATGAAGTTTACGGGAAAATACCAGGCGGTCGATCTCTTCCAGGATGGAATGGGTGGCCGCCTCATCGAAAAAATTCGGTAGAATAAGATAACCTTTATCCGACCAGGATAATAACTGCTGTTGTATATCCTCCGGGAAACGAGAAAACCCCGCCTGGAGGGGGGCCAGTTCCCGGGAATGCCCCCTGTCCAGCCAGGCCCTTGACTCTTTATCCGGGAAATTCTTACTGGAGATAGAGGCGATCACCGGCCGATGGATCGCATATCTTTTATAGGCCTCCCTGTTATGGGATAGACTTTTATAATGCAGCAGGTTGTAGATCCAGTGTAAAAACTTGTATTGTTTAATATTTATACGGCTCCCCATATTTAAGAATTCTTTTTTTTGCCAGGAATTCCACCAGGTTGAGCAAGGGGTTGGTCATCATGGTGGTGATCAGCGCCATTAGAACCATAATGGCGAATATCTGGGGCGACAGGATCCCCAGGTCATAGCCGATATTTAAAACGATGAGCTCCATCAACCCCCGTGTATTCATCAACGCGCCAATTGAAAAAGAATCTTTCCAGCTTTGTCCCGTGATCCTGGCTGCCACCGTACTGCCCCCGAACTTTCCCGCTACGGCTATAAAAATGATGCCTGCACAGACCGCCCACAAATGGGCATTCAACAGCCCTATCTGCGTACGCAAACCTGTAAAAGCAAAAAATAAAGGCAGTAGCACCAGCACACTGATATCCTCTGTCTTTCCGGCCAGCAGCTCTTTGAACTTCCAGCTCTTCGGCATGATCGCACCCGCCAGGAACGCTCCGAATAAGGCATGAATACCGATGATCTCCGCCAGCCAGGCGCTTACCAGCAACACAAAAAAGGCCACCGTCACTACGACGGCATTCAACTGTTCGTTCTCCGTAATTTTATTCATCACCTTTTTTATCAGTGGACGGACCCCGTACAGCATGACCAGGACAAAGAGAAGGGTCAGCGATATCGTGACCAGCGCACTGGTGATATTCCCCGCTTTTACGATGGCTATAACGGCGGCCAGTATACACCATGCCGTTACATCATCCGCGGCAGCACAGGTCAGCGCCAATGCACCGAGAGGGGTCGTCGTCAGGTTCCGCTCCTTCAGGATCCTCGCCAGCACGGGAAAGGCCGTTATGCTCATGGCAATGCCCATAAAAAGGGCGAAAGAAAGGAAGCTGACATGGGCGGGCGCAAACTCCCGGTAGGTACCATAGGCAACACAAACCCCCAGGAAATAAGGGAAGACGATACTGGCATGGCTGATCACGACGGCACTCTGGGCTTTATTTTTCAGCTTCTCCATGTCCAGCTCCACACCGATAAGGAACATAAAGAAGATCAGACCGATCTGGCTAAGGAACTGCAGATTGGGCAGAGATCCCTTCGGAAATATAAAACCGGAGAGGTCCGGGAAGATCCAACCCAATAGGGAAGGGCCAAGGACCAGGCCTGCAATGGTCTCTCCCACCACGGCAGGCTGGCCGATCCGGGTGATAATACGCCCGAATAATTTCGAAACAAAAAAGATGACGATGATCTGGAACAACAATAAACTTAATGGATTTTGAATATTACGAAGGATGGCTGTCCACGGCTTGTCAGGAACGACCGCCACCGAAGGAGCTGCCGAAACTGGCAGCCTGGTTACCGATAATTCCGGATGCAGGACGGTATTGACGTTAGGGGTCAGCAATCTCCCTTTATCGATGACAAACCAGATGAGAAAGGCAAAGACCCCGATGATCAACGGATAATATAACAGCCCTTTTTTCACAAGAATTCATTTGATGGTTACCAAACCCTAAAATTATAGGTAAATCAGATACGGCGCCCTGTTGAGCCTTAAAATCCCACAATAAAGACCCTTCCGGAGACGTTTTTGCGGCTAGTGTTATTTTCTTTACTTTTAGCCCATTGTATAAGTAAAACCCCTTATATATTCACGAAACCTTTATTAAATGAAACTTTTAAAACTAAGCAGTGCTCTCCTACTCATGGGCCTGATCTCCGTCAGCGCGATTGCACAGAAAATTAAGTTGATCGAAGGTGACCTCTCCCCCTTAAAAGGAGAAACAGCTCTTGGAATAAAATTTGTCTACGACAACATGAAAGTGGGCAAATTCGACCAGGAGTCAGAGTATATCGCTAAAAAAACAGAAGAATACAACAAAAAAGAGCCCGGCAGGGGGGACAACTGGGCAAAGAGCTGGGTTCGCGACCGTGAAGAGCGATTCGAGCCCAAGTTCATCGATCTCTTCCAAAAAGAGACGGAAATGACCGTGTCCCGGAAAAAACCGGCCAAATATACCCTCGTTTTCAAAACCATTTTTACAGAGCCCGGCTACTATATCTACGTTAGTAAGAAAAATGCCAGGATCGATGCGGAAGCATGGATCGTGGAGACGGCCAATGACAAGGTCATCGCCAAAATATCTGTGGAAAAAGTGCCCGGCCGTACCTTCGGCGGCTACGACTATGATACGGGTGTCAGAATTGCGGAATGTTATGCCGATGCCGGTAAACATTTGGGCAAATTCATAAAGAAGAAGAGCTGATTTCCAGGCTAAGGAATTTCCATAATTTTCTTTAAATAGCATCCGTTAAGCACTAATTTTACAGCGTTTAACGGATGTTTTGTAATTTCTATTAAAGCCAAAGGGGAAAAACGATGATTAGTTTAGACGTGGTTAGGGCTAAGTTCGACGAGTTGCATACCTGTGTAATTATACCCACCTATAACAATTTTAATACGCTGGGCGGTGTCATCACCGATGTTGCGGCGTATACCCATAACATTATAGTAGTCAACGATGGATCCGTGGATAAAACGGAAGAGCTGATAAGGTCCTTTTCCTTTGTAAAGTCGATCAGTTACCCGAAAAATGCAGGGAAAGGCTGGGCCCTGAGAAAAGCCTTCGCTTATGCGACAGAGCTGGGTTACCAGTTTGCCATCACCATCGACTCGGATGGACAACACTTTGCCAAGGACCTTCCCGCCTTTATGACCCGCCTGGAATCCACACAGGATGCCATTATCATCGGCTCCAGGAATATGGAGCAGTCCTCCGTACCGGGAAAGAGCAGCTTCGGTTATAAGTTCTCCAATTTCTGGTTTAAATTGGAGACCGGTATCGACTGTCCCGATACCCAGTCTGGCTATCGGCTCTACCCCCTGTTATTATTAAAGGATATAAACTTTATCACCCGGAAATATGAATTTGAAATAGAAGTACTGGTCAGAGCAGCCTGGAAAGGAGTCAGCGTTGACTCGATACCGGTTTCCGTCTACTATCCACCCAGGGAGCTTAGGGTTTCGCATTTCAGACCTTTTAAGGATTTCACCCGGATCAGCATCCTGAATACTTTCCTGGTCATCATCACTTTTCTATATATCAAGCCGCGGGATTTTTTCCGTATGCTGCTGGATAAAAAAAAAATTAACCGGTTTCTCAACGAGCATCTCTTTCACCCCCACCATTCCGATTTCGTTAAGGCCGCCTCCATTGCCCTTGGGATCTTCATGGGCATTATCCCTATCTGGGGTTTCCAGATGATCGTCGCCGTTTTCCTGGCACTACTATTCAGACTGAACAAGGCCCTGGTGCTGATTGCCTCGAATATCAGCATCCCCCCCATGATACCCCTGATCATTTTCGGCAGCTACAAACTGGGCGCCATCTGGATGGGCGATCATCCCGGCCACCTGGAATTCAGCAGCAACATCTCGCTGGAATCCATCAGAAATAACCTTAGGCAATATATCCTCGGCAGCACTACCCTGGCAATCCTTGCCGGTTGTATCATCGGTTTATTAGCTTTCGGATTGCTTAAATTATTCAAGAAAAAAGCTGCTTTGGCCTGATAAGCCAGCGAATCCCATGGAAAAAATGTTCATAGCCATTTACAAGTACTTCGAGAGGAAACGGCCCGCCTTCCTTTTATCCTTCGGCTTATGTTTCCTTGTCATAACCTACTTTGCGCTGCAGGTAAAGTTTGAAGAGGATATCTCAAAGGTGTTGCCGAAAGATAAAAAGATCGAAAAGCTCAACCAGGTCTTTCAAAACTCGAAGTTCATCGACAAGCTGGTCCTGATGGTATCCCTGAAAGATACAGCCGCGGAAGACCCCGATAGCCTGGTCGCCTTTTCCGATAAACTGGTAAGCTCCATACAGACAGACCTGGGGCCTCACATCAATAAAATAAATTATGGGACAGATGATGATCTGATCATGGACCTGTTCAATACCATCGACAACCACCTGCCCATCTATCTGAGTGAAAAGGATTACCGGACGATAGACACGCTGATCACCAGTGAAAAAATAAAAGAGACGCTGGCCCGGAACTTCCGGACCCTTACCTCGCCCGCCGGCATCGCCCTCAAGAATGTCATCGCCAAAGATCCTTTAGGCATCTCGTTCATAGCCCTGAAAAAATTAGAACAGCTTCAATATGATGAGAACTTCGAACTGTATGACGGACATGTCATTACCAAAGATCAAAAGACCCTCTTAATTTTTATTACGCCGGCGTGGCCCCCGAATAATACCGCCAGGAATGCCGTGCTGCTGCAAGGGATCGACAGGATCATCGACAGCCTCAGTACCACGACCTATAAAAATACAACGGCCAGTTATTTTGGCGCCGCCGCCGCTTATGTGGGAAATGCCCTGCAATTACGAAAGGATACCCTGGTCACCCAGGGCCTTACCGTACTCATCCTCATTATATTCCTGGGAGCCTATTTCCGGAAGAAAACGGCCCCTTTCATCATCCTGGTGCCGGTATTGTTCGGGTCCCTGTTCGCCCTGTCGG
This sequence comes from Puia sp., assembly GCA_035492545.1. Classification (GTDB taxonomy): domain Bacteria; phylum Bacteroidota; class Bacteroidia; order Chitinophagales; family Chitinophagaceae; genus Puia. Next base: position 8,204 of record DATJJD010000212.1, read on the forward strand.
CGATCTATTTTATCGATGGCAGCATTTCCGTCATCGCACTGGGCACAGGCTCTGTCGTGCTGGGCATTGCCGTCAACTATTCCTTGCACATATTCAATCACTACCGGCATACCAAGAGTATAGAACAGGTAATCAGGGACCTGGCCCTGCCGTTGACGGTAGGCAGCTTTACCACCATCGGCGGTTTTTTATGCCTGGAATTCGCCGAATCGGACATCCTGAAAGACCTGGGTCTTTTTTCCGCATTCAGCCTGATCGGCGCATCTCTCTGCTCCCTCATCTTCCTCCCGCATTTCATCGCTTCGAAAAAAGAACAGAAACAACACCGGGTTATTCTGCTCTCCTGGATCGATAAATTTGCAGCCTACAACCCGGAATACAATAAATACATCGTCATCGGTATCCTCATCCTTACGGGTGTATTTGCTTATACGGCGGGAGACGTGGGTTTTGAGTCCGATCTTCTCCGGATGAATTATATGCCGGATAAGTTGAAGCTTGCCGAAGCCAAGTTGAATAAGATAAATGAATACTCCCTTCAGTCCGTTTATCTCGTCACGGAAGGAAAGACACTGAATGAAGCCCTCGTCAATAACGAAAAGCTGGTGGCCAGGATCGAACAGCTGAAGGATAAGAATATCGTAAAAAAATACTCCGGTATCTCCTCCTTTATCATCTCCGACTCTCTCCAGCAGCAGCGGATAAAGGCCTGGGCAGCCTATTGGACGCCGGAGAAAAAACAGCAATTGCTGACGGCACTCCGGAAAGAAGGATTGGCCCTGGGCTATAAGACTACCGCCTTCGATAACTTCAGCCTGCTCCTCGACAAGGAATATTCGTTGGCCGATCAGGGGGCGACGGCAAAGATCAGAAAGACTTTCCTGGACGACTTTATTACCGAAAAGCCCGGCAAGGCCAGCATCGTCACCCTGGTAAAAGTATCGCAGGCGAATAAGCCACTGGTCTATAAGACATTCGAGGATGACCCCAACAGCACTGTCGTCGACAAACAATATCTTACCGCGAAGTTTGTAGACATCATCAACGCCGATTTTACAAAAATCGCCGTTATGTCCTCCCTGCTGGTATTCTCGGTACTGCTGCTGACCTATGGACGCATCGAGCTGACCCTCGTCTCCTTTATCCCGATGTTCATAAGCTGGATCTGGATCCTGGGCATCATGGCTATCCTGAAGATCGAATTCAACATCATCAACATCATCATCTCCGCCCTCATTTTCGGCCTGGGAGACGACTACAGCCTCTATATCATGGACGGCCTCCTGCAGGAATACAAGACCGGCAAAAAAAACCTGTCCTCTTTCAAATCCTCCATCTTTCTCTCGGCCATCACCACCATCGCCGGCCTGGGAGTGTTGATATTTGCAAAACATCCCGCCCTGAGGTCCATAGCGCTGATCTCCATCATCGGTATTTCCTGCGTGGTCATCATGGCGCAAATATTAATTCCATGGCTGTTTAATATCCTTATCAGGAATAGGGTGCAGAAGAAACAGTTCCCCTGGACCTTGTCGGGATTTCTGCTGACCATTTTCTCCTTTGCTTATTTTGTGTTGGGCTCGATCCTGCTCACGATAACAGGGCTTCTGTTTGGCCGGATCAACCCGATGAAAAAAGAAAAGAGAAAGCTGATCTACCATAACATTATCTCCAAATTCATAAAGTCCATGATCTACCTCATGGCGAATGTAAAGAAACAGATCATCAACACCGAAAAGGAAGATTTTTCAAAACCCGCTATCATCATCTGCAATCATCAGTCATTCCTGGATAGTCAGGTCATCATTATGCTGCATCCCAAACTCATCCTCTTCACCAATAAATGGGTGTGGAACTCCCCGGTATTCGGAGGAGTGGTGCGTCTGGCGGATTATTATCCCATCGAACAGGGCGCCGAGCCCAGCATCGACCTGCTGGCAGACAGGGTAAGGGAGGGGTATTCCATCGTAGTATTCCCCGAAGGAACAAGATCACACGATGAAAGTATCGGCCGGTTCCATAAAGGCGCCTTTTACCTTGCCGAGAAATTAAACCTCGATATCCTGCCCATCATCATCGAAGGCACCGGCTATACCATCACTAAAGGAGACTTCCTGTTGAAGAACGGGCGTATTACCCTGAAAATCCTGCCGCGCATCCGGCCGGAAGACACCCGCTTTGGAACAGGCTACTCCGAAAGGACTAAAAAAATAAGCCATTACTTCAGGGATGAATTCAAAAAGTTATGCGACCTTACCCACCAGACGGCTTATTTCAGGGAAAAGCTGATCTATAACTACCTTTACAAGGGGCCCGTGCTGGAATGGTATATGAAAGTGAAGGTACGGCTGGAAAAGAACTATCAGCCCATCCATGAATTGCTGCCGCAGCAGGGTAAATTGCTGGATATAGGCTGCGGCTACGGATTTATGTCTTATATGCTTCAGTTCGTAGCGCCTCAAAGGGAAATTACCGGCATTGACTATGATGAAGAAAAAATAGAGACGGCGGGTAACTGTTTCTCCAGGAACGATAGGATCAACTTTGTGGCGACCGATATAATGGAATATGACTTTGAAGACTATGATGCCATTATTATGGCCGATGTATTACATTACCTTCAGCCCGGCCAGCAGACGGAAGTGATCGAAAAATGTATCCGGCATCTTCGCCCGGGGGGCACGATCCTGATACGGGATGGAGATAGGGACCTGGGAGCTAAACATAAAGGTACCCGTCTTACGGAGTTGTTTTCGACAAAGCTCATTGGCTTTAACAAGACTTCCGGGCAAGGCCTGTCTTTCCTGTCAGGAAAAGAACTGGAGAAACTAGCGAGGCAACATGGAATGACCTGTCAGGTCATCGACTCGACAAAATATACGTCCAATGTCTTTTTTGTACTTAAACATGATAGCTGATTATGCAGGATTTTGATGTAATAATAATTGGGAGTGGCATGGGAGGGCTGGTCTGTGGTAACCTGCTTATCCGGGAAGGGCTTAAAGTTTGCGTTTTGGAAAAGAACAGACAGATCGGTGGATGCCTGCAAACCTATGTCCGCGACAGAGTGATCTTCGATTCCGGCGTCCATTACCTGGGTGGTCTTGAAAAGGGTCAGAACCTTTATCAGATCTTCAAATACCTGGATATACTGGATAGGATGAAGCTACAGAAAATGGACGAAGACGTATTTGACGTGATCCTTTTCGAGGGGGATCCTAAGAAATACGTATTTGCTCAGGGGTATGAGAATTTTATCCAACGGCTCCTGGCCGACTTCCCCGAAGAGGAAGAGGCGCTTCGCACCTACTGCGATAAAATAAAAGAGGTCTGTGGGAAATTCCCCCTGTACAATCTCCGCTCCGGAGGGGACGAACATGAAAAGGCCGACGTGCTGACGATAGATACAAAAGGATACATCGATTCTATTACCACCAACCCGGTCCTGCGCGAAGTCCTTGCCGGCAACAACCCCCTGTATGCGGGCCAGCCGGATAAGACTCCGTTCTATGTACATGCCCTTATTATTAACAGCTATATCGAAAGCTCTTATAAGTGTATCGACGGCGGCTCGCAGATTGCGAAATACCTGTCCCGTAACATCCTGGATCTGGGAGGCACCATCCTTCGTCACCGGGAGGTCAAAAAGATCCTGGTGGAAGGCGGGAAAGTCAGCTCTGTGGAACTGGCCGATGGCTCCAGGATAACGGCGGGTTATGTCGTCTCCAATGTACACCCGGTGAAAACACTGGAGATGACGGAAACCGATCTGATAAAAAAGGTTTATCGCAATCGACTGAAAAGCCTGGAAAACTCCATCGGCTGTTTTACCCTGAACATCGTCTTTAAGCCCAACTCCTTTAAATATGTCAAATACAATTATTACGTTTATAACGAAGGTTGTGTTTGGAAAACCGATGTTTATACCGAAGAGACCTGGCCATTGGGTTACGCGGCCTTCTTCGGGGCTTCCTCGAAATCTCCGGACTATGCAGAAGGCATGACGATACTGGCCTACATGAAATATGAAGAGGTTCGCAGGTGGGAACCCTCTCATAATACGGTCGACCACGAAGAAGACAGGGGAGAAGAATATGCCGCTTTCAAGGAACGAAAGGCGGAGATCCTGCTGGACTATATAGAAAGAAAATTTCCGGACATCCGGTCTCATATCAAAAGCTATTATACCGCCACACCCCTCTCATACAGGGATTACATCGGTACGGAAGATGGTTCGCTGTATGGCATCGCCAAAGATTATAAAGACTCGCTGAAAACCTTTATATCTCCCCGTACAAAATTGCCGAATTTATTTTTTACAGGCCAGAACCTCAACCTGCATGGGGTGCTGGGGGCCGCTATGAGTGGCATCGTTACGGCCAATGCCCTGTTGGGAAATGATGACTTAATAAACAAAATAAGAAATGCTTAGAGGAAAACGGATCCGCAAAAGGCTCTTGTATATTTTTGGCAGCATCGGGTTATTGCTGCTTATCGGATTCATTTACCTCTACTCCGTAGCGGTGGTCGATCCGCCAAAAGTGGCTGATACCAGCAGCCTGCAACTGCAACGCAAAGAGGTCAGCAAAGGTTTTTATACGCTAAAGAACAGCTGGTTTCGAAAAAGCAGCAGCGGCCTCTACGAAATGTACGTGGAAGGCAGCCCTTTTGAAAGAGGGGTGATCAACGGCAAGCTCTCCCAGGAATTGGTCCAAAGACAGGAAGATCACTTCAATGACCAGATCGCCAAAATGATCCCCTCGAATTTCTACCGGCACTTTCTGAAATATTTTGTCGGCTGGTTCAACCGGGACCTGGATAAGAATATAACAGAAGAGTATAAGGAAGAGATCTATGGCGTCTCCCAGGCCGCTTCGGATAAATACGACTACATCGGCTCCAGCTATCAGCGCATATTGAACTATCATGCGGCGCATGACATCGGTCATGCCCTGCAGAGCATGGCCCTGGTAGGCTGCACCTCCTTCGGCACCTGGGACGCACGGTCGAAGGACAGCGCTATGATCATCGGGCGCAACTTTGATTTTTATGTGGGAGACAAATTCGCAGAGGACAAACTCGTGGCATTTGTCAACCCTTCCCGGGGGTATAAATTCATGACCATCACCTGGGGCGGTTTTATCGGGGTGGTGTCGGGGATGAATGAAAAAGGGCTCACCGTAACCATCAATGCCGCCAAATCCGATATCCCCTCCGGATCTGCTACACCGGTTTCCCTGGTAGCCCGGGAAATCCTACAATATGCCAAAAATATCAGCGAGGCGCAGAAAATTGCGGGAGAAAGAAAAATGTTCGTTTCGGAATCCTTTTTGGTCGGTTCGGCGGAAGATAATAAAGCGGTCATAATCGAGAAAACACCCACGGATCTCGATGTTTATGATCCACATCAGAACTTTATCGTTTGCACCAACCATTTTCAGGGCAAAGATCTGGGCGCCTCCAAAAACAACCGGGAGCAGATGGCGGAGAGTGCTTCCCCATACAGGTATCAGCGGTTGATGGAGTTGCTGGACAGCACCAAACAAAACACGGTTCAACGGACGATCGATATCCTGAGGGACCGGAGAGGATTGCACAACACCGACATCGGCATGGGCAATGAAAAGGCTATTAACCAGCTGATCGCACACCATTCGATTGTATTTGAACCAAAAAAACTATTGGTGTGGGTGTCTACCGCACCCTGGCAATTAGGGGAGTATGTAGCCTATGACCTGCATAAAGTTTTTGCCCTGCAGGGCCTTCAACAGGACCGGGAGATTACCGATTCTGCACTGACCATACCCGCCGATTCATTTCTTCGCTCACCGGATTTCCGGAATTTTGTCACCTTCCGGAAATTCAAGCAACGCCTGATGGATGGAGGGAAAGTGGACCCGGATAGCCTGGTAGCCAGCAACCCGGAATTTTACCATGCTTATGTGTTGGCGGGGGATTATTTATTCAAGCAGAAAGATTATCAGCGGGCATTGCATTTCTACCAACAGGCCCTGACAAAAGTGATTGCCACCAAAAAAGAGGAGGACCATGTCCGGGATAGGATCAAGAAGATAAAGGCGGGGTAGGGCCAGCCTGGCGGGGGCCGGCAGGCTGATACGGAGGGTCGATAAGGGGCGGCGGACGAAGGGCTGGCAAGCGGCCGGCTAGGTTCAGGCAAAAGCGCCCTTGAATTTGAAGAACAGGGTCGTTTCATCCTGCAGCTGCGCATCGACACCCGTCTCGCCATTCTCCCGGGAGCTTAATTTCAGGTCCATCCGCAGGGATTTGCCGGCTGCCGGAATGACCGGGACCAGGAATTTTAACTGCTCAGCTTTCACCAGGCGGGTCTCTCTACCCAGGATGCCCTCTGTTATTTCCTTTACCATCTGCATCATGCAGACTCCCGGTACGACGGGCTGTCCGGGAAAATGCCCTCCAAAGATGGCATGCGCCGCGTTTAACTCCAGCAGCACCTTCACAGAAGAGTCGGCTTTCTCCAGTGCTGTAATTGAAAAAAAATTTCCCTGTAACATTATCTTTCTAACTTTTTTAAACCGATGGTAAAATGGAAAGTTTTATGGGTGATGCCGATGGTATCGGGCATCCCGTCGTGATAATCTTTCATGATAGCCTCTACGACGGGTTTCCGTTTGGATCCCCGTTCCATCCTCACCAGCTCGTTGCCGGCCGGATCCGTGATATAATAATAATAGCCTTTTGACTGGGGGAACACGTAATAAACAAAGGAGCTGTCTTTCCGGACCGTAGCGGTAGAAAGGTTCAGGGTGTTCATCAGAACCAGCTCGAAATCCTGCCGGAGAGTCTTGATCACCGGCCGCCGGTCCATTTTCTTTATGATATAGTTTACTTTAAAACCTCCTCCGGGAGAGAACTCGAAATCAAAGAATTTAAACCCCATTTCATTGGAGAATACCATCCGGATGCTGCTGTCGGGCATTGTTTTCAACAGTAGAAGCCCGCTCAGGTACTTGCCGATCACATTTACATCGATCCTATACAGGGCTGTTGTGATCAGGGGCCTGAACTTTTGCACCCTGGCAGGGTCGCCGCTCGTCTCTTGCAGGTCCTTGTAGACTGAGGCGCATCCCATCTGAAGGATAAGACAGCTAATTAATAATAAAAAGCGCATCGGGAAGGCTTGTATTCATTTCCTTGTTGACAAAGTGGATGATGGTATTGTCACCGGAGTTTTCATTCATCTCGATATTGGTGACAGAATAGTCTTTTTTCTCTACGGTGACGACTATCGTTTTAAAGAATTCTTTCAGGTTTTTTGAGATGGGGGATAACTCCACCAGATAAGCATTTTTATTCTCGAATACCCGGGTGCTGAAATCAGGATTGGTGAGTACGGTACCCTGCACACAGTCTACTGTGATCTTGTTGATCTGCTGAAAAAGCTTGTTAGACTTGGTAGAGATGGTATTCTGCTTCTGTCCGTCCTTTACAAATACCTTGTCTTTATTGATAATCATCAGGTATTGGAAAGGCTGACTGTATTCCATCCGGACACGACTATCCTTTTTAAACCAGAATTTCCCTTTGGAGGTTATCTTTTCCGACAGCATGCTCAAGTTCTTTTCCTGTATAAAATCACTTTTGATGCTGATCACTTTCTGGGCTTCCGTGGAAAACAGCTCTTTGAATTTCGTTAGATCGGTCAGCGGGGTATATCCTGCATACTGCGCTTTAATCGTAACTACGCTGCCCAGCAGCAGCAGCATTAAAATTAGTTTATGCATAGGACTGCAAGTTAAGCATTTTGTCCAGCCTGACGATGGTATAACCCTTCTCCCTGACTTCCCGGATGAACCGGGGCAGGATGGCGAGAGTCGTCCGGCTGGTATCGTGGAACAGGATGATGGCCCCCGGCTTTATGGCATCACGGATCTTCCGCAGCAATTTTTGCTCATCGTCAATGACGGTGTCCAGTGATCGTACATTCCAGCCGATGGTCGTATACTTTCCTGCAATAATGGCTTTTTTAAGATTGGGGTTGATAACGCCGTAAGGGGGCCTGAAGAGCCGGGGCTGGAGACCGACGGCCTTGTCCATGGCGCTGTCCATCATTTTCAGATCGGTCAGCATTTTCCGGGAGGAGAACATATCGAACCAAAAATGATGGGAATAGCTGTGATTGCCAATGACATGGCCTTCCGCGTGCAGTTGACGTACGATGGACTCGTTGCCGGCTATCCGGTTGCCGATACAGAAAAAGGCTGCTTTTACGTCTTCGGCATCCAGAATGGCTAAAATTTCCGGGGTATAGCTGATAGCGGGACCGTCATCAAAGCTCAGGGCTATTTCTTTCCGATCTGTGTTCGCTGAACAGATGACTTTTAGAAAGAAGTTGGAGCCGATATAGGCGCAACCGTAAAAGAGGACCCATGAATAAATGAGCAGCAGCAGGAGGTAGACAAAGAAAGGAATGTGATGGGATAGGTTTAAGCCGATGAGCGTGACCAGCAGCGCGGTAAAAAGGATGTTGGTATTTCTGAAATTTAACATGCCGAAACCAAAAATAAGGAATGATGCCGGTTCAGGTAGTGATTGTAAATAAGGATTTTTCGGGGTCCCTGCCCTGTTTTAAGGATATTCGCCGCCATCCACAGGGCAAAAGCGGTGGAGGTAGGGTATTCGCCACATAAATTCTTATAATCAGCCAGTGGCCGGCCTTTGAATATAGTTTCTCCCAGCTGCTGGTATACGGCATCATTTTTTTCATCCCCATTCCTGCCTGTCAGGATCAGGTCGATGTCATGAATATCAATGGACTGTGACGCTAAAAAAGAGGAGATAGATTGTTCCGCCGCGGCCGTCGTGCGGGGGTTGTAAAAAGTAGAGACAGCTTCCAGCCGGGCATAATCTGCCGGCGAAGGTAAACCGGTCAATAAGAAAAAGGTGGCTCCTTCGCCCGCGGCGGCTCCTTGCCGGTAAAGACCCAGGCGGCTAAGGATAACATGACTGGTATCTGTAATTTCATCTACCCCCCCCACCAGGACATGATGATCCGGGTTTTCGAGCAGCAGCGTCATGGCGTCGAGCAGGGCGCTTTCAAAGGAAAATCCCCGGTGGACAAAAGTATTGTTATAGTTGTGACATTGCAGCATCAGGGCGATCTGCGCACCGACCGTATTGTGAGTGGATTGTATAAATGCGGTGGGGGTCAGCATTTCCTCCTTGTTTTCCACGATCCTTGACAGGAATACCTCCGTATCCTGCAGGCATCCGTAGGCTGTTCCCGTGACAATCGCATCGGGTTGGGTGAGACCGGCCTCTTTAAGACATTCCAGGGCTGCTGTTACCCCCATCTTTATAATGCGGCTCATCCTCCGTATCAGCTTTGCGTCGATGATTTCTTTATATTCCGGCTCGATACAGTTCAGGCGATTGCCCCTATACACGATGGGATCCGTAAGGAAGGGGGCCTGCCCAAATGTCTTCTGCGGCGATATGCTCCCGGTGGACCGTATATATAACATCTTCTTTATTGTTTATGCAGGCTGATGCGCCTTGATATATTCTGCCATCGTTCTCACCGAACGGAAGACTTTAGGGCCATCCTCTGCATTGGAGATCTTGATCTTATATTTTTGTTGGAGCAGAACGATGAGTTCCAGCGCATCGATGGAATCCAGTCCCAGGCCCTCCACAAACAAGGGCTGATCATCGCCGATATCCCCCGGCTTTATATCCTGCAAATTCAGCTGCTCAACGATCTGTTCTTTAAGATCAGCCATTAATGTATCCATGTTCACGGTTTGTTTATAGTTTAAGTTCACATTTTCCCAACCAGCTCGGTAAGTTCGATGGTCCTGGCCAATTTGTGCAGGGCTGTCCCATGATTCTTCACATAGGGATTGTTCAGGTCCCACACATATCCTGCCAGGACGGAACAGATCATCTTTTTGATCTGAGGGTCCTGCCGGTCCGAAAAGAAGATGGTATCCAGGGTGCCTTCATACCAGGCCATTACATATGACCGGAATGTGTTTACCCCCTGCATCATCTGCTCCATATACTCCTTGTTCCAGTCCACGGTTTCTCCGTTCAGGGTGCGGATCACCAAATGAGCGGCCAATTGGCTCGACACCGTCGCCAGGGTGACGCCGGATGAAAATACGGGGTCCAGGAATTCCGTTACATTGCCTGTCAGCACAAAGCCGTCGCCATAGAACTTGTCGGTAGTACTGGACCAGGACTCCAGGACTCTGGGCTCGAATACGAATTCGACATCCTTGAACCGTTCGCTTAAATAGGGCTCCGCGGCGATGAGGGCACGCAGTTGTTCCTCCGTGCTGCCTTCATATTGTTTAAAGAATTCAGGATTGCCTACAAAACCCAGTGACGTAATGCCATTCGAGAAGGGGATTACCCATATCCAGACACCCGGCTTATGTACGACGATGGTGATCCGGTTCGGTTCATCGACCAGCGACCGCTTCAGGTCTACCGTATGGGCGAATAATGCCTTTCGGGGTGGAAGGTTCGATGGCCTGTCGAGCTTGAACAACCTGGGGATCACCCGGCCATACCCACTCCCGTCGATGATGAATCGGGCGGCTATCTTCGACGGATTGCCCTGGACATCCTCCACCGTTGTGACGGAGTCACTACCGTTAAAGACAATGTCCGTTACGGTAGTCTCGTAGGAAACAGGCACTCCCATTTTTTCTACGGTGTCCGCAAGGGTTTTGTCAAACTCGGCCCGGGGTACCTGCCAGGTCTGGTTCCAACCCTCGGTGAACTGGTCCGCAAATAAATAATCACAGATCATGCCGTTCTTGACGAACTTGGCCCCGTATTTTTCCTGGAATCCTTTCTCTGTCACGGCCTCTACGAAGCCGGCTTCTGTCAATGCCTCCATACAGCGGGGCAACAGGCTCTCGCCGATCACAAAGCGGGGAAACCGTTGCTTCTCCACGATCTTTACTGAAAAGCCGGCCTTATTGACGATGGAGGCCGCTACGGTACCGGCAGGACCGGCGCCAATCACCAGGACGTCTACTTTTTCTGTGTTCATGCTACTAAGTATAGGGGTGTTTTTAAAGGTTTTTCTTTTTACATTTCAGCAAGGTTTGGCTCAATCCTATATTGTCTACCTGTTCCGCAATTTCAAAGCCTGCCTCATCGATACAGCGGAGGAAAGTCTCGGCGCTGTACATCTGGCTGTTCCCATTCGCCAGGGCCGTAAAATATAAGGAAGTCTGCTGCAGGCAGAAGGCGGCAATCTCATAACGCTGTTTATCCCAGAAAGGCTCCAGGATAAAGACATAACCGTTATCATTCAGTGCCCCATGACATCTTTTCAAAATAGATACGATCTCGGTCTCTGAGAAGCAGTCCAGGAACTGGCTCATCCAGACGGCGTCGAACCCTGTTGGAAATCTCACCTGCTCATCTAAGATATTGGTAGGGAAAAAGGATACCCGGTCCGTCAGGCCCAGATCGGTGATGCGGGTTTTTGCCATATTCAACTGGCCGGGAAGGTCCATCAGGGTTACCTGGATATCAGCTTTATAGCCGGTAGAGGCAATAGCCCATTTACCTGTATTGCCGCCGATGTCCAATAACCGCTTGGTCCCATTGACATATACTTTCGGAAGCACCAGATCGAAGGCATCGTCGGAAAAGAAATGATCAAAGCTGAACCAGCTTTTCTGCACCTGTTCCGGCAACTGAGACAATCCTTCATAAATGGTTTTCCATTCCCCGAATTCCTTCAGGCCTACCGGTTTTCCGGTTTCGATGCTCTTATCAAGGGAGAACAGGCCTTTGTAACACACATCGTGCACAAAATCCATATTGGTTTTTGTAAGCGGATCGTTCAAAATAAAATAACCTGTCTTGGCTAATGTATATTTCCCATTATTAACCAATACCAATCCGATACTCAATGCCGACTCCAATAAAACCCTGACGCCATATAATGGCAACTTCACTTTTCCCGCAATCTCTGCTAAGGTCAGGCCCGCAGATCCGCTATCCTCTATCGTTTTTAAAATTCCAGCATTTCGTAATACCCGTGCTGATTGAAAAATTACCGGTCCGAATGCGATCCATTGTGCTGTCTCCTTAGCCTCAAAGGCAGAACTTTTGTCCTTCTCAAAAAAAGTCATCAAAATAAATTAGGGGGATTAATTATTTTTTAAAATCAGATTTCGCTTCTTTCAACATATTAAACCATGATTTGGCCCAGTAATTCCTGAATCCAAATCCTCCCGCCTTTCCAACTTTATAAGTGGTTAATAATACTTTTTTTGATTTCATGTCTACCTCCGTTACCCAGCCGCCGGCTTCTCCCAGCCCTTTGCTCATCCCTTCCACAAAGATGAGGACGCCGGTTCCTGTTTTACCCTGAAAATCATATCTGCTTACCAGGTCGCCGATCTTTTTTTCGTCGAGGGTCTTGAAATCATTGGGGCTGGCTCCGAAGATCTCTCTTTTGATGTTGCCGTTGGCCTTGGCGGTGACTTCCAGGGCGTATTTTACTTCCGGGCCTGAACGATGCACCATCTCTGCCACATTGAATTTCTTCTGTTCATCGATAAAAAGCTGGTTCCAGGAGACCGTATACTTATCCCTGAATTCGTCACTGGATATCTCCCCTGCATCTTTGAACTGGGAGGCTGGTCCGATAAACTTAGCCTGACTGAAATCCAGGCCGAGCCAGGTGATGTCCCCGGTTTGCGCAGAAGCGGACTTACTATTTAAGCAAACGAACAAAAAGGCGATCAGGCCACCGGTTTTGAATACACTTTTCATGACGTAAGATTTTTGTTTGATTGATAAAGACTTTTATTGCCAAAAGTTATAATAATTATACCACTGTTCGGGGTATTTTTTTACTTTCTTTTCCATTTCACCGACAAAGTCGTCCAGCATCTGCTGCATAAGAACATCCTTGCTTAAATGGGAATAGTCTTTGATCTCACTGGCAAAAAAATGGTAATGCAGAGGGCTCTCTTTCATGGCGAAAACGAAAGAGACAGGCACCTTGAATTTGGCGGCTAATATAAAGGGACCCATCGGGAATCTGGCTTTTTCGCCTAAAAATTCACTCGAAAGGGTCTTGTTGCCTTCCACAAACCGGTCCGCATGGATACAGACCAGCTCATTGTTTGAAAAGGCATCGCTTATTGCATAGATGTGGGAAAGGTCGTTCTTAATTAATATGACGTTAACCTGTCTCTTTCCGGTCACCCCCGCAATATACTCCTTGATCTGCCGGTCCTCTCCATCGAACATTACGATATTGATCCGGGTATCCAGCCGCTTCAGCAAATGTCCTGCAATCTCCCAGTTACCTAAATGCGCGCTTAGTAATAACCCTCCCTTTTGCAGCCCGGATATTTGGCGGAGATGCTCCTCCCCGTCGAATTCGAATGTGAATTTATTGGGAATCCCCGACATAATGACCACCTTATCGATAATGCTCTGACCGAGCAGATAATAATTCCGATAAAGTTTGATCAGGGATTTCACCGGTCCATATCCGATCTTCCGGCGAAAATAGGTAAGTACATTTTTGGACGACTTATAAGAAAAAAGGAAATAATAGAATGCGACAAATCTCAGCAGAATATAGGCCGGTTTGACCCCCCATCTCCTCAAAATGCCCACAAAGATACGATATCCCCAAGGCTTCCCCCTGGATGTGCCTTGCCACTCCGGCATTATACCAGTTCTTTCGCTTGTTTATGGATGATCACATAATCATAGAGATCCTGGAAAGTAGTAATACCGGCAAAATCTTCAGGTTTTACCTTAAAGGCAAAATTACTTTCAATGGCTACGACCAGATCGATATAGTCAAGGCTGTCCAGCTGAAGGGTCTCTTTTAAATTTGCTTCGGGAGTGATCTTTTCTTCATCCACCTCGAATTCTTCTACGAGAAAAGCATTTATGCGTTTAATGATTTCTTCAATTTGCATATAGAGTTGGTTTAGTCAGTTTTCTAATAATGAGGGAGGAGTTAGTTCCCCCAAATCCAAAGGAGTTAGACAAAAATACATTTATATCTTTTTCAAGAGAACTTTTTACGATATTCAGTTTAGCAGAGTTCTCATCCGGGTTTTCAAAGTTGATATTGGGTGCGAT
>DATJJD010000213.1:0-19285 GCA_035492545.1 Puia sp.
TATTCGCAATTTCGGAGTATCTGAAATTTTTATCGAGCTGTCGGTACACAAGTAATTAATCTGCAATCTATTTGACAATGGAGAACGGGACTGAAATTTTATTGAAGGAAAACAAGGACAGGTTTGTCATTCTGCCCATCAATTATCCCAAAGTATGGGAAATGTATAAAAAGCATGAAGCCAGCTTCTGGACCTCCGAAGAGATCGACCTCAGCGGGGACATCCAGGATTGGAATAAGCTCAATGACGGCGAACGTCACTTCATCTCCCATATCCTGGCCTTCTTCGCCGCCAGCGACGGCATCGTCAATGAAAACCTGGCCGTCAACTTCATGAGCGAAGTACAGCTTCCCGAAGCCCGTTGTTTCTATGGTTTCCAGATCATGATGGAGAACATCCACTCCGAGACCTATGCACAGCTTATCGACACCTACATAAAAGATCCCCAGGAGAAATACCGGCTCTTCCATGCCATCGAGACCGTGCCCGCTGTACAGAAAAAGGCAGAATGGGCCCTCCGGTGGATCCAGAACGGCAGCTTCGCCGAACGACTGGTGGCCTTTGCCGCCGTGGAAGGAATCTTCTTTAGCGGCAGCTTCTGCTCCATCTTCTGGATGAAGAAAAGAGGCCTGATGCCGGGACTGACCTTCAGCAATGAGCTGATCAGCCGGGACGAAGGTCTGCATTGCGAATTCGCCTGCCTGCTCTATAGCATGCTGGAAAATAAATTGTCCCAGGACCAGGTATATACCATCATCGGTGACGCCGTCCGCATTGAAAAGGAATTCGTCTCCGAATCCCTTCCTGTAGACCTCATCGGCATGAATGCCAAGCTCATGCAACAATACATCGAATTTGTCGCCGACAGATGGTTAGGCGAGCTGGGCTACCCCAAAATGTTCAACGCCACCAATCCCTTCGACTTCATGGAAATGATCTCCCTCCAGGGCAAGACCAATTTCTTCGAGAAACGGGTGGGCGATTACCAGAAATCAGGTGTCATGTCCGGCAAAGAAGCTCAGACCTTCAGCCTGGAAGAAGACTTCTAGTTAAAGACCTTTTCACCCCTCAGATCTATCCTACGATGGTCCGCTGACGGACCTGAAAAAAGCAGCAAACCTATTAAATCTATTATATATGATCGTCAACAAAAGGAACGGAAAAAGAGAGTCCGTAAAATTCGACAAGATAACGGCCCGCATTGAAAAGCTTTGCTATGGCCTCGACAGGCGTTTCGTCAACTCCATCGACGTCGCTAAGAAAGTGATCGAAGGACTATACGACGGAGTAACGACTACCGAGCTGGACAACCTCGCCGCCGAGACCGCCGCCTCCCTCACCGTCAAACATCCGGATTATGCCCTGCTGGCCAGCCGTATAGCCGTCAGCAATCTCCATAAGAACACGATAAAAAGCTTCTCCGGCACCATGCAGCTGCTGTATGAATGCATCGACGGCAAAACAGGCAAACAGGTGCCCCTGCTGTCCGACGACGTCTGGGACATCATTCATAAAAATGCCGAATTACTGGACTCTACGATTATATACGATCGTGACTACGGCTTTGATTACTTCGGCTTCAAAACCCTGGAGAAATCTTATCTGCTGAAAGTAGACGGGAAAGTGGTTGAGCGGCCCCAGCACATGTACATGCGCGTAGCCATCGGCATCCATAAAGAAGATATCGACAGCGCTATCAAAACCTATCACCTGATGAGCGAGCGCTGGTTCACCCACGCCACGCCCACTCTCTTTAACGCAGGCACTCCCAAACCCCAGATGAGCAGCTGCTTCCTGCTGACTATGAAGGATGACAGCATCGACGGCATCTATGATACCCTCAAACAAACCGCCAAGATTTCCCAGAGCGCGGGAGGCATCGGCTTGTCTATTCATAATATCCGGGCTACCGGCTCCTATATCGGGGGCACCAATGGCACCAGCAACGGCATCATCCCCATGCTGCGGGTCTTCAACGATACGGCCCGTTATGTAGATCAGGGTGGCGGCAAACGCAAAGGCGCCTTCGCCATCTACCTGGAACCCTGGCATGCCGATGTATTCGCCTTCCTCGATCTCCGCAAGAACCATGGTAAAGATGAGCTGCGTGCCCGCGACCTGTTTTACGCCATGTGGATCCCCGACCTCTTTATGAAAAGAGTGGAGGCCGGCGGCTCCTGGAGCCTGTTCTGCCCCCACGAAGCACCGGGCCTGGCGGATTGCTGGGGAGAAGAATTTGAAAAACTGTACGCCCAATACGAAGCCGAACCAGGCCGCGCCCGCAAGACCATCAAAGCGCAGGACCTCTGGTTTGCCATCCTTGACGCACAGATCGAAACAGGTACCCCTTATCTTTTATATAAGGATTCCGCCAACCGGAAAAGCAATCAACAGAATCTGGGCACCATCAAGAGCTCCAACCTCTGCACGGAGATCATCGAATACACGTCCCCTGACGAAGTAGCGGTCTGCAATCTGGCCTCCCTGGCCCTGCCCCGCTATGTGATCAACGGGAAATTCGACCACGATAAATTATATGAGGTCACTTATGAGGTCACCAAGAACCTCAATAAGATCATCGATCATAATTATTATCCCATTGAAGAAGCCCGCAACTCCAATACGAAACACCGCCCCATCGGGCTGGGAGTCCAGGGCCTGGCGGATGTCTTCATCCTGCTCCGCCTTCCCTTCGAAAGCGACGAGGCCAAGAAGCTGAATAAAGAGATCTTCGAGACCATCTACTTCGCCGCCATGACGGCTTCCAAAGACCTGGCAAAGATCGAGGGCGCCTACCAGAGCTTCCCCGGTTCTCCTGCCTCCAAAGGCATCTTCCAGTTCGACCTCTGGAATGTAGAGCCTACCCTGCGCTGGGACTGGTACCGCCTGAAAGACGAAGTGGTGAAATTCGGCGTTCGCAACTCCCTGCTGGTAGCGCCCATGCCCACCGCCTCTACTTCCCAGATCCTGGGCAATAACGAATGCTTCGAACCCTATACCTCCAATATCTATGTGAGAAGGGTACTCAGCGGAGAATTCGTGGTGGTGAACAAACATCTCCTCAAGGACCTGGTAGAGCTCAACCTCTGGAATGATGACATGAAGAACCAGATCATCCTCCACAACGGTTCCATCCAGCAGATCGAAGAGATTCCCCAATCCGTCAAAGAGATCTACAAGACCGTCTGGGAGATCAAACAACGCAATATCATCGACATGGCCGCCGACCGGGGCGCTTATATCTGCCAGTCACAGTCCCTCAACCTGTTCGTCGAGACCCCCTCGGCCAGTAAACTCACCTCCATGCATTTTTACGCATGGAAGAGCGGACTCAAGACAGGTATGTACTACCTCCGCACCCAGGCGGCGTCACAGGCCGTTCAGTTCACCGTGGAGAGACAAGGCGGCAAGATGGTTGAGCCCCTCGTCAACCAGCACAACATGAAAGTGATCGAAGGAAATGGGGACGAGATAGTAGACGGACCTTCCTGCAGTATGGAAGATGGATGTGTCACCTGCAGCGCATAGCATATATTATATAATAAGAAAGGCGCCCATGTGGGCGCCTTTCTTATTATATAAAGTTTCTATTTTATTTCCCCACCACATACTTCACTCCTTCCGTAATCCCCTTCCACTGATCTGTCCGGAACGGTGAAGCAGGAAACCCTTCTTTATTAAAGAAATTCCCTTCCCCTGCATCATCTGCCCATCCATACCGGACCGCTACCGGGGCACTGACGCCATCCTGCCAGACCGTCACTTTATTCCCATCGATCATCGCCTGCGCAAAATGAAATTGCTGATCGGCGCCGGCGATCTCAAATCCTTTGAGATACCCATATTTATCATGTACCGTCAAGCCGCTGCCTGTATGTGTAAAGGTCAGCACAATCTTACTGCCGTCCGTTTGCATCGACTGATAAAGGGGACCGCTGTATTCGGCCGTTTGGTCATAACACTGATGCAACGCTATGGCTGCCAGCCTCGCCCCCACATCTTGTTTGTCCTTCGGGTGAATATCCTTCGCATTGCCGATATCCGTTGTCACCGCCATCCCGGTATTGGGGAGGGACAGGGTCATCGCCTGCGCCTCTCTTAGCTCCGCCCAACTGCTGCCCCGCTTGCTATCGCCGTTATTGGCGCCAAAACTGGACAACTGTACAAAATAGAACGGGAAGTCACCCAGCCCCCAGCGCTTACGCCAGTCCGTGATCATCAGCGGGAACGACCTCCGGTATTCATACGCCCGGCCGGCATTCGTTTCCCCCTGGTACCAGATGGCGCCCCGGATCGTATAAGGGATCAGGGGATTCAGCATGGCATTGAACAACAGTGTGGGCGCAGCATTGGGGTTGACACTATTGCTGACGGCTACCGATACGACATGAAAATACCAGTCCCCTGCCAGGGCTATCGTCTTACCGGCTATGCTTAGCTTCAGGTCGCCGGGGTCGCCATAGATCCCACCGCCGCCGGCGTTATCTTCTACCCGGACAGCTATGACATTCTTTCCGGCTTTCAGGATGCCCGCCGGCAGTTGGTAATGCCGGGGATCACTATATCCATTGGTGGCGCCTACCTTCACTCCGTTTACATAGGTTTCATCTGCGTCGTCGATCTTGCCCAGGCCCAGGAGAGCCGGCTTACCGGCATCTTCGTCCGATAGTTCGATCGTCTTGCGGAACCATGCGATCCCGTCCAGGTCATCAAGGCCTAAGCCTGCCTGTTCCCAGAGACCGGGTAATTTCATATGGACCCAGCCGGCGTCATCATAGGAAGGGTTTTTATATTGCTCCTCCTCCCCTGCTGCAGGTAAGGGCCCTTGCAAGGCGACAAGGGTCTTCATCAGCGTCTCTTTCTTTTTTCCCATGAGGGTAGCCAATTCTTCGCCGGCCGGAAGAGTAGCGATCATATTTTTAAACTCTTCGCTTTGTTCAAAGGCGCCCCGGCTGATCCAGGTCTCCACCATCGTGCCTCCCCAGGAAGTATTGATCAGCCCGATCGGGATGTGCAGTTGCCGATATAAAGTACGGGCGAAAAAATAGGCGGTCGCGCTAAACTCCGGAGCATTCTCCCGGTTGGCGACTTTCCAGCTGCCACCGGAGATATCTTCTTTAGGAGTGGTGCTGGTAGTCAACGGCACCTTAAAATGACGGATGGCGGGATAGTCGGCAGCGGCGATCTCTTCCTGGTAATTATTTATTTTGCCCCAGCCTGCTATCGGCATTTCCATATTGGATTGCCCCGAACAAATCCATACCTCTCCCACCATTACATTCGAGAAGGTTACTGTTTCTTTTCCTTTTACCGTCAGCTGAAAAGGACCGCCAGCCGGCTCGGGGTCCAGCTTTATCATCCAGGAACCCTTTTTATCTGCCTTCGATGTTTTTGTCTGCTGGTTGAACAGCACCGTTATCTTTTCTCCGGCATTCGCCCATCCCCAGATGGCAATGGCCTTTTCCCGTTGCAGGACCATGTTGTCTCCAAAAATTCCGGGTAGTCGCACCGACCCGGCGCCTGGTCCGGCAGGACTGAAGCCGGTTATGTCTCGCGGAGTAATAGTAGCCCAAAGGGAAAACGCACCCAGCAGGGCGACGACAAAAAGACAAGCTTTTTTAAACATATGCAATCGGTTGGATATAATTCTTTGTCTCCCGGACAACAACCATAAGCTGCCGGCCGGTTCCTGATGCACCCGGTGAACCCTATTTCAATTTCATATCCTGAATGATCCCATCGATGCGGGCGTTCAGGGAAGCATGCACGGCATCGAAGTCGGCGGCATTATCCAGCTTGGTATGCACGCTGAAATAGAATTTGATCTTTGGCTCGGTCCCCGAAGGACGGGCAGAGATCTTTGATCCATCCGCCAGGATAAATTGCAGCACATTGGACTGGGGAAGCTGGATAGCCCAGGACTCCCCGGTCTGGAGATTCTTGCCGGTCTTCAGCTCATAGTCCAGTAACTGTACCACCGCGGAGCCATTGATGGTCGCTGGAGGATTGCTGCGGTAGGCGCTCATCATATCGGCAATCTCCTTCTGCCCGTTCATTCCTTTCTTGGTAATGGAGATCAGCGATTCCTTATAAAAACCATATTGAACATACAGCTCGATCAGCTTATCATACAGGCTGCGGCCTTTATCCTTTTCATAAGCGGCCATCTCACACAAAAGGGCCACCGCGCTGACGGCATCCTTATCCCGGATGCGGGAGCCGATCATTAAGCCATAGCTCTCCTCTCCTCCGATGACATAATGTTCCGTAGCCTCTTTCTCTTTTATCAGCTCCGCGATATATTTGAACCCGGTCAGTACATTATAACATTTTATCTGATTGCGTCTGCTGATCTCATCGATGAGGTCGGTAGTGACTATTGTTTTGACTACCATATCGTTAGGCTGGGCAATACCCTTTGCTTTCCGGGCTTCGATCATATAATTGAAAGCCAGCACAGCCGTTTGGTTGCCATTCATGAGGACCCAGTCCCCTTTTTTGTCTTTAACCCCAATCCCCACCCGATCCGCATCGGGATCCGTTCCCAGCAGGATATCCGCGTCGATCTGTTTGGCCTTTCTCAGCCCAATGCTCATCGCCTCGCTTTCTTCAGGATTAGGATAGATCACCGTGGGGAAATTCCCATCCGGGGTAGCCTGCTCGTCCACCACATGTACGTTGCTGAAGCCAAATCGCTGCAATACTTCCGGCACCAGCTTGATCCCCGTCCCATGTATCGGAGTATAGACGATACGCAGATTATGCTGTTTTTCAATGATTTCCGGGTATACGGAGAGGTCCCTCACCATGCTGATATACGCCTCATCGATATCTTTTCCGATCATAGTGATATTGGCTTCACCCCCACTCCACTTCACTTCGTCCACGGAATGGATCTTTTCCACCTCTTTGATGACATTCTTATCGTGGGGAGGCACCAATTGCCCTCCATCGTCCCAATAAGCTTTATAACCGTTATATTCCTTGGGATTGTGCGAAGCAGTACAGACCACTCCGCCCTGGCAATGCAGCGTGCGGATGGTAAAGCTCAGTTCGGGAGTAGGCCGCAGCGACTGGAATAAAAAAACCTTTATCCCATTGGCTGCGAATATGTTAGCGGTAGTTTCCGCAAAGAATCGACTATTATTCCGGCTATCATGAGCGATAGCAACCCTGACCTCCCGGTCCGGAAAAGACTTTTTCAGGTAGTTGGCATAACCCTGGGTAGCCATACCTACCGTATATTTATTCATCCGGTTCGTGCCGACTCCCATAATGCCCCTCAGCCCTCCAGTCCCGAATTCAAGGCTCCGGTAGAAACTTTCCGTCAGTTCGGCAGGATTCTCCTTCTGTAAACGGGCAATTTCATCCTTTGTAGCCTGATCATAGTTCCCTTTCAGCCATAAATCCACTTTTCCCTGTATAGCAGCGTCCATATCGTTCATTTTTCTGTTTGAAAATCAAATTGGTGTGTTCGGAGGCTAATTTCGGTAAGATCGATAATATTAACAAATCTGACCAGAAAGATTACCGGGGACTATGATAATATTAACGGAAATACTAAATTTGTCTTGTCAATCCCTTTCAACAGCCTTCCAGTATAACTTACTATTCACAATATCCGGCGAAAAATTTGCTGTTGTTATCCATATCCCTTGGATTATGTTTTATTGATTAATATACCTCTTAACCGGAAGTTGGATGACTAAGTATTTGTTATTACGTGATAATAAGGAAAGTGGTCCTTACACCTTTGACGACTTAAAGGCTAAAGGACTGAAAGCTTATGACCTCGTCTGGATAGAAGGGAAGAGCGCCGCCTGGCGTTATCCTTCCGAAGTGGAAGAGCTACGATCTTTTGCTCCTGCTGTAGAAGAACAGCCTTTCGACCGATTTTATAAGAAGCCTTCCCAGGAGAATGCTTCGGTTACCCCCACTGTTCAGTTAAAATCATCTTCTGTTCTTTCCGGAGAGCCTTCCGCCGTTCCTGGAAAAAGGATCATCTATGTTACCCTTCCTGCAGGCAGGGGAACTCCTGCCACCAGAGAAGCTGCTCCCCGTGAAGCTATTACCGTGAAAACACCCCCCTCCGTCACCTCCGTTACCCAGTCGCCCTATGCGCCCTCGTATGAGCCGGCCGCTCCGGCTACCCCCCTCTTTGTTGAGGCTGAATCTGCCCAGGCCCATGAAGATTATGGCGCCCATGTGGAAATAATGCCCCGCAGCGGCAAAAGAGGGAATAGATCCAGGATCTGGCAGCCCGTTGCCGTAGTATTGTGTGTGCTGGCCTTACTCGCCGCAGGTATTTTCATCGGTCTGTCCATCAACAAAGACAGGCTGGGTTTCGCGCAAAACATCCCTGCAAAAAAGAGTCCAATTATTCCACCGCCGGTTATCACGCACACGGATGGCAATGGATCTGCAGCTTCGTCTACCCCTGCCCTGCAGACTTCCTTTACGGATACGGTCAGTTCAGCAAATTCAACGGGTACAACGAAACTGACAGCGACCCTAACAACAACGGCCACGCCCAAAAAGCCGGTTGGAGTCAAAGAAAAATCCTTACCCGCGCAAAAGATGGCCGCCGCGCCTTCCATTGTTAAAGATTCTGCGTTGGTAGGCCTTCCGGTCGTCCACCGGGAAGCCAGTCACCGCGCGGAACAACCAATAGATAAGGTCGATAAAGAAGTCCTTCGGACCAATCTTTCCAACCTGGTCTCTGTAGGTACCAATAGCTATACAGTGGGCACTTTTGGAGGCATCTCCGGGGTTCAGCTAACGGTCAGTAATAAATCCGTTTATCCCCTGGACCTGGTAGTGGTAGAAGTTCAGTATATACAAGCTAACAAAAAAGTGTTCAAGACAGAAAATCTCTATTTCCGTGGCATCGGCCCCGGATCCGCGTTGATGCAGGAAGCTCCTAATAGCTCCCGCGGAATAAAAGTTCAATACAAGATCACCCTCGTCAATTCAAAGGAATTGGGGTTATCCTATTCCGCACTCTGATGACAGTGGCAATCCGATAGACAAAAAATGACTTAACAAAAAAATCTAACGGATTTATCGCTCATTAACAATTTGATAAATGGTTTTTTCTTTCAATTCTTCTCATTTGGCATAGTAGTTGGAAATTATATCATCCCTGAACCCGCCGTCTGTTCAATCTCTTAATTAATCGCCTGTTTCAGCATGCATCGCCCGCACCTGATTAGTAGTCGCATTAATTAATTATGAACGCTAAAAATCGAAACTGAGATGAGAAACGCAATGGTTCAATTATGTCTGGTGTTGATAGGAGTTACCAGCGTACATGCAGTCAAGTTATTGCAGACATCTTCACTGCACGCTACTATATTACCGGCAGAAGCAGCCGAAAAAGTCTGGGCCGTTCAAGGCAAGGATTCCATCAAAATGGCAGGTATCGACGGAGAATATTATCTCCCGACGGTTAATCCCGGACGCTGGCAGGTGCATATCGAAGCAAAAAAGCCCTTCCAGGATGCCCGCTTTGAAGAAGTTGTCGTTGGCCCAGGAGTGGAAAAAGACCTGGGCGCCATCCAATTGAAAAGGTAAAACCTCGTTTTGAAAAGGCAATCCTTCGTTTCTCGAGGCATCCTGATTCTACTCCCGTCTTGCTAAATCGTTTTCTTAGACCTTTCCCGCTACCTGAATAGCCATCCTCACCTTATCCCACAACAGGATGAATCAACGGCAACAAGGAATAATCCTTTAGCAGCACAGAAGCCGTTACGGCCGGGTCCACACCCAGCCATTTTTCCAGCAAACTGGCATATAAGGCCCTGAAATCAAATTGCATAGGTATATTGTCATTTACGGTAGCACTCGCTGGCAGTAAAGGATTATTTCCGATAATGCCTCCCTGTAAGCTGTTGCCAAACAACAGGACAGGAGCAGCGGTTCCATGATCTGTACCGCCACTGGCATTCGACCGTATGCGCCGGCCGAATTCGGAAAAGGTCATACCGGTCACCCGTCCCTCCACCTTCAAAAAATGTACATCATCCTGGAAGGCGCCAATGGCTTCTGATAATTTTGACAGCAGCCTTGCATGCGCGCCCGTCGTCGTATCACCCACATCTGTCTGTTTGGCATGGGTATCAAATCCTCCCATGCCCACCAAATAAATCTTAGTCTTCAACCCACCCGCCACCAGACGTGCTACGATCTTCAATTGATCCGCCAGCGTGTTCTTCCCCGCCGCGGGATATTTATCCGATTGTTTCGTCACCTTTTGTGCAGCAGCTTTTATCACCCCTGCATATTGATCCGTCTTCACGGACATCTCCCGGATATAGGCGAGTTGATCTCCCGCCCTGCTGGCAGGCGCCGCATCAGTCCGGTCATTGATCAGGTCATAAAAACTATTGGGATTGCTGATAGCCATTCCCATAGTCAGAGTTGGCCCCTGGAGAGCGGGAGATACCAGGGAACCGATCTGGATCGCCAATGGATCCGGCATGGCCGGATTAGGATAATCCTCCGGGAAACGAGGGTATTGTTCATGGAGATAACGACCAGCCCACCCCGTAGGAAGGATCTGACCGGCATCCGCCCCGGTAAGCCAGATATCGGTAGCTCTGAAATGGGAAAAATTTGGCTGCGGGTAACCCACTCCCTGGACGATGGTCAACCGGCCTTCGTTAAATAAATTCTGCAGCTCGGGCATAGCGGGATTCAGTCCCGTCCCCTCATACCCATTCAGCTTCAGGATGCAATCCTCCGGAATAGCAATATTGGCCCGCGCCGCATGATAAGCATCATAGGCCTCCAGGGGGATCACCATATTCAAGCCATCATTGCCTCCATTGAGCTGCACCAGCACCAATACATGATCGGAGTCTATGGACTCTCCCACTGCTCTCGCCCATGGAGAGGAAGCCAGGGCACGAATGGAAAATCCATTGATCAGTGATGGCAACACGACCGATGGAATGGTCCGAAAAAGAAAATCTCTTCTTTTCATGGCTTATTAATTTACATTTCCCACCCCCTGTTTACATCAACTGATATTCAGGCAGATCCATGAGATGTTTCAAAAGGGCCTTTAGCCGGGTGGTTACAATAGTCCTGTTATTCTTATCAGCAGGATTATCCCGGCAGGATAACCAGGCTGCCGTCCAGTAGTGGTCCGACGTCATGCCTACCAGCCCCGATAAAAGGATATTGGTCTTGATCAGCCGCAATTGTTCTGCCGGCAGTTCCACCCGGTACAGGGCCCTGACAGCATCTATTATCAGCTGATCGGGATCTTCCGGGTTTGAGAGACCGGAGGCAAATGCTATCGGGTCAATAAAGAGTTTCTTGTCTTTACGGCTCAATCCTGCGCCGATCATCCGGTCCGTGAACTGGTTACGCCTGGGTAAGGTGTCCGAACTGATCCAAAGCTTATCAAACTCCGGCTCCTGATAATAGGCCTGCCAGCCGGCAACATTGGGCGGATCGCCGATATTCTGCTGCAACCCCGCCGCCTGGTTTCGGATTTGCTCCCAAAACCCATATTGATCCGGGTAGTCAGCCCCGGCAGGGAAAATCAGGTCAAACTCTCTGCATAACCCCACCGTAAAATCCAGGGGACTCTTGATCATACTTCCGTAATTGGCAGGATCAAAAAAATGACGGCTTTCGAACAAGACTTCCAATACCGGGCGAATCTCATAGTCTTTTTTCCGGAACAGGGTCGCCAGCGGCTCGATGACATTTTTTTCGGTTGTCTCGTCGATGGTATGGTAAACGAAGAAGCGGTACAGCTTCCTGCAGATAAATCTCGATACCTCTTCCCGGGCAAAGATCATGTCCAGCAATTCATCCAGTTCCGCCCTGGCCTCTTTCCCCTTGATGCCTTTGATCAGCCGGTGATCATAGAAGGCGGAAAACTGTTTGTCGCCCTCATCATGCCGGTTGGGGTCGAAAGAGGAAGTAAAGGTCTTGTATTGAAGCGTATAACCCGTCAATACCCGGGCAGCGGCTTTTACATCCTCTTCGGTATAATGCGATCCGGGCCCTTTCCCGATGGTAAACAACTCCTGTAATTCCCGTCCGTAATTTTCATCCGGGGCTTTCCGCGTATTGGCATACCCGTTCAGGTAACGCAGCATGGCCGGCTCCACGGTCATCGCTTTGACAAACTCCTTAAAATTGCCCAATGCATGCCGTCGTAACAATACATTGTACTGATAACAGAACAAGGCATTGTCCACTGTGTTGCTTTCCGTTACAAAGTGATTGTGCCAGAACAAGACCATTTTCTCCCGGATGCTGCGGTCCTGATGGATCATCAGGCCCATCCACCAGGATTTAAAAGAGTTCTTCCGGCGGCCATTGTTCATTCCGTCGTATTTTAAGGAAGAGACCCAGGTTTCGCCGGCAGGGATCTCCGGGTCGGTATATTTATCGTCATTGTAATTGTTAAGGGGGAGATCAGGGAAGGGATAGTCCGTGTAGATCAGCTCCCGTACAGCTTTTTTCAGCGACTTTTTGGAAAAAGAGTCCAGGTCTTCTTTTTTTACCCCGAAAAGGGTTCGTTTCAATAAATGAGCGGCCTGGTCAGGCCCCCATTTGCCCTTATATCGTTTAATGCCGGATGTTACCGGTGGTGAAGAGACCATAGGAATAGTTTAAATAGATAGTGCCGCCTCTCTCCGATTACGCCGACGGGCCGGCCGGGCGGCAGACATCCTATGACAGAATTATGCCGGAAAGGTTTAATCCTTAGATGATTTACAGTCGCTTAACAAAAGATATTAAATTGTGCCTCCATTATGACAAAAATACTCTTGTTTGGCGCCGGCAAATCAGCCACCTGTCTGATCCGGTATCTGGTCCGGGAGACGGCTTCCCGGGGTTGGGAACTGGTAGTGGCAGAAAGCAATCTTTCCCTTGCCCAATCCAAAGTCGGAACAGCCCTCCATGCAAAAGCTGTGGCTATCCAGGTCGAAAACGAGCCCGAAAGGGACGCCCTTATCAACGACGCAGCCATCGTCATCTCCCTGCTCCCGCCGGCCCTTCATTATCTCGTGGCCGTCTCCTGCGTAAAATGGGGGAAAGACCTGCTGACGGCCTCCTACCTGGATGAGTCCATAAAGGCCCTGGAGCCCGCTATCCGGGAGAAAGGGCTGCTGTTTATCGGCGAAATGGGACTGGACCCGGGTATCGATCATATGAGCGCTATGCAGCTGATACACCGGATCCGGGCCAAAAAGGGGCGTATTCTCTCTTTCCGCTCCCATACAGGTGGGCTGGTAGCCCCTGAGAGCGACGACAATCCCTGGCATTATAAAATAAGCTGGAACCCCCGGAACGTAGTGCTGGCGGGCTCAGCCGGGGCCCGGTATAAGGAGAACGGTCAGCTTATCGGCAGGACCTATCAGCAGCTCTTTGAACAGTGCGGACAGGTGGTTATCGAAGGGCTGGAACAGCCCCTGAGCTGGTACCCCAACAGGGACTCGCTTAGCTACATTCCACTCTATGGCCTGGAAGAAGCGGCCACCTTTCTGCGAACTACACTGCGTTACCCGGATTTTTGCCAGGGATGGGCCCCCATCGTAAGGGCAGGATTGACAGACGATCACACCCCTCTGCCGGAGGTCAGCTCGACCGCTGATCAAGCCTCCCTGCATGAAACCAGCCTGATCGCCGACCAGGCCCCTTTGCCGGGCCCCACTCCGGCCAGTATACAGGCTTCTCACCCCGCAGGCGGTCCAGCCAGGGACCAGTCTTCTGCCCTCCAGTCTACCGGTATCGGCGCAGCCAACCAGCCTCCCGGCGAAACCAAAACCAGCCAGGCTGCACGCGATACCACTCCTGGTCAACCAGCGATACCCGGCCTCACCCTATCCGCCTGGTCCGCGCCCATCCTTCCCTTTGTAAACGACGGCAACCGCGACCTGCTGACCTTTCTGGGGCTATTTGATAATATCCCTGTCCCACCCGGGGCCCGGACATCTGCCGACATTCTGCAGCACCTCCTGGAGACCAGGCTGGCCATGGGGTCCCATGATAAGGATATGATCGTCATGTTACACGAAATAACTTATACGGTCGAGGGCAAACAATACGAGGAGACCAGCAGCCTCCTTGTTAAAGGAACGGATCCCCTGGAGACGGCGATGGCCAAGACAGTGGGACTGCCCCTGGGCATTGCCGCCAAACTGATCCTGGAAAAGAAAATGCAACGACTGACCGGTCTTCACATCCCTATTTTGCCGGAGATCTATGAGCCCGTGCTGAACGAACTGGCGGAAGAAGGTATTCGGTTTGAGGAGAGAAGTTCGCGCTAATCTTCGTACCATCCGGGTCACCCAACCCACCGGGCCCGCCGCCTGCCCCCGGTGAGACCAGGTCGTCGATCGGCTTCTCCCGTCAACTCTAGTTGACCTCAATATTCAGCGTGCTGAGAATGTGATAATCGATGTCCCTGAAATAGATCGTATACTTACCTTTTTTCAGATAGAGCAGGTAATTCTTCTTTCCACCGGTTATATAGGTTTGATCTGCGGGCACCAACTGCCAGGGTTTATTATCATTCCCCGCTATCTCGTCCTGGTAGTAGGCTTGCACCAGGAAGGTGTTGACAGACGGAGGTTTTACATAAAAGGTCTGTCTCATGCCCCCCAGGGTCAGCCAGTTTGGTCTCCCGTCCTGGTAAGTGACCATGGGATGAATGACAGAGAGATCATACAAATCGTTATTGGTGACATTCACCGGCTCATTGTCGATCAGGGCGATCGAAGGGACCTTCAGGGGATATTTTTGCAGATAAGCCTGGTAGAAGACACGCCCATATCCGAAATTACTTTCTTCCGTCATATCGGTCTGATCGATGGTGACGGGATTGATACCTGACAGATTCTTAAAAGCCAGCCCCATCGGAATATAGCCATCCGGGGACATCTTTTTACTGATATCGGCATAGGAGGCATGTACGAGGATTTTAGCAGCCGTATCCTGCTGCAGGACCTTGTAAATGTTCAGGGCCCGGACAGAATCCCGCTGCCCCACCGTATGCCGGGAAGCGGCCGTATCTTCATAAGATACCAGCGTATATCCCATGGCGATAGCGGATCTTACCAGTTCTCCCGCCACCGGTTCTGCCGTATAATAGCCCGTGCGCAACGTAAGTTTGGATAAGCTGTGATCGGTAAAATTATTCAGCATCTCCATGGCCAGATAATGATACCCCTGGCGGTACAGGTCCCCCAGCAGGGACAGCGTGAAGGCCCGGTGCAGCGGTTTACTGTAGGCTTCATTGATCATGATGACCCGGTTCTTCTTCGCGATGAAGTTGATATACCGCCGGGCATCGACATGTTCGATATTTTTAAGGCCTTCCACTATTTTGAATACCTTCCTCCGGGTGCCATCTTCGACGCTGTCAAAACTTTTCACCAGGTATTGCTGAGCCGCCAGATAATCCCCCGCAAAAGCAAAATACTGGCTCAGCTCATCATAATATCCTTTATCGGAATAGATCTTTTTGAATTTCGTCTCATCCTTAAAAGCATGATAAAGAGGGAAAAGATAATGCAGGTTGCCTTTTGGAGTAAGGGTCAGTATATTGAGACGGGGACTATAACCGGCCGGTACATTCCTTTTGGAATAAGCGATCAGCTGCTCTACCTGCTGAGACAGCTGGCAAAAGGAGCAGTGTACCATGAAAAGCAGGCCGAGCGTTAAAAAAATCTTTCTTTTTTGCTCCATTTGCCTGCAATGTTAGAAAACTCTTTGTTAGAAAAAACCTAAATATCCTGATTGCCGTTGCCCCCTCTGTCTTCTCTCCTAATGCCTTGCAGACAGGTTCCGTCTTCTGGCATCCCACTTCTATTCCTTGCTTGACAGACTCCATCCTCAGTCTCTTCTTTAACTGTCCAGTCGATAGATCCCCTCAGTCTTTCCTTCCTATCATCCTGCCGACAAGTCTGCCGAATCTTTCTCCCTTCCCCGGAAGCTTCGATTCCCCCGTCTTTTCTATATGCCTGCCCAGAGTACCATACCCTACCGCAACGACGTCAGCCTCTCCTGCAGCTCTTTCACCCCCAGGGACGCGGGCTGTTCGATGGCCGTCAGGTTATAGATCACAGAAGTATAGGGGATGGTCTTGTCCACAATGAATTTCGGGATGCCTCTTACGGCATAGTCCACCAGCCCGGCTGCGGGATACACCACCAGGGAGGTCCCTACTACGACAAAGATATCGGCCGCCCTTACCAGGGCCGCCGCCTCCGCGATCAAAGGCACCGGCTCCTCAAACCATACGATATGAGGACGTAATTGCGCCCCATCATCCGCCAGTTGCCCCAGTGTGATATCTTCCCGGATCTCATAAATAAGAGATTCATCCGCCTCGCTGCGCATCTTAAAGATCTCGCCATGCAGGTGCAGCACCTTTTTGCTCCCCGCCCGCTCATGCAGGTCATCTATATTCTGGGTGATAATAGATACGTCGAAGTCTTTTTCGAGCTCAGCCAGGCCTGAATGAGCGGCATTAGGATGAGCTTTTCCTATATCCCGGCGACGCATATTGTAAAAATCAAGCACCAAACCCGGGTCCTTCCTCCAGGCTCGTGGGGTAGCCACCTCCGTTACCTCATATCCTTCCCAGAGCCCGTCGCTGTCCCGGAAAGTTCTTAGCCCACTTTCCGCGCTGATCCCGGCCCCGGTTAGTACCACCAATTTTTTCATACCCGCAAAATAAATAAAATACGGCATATCCTTAGTCCTTGGTTGGACTGAATACAGCCCCGGATAAGGAAGCAGCCGGCCGCTTCCCTGAAGTCGACCGCCATTTCCGGACGCCCATCCACACCAGTCCCACCCCTATCCATAAAGGCCACAGGGTGATGAGTCCGATCAATACCGTGCTGATCCCGTCCCAGCCCAGAGCCAATGCATCCTTTATCTTATGCAGGAAGGAAGGTGCCTGCTCATTTTTAGCCCCCGCATCCAATACCTGGTAAAAATTAAGCCGGAGGGTGCTGAAAGCAGCGGAATGGCTCAGATAGGCGATCCTACCCGCCGCTCCTTCCATTTGCTCCTGTATATCGTTGATCTCATTCTGCACTTTCAGGATCTCATTCATATTCCTGGCCTGTTTCAGCAGATCGAGATACCGCTCACGTACCTCCCTTTTGGTCTCCAGCCGTGATTTGATATCCACGATCTGCAGCGTGACATCATCCGCATTGATCTTTTTTTCAACCAGCCTGTCACTATCGGAAGCCAGTTGCAACAAGACCTCGTCAAACTGCTCCACCGGGATTTTTATACTCACCGTATTCTCGATTTTATAGCTGGACTGGCTTTGCTGCTCCTGGGCTACATAGCCGCCAGACTGCCTCACTGCCCGGTGCAGCCGATCATAAAATGACTGATAATTTTTTACTTCCACCTGAAGATCTGCTGTCTTTACGATCTTCTTATCCCAATCCGGGTTGGCTTGCGCCGCTGAGGTGCCCGACGGGCTAACGGGTGACATTGGTCGCTTACCAGTAGGAGACTGAGCGGCGGAAGTATTGATCGGCGCCTGCCCTTCTTCATTTCCCATAGCCCCGGCAACCGCTGAATCTGCCGGGGTGCCTGATGTTTCACGATCAGCAGGAGCTTTCATTTCCACTTCCTGAACTTGTCCGGATAAAATATCCGCCTTTTGATTACTGGTATGATTACAGGCAGCGGACAGCAATAGCAGCAATGCTGCCGGCACTGTTAATGACAGGAGTCGCATGATTAGATGATTTGGATGGTTACCTGCTTAGATGCAGAAATAAGGTTATTACATAAATACATAAAAAAGGCCCCGGGAACCGCCTGTTGATTCCCGCGACCTATTAAAAGTAACCCAATAAAAAAAGTTAAATAACCTACTTCTCCCCTCCCATTTTCATGATGATGTCCCATTCTTTATCCGTAACGGGCTGCACAGACAAACGTCCCAGCCTCACCAGGGCCATATCGGCCAGTTGTTTGTCCTCCTTGATCGCCGCCAGGCCCACAGGTTTCTTCAATCGTCTCAGCGGCTTGAGGTCCACCGCCACCCAGGCATCGTCCTCTGTTGTAGGGTCCTGGTATTGCTCTTTTATGACCTGCGCGATACCAACGATCTCCGTTCCTTTATTACTGTGATAATACAAGACCTCATCCCCTTTCTTCATTGCTCTCAGATGGATACGGGCCGCGTAATTCCGTACCCCGCTCCAGACAGTCTCCTTATCTTTTACGAACTGATCCCAACTGTAAACGTCAGGCTCCGATTTAACCAGCCAATGCGCCATATAAGTATTCTTTCGCCGAAAGTACTAAAAGTTACTATGTTCGGGTTCCACCCGGTTAGGTACCATGGAAATAATATCCTTTTTAGGACCCCAGCCGCGATAAGCTAAGCGCCTGGTTCACAACCGGGCGCCCACGAGTGGGTCCCCTCGGAAACCACTCCCCTAAAAATTAATTCCAATTTGGGAAATCCGGATCAAAACATCTCACCGTATGTATTCATGTTGATTACATGTAACGACGTGCAGATATTAAAATAATTTATTATTAAAAACTTATGATCATGTTACGAAATATCGGATTTACCGTCGTTGCTGCCATACTGATTAATACTTCTTTCGCGCAGGAAAAGACAGTCACCGTGGGAGGCGCTGCTATGTACCCGTCCAAGAACATCATTGAAAATGCTGCAAATTCAAAAGATCATACCACCCTGGTCACCGCCGTAAAAGCCGCCGGACTGGTGGAGACCCTGGAAAGTGCGGGCCCCTTCACCGTCTTTGCTCCCACGAACGAGGCCTTCGACCTCCTGCCCAAAGGCACGGTCGAGACCCTCATCAAGCCGGAAAATAAGGCCATGCTGACCAGTATCCTCACCTACCATGTTGTGTCCGGCAAACTGGATTCGAAAGAACTGGCCATGAAGATCAAAGCGGGCAATGGCAAAGCCGAGCTCACCACCGTGGCCGGGGGTAAACTATGGGTCATGATGAAAGGGGGCGGCTTCGTTCTAAAAGATGAAAAAGGGGGCATGGCTACCGTAACGATAAAAGACGTCTACCAAAGCAATGGGGTCATTTATGTCGTCGATCATGTCTTCATGCCTAAATAATACTAATAAACTGATTATCAACCCGTAATACGCAAGCGAGGGTAAATAAGAGCAGCTTTTGAAAAAAAGTTGCTTTTTTTTTAACAGAAATAAATCTAAAGTTTACCAGCCTACGTATGTATTATAACGAGGCCTGGTTTTTACCCTATTTAACGCTTGCGACAGGTT